>JBEPUC010000097.1:0-1545 GCA_041691675.1 Hyphomicrobiales bacterium | reverse complement strand
GACGTGCCCCGATCCCGCTGATCGCGACAGCGGCGTGGACGTCCTTGTGGGTGTCAACGCCGATAATGATTTTGAAAGAGTTGGTTTCGCTCATGTCGAAGGCTCTCCGGAAGTGAGAACCTGACGGTGTCCGGCGGCGGCTTATCCCGTTGACTCAGGGAACCCTAGATATAGTATGTCCAGTGGTCTGACCGGCCGCGTGCGGTCGCCAGGACGGACATCCGATGGCCAGGGCACGCTCGCTTTCCGAATTCCAGAAAGCATTTCCTGACGAAGCGAGCTGCGTAGCGTTCTTGTTCAAACGACGCTGGCCGGACGGTTTCATCTGCCCTGGTTGCAGCGAGCGCCGCGTGGCGGTGCTGAAAAGCCGGCCGCGTTTGTACGAATGCCTCGATTGTGGTCGACAAACCTCGATCACGGCGGGCACGGCGATGCATCGTTCCAAGCTGCCGCTGACGGCATGGTTTTGGGCCGCGCATCTCATGGCGACGCATTCCAATGGTATGTCGGCGCGACAATTGGAGGACCAACTCGGCGTCACCTACAAGACCGCCTGGCTCCTGACGCAAAAGTTACGGCGATCGATGGTTGATCCGGATCGCGAACCACTGGAGGGGGTCGTCGAAGTCGATCAGACGGAAATCCCCTTCCGCGAAGGCGATGCGTTTCTCTATCGCGGCAATGCGGGCAAAATCCTCGTCATCGGCGCTGTTGAAGTGATCGATCGCGACACCAACCAGTCCAAGCCGCGACGCAAGCACGCGAAATACCTCGATACGCGTTCTGGCCGCATTCGCCTCGCCATGATCGCCGACAATTCGGGAGCGTCAATCGAAGCCTTCGTGAAGGGCAATTTGAAGCGCGGAACCACGCTGATTACCGATGGCCACGCGTCCTATCCGGGATTGACCGGCTATCGGCATGATCCACGCATCGTCGGCAAGATGGCTGGCCACATTGTCTTGCCGTGGATTCATCGGGCTTTCTCGTTGATGAAACGATGGAGCCTCGGCACATATCACGGCCTGCGCCGCAAGCACGTCGACACTTATCTCAATGAGTTCGTTTTTCGCTACAATCGCCGCTTCCACCGGCATGTTTCATTTGAAGCCCTGCTTGGGCTCGCCGCACATTATGAACCCGCGAGCTATTGGGATATCGTCAAACGAGACAATCCTCGCAAGGGTGCTGAAACGCTCAGGCGTGCGCCGCGCCGCCGCAAGACGGCGACCGGAATCCGACAGGACGGCGCGCCGCCCGCACAGGGCATCAGCCGAGATCAACCCATCAAACCGGCGCAGCCACTACATATAGACGAACCTGAGTCAACGGGATAAGCCGCTCGATAAGCGCGCACGGCACCTTCGAGGGCGTTTATTAGAATGTCCTGGTCAGCATCCATGGATGTTTTCCTGTGGTGCAGCTTTATGCCGGTCCGGGCTATCGGGTCTATTTCGTGCAAACCGGACCGGCCGTCTATTTATTGCTTGCCGGAGGCGACAAGTCGTCGCAAAAACAGGACATCATCCGCGCAAAGGAGATGGC
>JBEPUC010000096.1:0-2456 GCA_041691675.1 Hyphomicrobiales bacterium | reverse complement strand
CTCGGCGAGACACAGCAGCACGAAACTCGATGCCGCCATCAGCGGCGCGTCCGGCGTCACGATCAAGGTACCGGCGGCAACCATCAGCATGACGTTGAAAAGAACGGTTGCCGACGCCGCCGCTCGCGCGCTATCGAACAGCAGTAGGGTCGCGCGATAGACCGCAAAACTCATTGGCAGCGCCAGCAGGATCGAGACCAGCCGCACGCCGAATTCGGTGTCGCCCGCGATCATGGTGCCGAGCCGGATCACGATCGCCACCATCGGCGGATGATCGTAATAGCCTCCGGCCAGATGCTTCGACCATGTCCAGTAATAAGCTTCGTCGAATGTCAGTGGCGTCAGTGCCGCGCAGATGAGCCGCAAGGCCACCAGCGCAAGCACCGTGAGAACAACAGCGCGGACGGACCGCGTCTCGGTCAGACGCATCGCCGTGCTATCGCCTGCGCCAGACGAACAGGCTGGATACCGCGTAATTCCAGACCACGCCCATCAGCGCGCCGGCGGCGCCTGCCAGCCACCAGATCGGCTCCTGGTCGTAGACCGAGAACGCGACGCCGACGTTGGCGAGCAACCCGACGCCGCACACCACATAGAACAGCAGAAGGCCGCGCAGGATCCGGAGCCCTTTCAGGCGCTGGTCGCGATAGGTCAGGAAATTGTTGAGCAGGAAATTGCTGGTCATCGCCAGCACCGCGCCAAAGGCCTGCGATTGTGCAAACGGCCATTGCAGCGCTTCAAGCGCGACAAACAGACCGGCGAAATGCACGACGACGCCGACCGATCCGACCAGCGCGAACAGCAGAAATCGCAATGAGACCGCATCACGCGTCAGCTTCGCCAGCACGAGACCGAGGAAGTCCAGCGCGACCATCGAATCCAGCTTGCTCTCGCCATGCAGCCGCGCGCCGAACGTGTAGGGAATCTCCGTGATGCGCAACGCGCCATGCGCGGTTGCAACCACGTCCAGCAGGATCTTGAAGCCCTGGATCGAAAGCTCGGGCGCGAGCTGTTCGAAGCGGTCACGGCGGATCATGAAAAAGCCGCTCATGGGGTCTGCGATCTCGACGCGCAGCAACCGCTTCGCGACCGACGTTGCCAGCATGCTGAAGCCCGCACGCTGCTTGTCGAAGCTGTCGGCGCTGCCGCCTTCGATATAGCGGCTGCCGACGACGAGGTCGGCGACATTGGTTTCCAGAAGCGCGAGCATCTTCGGCAACCGGGTTTCGTCGTGCTGAAGGTCGGCATCCATCACCGCGGCGCACGGCGCACTCGATGCCAGAATGCCCTCGATGCACGCGCCCGACAGGCCGCGCCGCCCGATCCGCCGGATGCAGCGAACGCGCGAATCCTGCGCGGCCAGTTTCCGCACCACATCGGAGGTCCCGTCGGGAGAATTGTCGTCGACATAGATGACTTCCCACGCGATTCCCGTCAGCGCGGCGTCCAGCTTCTGATACAGCGCAACGATGTTGTCGCGCTCGTTGAAGGTCGGCACGACGACTGAAAGTTGACGCGGCATTCTGATTGATAAGTCGACCGGCCCCGGTCTCATGGCTTCATTCATGGCGCCAGCATATATCCGTGGCGGTCGCCGATGCCAAGGCGACCCGCGTCAAGGCAGCCAAATCATGCGATCGAGCCGGAAAATCATCCAAAAGCCGAAAATGTATGAAAATCAGGCCCAAAATGCCAACGACCACGAACAACATGGCGCGCGTACATCCGGCGCAGCCGAGTTATCCCGTGGTCGTCCCGGCGATGGAGCGGGGACTTCAACATCGCCGTTACTATTGACATAGATACGGCTGCAACATCCGCAAGGGGTACGTCGCATGGCAGGCGAGGCAGGCAAGATCTACATCGGCGTCGGCGGCTGGACCTTCGCGCCGTGGCGCGGCGTTTTTTACCCGGACAAGCTGACGCAAGCGAAGGAACTCGAATACGCCGCCTCACAACTGACCTCGATCGAGATCAACGGCACCTACTACGGAATTTTAGGCTAGACATCTCGCCACATCTCAAACGTAACTGTGCAAGTTAGCCTTTATTTGCAGGCATAACTTTGGTATATGAGCCTCATCGCGCAACACTCCACCACGCGAGATTGAAGAGGCTTAAAAGTGGCTAGGATAAATCTGACGGACATGAGCGTGCGTGCTTTGAAGCCGCCAGCCACCGGCCAGAAGGTTTACTTTGACCGCGCTCTTCCCGGCTTCGGTATGCGCATCAGCTACGCGGGCGCCAAGTCGTGGATTGTCGTGACGGGAGGACACCGTCGGTACGTTACCCTTGCCAGGTATCCCGACGTGAGCCTTAGAGAGGCCCGGATTGCGGCAAAAACGGCCCTATTGGAGCCGCCTGACCTCACCCGCTCTGTGTCCCTCCAAGAAGCCATTGCAATGTACCTGAAGCATTGTGAGGCGCGGTGCAGGCCCCGCACAATTAGCACCTAT
>JBEPUC010000095.1:0-3257 GCA_041691675.1 Hyphomicrobiales bacterium | reverse complement strand
AGCGCGATCGCCTGAAGGCCCGAGGCGCACTGGCGGTCGATGGTGGTACCGGCCACGGTCACGGGAAGCCCCGCGCGAAGCAGCGCCTTGCGGGCAATGTTGCCGCCGGTCGCGCCCTGCTGCATGGCCGCGCCCATCACCACATCCTCGATCTCCTTCGGATCGACCCTGGCGCGCGCAACGGCCTCGCCAATCGCATGGCCGAACAGCGTCGCCCCTTCGGTGGCGTTGAGCGCGCCGCGATAGGCCTTGCCGATCGGGGTGCGAGCGGTGGAAACAATAACGGCTTCGGTCATCAGCGACCTCCTGTTGCGAGTCTCCGTACGGATTGCGACGTCGGCGGCGCGAACCGAAGAAACAGCCCTGCCGCGCCGCGGCCATAGCCAGGGCGCATGAAAGCCGCGATGGTCACGCCGCCTTCTTGGCCGTTGCCAGCGACGCAAAGGTCTTGCCTTCGGCGGCGAGGCGCTTCAACAGCGGCGCGGGCTCAAGCGACGGATCGTCGGTCTCCTTGGCATAATACGACAGGCGATCGGCGACGTGCTTCAGCCCGACTTGATCGGCATAGAACAGCGGGCCGCCGCGATAGACCGGCCAACCGTAACCGTAGAGCCAGACTACGTCGATGTCGCTCGGACCCGCCGCGATACCCTCCTCCAGAATGCGCGCACCCTCGTTGATCATCGGATAGACCATGCGTTCCAGAATCTCGTCATCGCTGATCTCGCGCCGCTTCAGGCCAAGCCGCGTGCAGGTATCGACGATCAGCGTCTCGACATCGGGATCGGGCAGCGGCGCACGCGAACCGGCCTCATATCTGTAGTAGCCCTTGCCGGTCTTCTGACCGAACCGTCCCGCTTCGCAGAGTGCGTCGGCGATCTCCGACTTGACACCGCGATCCTTGCGCGAGCGCCAGCCGATGTCGAGGCCGGCGAGATCGCCCATCGCGAACGGGCCCATTGGCAGGCCGAACCGGGTGACGACGGCATCGACCTGTTGCGGAAGCGCGCCCTCGAACAGGAATTTTTCCGACTGCCTGCTGCGGGCCGCCAGCATGCGGTTGCCGACGAAACCGTCGCAGACGCCGACGACGACCGGCACCTTGGCGATCTTCCTGGCGATTGATACCGCGGTCATCAGTAGGTCGGGCGCGGTCTTTGCACCACGAACGATCTCGCACAGCTTCATGACGTTGGCCGGCGAGAAGAAGTGCATGCCGAGCACGTCCTGCGGACGCGTAGTGACGGACGCGATCTCGTTGATGTCGAGATACGACGTGTTGGATGCCAGCACGGCGCCGGGCTTAGCGAACTGATCCAGCTTCGTGAAGACTTCCTTCTTGACCGCCATGGTCTCGAACACCGCTTCGATGATGAGGTCGGCATCCCCAACGTTTTCGAGGCCGACGGCGCCGGTGATGAGACCCATGCGCTTGGCGGGCGCATCGGCCGGAATGCCGCCGCGCGCTGCGGTCGCCTCGTAGTTCTTCTGCATCACGCCCATGCCGCGCTTGAGCTGTTCCTCGTCGGTCTCGATCAGCGTGACGGGAATGCCCGCATTGGCGAACGACATGGCGATGCCGCCGCCCATGGTTCCGGCGCCGATGATGGCGACGCGCGCGACGTTCCGCGGCCTGATGCCCTCGGGCACGCCGGCGACCTTAGCCGCCTCGCGCTCCGCGAAGAACGCATAACGCTGCGCCCTGGACTGGTCGCCGTTCATCAGCTTGAGGAAACTCTCACGCTCCTTCTTGAGACCTTCGTCGAACGGCAGGTCGATCGCCGCACCGACCGCGTCAGCCGCCGCGAACGGCGCTTCGAGGCCGCGCGCGCGCTTGGTCATCGCTGCGACTGCATTGGTGAAGATCGAACGATCACCCTTCGCCGCCTCGAGCTTGCTGTCGTCGTCGCGCAGCCTGCGCAGCGGACGCTTCTCCGCCAGCACCCTGCGTGCAAAGGCTTCGCCGCCGGCCGCGGGCCCTTCGACGATCTCGTCGATCAGGCCCTGCTTCAGCGCGTCCACCGCGCCGATCGGATCGCCGCCGACGATCATCTTGACCGCGAGTTCGGGACCCACCGCACGGGGCAGGCGTTGAGTGCCGCCGGCCCCGGGCAGCAGCCCCAGCTTTACTTCGGGGAGACCGAGCTTGGCCTCCTTGACCGCAACACGGAAGTGGCATCCCAGCGCGACCTCGAGACCGCCGCCGAGCGCCGTGCCGTGGATCGCGGCGATGGTCGGCTTCGAGGAATTCTCGATCCCGGAAATCACCTCGGCCAGCGTCGGCGGCTGCGGCGGCTTGCCGAACTCGGTGATGTCGGCACCTGCCATGAAGGTACGGCCCGCGCAGGTCAGCACGATCGCCTTCACCGCGGGATCGGCGATCGCCTTTTGCACGCAGTCCTGGATGCCGCGACGAACTGCCGCGCTCAGCGCGTTGACCGGGGGATTGTCGACCGTGACGACGGCGATCTCATCGTGACGCTCAAGTTTGACCGCTTCGCTCACGGCGCTCTCCCTGAAATGTCCCGAAGCTAATTTCGCACAGCGGAATTTAATTTCACATCTTGACAGGCAGGGTTATTTAGAAGCACGTCTTTTGTCAACGAGAACACAACGACCGCAGCAGGAAATGAAACGCCCAGCCAGAAAAGCCGCGACCGACCGCAGCTTTGTCGTCGCGCTCTCCCGCGGCCTCGATGTGCTGCGCGCATTTCATCCCAATGACGGACTGCTTGGCAATCAGGAAATCGCCGCACGCACCGGGCTGCCGAAACCGACGGTGTCGCGGCTGACCTATACGTTGACCAAGCTCGGTTATCTGGCACCGGTTCCGAAATTCGAGAAGTATCAGCTCGCGCCATCGGCCATGGCGCTGGGATATGTCGCACTCGCCAATCTCGGCGTCCGGCACATTTCGGAACCCTATCGCAATGAATTGATGCGGCAGACCGGCGGCGCCTGCGCGATCGGTGCCCGCGACCGGACCAGCATGATCTATTTCGGGCAGAGCCGCAGCGAGCACACCGTCGGTGTGCAGCTCGACGTCGGCTCCCGCGTGCCGATCGCGACCACGGCGATGGGACGCGCTTATTTCTGGGCGTTGCCCGCGGACGAGCGCGACGAATTGCTGCGCGCGATGCGCGAGCACTACAGACATCGCTGGCCGAAATTGCGCGACGGACTCCAACGCTCCGGCGAAACAGTGGCGAAGTACGGCTTTGCGATATCCGCCGGCGAATGGCACGACGATATTCACG
>JBEPUC010000094.1:0-3290 GCA_041691675.1 Hyphomicrobiales bacterium | reverse complement strand
GTTATCCCTTTGGTTGCTCCGAACAGATCACCAGCCGGGCGATGCCGCTGCTCTATGTCAACGATCTCGCGGCCGGCGCACACCTCGCAATGGATACCGGCGTCGATGACCGTATCAAGAGTTCGATCGATCGTCTGCTGGCGCGGCAAGGTTCGAACGGCTCGTTCGGCTTGTGGTCATCTGGTGGCGACGACGCGTGGCTCGACGCCTACGTCACCGACTTCCTGACCCGCGCCCGCGAAAAGGGGTTTGCGGTCCCCGATCCCCTGTTCAAGAGCGCGCTCGATCGCGTCCGCAATTCCGTTGTCAATGCAGCCGAGCCGGAAAAGGATGGCGGCCGCGATCTGGCTTACGGCCTTTACGTTCTCGCCAAGAACGGGGCTGCGCCGATCGGCGACCTGCGCTATCTCGCCGACACCAAGTTGAACAATCTGGCGACACCGATCGCAAAGGCGCAACTGGCGGCGGCGCTCGCGCTGGTTGGCGACCGGACGCGCGCAGAACGTGTCTATGCCGCAGCGGCTGAAAGTCTGGCGCCAAAACCGGTCATCGAATTCGGCCGGGTCGATTATGGCTCGGCCTTGCGTGACGCCGCGGCGCTGGTATCGCTGGCCAGCGAAGGCAACGCGCCGCGAGCGACGGTGACGCAGGCGGTTCAGCGTGTCGAAGCGGCGCGGGGGCTGACGCCTTATACCTCGACGCAGGAGAATGCATGGCTGGTTCTGGCGGCGCGAGCGCTGGCCAAGGAAACCATGACGCTCGATGTCGATGGCGCGCCGGTCAAGACCGCGCTCTATCGGAGCTACAAGGCAACGCAGATGGCTGGCAAGCCGATCAAGATCACCAACACTGGCGATGCCCCGGTGCAGGCGGTGATTTCCGTGACCGGCGCGCCGGTTACTCCGGAGCCTGCTGCCTCGAATGGCTTCAAGATCGAGCGAAACTATTTCACGCTCGACGGAACGCCGGCGGACCCGGCGCAGGCCAGGCAGAATGATCGGTTCGCAGTCGTTCTCAAGGTTACCGAGGCCAAGCCGGAATACGGTCACATCATGGTGGCGGATTATCTTCCCGCAGGTTTCGAAATCGACAATCCGCATTTGGTCTCGTCGGGCGACACCGGAACGCTCGACTGGATCGAGGACGGCCAGGAGCCGGTCAACACGGAATTCCGCGACGATCGGTTCACCGCGGCCATCGATCGCGCTGCCAACGACAAGGCTGTGTTCACCGTCGCCTACGTCGTGCGCGCAGTATCTCCGGGCAAGTACGTTTTGCCGCAGGCTTATGTGGAGGACATGTACAATCCCTCGCGCTACGGTCGCAGCGCCACAGGAAGCGTTGAGGTGCGTCCCGCGAAATGACGGCGTCCGACACCATAGCCACGACGATACCGCCGCGCCGCTGGCGGCGGATGAAGCTGGCGGCGGCAATTGTCGCGGTTGCTGCTTTACTCACCGCAGGCA
The DNA here is from genome assembly GCA_041691675.1 of Hyphomicrobiales bacterium. Lineage (GTDB taxonomy): Bacteria > Pseudomonadota > Alphaproteobacteria > Rhizobiales > Xanthobacteraceae > Pseudolabrys. The sequence goes on along the minus strand of JBEPUC010000094.1, from coordinate 1,824 downwards.
TGATCATTGGCTGGGTGATTTCGCTGGGCCCCGTGCCGCTGGCCAAGGCGCGCGAGGTTTCGACGACAGTGGTCGATCGCAACGGCAAATTGCTACGCGCCTTCGCCATGGCCGACGGCCGCTGGCGATTGCCGGTCGATGCCAGAGCCGATGTCGATCCCGGATATCTCAACCTGTTGCTAGGTTACGAAGATCAGCGCTTCTATTCGCATACGGGCGTCGATCCGCTTGCGCTCGGCCGCGCAGCGCTGCAACTCTTGACGCGCGGCCACATCGTCTCGGGCGGATCAACCATCACCATGCAGCTTGCCCGCCTGATCGAACCGCGCCAACGGCGCTCGATCTACGCAAAACTTCATCAGGTGGTGCGCGCGTTCCAGCTCGAGCAGGAACTCTCCAAGGATGAAATCCTCAACCTGTATCTGACGCTCGCGCCGTTCGGCGGCAATCTCGAAGGCATTCGCGCGGCATCCATTGCTTATTTCGGCAAGGAACCGAAGCGGTTGTCGCTCGCGGAGTCGGCGCTACTTGTTGCCTTGCCGCAGTCGCCGGAGCACCGGCGTCTTGATCGCCACCCCGCCGCGGCGCGAGCGGCGCGCGATCGCGTACTGACCCGCATGGTCGAGGAACAGCGCATCTCGACGGAAGACGCTGGGCAGGCCAAGACAGTGCCCGTCCTGCGTATGCGCAAACCGTTCCCGATGCTGGCGCCACATTCGGCGAATCAGGCGCTGACGACAGTCAAGGATTCCAGCGTCATTAAACTCACGCTCGAGTCCGGATTGCAGCGAACGTTCGAAGCGCTGGCGCGCGACCGCGCGGCGGCGCTCGGGCCAGACATTTCGATCGGCATCATCGCAGTCGACAACGCCACCGGCGACGTGCTGGCCCATATCGGATCCGCAGATTATTTCAACGAGCGACGCGCCGGGCAGGTGGATATGACGCGGGCTGTGCGCTCGCCGGGATCGACGCTGAAGCCTTTTATCTATGGGCTGGCGTTCGAAGACGGGTTCGTTCATCCGGACAGCCTGATTGACGACCGCCCGGTCCGGTTCGGCAGCTACGCGCCGGAAAACTTTGACATGACCTTCCAGGGCACGGTCCCGGTGCGCCGCGCCTTGCAATTGTCGCTCAATGTTCCTGCGATCGAACTGCTCGACCGCGTCGGCGCCAGCCGGTTGTCGTCGCGGCTGAAACAGGCCGGCACTGACCTGGTCCTGCCGAAGGACGAAGTTCCCGGTCTGGCGATGGGTCTCGGCGGGGTCGGGGTGACGCTGCATGATCTGGTGCAGGCCTACTCCGGTATTCCCAGACTGGGCAGCGTGACACCCTTGCGTGAAATCGAGCGCGATGGCCCCGTCCGGGAGCCTTTGCGGCTGCTGGATCCGGTCGCGGCATGGCAGGTCGGTAACGTTCTGTTGGGAACGCCGCCGCCGGAAAACGCGGTTCGGAACCGCATCGCTTTCAAGACCGGCACCAGCTACGGCTATCGCGATGCGTGGTCCGTCGGCTTCGACGGCCGCATGACGATCGGCGTCTGGGTCGGACGCCCTGACGGCGCGCCGGTGCCCGGTCTTATCGGGCGTGTCGCAGCCGCGCCGGTTTTGTTCGACGCTTTCGCTCGCACCGGCAAGTTGCTGGCGTCGCTGCCAAAAGCCCCGCGAGGAACGTTGATGGCCAGCAATGCAAAACTCCCGCTCCCCTTGCGGCGGTTTCGGCCCGCGGGTGAACTCATTCGAGTCGGCAATGAACACACGCTCCATATCCAGTTTCCGCTGAACGGCTCACGGATCGATGCCGGAGGAGGGGACGGAATAAAGC
>JBEPUC010000093.1:0-4322 GCA_041691675.1 Hyphomicrobiales bacterium | reverse complement strand
GCCGCGCCTGGTTCCATCGTCGGAACGTCTCGCGACGACGCCCCCGGCCGAACCAAGCCGTATGTATTTAGTCAATAATAGGATTATTGTCAGGAGATAATTTGCCCCGTCACGGGACTTTTCACGGGGTCGCTGCCCACGATGGCCCGCGCTGCGGGCGTTGCAAGCCCGCAACCAAATCGCCCGTGACCGCGACGCGGCCGCATGTTATTGCCGCCGCGAAGCGATATAATGCCCAAAGCCATTCGGCCCGCGCCGCAAACACGCCGGCAAGCAATAAACATTGAGGAGAGATCCATGGACCAATCCGTCCGTCAGATCAGCGCCGAGGACATCAACCCGCGCCATAACTGGGGCCGCGCGCTGCCCTCGCTCGGCATCATGGGCGTCGACTTCGAAGAGCGCGTCGACTTCCGCCGCCTGCACCGCTACCGCCTCGGCCGCGCCAAGCAGGCGCTGGAGAATTCCGAGCTCGGCGCGCTGCTGGTGTTCGACGTCAACAACATCCGCTACCTGACCTCGACCAAGATCGGTGAGTGGGAGCGCGACAAGCTCGCGCGCTGGGCGCTGTTGACGCGCACCGGCGAACCGATCCTGTGGGACTTCGGCTCCGCCGCCGTGCATCACAAGCTCTATGCGCCATGGCTGGCGCCGGAAAACTGCAAGGCCGGCCTGATCGGCTTGCGCGGCACCGTCGCCCCCGCCTTCGGCCTGATGAAAAAGCATGCCGAGGAAATCGCCTCGATGCTGCGCGAGGCCGGCGTCGCCGACATGCCGATCGGCGTCGATATCATCGAACCGCCGATGATGTTTGAATTGCAGAAGGCCGGCATCAAGGTCGAGGACGGCCAGCAGATCATGCTCGAGGCCCGCGAGATCAAATCGCAGGACGAGATCGCATTGCTGAACCACGCCGCCGCGATGGTCGATGGCGCCTATCACATGGTCAACACGGAGCTCAAACCCGGCGTGCGCGAGAACGACATCGTCGCCATGGTCAACGAGTTTCTCTACCGGCATGGCTCCGACGACGTCGAGGCGGTCAACGCCGTGTCCGGCGAGCGCTGCAATCCGCATCCGCACAATTTCACCGACCGGCTGATCCGGCCCGGCGACCAGTGCTTCTTCGACATCCTCCAGGCCTTCATGGGCTACCGGACCTGCTACTACCGGACCTTCAACGTCGGCCGCGCCACGCCGTCGCAGCACGACGCCTACAAGCTGTGCCGCGAATGGCTCGACAATGCGATGGCGCGCATCAAGCCGGGCGCCTCGACCGCGCACATCGCAGAGGCCTTCCCGAAGGCCGGCGAGTTCGGTTTCCCCGATGAACTGTCGTGCTTCGGCCTGCAATTCGCACACGGCCTCGGCCTGGCGCTGCACGAGCGGCCGATCATCTCCCGCGTGATCTCGATGGATCACCCGACCGAGATCAAGGAAGGCATGGTCTTCGCAATCGAGACTTATTGCCCGGCGACGGACGGTTACTCGGGCGCGCGCATCGAGGAAGAAGTCGTGGTCACCGACAAGGGCTGCCAAGTGATCTCGCTGTTCCCGGCCGAGGAACTGCCGATCGCGAACAGGTATTGAGGGTTTGACCTCTCCCCGCTTGCGGGGAGAGGTCGTCACCGCCTGGATATGCAAAAAGGCGCGCTTTTGCGCGCCTTTTTCATTGCCCCCTTAGGTCTCGGCATCCATTGGAACAAATATGACGGCCGGAACTTGAGTCAGGAAGTTTACATGGAGGATATTTACTATGGCTGAAGGTGGCAGCGGCGGGGTGGGCGTGCTGGGCGTTCTGATCGGCGCCCTCATCGTGATCGTGGTGGGTGGCGGGCTGTTGTTCGCGACCGGCAATCTTGGCGGCGGCGGCAGCGGCAGCAAGACCATCAAGGTCGAACTACCCAAAGTCGGCACGACCAAGTAAGCAAATTTAGAAACCTTATTTCGCCGGCCGGGACGATGTCCTGGCCGGCGTATTTATTTTCCGACCTCCTTGGCCGCCGCGCTCATACCCGCTGCGCTCATGGCCGCCGGCAGCGCCACGCTCATCGAATCGACCATCGTCGTCGGAATGAGGATGGTGGCGCCGCGCTCCTTGGTCGTTTCGTAGATGATGTTCATGGCGCGCAAATGCAGCGCCGCCGGATCGCTACCGTAAGTGCGCGCGGCATCGACGAATTTCTGCGCGATCTCGGCTTCGGCCGAACCGAGGATGACACGGGCCTGCTTCTCGCGTTCGGCCTGTGCCTGACGCGACATCGCGTCCTGCAACGCGACGGGTATCGCGACGTCGCGAATCTCGACCGAATTGACGGAGATGCCCCAGTCTTTGGTCTTGCGTGCAATCTCGGTACGCAAAGTCTCGTCGGCTTCCTTGCGGTCGGACAATAACTGCGACAGCATCGACGAGCCGATCATCTCGCGCAACGAGGTTTGCGCGACGCGATCGACCGCCTGTTTGTAATCGGTGATGTTGAGCGCGGCGGCCTGCGCATCATGGACATGCCAGAACACGATGGCATCGACATTGACCGGCACGGTGTCGCGGGTCAGCGCCGATTCGGCATTGAACTGCGTGGTCTGGATGCGCTCGTCGATGACGGCGGCGACGGCATCGAAGATCGGGATCATCATGAACAGGCCGGGGCCCTTGGCGCCGGACAGTTTACCCGCGCGCAGAATGACGAAGCGTTCCCAGTTGTTCGCCATCTTGAGCGAGAAGGCGGTGTAGAGCGCGACCGCCCCGGCGATGGCGGCGGCGATCGGCACATGAGCAACGAACAGGAGGCCAGCAACGGCCGCCAGAATAAGAACGATAAAGGCGGTGATCGGATTCATGGGCCGAGGGCTCCGCGTCTACGAGGAAAGCGCCACCCGTGTACAGATACGACCTGCGCGCCAAATCACAAGCCGCGCTTTGCCCCTCGGGCTCGCGGACTTAGGCGCGCGCGGCGAGCGTCTCGCGCAAATGCGGAAAGCGTTCGGTCAACAGCGAGCCTGAATAATAAGTGGGAACGAAGGCCGGCGCGCTGCGGATGTTGTCGAACCAGGTGACGACGCGGGGCAGATCCTGCCAGTCGCCGTAATTCAGATCGTCCATGCGCACCAGCGCCGGCATCGCCGCGACATCGGCAAGGCTGATCTCCTTGCCGAGCAGCCACGGCCCGCCGCTCGCCTCGATCTCCCGATCCATGCGTTCATAGGAGCGGCGCAGGCGCGCCAGCGCGGCATCCATCTCGGCCTTGGGAAAGCCGGTCTGCCCCATAACCAGCATGAACTCCTTGCGCAGCGGCTTGCTCTCGGCCATGGCGATGAATTCCTCGCGGCTCATGGCCTGAAATTTGGGCAGGAACGCGAGATTGAAGGTCGGCACGCGCACCGCCGGCGCCGGCATCTCATCCATGTAATGCATCAGCGCGCGCATGCGGGCGCGAAGCACCGGATTTTCCGGCGTGAAGGAGGCCGCCGGAGACACCTCGTCGAGATATTCGGTGATGACGGTCGAGTCGGTAACGACCGCACCGTCATGGTCGAGCGTCGGCACGACGCCATTGGGATTGAGCTTGAGGTAATCGGGCTTGAGCTGGTCGCCCTCCAGCAGGTTGAGCTTGACCTCCTCGAACGGCAGCTTCTTGGCATTGAGCACGAAACGCACGCGCTGGCTGCAAGTCGATTGCGGCGCGTTATAGAGCTTATAGGCCATGGCGCGTCTCCCGTTTCCCCGTTTTGGCTATTTCAGCCGTCACCCGGACGCAATGCAAAGGCTCGCATTAATATACGGTCTCTTTACTTGAGCCTGACGCCCGTAAAGGCTTCACTGAGACCGTGCGCAGCCGCCGTTCCCCTCCTTGGGTTTTTAACGGTGGCATGAATCCTCCACCTTTTGCACAAGGGCCCCAGCAATGGGGCCCTTTTTTTGCCTATTCCAGCCCGGTCGGCGTCTTCACGTTTTCCGGTTCGACCTTCATGCCCGCCGCCAGCGCCATGGTCTCGATCAGCGCGGCGAAATCCTTCTGAAGGTACTCCTCCGGATTCTTCTGGAGCGTCGCCGCGCCGAAATGACCCTGCAGCACTTCGCGGGTCGCTGCCGTCACCGGCATCGGCACGTCGAATTCGCGGCCGAGTTCGAGGCCGAGGTCAAGGTCCTTGCGCAACAGTTCCGGCGTGAACGTCGTCGTGAAGTCGAGATTGACCAGCGCCGGCGATTTATACCGGGTGAACATCGAGCCCATGACGCCATTGTTCATGAAGGCGAGGAAGGCATGGCGCGGCACGCCCATCTTGTTGGCGAGCAGCGTGATCTCGATCAGGTTCTCGAT
>JBEPUC010000092.1:0-4750 GCA_041691675.1 Hyphomicrobiales bacterium | reverse complement strand
AGCGTGATGGCGCGCTGATGCACGAGATCGAGCAGGCGGCCCGGTGTCGCCACCAGAACCTCGACGCCGTGGGCGAGGCCGCGGATCTGCCGGTTGATTGGAACGCCGCCGATGGCGAGTTCGACCGCCAGCGGGCGCATGTGCCGTCCATAGGCGCGGAAGCTATCGGCGATCTGGCCGGACAGTTCGCGGGTCGGCGACAGCACCAGCACGCGGCACGATTTGCGCTCGGGCCGCATGCGCTTGGTGTAGAGATGGTTGAGGATCGGCAGCGCGAAAGCGGCGGTCTTGCCGGTGCCGGTCTGGGCGATGCCGATGACATCGCGGCCGGTGAGGACGATCGGAACGGTCTGGGCCTGGATCGGGGTCGGGGTGACGTAGTTCTCTTCGACGAGGGCGCGAAGGATCGGCTCAGCGAGGCCGAAGTCGTTAAATGAAGTCAAAAGGTATCTTTCTATATGGCAAAACGACCGGATCGCGTTTGCGACCGGCGGTATCGCGGTGTTTGACATCCCGCGTTGCCAGGGCTGTCTTCAGTTTGAGAAAATCGAATGGGCGGGGCGAATTTCGTGTAATTGAATTTCGTGCACGCAGCCCGCAAAACCCAAAATGGGTCGTTCATTCGCACCGGTCATATGACAGGCCTCGGTGGTCTTTTCAAGGCGGCGGCGGCTATTATTGCGCGATTTGGTGAATAAAATGGGCCTCAGGCCCACTTCCGGCGCATTGGACAAGCCGGAATAGATCGGGGATGGTCCCCCGCGACGATTTAAGAGCCAGCCGGAGCCGCGCGAATGACAGTGACCAAGCCTTCAGTTCCAAAGGCTTCGCAAGCCCTTTCCCGTTTTACCATCCTCGACCTGACGCGGGTCCGCTCCGGGCCGACCTGCGTGCGCCAGCTCGCCGACTGGGGCGCCAACGTCATCAAGATCGAGACGCCGCCGCATCTGGAAAAGGGCGAAGGGCCCGGCGGTCCGCGCGAGAATGCCGATTTCCAGAACCTGCATCGCAACAAGCGCAGCATCACGCTCGACCTGAAATCGAAGCAGGGACTTGCGGCCTTCCAGCGTATGGTCGAGAAGGCCGATGTGGTGGTCGAGAATTTCCGCCCCGACGTCAAAGATCGTCTCGGCATCAATTACGAGGCGCTGCGCAAGATCAACAAGCGCATCATTCTCGCCAGCATTTCCGGTTTCGGACAGGACGGCCCGTATCGCGACCGGCCGGGCTTCGATCAGATCGCGCAAGGGATGGGCGGGCTGATGTCGATCACCGGCCTGCCGGGCCAGGGGCCGGTGCGGGTCGGCATTCCGGTGGCCGATTTGTGCGCCGGTCTGTTCGCCGCGCTCGGCATCCAGACGGCGCTGCTGGAACGCGAAGTCTCCGGCGAGGGCCAGTGGGTCAACACGTCGCTGTTGCAGGCGCAGATTTTCATGCTCGACTTCCAGGCCGCGCGCTGGCTGCAAATGCAGGAGGTCGCCAAGCAGGCCGGCAACGATCATCCGACCACGATCCCGACCGGCGTGTTCAAGACCGCCGACGGCTACATCAACATCGCCGCCGCCGGTCAGGTGATCTGGGAACGTCTGTGCCAGTCGGTCGGCGCGCCCGAGCTTCTCGACAATCCTGATTTCAAGACCAACAGCCTGCGCTCGAAAAACCGCAAGGCGGTCAATGCCGCGCTTGAAGCAAAGACCATCGACAAAACCAGCGCCGAATGGATCGATCTGTTCGAGAAAGCCGGCGTGCCGTCAGGGCCGATCTATAATATCGATCAGGTCTTCGCCGATCCGCAGGTCAAGCATCTCGGCATTGCCCAGGATGCCAAGAAGCCGAATGGCGAGACGCAGACCTTCGTCGGTCAGCCCTTTGCGTTGTCGCGCACGCCGAGCAAGATTGTCAGAACGCCGCCGAAGCAGGGCGAGCACACCGACGAGGTACTCAAGGAATTCGGTTTCGCCGATGGCGAGATCGCGGCATTGCATGAGGCAAAGGCCGTTTAAGATTAACCGTTGTCATGGCCGGGCATAGCCCGTCCAAAGGACGGCGTCGCTTCGTTCGCCTATGTCCCGGCCATCCCGCTTAGCAAGGCATTGCGTCCCTAAGCGGGATGCCCGGCACAAGGCCGAGCATGACAAGAAATGGAGACTGCACATGAACGCACCCGTAAAGACCGACAAAATGCTGTCCCGCAAAGAGGGGCAGGTCGGCTATCTGACTTTCAACAATCCGGAGCGCCATAACGCGGTGTCGCTCGACATGTGGGAGGCCGCCGAAGGGTTCCTCGACGAATTCAAGAACGACAAGAATATCCGCGTCGTGGTCGTCTCGGGCGCCGGCGGTAAGGCATTCGTCTCGGGCGCCGATATTTCCAAGTTCGAGAAGGAGCGCACCGGCAAGGAAACGTCGGATCGATACAACGAAGCGGTCGATCGCGCCTATGGCGCCTTCTACAATTTTCCCAAGCCGACCATCGCGATGATCCGCGGCTATTGCATCGGCGGCGGCGTCGGCTTGGCGCTGAGCTGCGATCTGCGCATCTGCACCGAAGGGTCGAAGTTCGCGGTGCCGGCGGCCAAGCTTTCCATCGGCTATCGCTATTCCGGCATGAAGAAACTGATCGACGTGGTCGGGCCATCTTTCGCCAAGGAAATCTTCTACACCGCGCGCCAGTTCACCGCGCAGGAGGCGCAGATGATGGGCCTCGTCAATCGCGTGTTGCCGGACGGCGAACTGGAATCCTACGTCAACGATTATGCGACGACGATCGCCGGTAATGCGCCGTTGAGCGTTGACTCGGTCAAGTTCATTGTCGGTCAGGTTCTCGCCAATGAAAGCGAGCGCGATCTCGTCAAGTGCGAGGAGATGGTGCAGGCGTGCTTTGCCTCGAGCGATTTCATCGAAGGCCGCAAGGCTTTCATGGAAAAGCGCAAGCCGGTGTTTACCGGCAGCTAAGGCGGGCGGCTGGCCGCCCCTGTCCGAAAGTGCTAATCCACCGTCAACGAAAATCCTGGTCCAGCGAGGAACGATATGTATTCCGAACTCAAGCTTTATATCGACGGCAAATGGCTCGACGGCAAAGGCCGCAAGGGCGAGGACGTGATCAATCCGGCGACCGGCAAGGTGCTGGGTCATCTGCCGCACGCCAGCAAGGCGGATCTCGACGAGGCGCTTGCTGCCGCGCAAAAAGGTTTCCAGGTCTGGAAAAATACATCGGCCTATGACCGCGCCAAGATCATGCGCAAGGCCGCCGATCTGTTGCGCGAGCGCGCAGAGAAGGTCGCGACATCGCAGACCATGGAGCAGGGCAAGTCCTTCGCCGAATCGCGCGCGGAAGTGCTGACCTCCGCCGACATCATCGACTGGTATGCCGAGGAAGGCCGCCGTTCGTATGGCCGCATCGTGCCGGGCCGCGCCAAGGGCGTGCGTCAGATCGTCGTGCAGGAGCCGGTCGGCGTGGTTGCTGCGTTCACGCCGTGGAATTTCCCGACGCTCACGCCGGTGCGCAAGGTCGCCGGCGCGCTTGCTGCCGGTTGCTCGCTGATCATCAAGGCATCGGAAGAAACGCCGGCCGGTTGCGTCGAACTGGTCAAGTGCTTCGTCGATGCCGGTCTGCCGGCGGGCGTCTTGAACCTGGTGTTCGGCGTGCCGGCGGAAGTGTCCGAGCATCTGGTGCCGTCCGACATCGTACGCAAGATTTCCTTCACCGGCTCGATTCCGGTCGGCAAGCATCTCGCGGGATTGGCCGCCAAAGGCATGAAGCGCGCCACCATGGAATTGGGCGGGCACTCGCCGGTGGTGGTGTTCGACGATGCCGATCCGGAAAAAGCCGCCGACACCATCGCCGCCTTCAAGTATCGCAATGCCGGTCAGGTTTGCATCTCGCCGACGCGCTTTTATGTGCAGGAGAAGGGCTACAACAAATTCGTCGCCCGCTTCACCGAATACGCCAAGGGCCTCAAGCTCGGCGATGGCATGGAAAAGACGACGACGCTCGGGCCGCTGGCCAATCCGCGCCGTCTCGATGCCATGGAGTCGTTCGTCAACGACGCCAAGGCGCGCGGCGGCAAGATCCAGACCGGCGGCAACCGGCACGGCAATCAGGGCTTCTTCTTCGAGCCGACCGTGATCACCGATGTGCCGGACGATGCCAAGATCATGACCGAGGAGCCGTTCGGCCCGGTGGCGCCGATCGTGCCGTTCAAGACGTTCGATGAAGTGGTCGAGCGCGCCAACTCGCTGCCGTTCGGTCTGGCGGCTTACGCCTTCACGACTTCGGCCGCTCAGGCGCAGGCGATCGGCGATGCCATCCAGTCGGGCATGGTCGGCGTCAATAGCGTCGCCATCTCGACGCCGGAAACGCCGTTCGGCGGCATCAAGGAATCGGGCTACGGCTCGGAAGGCGGCATCGAAGGCTTGCAGGCGTATATGAACACCAAGTTCATCTCGCAGGCGTAAGGTTCGCTTCAAATTGAATGCAAATGGCCGGGCAAACGCCCGGCCATTTTTTTGTCCGTTATTCCGGAATCCAGCATAAGCAAGTAGCAAGTAGCCCGGGTGGAGCGCAGCGAAACCCGGGGCAGCGGGCCGGTCATTTCCCGGATTGCGCTGCGCTTCACCCGGAATGACGAGCGATCAACGCTTGTCATGGCCGGGCTTGTCCCGGCCATCCCGCTTAGGTGAGCACGGTGCGTCCCTAAGCGGGATCACCGGGACATAGGCGTTCTAAAAGAACGCCGTTCTTCGAACG
>JBEPUC010000091.1:0-5475 GCA_041691675.1 Hyphomicrobiales bacterium | reverse complement strand
TGATCGAGGCCGAGATGTAAGGCATGATGTTGAGCGCGAAGATCGCCATCCGGTGAATGCCGCCCCCGGAGAACATGTTGAACATGCCGAGGATGCCGCCGGACTGGGTATTGAATATCTGCTCCCAGGCCGCCGGGTCGATGCCGGGCAGCGGGATGTAGGTGCCGAGGCGGTAGACCAGCAGCGCGCCGACGGTGAACCAGATGCGCTTTTTAAGCTCGTCAGCCTTGGCGAGAGCGCCGAAGTTGAGATTGGCCGCTAATTGTTCTGCCGCCGAAACCATCGATCCGCTCCTGCCGCCGTCTTCGCCGCTCCCCGGAACGCCGGCTTATAGAGCGGCGCGGCGTTTTAAGTATGGCTCGCCCCAGTCCCTAGATAGGCGCTGGCGTAAGAACCGGTAGTCAGGCCCCGAGGGGCCCCGGAGAGCCCTGTTGTCGCGCCCGGCGCTCCGCCGGAACGCGCCTGAGGCGCCTCGAATTACTCGGCTTTCTTGCCCTTGCCGCTCTTATCGCCCTTGTCGCCTTTGGCGGCAGCGTTCGCCATGCGCTTGTTCTTGCCGCGCGGCTCTTCGTCTTCCGTGACCACCGGCTTGAGCACCTTGACTGAGCCGCCGGCCTTTTCGATCGCCTCAAGCGCCGACTTCGACGCGCCGAACACCGCGAAATCGACCTTCGCCTTGAATTCGCCACCGCCCAGCAGCTTGACGCCGCCCTTGGCGCGCCGCATCAGCCCGGCCTTGACCATCGCTTCGGCATCGACCGCCGACTTGATGTCGAGCTTGCCGGCGTCGATCGCCGCCTGCACCTTGGCCAATCCGATCTCGTTGAGCTTGACCGCGAACGACGTGTTGCGGAAGCCGCGCTTCGGCAGGCGGCGATGCAGCGGCATCTGGCCGCCTTCGAAGCCCTTGATGCGCACGCCCGAACGCGCGGTCTGACCCTTGCCGCCGCGGCCGCCGGTCTTGCCCATGCCGGAGCCGATGCCGCGGCCGATGCGCATGCGGTTCTTGCGGGCGCCGGGATTGTCGGCGATCTGGTTGAGTTTCATTGTCCTCGTCCTCTCCACTGTCATGCCCGGCCTTGTGCCGGGCATCCCGCTTAGAAAGGCACCCCTGTGCCTTGTGATCGGGATGGCCGGGACAAGCCCGGCAATGACAAGAAATTGCTTCTACTTCTTCTCTTCAACCACGCGCACCAGGTGCCGGATCTTGCGGATCATGCCATGCGTCGACGGCGTGTCCGGCAGATCCTTGGCGCGGCCGATCTTGTTCAGCCCGAGGCCGACAAGCGTCTCGCGCTGGTCATGATGGCAGCGCAACGGGCTTGCATACTGCTCGACCTTGATCGTCTTGTTCGCGGTAGCCATCGCTCAATTCCTTGTCTTCGCAGATTACTCGGCCACGGCCGCTTCGTCGGCGCCTTCGCGGCGGCGCGCCTGCAAGGTCGAGACCTTGACGTTGCGACGGGACGCGACCGAACGCGGCGAGTCCTGATGCTTGAGCGCGTCGAAGGTGGCGCGCACGACGTTGTACGGATTCGACGAGCCGAGCGACTTGGCAACGATGTCCTGCATGCCGAGTGTCTCGAACACGGCGCGCATCGGGCCGCCGGCGATGATGCCGGTGCCGGGAGGCGCCGCGCGCAGGAACACCTTGCCGGCGCCGTGGCGGCCGAGCACGTCATGATGCAGCGTGCGACCTTCGCGCAGCGCGACGCGGGTCAACGAGCGCTTGGCGGCTTCCGTCGCCTTGCGGATGGCTTCCGGCACTTCTCGCGCCTTGCCGTGACCGAAGCCGACACGGCCCTTCTGGTCGCCGACGACGACGAGCGCGGCGAAGCCGAAGCGCTTGCCGCCCTTCACCACCTTGGCCACACGGTTGATGTGTACCAGCTTGTCGGTGAACTCGCTGTCGCGCTCCTCGCGGCCGGGGCCACGCGGGCGGTCTCGTCGGGGTTCATGTGCCATATTCAAACCAATCCGTTCGATCTTGTCCGTTGCACGCGCGCATGCGCGATGCGTTAAAAACTAAGCCCGCCTTCGCGCGCGGCATCGGCCAGGGCCTTGATGCGCCCGTGGTAGAGATAGCCGCCGCGATCGAACACCACTTCCTTGACGCCCTTCTCGATGGCGCGCTCGGCGATCAGCTTGCCGACCGCCTTGGCCGCCTCGATGTTGGCGCCGGTCTTCTTGCCTTCGCGCATCGACTTTTCGAGCGACGAGGCGGCCGCGATGGTCACGCCCTTCTCGTCGTCGATAAGCTGCACATGAATGTGCTGGGACGAACGGAACACGGAAAGCCGCGCCCGTCCCCGCGCCGCAAGCTTGACTTTGCGTCGCACCGTTGCCGTCCGCCGCGCGGTCCGGTCAGATAATCTCGACATGGCTTTCGCCCTCTACTTCTTCTTGCCTTCCTTGCGGAAGATGTATTCACCGGCGTATTTCACGCCCTTGCCCTTGTACGGTTCCGGCGGACGATAACCGCGGATTTCCGCGGCGACCTGCCCGACCGTTTTCTTGTCAATGCCGGAAATGTTGATCTCGGTCGGCTTCGGCGTCGCGATCGTGATCCCTTCCGGGATCGGAAAGCTCACATCGTGCGAGAAACCGAGCTGGAGGTTCAGAGCCTTGCCCTGCACCGCGGCGCGATAACCGACGCCGGTGATCTCGAGCTTCTCTTCGAAGCCCTTGGTCACGCCGGTCACCAGGTTCGACACCAGCGTGCGGTAGGTGCCCCACATCGAGCGCGCGCGCTTGCTGTCGTTGCGCGGATCGACCTTGACCGAGCCTTTGTCCATGGTGACCACGACATCGTCGTGGACGACAAGCTGCAAGGCGCCTTTCGGCCCCTTCACCTTGACGGTCTGGCCATCGACGTTGGCGGTAACGCCGGACGGGATGGAAACCGGTTTTTTGCCGATACGTGACATTAAAACACCGTGCAGAGGATTTCGCCGCCGACATTGGCGTCGCGGGCTTCGTGGTCGGCCATCACGCCCTTCGGCGTCGAGACGATGGCGACACCGAGACCGTTATTGATACGCGGCAGCGCCTTGACCGAGGCGTAGACGCGACGGCCCGGCTTGGAGACGCGGGCGATTTCGCGGATCACCGGTTCGCCTTCAAAATACTTCAGCTCGATCTCAAGCTCGCTACGGCCGTTGGCATGCGCCACGGCGGCATAGCCGCGGATATAGCCTTCGGTTTTGAGCACTTCGGCAACGCGCTCGCGCTGCTTGGAGCCCGGCATCGACACCTTGGCCTTGGTCCGCATCTGCGCATTGCGGATGCGGGTGATCATATCGCCGATCGGATCGTTTACCATCTCGGTCCCCTTACCAGCTCGACTTCACAAGGCCTGGAATCAGGCCCTTGTTACCAAGATCGCGAAGCGCGATACGGCTGAGACGGTGCTTGCGGTAATACGCATGCGGACGGCCCGTCAGTTCGCAGCGATTGTGAATGCGGGTTTTGGACGAGTTGCGCGGCAATTCGGCGAGCTTGAGCGTGGCGGCGAAACGTTCCTCCATCGGCAAGTTCTTGTCGTAAGCGACGGCCTTGAGCTTCGCGCGGCGGGCGGCGAATTGCTTCGTCATCCGCTTGCGCCGGTTGTTCTTCTCGATCGAACTCTTCTTCGCCATAAATCTAGCTCCTTGCGGTTCCGCGTATGAGGGACGGTTAGTCGCCCCTCACTGCCGGAACGGGAAGTTGAATGCCGCCAACAGCGCCTTGGCTTCTTCGTCATTGCGCGCGTTGGTGCAGACGGTGATGTCCATGCCCCAGCTATCGACGACCTTGTCGAAGTCGATTTCCGGGAAAATGATGTGTTCCTTGACGCCGATCGAATAGTTGCCGCGGCCGTCGAAGCTCTTCGGGTTCAGGCCGCGGAAGTCGCGGATACGCGGCAGCGCGATGTTCACCAGACGGTCGATGAAGTCGTACATCCGGGTCTTGCGCAGCGTGACCTTGGTGCCGATAGCCTGGCCGTCGCGCAGCTTATACACCGCGATCGACTTGCGCGACTTGGTGATGACCGGCTTCTGACCGGCGATCAGCGCCAGGTCGCCGGCGGCCTGGTCGACCTTCTTGCGGTCGGCCACGCCCTCGCCGATGCCCATGTTGAGGACCACCTTGGTGATCTTGGGCACCTGCATCTTGTTCTTGTAGGCGAACTGCTTGGTCAACTGCTCGCGCACCACGTCTTCGTAGTGCTTGGTCAGGCGCGCTACGTAGTCGGACTTGACGCGCGCGGTCTTGACCTTCGGCGCATCGCCCGGTGCGGGCTTGGCGACCTTCGGCTTTTTGACCTTCGGTTCGGTGTTTGCTTGCTTATCAGCCATCGATCTCTGCTCCGGAGCGCTTGGCGACGCGCACTTTTTTGCGGTCATCGCCTTCGCCGATAAACTTGAATCCGACGCGGGTCGGCTTGCCATCCTTGGGATCGGCCAGCGCCAGGTTGGACAGGTGAACCGGACCCTCTTTCGAGATGATCCCGCCTTCCTGCTGCGCCGACTGGCGCTGATGGCGTTTCACCATGTTGATGCCGCGCACCAAAGCGCGGTCCTCGTCCGGACGCACTTCAATGACTTCGCCGGTGCGACCCTTGTCGCGGCCGGTGAGCACGAGAACGGTGTCGCCTTTGCGGATCTTGGCAGCCATTACAGCACCTCCGGGGCGAGCGAGAGAATCTTCATGTGGTTCTTGGCGCGCAATTCGCGCGGCACCGGCCCGAAGATACGGGTGCCGACCGGCTCGCTCTGAGCATTGATCAGCACCGCGGCGTTGCGGTCGAAGCGAATGACCGAACCGTCGGCGCGCTTGATATCCTTGCGGATGCGCACGACGATCGCCTTCATCACCTCGCCCTTTTTCACGCGGCCGCGCGGAATGGCTTCCTTCACCGACACCACGATGATGTCGCCGATGGTGGCGTATTTACGCTTCGAGCCGCCGAGCACCTTGATGCACATGACGCGGCGCGCGCCGGAATTGTCGGCGACATCGAGATTGGTTTGCATCTGAATCATGATGCGGTTCTCATCCTTTTTGGGCGGGTAAGGCTCAAAGCCTCGGCACCCAGGTCAAAATTACAGTGGCGGCGCTCAGACTTTCTGCTTCTTCTCGCCGCGGATCACTTCCCAGCACTTGAGCTTGGAGATCGGCCGACGCTCCTCGATCCAGACCACGTCGCCGACCGAATACTGGTCGCTCTCGTCGTGGGCGTGATATTTCTTCGAGCGGCTGATGGTCTTCTTCATCGTCGCGTGGGCAAAGCGCCGGTCAACACGCACGACCACGGTCTTGGCCTGCTTGTCGCTGACGACGACGCCCTGGAGCGTGCGTTTCGGCATCTATAACCCCTTACTTCTTCGTCTTGTTCGGTTTATGGGCGATCGCGCCCGCGTTCGCGCGCCGCGGCGCACTCCTGGCCGCCCTAAGGCGGCCGGTGTGAATAGCGGGCGTTGGAGCCATAGGCGC
>JBEPUC010000090.1:0-5621 GCA_041691675.1 Hyphomicrobiales bacterium | reverse complement strand
CGCCGCCGGCGTTCCGGGCCGCGGCGAATACTTGAACGAATAGGCGCCAGCGTAACCGATTTGCGTGACAAGCGCGAGGGTCGCGGCAAAATCTTCCTCGGTTTCGCCGGGGAAACCCACGATAAAGTCCGATGAGAAGGCAATTTCCTGCCGGGCATGGCGAAACCGGTCGATAATGCGGCGGTAGTCATCAGCGGTATGCTTGCGGTTCATGGCCGCGAGGATGCGGTCGGAGCCCGACTGCACCGGCAGATGCACGAACGGCATCAGCGCGTCGAGATCACGGTGCGCGTCGATCAGGGAGTCCTCGACGTCGCGCGGATGGCTCGTCGAGTAGCGCAGCCGGGCGAGGGCCGGAATTTCTGCGAGGCGGTGCAGCAGCTTGCCGAGCGGCCAGGGCCGTCCGTCCGGGCCCTCGCCGTGGTAGGCGTTGACGTTCTGCCCGATCAGGGTGATCTCGCGCACGCCGTTGTCGGCGAGACGCTGCACGTCCTCGACGACCTTCGCCACCGGACGCGAGACCTCGCCGCCGCGCGTATAGGGAACGACGCAGAAGGTGCAGAACTTGTCGCAGCCTTCCTGGACCGTCACGAAAGCGGAAATACCGCGGGCGCGAATGGCTTGTCGCGACGGCTGCGGCAGGAAGCCGAACTTGTCGTCGGCGGGAAATTCGGTCTCGAGCGCGCGGCCATCGGCCTTTGCGCGTGCGAGCAGTTGCGGCAGATGATGATAGCTCTGCGGACCGACCACCACATCGACCACGGGCGCGCGGCGAATGATCTCGTCGCCTTCGGCCTGCGCGACGCAGCCGGCGACGACAACGTCCATCCTGCGGCCGTCCCGTGCCGCCTGATCCTTGGCGACACGCAGCCTGCCGAGTTCGGAATAGACCTTCTCGGACGCCTTTTCGCGGATGTGACAGGTATTGAGAATGATGAGGTCCGCATCCTCAGTGCTGGCGGTCTCGACAAAGCCTTCCGGCGCCAGCGCGTCCACCATGCGCTGGGCATCGTAGACGTTCATCTGGCAACCGTAGGACTTGATGTGCAGCTTGCGCGGCGGTGTCATGGAACTTGGCCCGGTGGACGTGGCGCCGCCACCGGCGCGCAGTTCACTTATAGGCGAAGGTCCGGAAAATCCAGCGTCCTGCCGGCCGTCCCTGCGGCGGGCGAGAACCCTTACCGGCGCCGCCCCCGCTGCTTCGGAACGCTCAGGACTTGTCGTCGTCCATTGGGACGCAATAGAGCTCGAGCCGGTGGTCGACCAGTTTGTAGCCGAGTTTGCGCGCTATTTCGGCTTGCAGTTTTTCGATTTCATCCGACGTGAATTCGATCACCTTGCCGTCACGCAGGTTGATGAGATGATCGTGGTGACTGTCGCGCATCTGCTCGTAGCGCGCGCGGCCTTCGCGAAAGTCGTGCCGCTCGATGATGCCCGCGTCCTCGAACAGCTTGACCGTGCGATAGACCGTCGAGATCGAGATCTTGTCGTCCACCGCGACGCAGCGGCGATAGAGTTCCTCGACATCGGGATGATCGGAAGCTTCCGCCAGCACGCGCGCGATAACCCGGCGCTGCTCGGTCATCCGCATACCGGTGGCGGCACAACGTGCCTCGATCTCGGTGGGTTTCTGCGCAGGCGTCGGTTTCAGGGCCGTCATGGTGTTTCGGTTCCGGTGGCGCGTGATCCGCCAAGCTGTAAGCGGCCTGGCGCGAAGATGATGCGTACAATGATAATCGGGAGCGCGACCAGACGCAAAAACCGCTTCCACCTTTGCCGATCGTCTTCCCAAGCTCTTTTTGCCACCGCACACAGTCTACGACAAGTCGCGGCGCATCACCAATGCGTTCAATTCCTGGCCGCCAGCTTCCCGATAATAGCGTTCGCGGCGTCCGGTGACGGCAAAGCCCGCGCGTTCATAGAGCCGCCGCGCCGGTTGATTATTTTCCTCGACTTCGAGAAACACGGTCCGCACGCCGCGCCCGGCGAGATATCCGAGGTGTGTGAACAGTAAGTCGCGCGAGAATCCCTGACCACGATGGCCGACGGCGACCGCGATCGAGAGGATTTCGGCTTCATCCGCCGCTATGCGTGACACCGCGAAGCCGATTACGTTCGATCGCAGCCGCAAACGCTGAACCAGCGTGTTGCGCTCCGCGATCATGGTCTCGAATTCGCCTTCGCCCCATCCGCGATGAAACGATGCCCCGTGAATCTCCGCGAGGCGTACGGCGTCATTCGGGCTTGCGGCCTCGACGACGGGCGTTGCGCGCTCTTTGCCTGAGAGCCATGCCATCAGGATGCCGACGGATTCAAGGCTTTGTGCAGGAGATCGCCTGCCGGCTTGGCGTCGGGCGCACGCAGGTAGTACGGGCGCGCCGGCGCGGTGTTCGGACTGACCGCCGCACCAAGCCACGCCACCCATGCGATATCGGGCGCGGGCCGCGGATCGACCACAACCGGCGGCGCGTGTTCGGGCCAGCGGTCGGCGAGAAGCTTCGCGGCATTGCCGACCAGGTATGGCGTACCGAAACGCGATGCGGCGAGCGCTTCCTCGATCGGCGCGACGCGCGGCTGGATCAGCGTGGAGCCGTTGCCGCTCACCGCCTGAAAATAGACGTGGTCATGCCGGGCATCGATCGCGGAGATCACCGGATGCTGACCGTTCTCGCTGACAACCGGCGCGGCATAGGCCGTGAGTGTCGTCACGCCGACCGCCGGCTTGTTGGCGGCAAGCGCGATGCCGCGCGCGGCCGACAATCCCACGCGCAGGCCGGTGAAACTGCCGGGACCGGTGGTCACGGCGATGCGGTCGAGCGCCGCGAAGGCAATATCGGCGGCCTTCATGACGCGGGCGATCAGCGGCATCAGCGCTTCGGCGTGTCCGCGCTTCATCGGCAGCGATTCATGGACAATCAGCCGGCTGGTTTTGGTGTCCAGCACGCCGGCGGCGCAGGCATCGAGGGCGGTATCGATTGCAAGGACAAGCATTGGAAACCAGATTAGCATCGTTCCCAGCGGATTACTTGCGGTTCCGAAGCAGGAGTCAGGTTTTAGACACCAGATTGCCGCGATTCCGGCCATTTTCCGATGTGCCCGAGTTCCGCCCCACACTTAATCGGCATTTAACTAAAAGTCGCCTTAATAGCGCTCAGCAAGTTTGCGACACGCTCGCTGGAACTTTTGGGGTCAGCGATTCAGCGATGCGCAGTCTTGTCCGCACATGCCGTCGGCATGCCGACTTTTGAGTGTCGCCTGAAAGACAGGCGTTGAGCGATACTGGACGTGGGGCGAATGACGTACGTTACGGGGACACGTTATTATGATGCGGCGGCTTACTCCGCCGGCGCCCCGCGCAAAGCCATTCCTCAAAATATTCTCGGCGGCGCCGCGCTCACGTGCATCGCGCTTGCCTGCGGCTGGACCCTCTATGCCAACGTTTCCGCCGAAAGCCCGGAACTGATCACGGCGTCGCTGCCGCCGGCCGCATCGGTTCGCGCACCCGCGCCCGCCGATCGCATCGCGGCTGCGTATGAGGCGTTGCGCGAGATGCCACAGTTGCGCGCCGCCCAGGCGACGATTCAGGCCCGCACGGCGCTCAGGGCCCGTGCTGAAGATCCTGCCACGCGCGCCCGCACGGCACTGCTTTACGGTCCGCGCTTCCTCGGCCCTCAGCCAGGAACGTTCCAGCCGCTGATGGAGCCGGCTCAGGCTGCTCCGCGAGAAGTCGCCGCGCTTTCCGCGCAGGCCTTACCGGAGGCGCTGCCGCTCCCGCCTGCATCGCAGGTCGCTGCGCTTGTGCCGATGCCCGCGCCGCGTCCGGCCGAACTGCGTCAGATGCAGGCGACCAATCCGTCCCGCCGCGAGGTCGCGCAGGCCAATGTCGTTGCCGCGCTGGAGCCGAAGAAGCCGTCTATCTTCGAGAAGCTGTTCGGCAGGCCAGCGCCCGCCGGTCTGCAACTCGCATTCGCTTCGCCGGACGGCGGTGTGACGAGCGATGGCGAGAGCCTCACGCTTGGCCGTGCCCCGCAATACGATCAGTCCACGGCCGTCTACGATATTTCCGCGCATATGGTTTACATGCCGGATGGCACCAAGCTCGAGGCGCATTCGGGGCTCGGCAGCATGCTCGACGATCCGCGCTATGCCGACAGGAGAATGCGCGGCGTGACGCCGCCGCATACCTACGACCTGTCCCTGCGCGAAAACCTTTTTCACGGCGTGGAGGCAATCCGGCTGAACCCGGTCGGCGGCGAGGAAAAGGTCTACGGCCGTTCGGGGCTGCTCGCGCATACCTACATGCTCGGGCCGAACGGCGACTCCAACGGCTGCGTGTCGTTCAGGAACTACACCGCGTTCCTGCGCGCCTACAAGAGCGGACAGATCAAGCGACTGGTTGTCGTCGCGAAGCTCTGAGCTATAGCGTTTTTTAGCGAAGCCGTGGGCAGCCGCCCGCTACACCGGCCGCACTTCGATCACCTCGGGCACGAAATGTTTCAGCAGGTTCTGGATGCCGTTCCGCAAGGTCACGGTCGATGACGGGCATCCGGAGCACGAACCCTTCATGTTCACATAGACGACGCCGTCCTTGAAGCCGCGGAAGGTGATATCGCCGCCGTCATCGGCGACCCCCGGCCGCACCCGCGTCTCGAGCAGATCCTTGATCAAGGTCACGGTCTCAGCGTCTGCTTCCTCGAAGAACTCAACGGCCTCATCATTGTTGGCCTCGCCATTCCCGGTTTCGCCGTCCGCCAGCAGCGGCGCGCCCGACATGTAGTGTTCCATGATCACGCCGAGGATGGCCGGCTTGAGATGCTGCCAGTCGCTGTCGTCCTTCGTCACCGTGACGAAGTCCGAGCCATAGAATACGCCGGTGACGCCGTGCACGGCGAACAGCTTCACGGCGAGCGGCGAGCGGCCGGCCGTGTCGGGACTGGTGAATTCCATCGTGCCTTTGCCGAGCACAGTGCGGCCCGGAAGGAACTTCAAGGTGGCGGGATTGGGGGTGACTTCGGTCTGAATGAACATAGCTCTCTCCGTCGTCGCCGGTTCAAGGCCGGCGCGTGGGTTCCCTTAGCAGATAGCCATCGCAAAAGCACGATCAAGGGCGCGGGGCAGCCCCTCTCCAGTCGATGGGTCTAGGAGAGAGCATCGACCTCGTCGTCGGTCAGGCTGCCCGGCACGATCGTTACCGGGATCGGGAAGTTCCCGGCGGTTTTGGCCAGCGTCGTGATGATTGGACCCGGACCTTCGGGACCGCCGCTGGCGGCCAGCACCAGCATCGAAATATCGACGTCCTTGTCGACGACATCGAGAATCTGCTCGAGCGGATCGCCCTCGCGAATGACGCGTTCCGGCGTAATCGCGGCGATGCCGTTGGCCCGGCCCGAGGCCCGGTCGAGCGCCGCCTCCGCGCCTTCATAGGCTTCGGCACGCATCACTTCCGCGACACCGAGCCATTGCTGGTTGCGGTCTTCCGTCTCGATCACCCGCAACATCACGAGACCGCCGCCGACGCGGATGGCGCGGCGGCTCGCATAGTAGACGGCGCGGTCCCATTCCGCGCTGTCATCGACGACGACCAGATATTTCGGCTTGTGACCCGTCTCGTAGCTTCGACG
>JBEPUC010000089.1:0-5761 GCA_041691675.1 Hyphomicrobiales bacterium | reverse complement strand
GCTGCCGGCGACCGGGTTGCTGTAGGGTGTAGTGAACACTTCGGCCGGCACTTCGGCGCGCACCGTCTCGAGGATTTCGAGTTCCCTGCCCTCGGGCAAGCCGCTTGAGGCCAGTTCGGTGCCCTCGAAAAAGCTCGCGATGCGCTTGTACTGCCCGAAGAACAGTTGCTGGTTCATCGTCTCGAAATCAAACGCGAAATTCAGTGCCCGCCGCACTCGCGCATCCCTGAACTTGTCGCGGCGAATGTTGAGCGCGAATGCCTGCATCACGCCCGAACTACGATTGGGAAACTCTTCCAGAACAACCCGGCCGTCTTTCACCGCTGGAAAGTCGTAGGCCGTAGCCCAGTTCTTGGCGACATTTTCTATGCGCCAGTCGACCTGATCGCCCTTGAAGGCTTCGAGCGCCACGGTGCCGTCGCGGAAATACTCGTAACGTAACTCGTCGAAGTTGTTGCGGCCGACATTGAAATTGAGATCGCGACCCCAGTAATCCTTGACCCGCTCCAGCGTGACCGAGCGCGCCGCCTCAAAACCTTTGATCCTGTAGGCTGCGCTGCCGAGCGGCGCCTCCAGCGTGGTCGCGGAAACATCGCGCTTTGTGCCCGCATTGTTGGTGCCTTCCCACCAATGCTTCGGAAGCACCATCAACTGTCCGACGATCTGGGGCAGTTCACGATTGCCCGGCGCATCGAAGGTGAACGTCACATCGCGGTTGCCGGTCTTCTCGGCTTTCACCACATGGCGGTAGTAACCTGCGTATTGCGGGTGATGCGTCTTGAACGAGTTAAGCGAGAAAATCACGTCATCCGGCGTCACCGGCTTGCCGTCGTGCCACCTCGCCTCCGCGCGCAACCGGTAGGTCACGAAGGAGAAATCGTCCGGATAACCGACGGACTCGGCCAGCGCGCCATACTCCGACGAGACCTCGTCCAGCGACGGCGTTGTCAGCGATTCATAGATCAGCCCGACCGCGCCTGCGATCGAGCCTTTCACGCCCGACACGACCGGGTTGAAATTGTCGAAGGTGCCGAGCGCGATCTGTCGCACCGCGCCGCCCTTGGGCGCGTCCGGATTGACATAGTCGAAACGCTTGAAGCCTCCCGGATATTTCACGTCGCCGAACAGCGAGAGCCCGTGCCGCCACTTGAGGTCGGTCGGCCCGGTCTGCGCACGGGCCGCTTCAATGGGTGAAGCGCCGGTCAGGACTTTGATTGCGGGCGCCGCTGCGATCAGGGCTCCGCTATGAAGGAGACGTCGTCGGGTAAAGGCCAAATCAGGTTCCTGCAGAAGTGTCGGACTGGGAGATTTAACGGCGTAACACGACGCAATGTTTCGGCCGATTATGTCGGTTTTTCGGGATGATACCACCCCACCTCCCGCACTTGTGCGGTGAAACCTGCCGATAACAGGCGGATGACCGGCGACATGAACCGGCCGGGAAAATCCCGGCCGCTGATCTCATCCAAAGACCTATACCGCGTTACTTCGAGGCCTTCGGCGGCTGGTCCGGCTTATCGGAGTTCTTGTTCAGATAGGCAATGACGTCGGCACGCTCGCTGTCCTTCGGCAGGCCGGCGAATCCCATGGCGGTGCCGGGAATATAGCCCTTCGGGTTGGTCAGGAACTTGTTCAACTCGTCTAACGTCCAGGTGCCGCCCTTGGCTTTCATGGCCGCCGAGAAGTTGAATCCGCGACCCTGGCCGCGCGGCTCGCCGACAATGCCGTAGAGATTGGGACCGACCCGGTTCGGGCCGCCCTTTTCGAAGGTATGACAGGCGGCGCAGACCTTGGCTGCGGTGGCGCCCTTCTCGGCCGATGCGGTCTCCAGCAGCTTCCCGATCGGCATCTCCGCCGCCGGCTTGGCTTCCTTGGCCTTGTCCTCGTCCTTGTGGTCCGCCGCCGCCTCGTCCTTGACGGCAACTTCGAAACCCGGCTTCGCCGGCGTGACCGGAGCGAAAATCGCCTGGGCGGCGAAATTCAAAATCAGCAGAACAAGGCAAGCGCCCAGAAGCGCACCGAGAAATTTATTGACAGTGAAGGAGTCCATTTTCGGTCAGGCTCCAGATTCTTGAGAGTCGACTGTCAGGCCGGCCAGAACGACCACGGAATGCCGCCGGAACCACTTGCTGGAACGCGGGCGGCAGCGGCGACGAGATAACGGTTTGCCCGTGCCCTGGCAACCCGTATAAACGCCGCAGCCTTTGAAAAACCGCGCCAATTCCCGATTCCCGCCCCCGGACCGCGAACCTTCCGACCGATGACCGAGACCCGCACTCTGGTGCTGATTCCAGCCCGCATGGCCGCGACCCGCCTGCCCGGGAAACCGTTGCTGGACATCGGCGGCTTGCCGATGGTCGTCCATGTTTTGCGTCGGGCCGAAGCCGCCGGAATCGGCCGCGTCGCCGTTGCTACCGATACCCCCGACATCGCAGCCGCCGTGACGGCACATGGCGGCGAAGCGATCATGACGCGTTCCGATCATCCGTCCGGATCCGACCGCGTGTTCGAGGCGCTCGGCAGGCTCGATCCCGATGGCAGCATCGAGACGATCATCAACCTGCAGGGCGACTTTCCGACCATCCGCCCGGACAGTATCCGTGACGTGCTCGAGCCACTGGCCGACCCCGCGGTCGATATCGCGACACTGGCCGCCGAAATCCACACCGACGAAGAGGCCACCAACCCGAATGTCGTCAAGGCCGTGGGATCGCCGGTGGCCCCGCGCCGGCTGCGCGCGCTTTACTTCACTCGCGCCACCGCCCCGCACGGCGACGGCCCGCGCTACCATCACATCGGGCTCTACGCCTATCGCCGCAAAGCTCTGCAACGCTTCGTCGAACTGCCACCCTCGCCTCTTGAGCAGCAGGAAAAGCTTGAGCAGTTGCGGGCGCTGGAAGCCGGAATGCGGATCGACATCATGATTGTGGACAACGTGCCGCGGGGCGTCGATACGCCGGCTGACCTCGAAACCGCGCGGCGCATAATCGCTGGTGTCCCGATTCCGAAGCTCGCATACCCTCGCAGCAAACTTTGATGCGAACTTCTGAACCACCACGCTAGCCAAAACCCGACCGGCTGATAGAAGACCTGATGACCAGGACCATGAAAATCGCATTCCAGGGCGAGCCCGGCGCGAATTCCCATATCGCGATCGCCGACGCCTATCCCAACGCCGAGCCGCTGCCCTGCGCCACCTTCGAGGATGCGCTGGCCGCGATCACGTCGGGGGACGCCGATCTCGGCATGATCCCGATCGAGAATTCGGTCGCCGGCCGCGTCGCCGACATTCATCACCTGCTGCCGCAATCCGGGCTGTTCATCGTCGGCGAATACTTCCTGCCGATCCGCCATCAGCTGATGGCGCCGCGCGGCGCAACGCTCGACGATATCAAGACGGTCGAAAGTCACGTTCATGCACTCGGGCAATGCCGCCGCATCATCCGCAAGCTCGGCATCAGACCGATCGTCTCGGGCGATACCGCGGGCTCCGCCCGCATCGTCTCCGAGCGGGGCGACAAGAGCTGCGCGTCGATCGCCTCGCGCCTCGCCGCGCAAATCTACAACCTCGATATCCTCGCCGAGGACGTCGAGGACGAAGCTCATAATACTACGCGTTTCGTGATGCTGGCGCGCGAAGCCGAGTGGGCCAAACAGGGATCTGGCCCGCTGGTCACCAGTTTTGTCTTCCGCGTGCGCAACCTGCCGGCCGCGCTCTACAAAGCGATGGGTGGCTTCGCCACCAACGGCGTCAACATGACCAAGCTCGAAAGCTACATGGTCGACGGCAATTTCTTCGCGACGGAGTTCTATGCCGACGTCGAAGGCCACCCGGATGATCGCGGCCTTGCTTTTGCGCTGGAAGAGCTGAAGTTCTTCTCCAAGGAGTTGCGCATCGTCGGGGTCTATCCCGGCCACCCGTTCCGCGCGACGTTCAGCGAAAAGGCGGACTGAACACTCGGAGCGTTGGATGTCTTCACTCGGCGAGGAGGGTTATGCGCCTCGCAACGAGCATCTGACACGACTGAAGGTCATCCAGCGGCACTCGAGCTCTCTACAAAGTTGGGCAATTACACAGTAACTTTGTAACGTCCGGCCTTGCCCAAATTTGATTGAAACTGAATTTATGATAATAATCAATATATTACGTAAAACACCGCTTGCCCACAGATTGGAATAATCGAATATTATATCCTACAAATATGGAATATTGGGCTATTTCCCATCGCAAAAGTGCTGCGTCATGGGCTATTTAAGAAGAGTGGGCCAGCTTAGTGGACCTCCGGCCATCGAGGCGTCAGGCGCTCCGAGGCCGTCCGCGCGACACGCGATGGTGTTGGCGCAAATGCACAGCAGATGCAGTGGAGTTGACGAGTAATGACCGATGTTTCGTCCCCGGCGCATGGCCATGCCGAGCAAAAACGCCCCGCGATCTCGTTTGAATTCTTCCCGCCCAAAACCGAGGAGATGGAACGCAAGCTGTGGGACACCATTACCCGGCTCGCGCCGCTGGCTCCCAACTTTGTCTCCGTCACTTACGGTGCCGGCGGATCGACGCGCGAACGCACCCATTCGACCATCGCGCGCATCCTGTCCGAGACTGAGCTTCAGCCGGCCGCGCATCTCACTTGCGTCGGCGCGGCGCGCGGAGAAATCGACGAGATCGTCGGCCGCTACCGCGATATCGGCGTTCGCCATATTGTTGCGCTGCGCGGAGACCCGCCGGGCGGCATCGGAACAGCTTACAGCACCCATCCCGACGGCTACCGCAGCTCGGCCGACCTCGTTGCCGGCATCAAGCGGCACCACGGCGATATCGAAGTCTCCGTCTCGGCCTATCCCGAGAAGCATCCCGAAAGCCGCGACATCGATGCCGACATCGATGTCCTCAAGGCCAAGGTCGATGCCGGCGCGACCCGCGCCATCACCCAGGTCTTTTTCGACAACGACCTCTACCTTCGTTATCTCGATCGCGTCCGCGCGCGCGGCATCGAGATTCCGATCGTGCCCGGCATCATGCCGATGCACAACTTCAGGCAGGCGAGGGCCTTCGTGACCAAAGCGGGCACCACCGTACCACCGTGGCTCGCTGAAAAGTTCGAAGGCCTCGACGACGATCCGGAAACGCGCAAGCTGGTCGCGGCGACCGTGGCGGCGGGCCAGGTGCAGAAACTCGCCAAGCGCGGCGTCGACACCTTCCACTTCTACACCATGAACCGCGCCGACCTGGTATTCGCCATCTCTCATCTGCTCGGCATCCGGCCGAACACCGCGAAGGCGGCTTAGTTTTTCTTTCGTCATGCCGGGCCTCGTGCAGGGCATTCCCATCCTGGTGGCAGGGTGTATTTTTTGAAGACGCAGATGGCTGAGACGTAGGCGAACGAAGCGACGCCATTCTCTAAACGGCTATGCCGGCCATAACGCCAAAACTATAAGGTGATTATCGTGACCAAAGTTTCGAATCCCATCGCAGACAAATTCCGCGATCTCGCACGCGAGCGCATTCTGGTGCTCGACGGCGCCATGGGCACTATGATCCAGGGCCTCGAATACGACGAGGCCGCGTTTCGCGGCGAGCGCTTCAAGGACTTTCATCGCGACGTGCGCGGCAACAACGATCTCCTGATCCTGACGCAACCGAAGGCGATCGAGGACATCCACGCCGCTTACCTGCGCGCCGGCGCCGACATCGTCGCCACCAACACGTTTTCATCGACCTCGATCGCGCAGGCCGACTACGAGATGTCGGACCTCGCCTACG
>JBEPUC010000088.1:0-5877 GCA_041691675.1 Hyphomicrobiales bacterium | reverse complement strand
CGACCGAAAGCGCCAAGACGCGCGACATCACCGGCGGTCTGCCGCGGGTGGCGGAACTGTTCGAGGCGCGCAAGCCGAAGGATGCGGCGATCATCGCCGAAATCGGCGGCGTCGTGCGCTTCGGCAAGGACTACAAGAACAAGCGCCGCATCACGATCGAGCCGGCCGACAAGAGCGAAGAGCCGCGCGAGTACCTGATCCCGAAGGGCAAGCACATCCACTTGCAGGACGGCGACGTGCTGGAGAAGGGCGACTATATCGTCGAGGGCAATCCCGCCCCGCACGACATTCTTGCCATCAAGGGCGTCGAGGAACTTGCGGCTTACCTGGTCAACGAAATCCAGGAGGTCTATCGCTTGCAGGGCGTTATGATCAACGACAAGCACATCGAAGTGATTGTTCGCCAGATGCTGCAGAAGGTCGAAATCACCGATGCCGGCGAAACCGAGTTGCTCGCCAGCGAGCAGGTCGATCGGAGCGAGATGGACGAGATCAACCGGCGTGCGATGGAAGAGGGCAAGAAGCCGGCGGTCGGACATCCCGTCCTGCTCGGCATCACCAAGGCCTCTTTGCAGACGCGGTCGTTCATCTCGGCGGCCTCGTTCCAGGAGACCACGCGCGTGCTCACCGAAGCCGCTGTCAACGGCAAGGCGGATACGCTCGACGGCCTCAAGGAGAACGTCATCGTTGGCCGTCTGATCCCGGCCGGCACCGGCGCCATGATGAACCAGTTGCGCGAGATCGCGATCAAGCGCGACGCCCTCATCCTGGAAGAGCGCGAAAAGGATGCGGCCAAGGCCGCTTCCGCCGCGGAAGCCCTTGCTGCGCCGGCGCTGCCGGCGGCGGAGTAGGGCCAAAGACCTACGCGACTCGGCCACTGGCCCGGTCGCCAACGAATCGAAGGGTCGCCCTCGGGGCGGCCCTTTCTGTTTTCGCGGAAATTCGACCTTTTATTAAAGGATATCCGCAACGAAGGCCCTCGGAACGGCGTGTTTTCCGGGGTTTTTCGCCTTGACTTGGCCGGAACGGGCCGATACATACGCGACACTTAACGGCAGGCGGTGAGCTTCGCTTGCTTCGGAACGGCCGCCCGGTCAAGTCCTTGAGAAGTCTCTTGTTTCTCAAAGTCAGACTGGCGCAATCGCCTCGACGAATGAAGCTCAGACGCTGCCGCTGACAGCCAATGTCAGGTTTCGAGGTGAACGGCCGCTTGTCGCGTCAGCGATATTGCGACCGTCAGAACGGATAGAGCGCCGCCGCGATTCATGCGGATGGCGCGATTTCGTTTTGCGTGCGGATGACGCACGGAAGAAGAACGCGCGATGGCTTTGGCCGGGAGCGTGACTGCGACGGATGGGTTCGACCTTCTGGTCCTGGCCTTCCGTCGAACGACCGAAAGGGCGCTTGCGCCCCCTAAATTCCGGGCACTCAGGCCCAAAACGTAACGAAGGCGACCGATGCCGACGATCAACCAGTTGATTGCCAATCCGCGGCAGCCGCTTAAGACCCGCAACAAGGTCCCGGCGCTGCAGGCGAGCCCCCAGAAGCGCGGCGTGTGCACGCGCGTCTACACGACGACCCCGAAGAAGCCGAACTCGGCGCTGCGTAAGGTTGCCAAGGTTCGCCTCACCAACGGGTTCGAGGTGATCGGTTACATCCCGGGTGAGGGCCATAACCTTCAAGAGCATTCCGTGGTCATGATCCGCGGCGGCCGCGTCAAGGATTTGCCGGGCGTGCGTTACCACATTCTGCGCGGCGTCCTCGATACGCAGGGCGTCAAGAACCGCAAGCAGCGCCGTTCGAAGTACGGCGCCAAGCGTCCGAAGTAAGGGTCAGATCCATGTCTCGCCGCCACGCCGCAGAAAAACGTGAAATCATGACGGACCCGAAGTTCGGGTCGGCCGTCGTGTCGAAATTCATGAACGCCGTCATGTATGACGGCAAGAAGTCAGTTGCCGAAGGCATCGTTTACGGCGCCCTCGAAACCATCGAGACCAAGACCAAGGCCAACCCGCTCACCGTGTTCCAGCAGGCGCTCGATAACGTGATGCCCTCGATCGAAGTGCGGTCGCGGCGCGTCGGCGGCGCCACCTATCAGGTGCCGGTTGAAGTGCGCACCTCGCGCCGTCAGGCGCTCGGCATTCGCTGGATTATCTCGGCCGCGCGTGACCGTAATGAGCGCACCATGACCGAGCGGCTCTCGGCCGAACTGCTCGACGCATCGAATAATCGCGGCAACGCGGTGAAGAAGCGCGAAGACACCCACAAGATGGCGGAAGCCAATCGGGCCTTCTCGCATTACCGCTGGTAAAGCGGCGAAACACTTTCAAGGATTTGAACTGATATGCCCCGCGTCCATGCCATCGAGGACTACCGCAATTTCGGCATCATGGCTCACATCGATGCCGGCAAGACCACGACCACGGAGCGGATTCTCTATTATACCGGCAAGAGCCACAAAATCGGCGAGGTGCATGAAGGCGCCGCGACGATGGACTGGATGGAGCAGGAGCAGGAGCGCGGCATCACCATTACGTCGGCCGCGACCACCGCGTTCTGGAACGGCAAGCGCCTGAACATCATCGACACCCCCGGCCACGTCGATTTCACCATCGAAGTCGAGCGCTCGTTGCGCGTGCTCGATGGCGCCGTCGTCGTGCTCGACTCGAACCAGGGCGTCGAGCCGCAGACTGAAACCGTCTGGCGTCAGGGCGACAAGTACAAAGTGCCGCGCATCGTGTTCGCCAACAAGATGGACAAGATCGGCGCCGACTTCTTCAAGTGTATGGAAGACATCGTCAATCGTCTCGGCGCCAAGCCGATCGCGATCCAGCTTCCGATCGGCTCCGAGCAGAATTATCAGGGCCTGGTCGATCTCGTTCGCATGAAGGCGGTTGTCTGGGACAACGAGGCGCTCGGCGCCAGCTATAAAGATATCGACATTCCGGAAGACATGCTCGCCGATGCCAAAAAGTATCGCGAGATGCTGATCGAGGCTGCCGTCGAACTCGACGACGATGCCCTGACCGCGTTCCTTGATGGCAAGGAGCCGGACGAGGCGACGCTTAAGAAGCTGATCCGCAAGGCGGTCATCACCAGCGCCTTCTTCCCGGTGCTGTGCGGCTCGGCCTTCAAGAACAAGGGCGTGCAGCCGCTGCTCGACGCGGTTGTCGATTATCTGCCGTCGCCGCTCGACGTGCCGCCGATCAAAGGCATCAATCCTGATAACAACGAAGAAGTCGTGCGCGAGCCGAAAGACGACGCGCCGCTGGCGCTGCTCGGCTTCAAGATCATGGACGATCCCTTCGTCGGCACCATCACCTTCTGCCGCATCTATTCCGGCACGCTGATGAGCGGCACCGGTGTCATCAACTCGACCAAAGAGCGCAAAGAGCGCATCGGCCGCATGTTGCTGATGCATGCGAACAACCGCGAAGACATCAAGGAAGCCTATGCCGGCGACATCGTCGCCCTGGCCGGCCTCAAGGAGGTGCGCACCGGCGATACGCTGTGCGATCCCAAGCAGCCGGTCATCCTTGAAAAGATGGAATTCCCCGATCCGGTGATCGAGATTGCGATCGAACCGAAGTCGAAGGCCGACCAGGAAAAGCTGGGCGTGGCGCTGGCCAAGCTCGCTGCCGAGGATCCGTCCTTCCGCGTCTCGACGGATCACGAAAGCGGCCAGACCATTCTCAAGGGCATGGGCGAACTGCATCTCGACATCAAGGTCGATATCCTCCGCCGCACCTACAAAGTGGACGCCAACATCGGCGCGCCGCAGGTGGCGTTCCGTGAGAAGATCACGCGCAAGGCCGAAGTCGACTATACGCACAAGAAGCAGACCGGCGGCTCCGGCCAGTTCGCGCGCGTCAAGATCGTCGTCGAGCCCGCCGAGCCGGGTACCCCGTTCGAGTTCGCCAACGAGATCGTCGGCGGCGCGGTGCCGAAAGAATTCATCCCGGGCGTCGAAAAGGGCCTCGAATCGGTTCTGGGCGCGGGCGTTCTCGCCGGCTTCCCGGTGGTCGATCTCAAGGTTTCGCTGATCGACGGTAACTATCACGACGTCGACTCGTCGGCGCTGGCGTTTGAAATCGCGTCGCGCGCGGCGTTGCGCGAGGCCATGCAGAAGGCCAAACCCGTGCTGCTCGAGCCGATCATGAAGGTCGAATGCGTGACCCCGGAAGACTATACCGGCTCGGTCATCGGCGATCTCAATTCCCGTCGCGGCCAGATTCAGGGCCAGGACATGCGTGGCAACGCCAACGTGATCAACGCGATGGTGCCGCTGATGAATATGTTCGGTTACGTCAATACCCTGCGGTCGATGTCGCAGGGCCGCGCCACCTTCACCATGCAATTCGATCACTACGCAGAACTGCCCGCCAACGTCTCGGCGGAAGTGCAGAAGAAATTCGCGTAACCGATCGCAAACGTAAACCTAAAGTTCTGAACGGAGAGCTCCATGGCCAAAGAAAAATTCAACCGCAATAAGCCGCATTGCAACATCGGCACCATCGGTCACGTCGACCATGGCAAGACAACGCTGACGGCGGCGATCACCAAGGTGCTCGCCGAGACCGGCGGCGCGACCTTTACCGCCTACGACCAGATCGACAAGGCGCCCGAGGAAAAGGCGCGCGGCATCACGATCTCGACCGCGCACGTCGAATACGAGACGGCCAACCGCCACTACGCCCACGTCGATTGCCCCGGCCACGCCGACTATGTGAAGAACATGATCACCGGCGCCGCGCAGATGGACGGCGCGATCCTGGTCGTGTCGGCCGCCGACGGCCCGATGCCGCAGACCCGCGAGCACATTCTGCTTGCCCGCCAGGTTGGCGTGCCGGCGCTGGTCGTGTTCATGAACAAGTGCGACATGGTCGACGATCCGGAACTGCTCGAACTGGTCGAGCTCGAGGTTCGCGAGCTTCTGTCGAAGTATCAGTTCCCCGGCGACAAGATTCCGATCGTCAAGGGCTCGGCTCTGATGGCGCTGGAAGACAAGGAGCCGAAGCTCGGCCACGACGCCATTCTCGAGCTGATGAAGGCGGTCGATGAATACATCCCGCAGCCGGAACGCCCGATCGATCAGCCGTTCCTGATGCCGGTCGAAGACGTGTTCTCGATCTCGGGCCGCGGCACCGTCTGCACCGGCCGCGTCGAGCGCGGTATCGTCAAGGTCGGCGAGGAAGTCGAGATCGTCGGTATCAAGCCGACCGTCAAGACCACCGTTACCGGCGTCGAAATGTTCCGTAAGCTGCTCGATCAGGGCCAGGCTGGCGACAACATCGGCGCGCTGCTGCGCGGCACCAAGCGTGAGGAAGTCGAGCGCGGCCAGGTTCTCTGCAAGCCGGGCTCAGTCAAGCCGCACACCAAGTTCAAGGCCGAAGCCTACATCCTGACCAAGGAAGAGGGCGGCCGTCATACCCCGTTCTTCACCAACTACCGCCCGCAATTCTACTTCCGCACCACCGACGTGACCGGTGTGGTTCATCTGCCGGAAGGCACGGAAATGGTGATGCCGGGCGACAACGTCGCGATGGAAGTGCACCTGATCGTGCCGATCGCGATGGAAGAAAAGCTTCGTTTCGCGATCCGTGAAGGTGGCCGCACCGTCGGCGCCGGCGTGGTCGCGAGCATCATCGAGTAAGCAGTCAACTGGCGCCCCCGCCGTCAAAAGCGGGGGCTCAGTATCCTGAGAGAAGCGCGGATTGGGTCCGCATCGGTTCAGGGAAACGAGACGGTAGCGAATACTGGATCATCCGTTTGAACGGATGATGACAGTCCAGAGAGACAGACAAATGAACGGCCAGAATATTCGGATCCGGCTCAAGGCGTTCGATCACCGCATCCTCGATGCGTCGACGCGCGAGA
>JBEPUC010000087.1:0-5901 GCA_041691675.1 Hyphomicrobiales bacterium | reverse complement strand
GAAGTGCGCGACCATCACGCCGGACGAAGGCCGCGTGAAGGAATTCAACCTCAAGGAAATGTGGCGTTCGCCCAACGGCACCATTCGCAACATTCTCGGCGGCACGATCTTTCGCGAGCCGATCATCTGCAAGAACGTGCCGCGCCTGGTGCCCGGCTGGACCAAGCCGATCATCATCGGCCGCCATGCCTATGGCGACCAGTATCGCGCCACCGATTTCAAATTTCCGGCCGCCGGCACTATCTCGATCAAGTTCACCGGCAACGACGGCAAGGTGATCGAACGCGAGGTGTTCAAGGCGCCGGAGTCGGGCGTGACGCTCGCCATGTACAATCTCGATTCCTCGATCCGCGATTTTGCCCGCGCCTCGATGAATTACGGCCTGTCGCGCGGCTACTCGGTCTATCTCTCGACCAAGAATACCATCCTCAAGCAGTATGACGGCCGCTTCATGGAGCTGTTCCAGGAGGTGTTCGACAGCGAGTTCAAGGACAAGTTCGCCGCAAAGAAGATCACTTACGAACATCGCCTGATCGACGACATGGTCGCTTCCGCGCTCAAATGGTCGGGCGGCTATGTCTGGGCCTGCAAGAACTACGACGGCGACGTGCAGTCCGACACCGTGGCGCAAGGCTTCGGCTCGCTCGGCCTGATGACGTCGGTTCTGCTGACGCCGGACGGCAAGGTGGTGGAGGCCGAAGCCGCCCACGGCACCGTCACCCGGCACTACCGCGAACACCAGAAGGGCAACGAGACCTCGACCAATTCGATCGCGTCGATCTTTGCCTGGACCCGCGGCCTCGCTCACCGCGCCAAGCTCGACGACAACGCCGACCTGGCGAAATTTGCCTCGACGCTCGAGAAGGTCTGCGTCGACACCGTCGAGGCCGGCGATATGACCAAGGACCTCGCGCTGCTGGTCGGCCCCGATCAGAAGTGGCTCTCGACCACCGGCTTCCTCGACAAGGTCGACGACAACCTGAAAAAAGCGATGGGCTAGAGCCCTTCCGGCGCCGCTACTCCTTCTCCTCGATGACAATCCGCCGTCGCGCTTGACGACCGAGCCGCCGACGCGCTCTTCCACCACATCCTTGATACGCTCGGCGATGTGGGCATCGCGCTGCATCAATGCGTGCAGATCCTGCGCATCCAGCACCAGCAGATTGGTGCGCCTGCGGGCAGTAGCGGTGGCAGATCGCCGGGCGTGCTTGAGCACCGCCACTTCGCCGAAAAACTCACCCGGACCGAGCGTCACATTCTCGCGGTCCTTCAGCACGACTTCGACGCTGCCGGCAGCGATGAAGTAGATGGAATGTGCGGATTCGCCTTCGCGGATGATCACTTGCCCGGGCTCGGCAAGTTGCGCGCGCAGCAACTGCATGATGTCGGCAATGCCGGCGGCGTCGAGCTCGGCGAACAACGGCACCTTGGCAATCATGCCCCACGTCACGATGAAGTCGCGCCGATGAACCTGTTCGGAAAATGCGTTGGCGATGATGCCAACCGGCAACGCGATCAGCATGACGCCGAGAAAAATAGCGCCTGTGGCGACCACCTTGCCGAGCGGCGTCACCGGCACGACGTCGCCGTAGCCAATGGTGCCCAACGTGACGATCGCCCACCACATCGCATCCGGGATGGTGCCGAGTTTGTCGGGCTGCACTTTGCCTTCAGCGAGATGCATCAGCGATGCGACCACAAGCGCCGCGCCCGCCGTCATCACCAGACAGCCGAACAGGGCCCGCCGTTCGCGGTTGAGCACGTCGAACAGCGAACGCATGGCCGGCGAATAGCGCGCGATTTTGAAGAACCGCACCATCCGGAACACGAGAATAAAGCGAAAATCACCGGGCAACGCCGCGGCCAGCCAGAACGGCAGTACCGCAATCAGGTCGACAAGGCCTTCTGCGCTGGTGATATACTGGAGACGCGCGCGCCACGGTTTCATGTCGCGGCGCGGACCGTATTCGACCGCGCACCAGACTCGCAAAGCATATTCAACCGTGAAAACGACAAGCGAAACGTATTCGATCAGCGTGAAGGCCAGCTCATAGCGCGCCGCAATCGCTGGAACCGATTCGAGAACGACGGCGGTGAGGTTTATCAGGACCAATGTCACCAGCAGACGGTCGACAATGATCGCGACGACGCCGCCGATCGGGCCCTGTTCCAAGACAAAATAGACGCGGTGGCGAAGGTCTGATTTGCGGTCGCGCGTCATGGCGGCTGGCTCGTATCCCGGTTTGTAAATCGTAAGGGCGTAACGGATGCTCGGTTACATCGCCGGCAAAGGCAAACGTATCGTGCCACAACAACCGGAAGATATCCCGCCGGCTAAAGCTCCCGTTCCATCGCCTCATAAGGCGGACGGCCGGGGTCCTGCCCCTGCCCGGTGACGCGAAAGCCGAAGCTCTCGAAGTAGCGCCGGTTATCCGGCAGATTAAGCCGCACGCGCAGCGTCAAACTACGTAAGCCAAGACGGCGCGCTTCCGCCATTGCCGCCGCCATCAACGCGCGGCCGATGCCCTGCCGCTGCCGTTGCGGCGTCACCGCCATGCGGGTGAGATAAAGGCTATCGTCTTTGACCGCGCAGAACACGCTGCCGACGAGTTCACCGCCCTCCTCCGCCAGAAGGATCGGCCCGGCGCGATAGCGTGCCGCGACGTCGTCGATGGTTTCTTTCAGCGCCCCGGACGGCGGCGTCACGGCGCCGAAAGTCGCGTGGACCAGCGCCAGGATTTCGCCGAAGCGGCCTTCGCCTACGCAAGGCATGACGGTGAAAGCGGACCCGCTCACGGCTACAGCTTTGCCGAAAGAATTTTCAACCCGGCGTAACCGAACGCAACCGCGAACGTGCCCTCAAACCAGCGCCGCAGCTTCAAATAGCCGCGCGCCACCACCGGGTTCGAGAACAATAGCGCATAGGAGAACACCACCAGCGCGCTCTGCACGCCGACGCAGACGACGATCAGCGCGAGATCGCCGAGATCGGCATCTGCCGGCACGCCGAAGGAATAGAGCGCGCCGAAAAACAGGATCGCCTTCGGGTTGGTCAGATGCAGCGCCAGCCCGCGCATATAGGCGCGGCGCGACGACGCCGTCGCAAGGCCCTGCGGTTCGGCTTCGCCGGGTTTCAAAGCGGAGCGCGCCGACTTGAAGGCGAGAAACAAGAGATAAGCGGCGCCCAAATAGCGAATGGTTTCGATCAGCCAGGCATTGGCCAGCATCACGGCGGACAGGCCCGCCGCCGCGCTGACCGACCAGATGAACGAGCCGGTCGTCACGCCCGATGCCAGCGCGAGGCCGATGCGACGGCCGCCGCGCATCGACGTGCCGACGATCGCCAGCACCGACGGACCGGGGCTCGCGACCGCGATCAGCGCCGCGAACATGATGAGCGCGAGATGGACGTGTCCGACCAAGGTTAGCCCCCGAGCGCCGCCTCGATCGCTTTAAGGGCGTCGCCGGCCTTGGCGCCGTCGGGCCCGCCGGCCTGAGCCATGTCGGGCCGGCCGCCGCCGCCTTTGCCGCCGAGCGCCTCGGCGCCTTTGCGCACCAGATCGACGGCACTGAAGCGCTTCACCAGGTCCTCGGTGACACCGACGACGATGCCGGCCTTGCCGTCCTCGGCGAGCCCGACAATCGCGACCACGCCGGAGCCGACCCGCTTCTTGCCCTCGTCGGCCAGACTGCGCAGGTCCTTCAGATCGATGCCGGTGACCGAGCGCGCCAGCAGCTTTACATTGCCGACGCTGCGCACGTCATCGGCCGCGCCATTGCCGGCCGCGCCGCCGCCGCCCATCGCCAGCTTCTTTTTGGCGTCGGAGAGGTCGCGTTCGAGCTTCTTGCGTTCGTCGAGCAACGCGGCAATGCGCGCCGGCATGTCCTCGAACGGTGTCTTGAGTTCGGCCGCGGCGCTCTTCGCGGTATTCAACTGCTTGTTGACCGAATGCCGCGCCACGGTGCCGGTGAGCGCCTCGAGACGGCGCACGCCGGAAGCGACGCCCGAATCGGCCAGGCCGGTGATCAGGCCGATGTCGCCGGTGCGCCTGACGTGGGTGCCGCCGCACAGTTCGACCGACCAGCCGAGCGCATTGCCTGAACCTTCACCCATGGCGACCACGCGCACTTCGTCGCCGTATTTCTCGCCGAACAACGCGCGCGCGCCGGAGGTCCGCGCATCGTCGAGCGCCATCAGCCGCGTCGTCACCGGTGAATTCTGCAAGACGATGTCGTTGGCGATGTCTTCCACACGCACCAGTTCCTCCGCCGTCACCGGCTTGGGATGAGAGAAGTCGAAACGCAGGCGGTCGGGCGCGACCAGCGAGCCCTTTTGCGCGACGTGATCGCCGAGCACCTGACGCAAGGCTTCGTGCAGCAGATGCGTCGCCGAATGGTTCTGTCGGATCGCGCTGCGGCGGGCATGATCGACCTCGAGCGCCAGCGCATCGCCGACCGTGACCGTACCCTGCTCCACCGTGACATTATGCGCGAACAAATCGCCGGCTTTTTTCTGCGTATCGCTGACGGTCAAGCGCACGCCGTCGCGCTGCATCGCGCCGGTGTCGCCCATCTGGCCGCCGCTCTCGCCATAGAACGGCGTCTGGTTCAAAATCACGGTGCCGGTCTCGCCCGCCTTCAACTCCGTGACTTCCTTGCCGTCCTTGACCAAAGCCGCGACCACGCCTTCGGCGCTCTCGGTCTCGTAGCCAAGAAATTCGGTCGAGCCGACCTTTTCGCGCAGCGGAAACCAAACCGTCTCGGCCGCGGCATCGCCCGAGCCCGACCACGAGGCACGCGCCAGCGTGCGCTGGCGCTCCATCGCGTCGGTGAACGAGGCGAGATCGACCGAGATCCCGCGCGAACGCAGCGCGTCCTGCGTCAGATCCAGCGGGAAACCATAAGTGTCGTACAGCGTGAACGCCGTCTCGCCGTCGAACATGTCGCCCTTCTTGAGAGCGCCGCTCTTCTCGTCGAGGATCGACAGGCCGCGCGCCAACGTGTTGCGAAATTTGGTCTCTTCCAGCTTCAGCGTTTCCGCGATCAAAGCTTCGGCGCGGATGAGTTCGGGGAACGCCTGGCCCATCTCGCGCGTCAGCGAC
Organism: Hyphomicrobiales bacterium; assembly: GCA_041691675.1. Lineage (GTDB taxonomy): Bacteria > Pseudomonadota > Alphaproteobacteria > Rhizobiales > Xanthobacteraceae > Pseudolabrys. Next base: position 799 of record JBEPUC010000087.1, on the reverse strand, counting down.
GGCACCAGCTTCCACATCAGCGGGTCCTTGGCGCCGAGCAACTCGGCATGGCGCATGGCGCGGCGCATGATCCGGCGCAGCACATAGCCGCGGCCCTCGTTCGACGGCAGAACGCCGTCGGCGATCAGGAACGACGACGCCCGCAAATGATCGGCGATGACGCGGTGCGAATTTTTCTGCGGGCCGTCGGCCGACACTTTGGTGAAATCGGCAATCGCCTGGATCAGCACCCGGAACAAATCGATCGCGTAATTGTCGTGCGTGCCTTGCAGCACCGCGGCGATGCGCTCCAGCCCCATGCCGGTGTCGATCGACGGCCGCGGCAAATCGAGGCGCTTGCCCCCGGCCAACTGCTCGTACTGCATGAACACGAGATTCCAGATCTCGATGAAGCGGTCGCCCTCGGCGTCAGCCGATCCCGGCGGGCCGCCCGGAATATGGGCGCCGTGGTCGTAGAAAATCTCCGAGCACGGCCCGCATGGACCGGTATCGCCCATCGCCCAGAAATTGTCCGAGCCGGCGATGCGCAGAATCTTGCTGTCGGGCAAACCGGCGACCTTCTTCCACAGCTTGAAGGCGTCGTCGTCGTCGATATAGACCGTGACCAGAAGCTTATCGACCGGCAGGCCGAATTCCTTGGTGATCAGGTTCCAGGCGAGTTCGATGGCGCGTTCCTTGAAATAATCGCCGAACGAGAAGTTGCCGAGCATCTCGAAAAACGTGTGATGGCGCGCCGTATAGCCGACATTGTCGAGGTCGTTATGCTTGCCGCCGGCGCGCACGCATTTCTGCGAGGTGG
>JBEPUC010000086.1:0-6696 GCA_041691675.1 Hyphomicrobiales bacterium | reverse complement strand
TCGACAAGAACACCAAGGTCATCTGCCAGGGCTTCACCGGCAAGAACGGCACCTTCCATTCCGAGCAGGCGATCGCCTATGGCACCAAGATGGTCGGCGGCACGTCGCCGGGCAAAGGCGGGCAGACGCATCTCAATCTGCCGGTGTTCGACACCGTGGCGGAAGCCAAGGAAAAGACCGGCTGCGACGCCAGCGTGATCTACGTGCCGCCGCCGGGCGCGGCCGACGCCATCTGCGAAGCCATCGACGCGGAAATCCCACTGATCGTCTGCATCACCGAGGGCATTCCGGTGATGGACATGGTCAAGGTCAAGCGTTCGCTCTCGGGCTCGAAGTCGCGCCTCATCGGGCCGAACTGCCCCGGCGTGATGACGGCCGGCGAATGCAAGATCGGCATCATGCCGGGCAACATCTTCAAGCCCGGCAAGGTCGGCATCGTGTCGCGCTCCGGCACGCTGACCTATGAAGCCGTGTTCCAGACCTCACGCGAGGGGCTCGGGCAGACCACGGCAGTCGGCATCGGCGGCGATCCGGTCAAGGGCACCGAATTCATCGCGATGCTGGAAATGTTCCTCGGCGATCCGAAGACCGAATCGATCGTGATGATCGGCGAGATCGGCGGCTCGGCCGAGGAAGACGCCGCGCAGTTCCTGATCGACGAGGCCAAGAAGGGCCGCAAGAAACCGATGGTCGGCTTCATTGCCGGCGTCACCGCACCTCCCGGCCGCCGCATGGGGCATGCCGGCGCGATCATTTCCGGCGGCAAGGGCGATGCCGGCTCCAAGACCGCCGCGATGGAAGCGGCCGGCATCAGGGTGTCGCCGTCGCCGGCGCGAATCGGCAAAACGCTGGTGGAAGTGCTCAAGGGCTGAAAAGCCACGTCGGGCCGTCGACCGGCTCGAACCGCGGCATCCACCGTCCGCGAAGCGGTTTGCCATCACAATGATCGAGGCGCAGTTGGATAGCCAACTGCGCCTTTTCTCATGGTGCTTCTCATGGCGCCAGCGACCGCGTCATCATAAGAGTGAATTGCTTTTCATCACTAATGCGTTTTTGGACTTAACTACGTCATAAATAGGTTTAAGACTGCGCCCTGACGGAAGTCGGTCGCAAACCAAGGCTTCCGGCGCCATATGACTCCAAATCAGCCGGTCCCGGCTGCTGGGACGGAACCGGCCTTCCACCAAAAGCAACGCAGCGCGCGGCCCCTGCCGCGCCAGGATCTAGACCCAATGTCCCGCCAAGACGCCAACGCCGCCTTCGCCCACACTTCATTCCTCTACGGCGGCAACGCCGGCTACATCGAAGACCTGCACGCCCGCTACGAGGCCGATCCGAACTCGGTCGATGCCGAGTGGCGCGCGTTTTTCAGTGCGCTGAAAGACGACAAGGCCGCCGTGACCAAGGCGGCAGAGGGCCCATCCTGGCAAAAGCCGAACTGGCCGATCCGCGCCAATGGCGATCTCGTCGCCGCGCTCGATGGTCAGTGGGCCGAAACCGAAAAGAAAATCGGCGACAAGATTTCCGCAAAAGCGCAGGCCAAAGGCGTCGCGCTCACCGAGGCCGACGTTCATCAGGCGACGCGCGACTCGATCCACGCGCTGATGCTGATCCGCGCCTACCGCATGCGCGGCCATTTCCACGCCAAGCTCGATCCGCTCGAAATCGTCAAGGAGCCGAACGAGGAAGAACTCGATCCGCGCTCCTACGGCTTTCAGGAAGCCGACCTCGACCGCAAGATTTTCCTCGACATGGTGTTGGGCCTCGAATTCGCGTCGATGCGCGAGATCGTCGCCATTCTGCGCCGCACCTACTGCCAGACGCTCGGCGTCGAGTTCATGCACATCTCCAATGCCGCGCAGAAGGCGTGGATTCAGGAGCGCATCGAAGGCCGCGACAAGGAAATCAGCTTCACCCGTGAGGGCAAGCGCGCCATCCTCAACAAGCTGGTGGAGGCGGAAGGCTTCGAGAAATTCCTCGACGTCAAGTTCACCGGCACCAAGCGTTTCGGTCTCGACGGCGGCGAGTCGCTGATCCCGGCGCTCGAACAGATCATCAAGCGCGGCGGCAATCTCGGCGTGCAGGAAATCACGCTCGGCATGTCGCATCGCGGCCGTCTCAACGTGCTCACGCAGGTGATGGGCAAGCCGCACCGCGTGCTGTTTCACGAATTCAAGGGCGGCTCGGCGACGCCGGACGACATCGAAGGTTCGGGCGACGTCAAATACCACCTTGGCGCTTCATCGGACCGCGAGTTCGACAACAACAAGGTGCATCTGTCGCTGACGCCGAACCCGTCACATCTGGAAATCGTCGATCCAGTGACGCTCGGCAAGGTGCGCGCCAAGCAGGACCAGCATGGCGCGACGCCGGAAGAGCGCACGATGGTGATGCCGCTTCTGATCCATGGCGATGCCGCTTTCGCCGGTCAGGGCGTGGTGGCGGAATGTTTCGGTCTGTCGGATTTGAAGGGCTACCGCACCGGCGGCTCGCTGCATTTCATCGTCAACAACCAGATCGGCTTCACGACTTATCCGAGCTATTCGCGCTCGTCGCCCTATCCGTCCGATGTCGCGAAGATGATCGAGGCGCTGATTCTCCACGTCAACGGCGACGATCCGGAAGCCGTGGTGTTCGCCGCCAAGGTCGCGATCGAATACCGGCAGAAATTCCAGCGGCCGGTCGTCATCGATATGTTCTGCTACCGGCGCTTCGGCCATAACGAAGGCGACGAGCCTTCGTTCACCCAGCCGCTGATGTACAAGAAGATTCGCGCCCATCCGACCACGCTGGAGCTCTATGCCAAGAAGCTGATTGGTGAAGACGTCGTCACCGAGGCCGAAGTCGACAAGATGAAGGCCGATTGGCGGGCGACGCTCGAAGTCGAATTCGAGGCCGGCACCGGCTACAAGCCGAACAAGGCCGATTGGCTCGACGGCCGCTGGTCGGGTCTCAAGGCCGCCGGTACGGTCGAAGACCCGCGCCGCGGCAATACCGGCGTTGCGCTCGAAACGCTGCGGGAAATCGGCAAGAAGATCACGCAGGTGCCGGAAGGCTTTGCGGTTCACAAGACCATTCAGCGCTTTCTCACCAATCGCGAAAAGGCCATCGAGACCGGCGAGGGCATCGACTGGGCGACCGCGGAAGCGCTGGCGTTCGGCACGCTGCTCAAGGAAGGCCATCCGGTGCGGCTGTCCGGCCAGGATTCGGAGCGCGGCACCTTCTCGCAACGCCATTCGGTGCTGTTCGACCAGAATACCGAAGAGCGTCACACCTCGCTCAATCATCTCGGCGGCGAGCAGGCGCGCTTCGAGGTGCTCAATTCGAGCCTGTCCGAAGAGGCGGTGCTCGGTTTCGAGTACGGCTATTCGACCGTTGAGCCGAATGCGCTGACCTTGTGGGAAGCGCAGTTCGGCGACTTCGCCAACGGCGCGCAGGTGGTGTTCGATCAGTTCATCTCATCCGGCGAGCGCAAATGGCTGCGCATGTCGGGCCTCGTCTGTCTCTTGCCGCATGGCTATGAGGGCCAGGGGCCGGAGCATTCCTCCGCGCGGCTTGAGCGTTTCCTGCAAATGTGCGCCGAAGACAATATGCAGGTCGCCAACCTGACCACACCGGCGAATTATTTCCATGCACTGCGCCGGCAGTTGAAACGCGAAATCCGCAAGCCCCTCATTTTGATGACGCCGAAGAGCCTTTTGCGCCACAAGCGCGCGGTGTCGCGGCTCGACGAAATGGGACCGGAGAAAACCTTCCACCGCCTGTTGTGGGACGACGCGCAACTGCTGCCGAACGAGCCGATCAAGCTCGTACCGGACGACAAGATGCGCCGCGTCGTAATGTGCTCCGGCAAGGTTTACTTCGACCTCTACGACGAGCGCGAGAAGCGCGGCATCAACGACATCTATCTGTTGCGCATCGAGCAACTGTTCCCGTTCCCGACCAAGGCGCTGGTGGCCGAGCTGTCGCGCTTCAAGCAGGCGGAAATGGTGTGGTGCCAGGAAGAGCCCCGCAACATGGGCGGCTGGTTCTTCGTCGACGTCTATCTGCAATGGGTGCTCAACCAGATCGCCGCCGGGCACCGCCAGATGCGTTATGCCGGGCGTCCGGCATCGGCCTCGACCGCGGTCGGGCAGATGTCGAAGCACCTGGCGCAATTGAAGCAGTTCCTCGACGAGGCGCTGGGGTAATCGCAGGCTGTCGTCCCCCGCGAAGGCGGGGGGCCCAGTAATCACCGGCGAAGCGATTTCGTACCGTCTGTGATTACTGGATCATCCGCTTCCGCGGATGATGACGCCGGAGTTTTTATGAATTTGAACGGACCCATCTCATGACTGACATCCGCGTGCCCACCCTCGGCGAATCGGTGACCGAAGCCACCGTCGGAAAATGGTTCAAGCAGCCGGGCGATGCCGTCGCCGTAGACGAGCCGCTGGTCGAACTCGAAACCGACAAGGTCACCCTTGAGGTGCCGGCGCCCGCCGCCGGCGTGCTCGGTGAGATTGCCGCCAAGAACGGCGAGACCGTTGGCGTCGGCGCCGTTCTCGGCAGCATCACCGACGGCGCGGGCGCGCCGACGAAATCGGGCACGGCCACCGGCGCCGCGCAGGGCCGTCCCGACGTGAAACAGGCGACCACCGCGCCGATCAATGCCGCCGAAGAAGAGCCGGCGTTGCGCAAGCCCGCGGCCGCGACCAATACGACGCAGCCGCCGTCGGTCAAGAAGATGGCCGCCGAAAGCGGCGTCGATCCGGCGACCGTCGATGGCTCAGGCAAGCATGGCCAGGTCACCAAAGGCGACATGATGGCGGCAATCGAACGCGCCGCTTCCGCGCCGACGCCGGTCGCTGCGCCCGTGCAGATGCGCGCGCCGTCCGCTCCCGATGATGCCTCGCGCGAAGAGCGCGTCCACATGACGCGGCTGCGCCAGACCATCGCGCGCCGCCTCAAGGATGCGCAGAACACCGCCGCCATGCTCACGACCTTCAACGAGGTCGACATGAGCGCGGTGATGGGTCTGCGCAATCAATACAAGGAGCTGTTCGAGAAGAAGCACGGCGTCAAGCTCGGCTTCATGGGCTTCTTCGTGCGCGCCTGCATCGCCGCGCTCAAGGACGTTCCCGCGGTCAATGCCGAAATTGACGGCACCGACATGGTCTACAAGAATTATTATCACATCGGTGTCGCGGTCGGCACCGACAAGGGTCTGGTCGTTCCGGTGGTGCGCGATGCCGATCAACTGTCGCTCGCCGGCGTCGAGAAGGCGATCAATGCGCTCGGCCGGCGCGCCCGCGAGGGATCGCTCAAGATCGACGACATGCAGGGCGGCACGTTCACGATCTCGAACGGCGGCGTCTATGGCTCATTGATGTCGACGCCGATTCTCAATGCGCCGCAGTCGGGCATTCTCGGCATGCACAAGATTCAGGAACGCCCGGTGGCGATCGGCGGCAAGGTCGAAATCCGGCCGATGATGTATCTGGCGCTGTCTTACGATCATCGCATCGTCGACGGCCAGCAGGCGGTCACCTTCCTGGTGCGCGTGAAGGATAACCTGGAAGACCCGGCGAGATTGGTGCTGGATCTATAATTTCTTTTTACCTCTCCCCTTGGGGGAGAGGTCGCGAGCGAAGCGAGCGGGTGAGGGGGCTCATTCCTCGTCAGCTTCGTCCCCCCTCACCCGATCCTCAGGCTTCGCCTTCGGATCGACCTCTCACCGACAGGGAGAGGTGAAGAAGCAGCGGGCGTAAAAATGGCAACTTACGATCTCATCGTTATCGGCACCGGTCCCGGCGGCTATGTCTGCGCCATTCGCGCGGCGCAGCTCGGATTGAAAACGGCTGTGGTCGAGAAGGAAAAGACCTTCGGCGGCACCTGTTTGAACGTCGGCTGCATCCCGTCGAAAGCGCTGTTGCATGCTTCCGAACTGTTCGAGGAAGCCGGGCATTCATTTGCCAAGATGGGTATCGTCGTGCCGACGCCGAAGCTCGACCTCAAGGCCATGTTGTCGTTCAAGGATCAGGCGGTCGACGGCAACACCAAGGGCGTCGATTTCCTGCTCAAGAAGAACAAGATCGACAGCTTCAAGGGCGTCGGTCGCATCGTCGCGCCCGGCAAGGTCGAAGTGACCGCCGCCGACGGCAGCAAGCAGACGGTGGAAACGAAGTCCATCGTCATAGCCACCGGCTCCGACGTGGCGCGGCTCAAGGGCATTGAGATCGACGAAAAGCGCATCGTATCATCGACCGGCGCCATCGCGCTGGAAAAGGTGCCGGAGCATCTGCTGGTGGTCGGCGCCGGCGTCATCGGCCTTGAATTGGGTTCGGTGTGGCGGCGTCTCGGCGCCAAGGTTACCGTGGTCGAATTCGTCGATGGCGTTCTGCCCGGCATGGACAGCGAAGTGCGCAAACAGGCGCAACGGTTGTTCGAGAAGCAGGGCTTGGTCTTCAAATTGTTGTCCAAGGTGACGGCGGTCGACAAGTCAGGCGCGAAATTGAAGGCCACTGTCGAACCGGCAAAAGGCGACGGCAAGCCTGAGACGATTGAAGCCGATGTCGTTCTCGTCTCGATCGGGCGCGTGCCTTACACCGATGGCCTCGGCCTCAAGGAAGCCGGCGTCAAGCTCGACGAGCGCGGTCGCATCGCGGTCGATCATTATTACGCGACCAACGTGCCGGGCATCTGGGCGATCGGCGA
>JBEPUC010000085.1:0-7237 GCA_041691675.1 Hyphomicrobiales bacterium | reverse complement strand
TCGCGGTCGATCATTATTACGCGACCAACGTGCCGGGCATCTGGGCGATCGGCGATGTCATCGCCGGGCCGATGCTGGCGCACAAGGCCGAGGATGAAGGCGTCGCGGTCGCGGAAATTCTGGTCGGGCAGGCGGGCCACGTGAACTACGATGCGATTCCGAACGTGGTCTATACCTATCCGGAAATCGCGACCATCGGCAAAAGCGAAGACGAACTGAAAGCCGCTGGCATCGCTTACAATGCCGGCAAGTTTCCGATGACGGCGAACGGCCGCGCCAAGGCGAACCAGACCACCGAAGGTTTCATCAAGATTCTGGCCGACGCCAAGACCGACCGCGTGCTCGGCGTGCAGATGGTCTGCGCCGACGCCGGCAACATGATCGCGGAAGCCGCGATTGCGATGGAGTTCGGCGCCTCGGCGGAGGACATCGCGCGGACCTGTCACGCTCACCCGACCTTGCCGGAAGCGGTCAAGGAGGCCGCGATGGCGGTGGCGAAGCGCGCGATTCACATGTGATCAGCGCGCGCTCTAGCTTTTTGTTTTAAAGCGTTTTCTTCACGCGAATCGGTATCCACTTCGCTCGAAAACGCTTTAATGCGCAGCGTGCGTCAGAAAATCCAGAATGTGCGGCGTCCATAGGCCGAACGCCGTGAAGGCGAGTCCGACGAGGCCAAGGAGGCCGGATAGCCAGCCCAGCGCCGCCATGCCGGTGATAACTTCCGCCGAGGCCAGCACGATGCCGATTTGAAAAACGGCCGAGGCGAGTTCGTAATTATGATAGCGCGCCAGAGCCTCGTCGCGCTTGTGTTCGGATTCCTTGGCGCGTTCGGCGAGTTGCTTGCGGCCTTCCCGCAATTTCTCGTCGTCGTCGTAGCGCGCCGCGGTCTTCTTCCAGTTATCAATGTTCTTGGTGAGCCGCGCCTTGAGGTCGGGGTCGGCGGCGCGATCGGCCTCGATCTGCATCTGCTCGATCGCGGTCGTCAGCACGGTGATGCGAATGGACTTGGCCTGGAAAAACGCCCACAGGTCGCTGGACGTGACATTGTAAGTAATCGAGTTGGTCTGGGCGCTTTTGCCGAGCGTTTCGGAGAAGGCCAGGAACAGCGCCAGCACCGCGATCAGCAGTGCGATCTTTTTGTTGCCGCCGTGGGACGCGTGCTCCGCGTGTTCGGCGTGTTCCAGGTTCTCGTGTGCGCTCATCGCCGTCTCCAGTTGGATGGAGGCAACGATGCTATCAAAGCGCCGTCACAGGCAAGGGGCGTGCGAGCAGGTCCACGGCGTTATTGTTCAGGCACGCGGATGCGCGGTGGCATAAACTTCCAGTAATCGCTCGCTGTCGACGGCGGTATAGATCTGCGTGGTCGACAGCGAGGCGTGGCCGAGCAATTCCTGGATCGAACGCAGGTCGCCGCCGCGCGCGAGAAGGTGCGTGGCAAAAGAATGCCGCAAGGCATGCGGGGTGGCGCTGTCGGGTAACCCCAGTGCGCCGCGCAACCGCGCCATCGCCAGTTGCACCACGCGCGGCGACAGCGGTCCGCCACGGGCGCCGATGAACAGCGGGCCGTCCGCTGGAACCGCAAGCGGACACAGCGCGATGTAATCGGCGATGAGCACCGCGACCGCCGCCAGCACCGGCACCATCCGCGCCTTGTTCCCCTTCCCGGTGACGGTGATGGCATCGCCGGAACCGGGCACGGGGGCCTGGCCGCGTTTGAGCGACAGCGCCTCGGCGATACGCAAGCCCGAGCCGTACAGAAGGCCGAGCACGGCGGCGTCGCGGGCGACGATCCAGGGCGCGCCGGCTTCGCCTTTGCGCATGTCGGGGTCGGCCATGCGGCGGGCGTCCTTGATCGCCAGCGGCTTGGGCAGGCTGCGGGCGAGCTTCGGCGCGCGGATGGCGGCGAGCGCCCCGACTTTGCCCTTGCCGTCACGTTCCAGAAAACGGGCGAAGGAACGGGTACCAGCAAGCCCGCGCATTAATGTGCGGTTGCCGGCGCCGCCGCCGCGGCGTGCCGCCATGAAGGCGCGCACATCGGCCGGCGTCAGTCCGGCGAGGTGTTTCAGGGTGGGGGTGCCGCCCAGGTGTTCGGCCAGAAAGGCGAGGAACTGGCGGACATCGCGCTCGTAGGATTCCAGCGTTTTCGGCGACATCCGCCGTTCGGCGCCGAGATAGGACAGCCAGCGGCCGATTTCGGCGGCAATTTCGGGTCCGATTGTCGTTTGAAGCGCCATGGCTATATCGACCCTAAGGCGGCATCCTTAAGCCTTTCTTCAATGCCCGGAATCGGCCAGACCTACCTTCATGGCTACACGCGTCGTCGATGTCCTGGTGCCGGTGGCGCTCGACCAGGCCTATTCCTACCGGGTGCCGGAGGGCCTCGACCTCGCGCCGGGCGATGTCGTGACCGTGCCTTTGGGCGCGCGCGGCGAGGCGACCGGCGTGGTCTGGGCCGACAACGCCAATCCCAATCCGCGTATTCACAACCGCATGAAGGATGTGATCGGCAAGCACGACGTGCCGCCGCTCAAAACGGAACTACGGACGTTCGTCGATTGGGTCGCCGGCTACACATTATCGCCGCGCGGCATGGTGCTGCGCATGGCGTTGCGCATGGGCGAGCATCTGGGGCCGCCGCGCGAGCGCGTCGGCGTGCGGCTCGCGGGCGCGCCGCCGCAGCGCATGACCACGGCGCGCGGCCGGGTGCTGGCGCTGCTGGCCGACGGCATGACCCGCGGCAAAGGCGACGCCGCGCGCGAGGCTGGCGTCAGCATCGGCGTCGTCGACGGGCTGATCGACGAGGGCACGCTGGAAACCCTGGTGTTGCCGCCCGAGAAGGTAACGCTGCCGCCCGATCCGGATTTCGCCAAACCGGATTTCTTTCTCGGACAGCTTGCGGCAGCCGATGCGCTGCGCACCACCGTCGATCAAGGCGGCTACACCGTTACGCTGGTCGATGGTGTCACCGGCTCCGGCAAGACCGAAGTTTATTTCGAGGCGGTCGCCGAGAATATCCGTAAAGGTCGCCAGACTTTGATCCTGATGCCGGAGATCGCACTCACCGGCCAGTCGCTCGATCGTTTCACCGCGCGCTTCGGCGTGCGCCCGGCGGAGTGGCATTCGCAACTGTCGCCGCGCACCCGTGCCCGCACCTGGACCGCCGTGGCGGCAAACGAAGTGTCGGTGGTGGTCGGCGCGCGCTCGGCGCTGTTTCTGCCTTATGCCGATCTCGGCCTCATCGTCGTCGATGAAGAACACGATCCGGCCTACAAGCAGGAAGACGGCGCGCACTATCACGCCCGCGACATGGCGGTGGTGCGCGGCTCGATCGCAAAAATCCCGGTGGTGCTGGCCTCGGCGACGCCGTCGGTCGAGTCCGAAGTCAATGCGCGCCGCGGCCGCTATCGGCGCATTCATCTGCCGGAACGCTTCGGCGGCGCGCATCTGCCGACGGTCGAAGCCATTGACATGACGCGCGAAGGGCCGCCCAAAGGCCGCTTCATTTCCCCGCCTCTTGCCGAAGCGGTGCAGAACACCTTGGAGCGTGGCGAACAGGCGCTGCTATTTCTCAACCGGCGCGGCTTTGCGCCGTTGACGTTGTGTCGCGCCTGCGGCTTTCGCCTGCAATGCCCGAATTGCGATGCCTGGCTGGTCGATCATCGCTTCAGGAAGCGGCTGGTATGCCATCATTGCGGCTTCAACAGACCGCAACCGGAAGCCTGCCCGAACTGCCATGCCACCGAAAGCTTCGCGCCCGTCGGTCCCGGCGTCGAACGATTGGAGCAGGAAGCCGCCGCGTTGTTTCCCGACAAACGCATCCTTGTGCTCTCAAGCGACCTCGTCGAGTCGATGGAGCGGTTGCGGCAGGAACTCGATGATGTGGCGGCGGGCCGGTTCGATATCGTCGTCGGCACGCAACTGGTGGCGAAGGGCCACCACTTTCCGAAATTGAATCTGGTCGGCATCGTCGATGCCGATCTCGGGCTGGGCAATGGCGATCCGCGCGCGGCCGAGCGCACGTTTCAGCTTTTGCATCAGGTCGTAGGACGCGCCGGCCGTGAGGAGGGCCGTGGCGTCGGACTGTTGCAAACGCATCAACCCGAGCATCCGGTGATGAAGGCGCTCATTCTCGGCGATCGCGAGGCGTTCTATTCGAGCGAGATCGCGTTGCGCGAAGCGAGTCTTTATCCGCCGTTCGGCCGTCTCGCCAGCATCGTGATTAGCGCCAATGACAAACATTCGGCGGAAGCCTATGCGCGGGCTCTGGCGCAAAGCGCACCGCGTCATGACGATGTGCGGGTCTTAGGACCGGCGGAAGCGCCGGTCGCGGTGGTACGCGGGCGGCATCGTTTCCGCCTGCTGATCAAAGCGCCGCGCGACTTCAATCTCTCGGTCTATTTGCGCGAATGGCTGGCTAGCGCGCCGAAAGTGCGCGGCAGCGTCAAGATGCAGGTCGATGTCGATCCGCAGAGTTTCTTCTGATTAATCCGTTTGCCGCGCACCCGGCTGCAACAGGACGCAGGCCGCGGCGCAAAAGATCATCACGAAGCCGATCATGTCGGGGATCGTCGGGCGCTCGCCGAGGAAAATGGTTGAGCCGACAAAGCCCACAACTGGCACCAGCAGCGAGCCAAGCGCGGCCGTGACGGTCGGCAGGCGTGCGGCCATCGTCCACCACAGGAAGTGCGCGAGGCCGACACCGAACACGCCGATATAGAGCAAAGCCAGTATCGGTTCGATGTGGAGCGGCCACAGGCGCGGATAGCCCTCGACCATGAACGTACCCGCGGCGATGAAGACGAAGCCGAAGACAAGCTGCCACGCGGCATTGGCGAGCGGCGGCGTTTCGACTTTCATCCAGCGCTGGTAGACGGTAGCGCCTCCCCAGGCCAGGGCGCAGCCGAGCGAGTAAAGGACGAACGACGGAATGCCATCCGATAGCAGCGGCCACAGCAGAATCGATATTCCGGCGACGCATAAAGCGAAAGCGACGATCCGCGCCTTGGTCAGCGTCTCGCCCAGCACGGCGATGCTCATGAGCGTCGCCCAGATCGGCATCGTGTAGACGATGATGACAGTACGGGAGGTCGCGCCGTGCAACTGCGCCAGCGCCGACAGCATCTGAAACGCGGTGACGTTGAGCAGACCGGCGACCATGACGTGGCGAATTTCGCCGTGCGATATCTTCAAGGTCTGGCCGGTGAGCAAGGCGGCGCCGAACAAGGTCAGCGCGCCCAGGCCCGCGCTGGCAAAGCGCATGCTCCAGGGCGGAACTTCCGCCAGGGCGAAGGGCGTGGCGATCCAGTTGAAGCCCCAGGCAAAGGCCAGCAGCACGACCATAAGCCGGGCGGTGCCGGTGACGGCGTCCTTCTTCTGCGCATGCAGCATGATTCCGCCGTTCCCCGTCGGCCTGATGTACCGGATGACCGCAAGGGGCCCCACATTTCTCGGCGTTGCGCAGGCTATAGGCCGCCTGTCTGGGTGGCGAGGCATCTCTGCAATGCAGTTTTGCCCCCTGCGACATCCGCAGGATCGGCGACAAAAGGCGGGCTCCAAGTGAGTCTCCAAGTGAGGCTCTAAGCCACGGCCGGAGGTGAACCGCCTTGTTGCACCGCGGTCACCGCTGTGTTAGCTAGCCCCTCGATTTCCCGGGGGTTTACGCGGCCAACCGCGCCTTTCCCCTAAATCGGAATTCCCCTTTGGATTCCAATAGGTTGCGCCGCCCTTTCCGCGACGGCGTCCGGCTTGTGAAGTAGCAACGAAAAAGAGCGTGTCAGTGGCGGGCGAAGACCAGATTGTCTCAGGGATGGCGGGCCGGTATGCGGGCGCTCTGTTCGAGCTTGCGCTCGAGGAAAAAGCCATCGACGCGGTCAAAAAAGACCTCGAACAGTTCGATGCAATGATCGACGGCAGCGCCGACCTCAACCGTCTGGTGCGCAGCCCGGTTTTCGGCGTCGATGAGCAGCTCAAGGCATTGAGCGCCATTCTCGACAAAGCCGGCATCACTGGCATTGCCGCCAATTTCCTGCGCGTCATCACCACCAATAGGCGGTTGTTTGCCGTGCGCAGCATCATCAAGGGCTACCGCGCGCTGGTGGCCAAGCATCGTGGCGAAGTCAGCGCTCAGGTTACCGTTGCCGCCAAGCTCAGCGACGAAAATCTCGACGCGCTCAAAAACGCTCTCAAATCGGTTACCGGCGGCAAAGACATCGATCTCGATATCAGAATCGAGCCCGCCATCATCGGCGGGCTGATCGCCAAGGTCGGCAGCCGCATGATCGACTCCTCACTCCGCACCAAGCTCAATGCGATCAAGTTCGCGATGAAAGAGGCACGCTGATGGACATCCGCGCCGCAGAAATTTCCAATATCCTCAAGGATCAGATCAAGAATTTCGGTCAGGAAGCCGAAGTTTCCGAAGTCGGTCAGGTGCTGTCCGTCGGTGACGGCATCGCCCGCGTTTATGGTCTCGACAACGTCCAGGCGGGCGAAATGGTCGAGTTCGAGAACGGCGTGCGCGGCATGGCGCTCAACCTTGAAACAGACAATGTCGGCATCGTGATCTTCGGCAACGACCGCGAGATCATGGAAGGCCAGACCGTCAAGCGCACCGGCGCCATCGTCGATGCGCCGGTCGGCAAGGGCCTGCTCGGCCGCGTCGTCGACGCTCTTGGAAATCCCATTGACGGCAAGGGCCCGATCAAGGCCGACAAGCGCATGCGCGTCGACGTCAAGGCGCCTGGCATCATCCCGCGTAAATCGGTGAGCGAGCCGATGGCGACCGGCCTCAAGTCGATCGACGCCCTGATCCCGATCGGCCGCGGCCAGCGCGAATTGATCATCGGCGACCGTCAGACCGGCAAGACCGCGATCGCGCTCGACACCATCCTCAACCAGAAGCCGCTCAACGCGCAGACCGACGAAAAGATCAAGCTGTACTGCGTTTACGTCGCCATCGGCCAGAAGCGTTCGACCGTCGCGCAGTTCGTCAAGGTGCTCGAAGAGCAGGGCGCGCTGGAATACTCGATCATCATCGCGGCGACCGCGTCCGACCCGGCGCCGATGCAGTTCCTGGCGCCGTTCACCGGCTGCACCATGGGCGAATATTTCCGCGACAACGGCATGCACGCGGTGATCGTTTATGACGATCTGTCCAAGCAGGCCGTCGCCTATCGCCAGATGTCGCTGCTGCTGCGCCGCCCGCCGGGCCGCGAAGCCTATCCGGGCGACGTGTTCT
>JBEPUC010000084.1:0-7245 GCA_041691675.1 Hyphomicrobiales bacterium | reverse complement strand
CGTTCGAGGAAGGCCTCAAGCTCAACGCCGAGACAAACCCGATCGCCCAGGCCGAGCCGTAACGGCGAGGCTCAGGGAAGCCGAGCCGTAAAGGCGAGGCTCAAGGAAGCCGAGCCGTAAAGGCGAAGCTCGGAGAAGCCGAGCCGTAAAGGCGAGGCTTGGGGCGTTTTCTTTACGCGAAGCGGTATCCACTTCGCTCGAAAACGCTTTAACGTTCCCGGAACCGACGAATCGGAGAAGGGTTCGCGATGACCGGGCTTGCCGGCGACATCTTCTACATCGTCACCGCGCCGCTGCGCTGGTTCGGCCGCTCGCGCTGGCTTCGTCTCGCGCTCGGTGCTCTCGCCGTCGTCGCGCTGTTCTTTGCCGCCGCGCTTTGGGCGATGGACCGGTTTTTTCCAGTCAACACTAACGCCGAGAAGGCCGTCGCCAAAATGGCGCCGCTGCCGCCTTTGCCGCCGCTGACGCGCTCGTCTTATGTGATCGCGCCGATCGCGATCAAGCTCGACGCGATCCAGCGCAGTTTGGAATCCTCGACGCCGCACACTCTCGACAGCCGGAACGACAATCCCGTCAGCGGCCTTTTGTCGAAGGCCAATATCGGCCTGACCGTCACCCGCGGCAACATCGCGGTCAACGGCAAGGCCAACGAACTGACCGTGCAGACGGCGCTCAATGGCACGTTGCGCGTCAGCGGCGAGCTCGCGGCTCAGGCCGGCAATCTCGCCGGTGGACTCTCCGGCACCATCAACGATTTGCTCGGCGGCGCTCTCGGCAAGGATATCGGCAAGGCGGTTGGCGGTCTTGCCGGCAAGGCGCTCGATCAGAATGTCGAACTGCGCAGTCAGGTCACGGTGCATTCGAAGCCGACGATCGCGGCCAATTGGGTCGCGGTCGGCGACAGCGCCGTGCAGGTGGCCGGCATCAAGATCAACATGGCGAACGAAGCCAGGCCCCTGATCGAACGCACCGTCAATGAGCAGGTCAGCGCGCTCGAAGCGCGGCTGCGCGACAATCCCTTCATCGAGAATGCGGCACGCGAACAATGGACAAAGATGTGCCGCTCGATCCCGCTCGGCGGCGGCGCCACCGGGCTGCCGCAATTGTGGCTGGAAACGCGGCCGGTGCGTGCCGCCTCCGCCCAGCCGCAGATCGATGCCGGCAATCTGACGCTGGTCATCGGCGTGCAAGCCAACACCCGCGTCACCGCCAAGGAGAGCAAGCCCGAATGCCCGTTCCCGGCGCAGCTCGAACTGGTGCCGCCGATGGACAACGGCAAGCTGTCCATCGCCCTGCCGATCGACGTGCCGTTCACCGCGTTGTCGAAAGTCCTCAATGCGCAACTCAAGGGGCATCGCTATCCGGAAGGCACCGACGCGCCGGTCGAGGTCGAAGTGCGCAGCGCCAGCCTTGCCGCGGCGGATGATCGGCTGCTGATCTCGCTCGACGTGAAGGCGCACGAGCGCAAAAGCTGGTTCGGCTTCGGCGCGGCGGCGACCGTGAATGTGTGGGGCCGGCCGAAGCTCGATCCCGGCACGCAGGTGCTGCGGCTCACTGATATTTCGCTCGCGGTCGAAACGGAAGCGGCCTTCGGTCTGCTGGGCACCGCCGCGCGTGCCGCCATCCCCTATCTGCAACAGGCGCTGACCGACAAGGCCGTGATCGATCTGACGCCGTTCCTCGCCGACGCCAAGGCCAAGATCGGCACCGCGTTGGCCGATTTCCGCCAGAACCGCGACGGCGTCGCGGTCGATGCGACGATCGACGACCTGCGCGTCACCGGCATTGCGTTCGATTCGCATACATTGCGCGTCATTGCCGAGGCCAAAGGAACAGCGAAGGTCGCTGTGACCGACCTGCCGCGGATGTGACGCTTACCGTCGCGTGGAACCGATGGCGGCGGCCTCGGTTATCCGTCCGGCGCGGCCGTTGCGCACTTCATCTCTCGCCCCTGCTTTCGCGTCTCGGAGAAGACAGGCCTTGCTGGCTCGCATTATCATTACGCTCGTCATCGTCCTCGTTGTCGCGTTCGGCGGCTTTTACGCCTGGGCCTGGCACAGCGAAATTCCAGCCGAACAACCCCACGCCGCGTCATCCTTCGATCCCGCTATTGTCGCCAAAGGCGCAAAGCTCGCGGCGGTGGGCTCTTGCGTCGTATGTCACTCCACCGCGGGTTCACCATCTTATGCCGGCGGTTATCCGGTAAAAACGCCGTTCGGCACCATCTACGGCACCAACATCACGCCCGATCCCGAGATAGGCATCGGCGCGTGGTCGGCGGTGGCCTTCCGCCGCGCCATGCGCGAGGGCGTCGATCGCAGGGGACGGCATCTTTACCCGGCTTTCCCTTACGATCATTTCACCCACGCCACCGATAGCGATCTCGACGCGGTCTATGCCTATCTCATGACCCGCGCTCCGGTGCGTCAGGAAACGCCGCCGCCCGACGTCGTCTTCCCACTCAACATCCGGCTGTTCGCGGCAGGCTGGAAGCTGCTGTTCCTGCATCACGGCGGGCACGTCGCCGATACCTCGCAGACACCGGAGTGGAATCGCGGCGCTTATCTGGCCGAGACATTCGGCCACTGCGGCGCCTGCCACACGCCGCGCAACGCGCTCGGCGCCGAAAAGCGTGGCGAACAATATGCCGGCGGCACCGCCGAAGGCTGGACCGCTCCCGCGCTTAACGCCGCCTCGCCGGCGCCGGTGGCGTGGACCCCGGAGGCCGCGTTCAATTATCTGCGTCATGGCTTCGACCGCCGGCACGGTCACGTCGCCGGGCCGATGCGTCCGGTGGTCGACGATCTCGCCCGCGCCGATGAGGGCGACGTTCGCGCTATCGCCACCTACATCGCTTCGCTCAACGGCGTTTCCACCGCCGATAATCAGGGCAAGGCGGCGGCAGCGGTGCAGGCGGCACAAAGCCGTGAGTTGCCGATCCACAAGGGCGAGACCACCGGCAGCGCGCCGCCGGCCGGCAACGATGGCGCGGCCATCTTCGCCGGCGCCTGCGCCACCTGCCACCATCAGGGCGGCCGCTTCCCGGTATCGCGGCCGGTGGAATTGGGGCTGAGTTCGATCGTCAACGGCGGCAGCCCGCGCAATCTTCTTCAGATCGTTCTCGACGGCATTCATCCGGCGCCGAACGAACGCGGCCACATCATGCCGGGCTTTTCCGGCACGCTCACCGACGAACAGATCGCCGCGCTCGCGGACTATGTGCGTAGCCATTTCACCGACAAGCCGAAATGGGACGATACCGAAGCGACGCTCAACGCCATCCGGCAAAACAAGAACTTTGACAAGAACTCTGGTAAAAACTCATGACCGTGGTTCTCAACATCAACTCGCAACGTCACGAGGTCGATGCCGATCCCGCGACGCCGCTGCTCTACGTGCTGCGCAACGACCTCAAGCTCAACGGCGCCAAGTTCGGCTGCGGTCTGGGTCAATGCGGCGCCTGTACCGTATTGGTCGAGCGCGAGCCGGTGTTCTCGTGCCTGACGCCGATCGCAGTGCTCGAAGGCCGCCGCGTGCGCACGCTCGAAGGGCTCGGCACAGCGGACAAGCCCGGGCCGCTGCAAGCCGCCTTCATCAAGGAACAGGCCGCGCAATGCGGCTATTGCATCCCCGGCATGATCCTGCGCGCGCAAGCCCTGCTTGAGAAAAACGCGTCGCCGACGCAAGCGCAAATCCGCGACCACATGCAGCCCAATCTGTGCCGCTGCGGCACGCACATGCGCATCCTGCGCGCCATCGACCGCGCCGCCAAGGACATGAAAACCGCGAGCGCGACGCCACCGGCCCCAACGGAGACGGCACGATGACCAAAGCCTTCATGCCTCCCCTGTCGCGGCGCGCTTTGCTCGCGGGCGGCGGCGCGGTCATCGTCAGCTTCGCGTTGACGCGGCATGGTCTCGCGCAGGACGCTGCGCCCGCAAAGACCAAGCTGCCGGGCGACCTGTCGAAAGCACCGATGCTCGATTCATGGATCGGCATCGACGCACAAGGCGGTATCACCGTTTTCACCGGCAAGGCCGAACTCGGCCAGGGTATAAAGACCGCGTTGCTGCAATGCGCGGCGGAAGAGCTGAAAGTGGCGCCGGACACGATCACGCTGGTGACGGCCGACACCGCGCGCACGCCGAACGAAGGCTACACCGCCGGCAGTCACTCGATGCAGGATTCAGGCGTCGCGATCCGTTGCGCCGCGGCGCAGGTGCGCGCCATCATGATGACGCTGGCGGCGGCAAAGCTTGGCGTTTCGGAGCCCGATCTGACCGCGCGCGATGGCGCGATCTCCACGAAAAACGGCCGCAGCGCGCGCTACGCCGAGCTCGTCAGCGGCGAGGCCCTGCATGTGGCGGCGCAGCCGATGTCGCCGCTGACACCGCCGAAGGAGCTGAAGGTCATCGGCGAGGAAATGCCGCGCGTCGATATTCCCGGCAAGCTCACCGGCAAGCCGATGTATGTGCAGGACCTGCGGCCGGACGGCATGCTGCACGCGCGCGTGCTGCGGCCATCGAACTACGGCGCGCGTCTCGCCTACTTCAGCACCGACGCCGTCCGCGCCATGCCCGGCGTCGTCGATATCGTGCGCGACGGCAGTTTCATCGCCGTGGTGGCGCAGGGCGAATTCCAGGCGATCAACGCGGTCAATGTGCTGGCGCAGAACGCGCATTGGAGCGACGGGCCGCAATTGCCCGAGCAGCGTACCATTCACGAGACGCTTATGGCGCTGCCGTCGCAAGACTCGACCATTCTCGACAAGGGCGATGCCGCGCAGAGCGGCGTCAAGCGGCTCAAGGCGACGTATACGCGACCCTATCAGGCGCATGCCTCCATCGGTCCATCGTGCGCGGTGGCGCTGTGGCAGGACGACAGACTGACGGTGTGGACGCACTCGCAAGGCGTCTACCCGCTGCGCGACTCCATCGCCAAGATGCTGGCGCTGCCACCGGAGCAGATCCACTGCATCCATGCCGAAGGCTCGGGCTGTTACGGCCACAACGCCGCCGATGACGTTGCCGGCGACGCCGCGCTGATTGCGAAAGCGATGCCCGGCAAGCCGATACGCGTGCAATGGATGCGCGAGGACGAGCACGGCTGGGAGCCGTTCGGCCCCGCGATGCAGACGCAGGTCGAGGCCGCCGTCGACACCGAAGGAAAACTTATCGCGTGGCAGTTCGAGGTCTGGAGCAACACGCATTCGATGCGGCCCGGCGGCCCGGGCAATCTGCTCGCCGGGCAATATCTGGCGCAGCCGTTCCAGCCCGACGCGCCGAAGCCGATCCCGCAGCCGGAAGGCGGCGGCGACCGCAACGCCATTCCGATTTACGCCATTCCGAACGCGCGCGTGGTGAGCCACTTCACCCCCGACATGCCGATCCGGGTGTCGGCACTGCGCGCGCTCGGCGCCTATCACAACATCTTCACCACCGAGAGCTTCATGGACGAGATGGCCGATGCCGCCGGCGCCGACCCCGTCGCCTTCCGGCTCGCGCATTTGCAGGATCCGCGCGCACGCGACGTCGTCACCCGCGCCGCCAAGGAATTCGGCTGGAACGACAAGGAGAAGGCGCCCGCCGGCTGGGGCCGCGGCTTCGCTTTCGCGCGCTACAAGAATCTCGCGGCCTATTGCGCGGTGGCGCTTGACCTTCATGTCGATCGCTCGAGCGGAATCATTTCGCTCGGCCGCGTCGTCGCCGCGGTCGATAGCGGTCAGGCGGTGAACCCGGACGGCATCCGCAATCAGATCGAAGGCGCCATCGTGCAGTCGGCGAGTTGGACCACGGTCGAGGAAGTCACCTTCGACCGTGAGCGCATCACCAGCCGCGACTGGTCGAGCTATCCGATTCTGCGCTTCCCGGCGCTGCCGCAATCGGTCGCCGTGCATGTCATCGACCGGCCCGAGCAGCCTTTTTTGGGAACCGGAGAAGCCGGTCAAGGCCCGGCCGCGGCGGCGATCGCGAATGCTTTCGCCCGCGCCACCGGAACGCGGATGCGGCAACTGCCGCTGTCGCCGCCCCGCGTTCGCAGCGCGGTGGCTATCTGATCGCGTGCATTGACACCCCCGCCGCCGGGCCTACATTAGCCCTCGTTCCGAGGGGTGCCCCAAGGTCGTTTCCGGCGGGCTGAGAAACACCCTTTGAACCTGATCCGGGTCATGCCGGCGAAGGGACAGGGACTTATGCCCCCAAGCCGGTATACCCAGCCCTCATCCTGAGGAGGGCGCACTTTGCGCCCGTCTCGAAGGATGAATTTTTGGCCCATGCTTCGAGACGCGCACTCACGTGCGCGCCTCAGCATGAGGAAAGTGCGAGAAGCAGGGAGCATACCGATGAACAAGCCGATTACCGCCGCCGATCTGGTGACGCCGAAGGTGACCACCGGGCCGCTCGCCGCTTCGCGCAAGGTCTATGCCTCTCCCGACAGCGCGCCCGACCTGCGCGTGCCGATCCGCGAAATTTCGCTGCATGAATCCTCGGGCGAACCGCCGCTGCCGGTGTACGACACCACCGGCCCTTACACCGATCCGAATGTCGTGATCGACGTCGAGAAGGGTCTTGCCCGTCCGCGCATCGCATGGGTGAAAGAGCGCGGCGGCGTCGAGGAGTATGAAGGCCGCGCCATCAAGCCGGTCGATAACGGCAACGCCACCGGCAAGTATCTCGCGCGCAATTTCCCGAACACGCCGAAGCCGTGGCGGGCGGTCGATGGCGCTCCCATCACCCAATACGAATTCGCCCGCGCCGGCATCATCACCAAGGAAATGATCTACGTCGCCGAGCGGGAAAATCTCGGCCGCAAGAAGATGCTCGACCGCGCGCAAAGCGCGCTCGCCGATGGCGAGCAGTTCGGCGGCGCGGTGCCCGGCTTCATCACGCCGGAATTTGTGCGCTCCGAAATCGCGCGCGGCCGCGCCATCATCCCGTCCAACATCAACCACGCCGAACTCGAGCCGATGATCATCGGCCGCAACTTCCTGGTGAAGATCAACGCCAATATCGGCAACAGCGCCGTCTCGTCCTCGGTCGAGGAAGAAATCGAGAAGATGGTGTGGGCGATCCGCTGGGGCGCCGACACCGTGATGGACCTCTCCACCGGCCGCAACATCCACAACACCCGCGAATGGATCCTGCGCAATTCGCCGGTGCCGATCGGCACCGTTCCCATTTATCAGGCGCTGGAGAAGGTCGACGGCGATCCGGTCAAGCTCGACTGGGAATGCTACAAGGACACGCT
>JBEPUC010000083.1:0-7442 GCA_041691675.1 Hyphomicrobiales bacterium | reverse complement strand
CGGCACTTCCTTCTTGATGGCGCGGATGGCGCGGCACACCAGATTGTTGTCGTTGAGCGCCTCCGAGCCGGTAGCATCGCGCAGAGACGGGTCGGTGTAGGGAAACAGCGCGATGCAGGGAATGGTCAGCTTGGCGGCGCGTTCGGCCTCGCGCACCGCCTGATCGATCGAGAGGCGTTCCACCCCCGGCATCGAGGCCACCGGCTGGCGGGCGTTGTCGCCTTCCATCACGAAAAGGGGCCAGATCAGGTCGTCGGTGGTCAGCACATTCTCGCGCACCATGCGGCGTGCCCATTCGCTGCGCCGGTTGCGGCGCATCCGCGTGCTCAGGTCGAGGGCAGGGGCGGCATCGCGGGATTCCGGGTCGACCGGCACGAAGCCGATCGTGTGCTGCAGGGGCCGTCCGTATTTAATCGCCATGGTCAAGTCTCCGTCGGCCGTTTTAGCCGGTTGGGGCAGCCGCCGCCACCCGGTCTCCGGCGTTTCCGGCGGGCTTGACCCGGCAATCCATCATGGCGAAGTTGCCGTCTCTCGTTCGCGGGTTTCGCGAACTGCGCCGGGGCGGCCAAAATGGATTTCTCCCTCACCGAAGACCAGCGCGCCTTTCAGGCGACCGCGCGGGCATTCGCGCGCGACGAGATGATGCCGCATGCGCGCGATTGGGACGAGGATTCGGTGTTCCCGGTCGAGACGTTGCGCGCCGCCTCCGCGCTCGGCTTCGGCGGCATCTACGTCAAGGAAGATGTCGGCGGCTCGGCGCTCACGAGACTCGACGCCGCGCTGATTTTCGAGGAGTTGGCGCAAGGCTGCACCTCGACCGCCGCCTATATCTCGATCCACAACATGGCGGCGTGGATGATCGATAGTTACGGCAGCGAAGCGGCGCGGCAAAAATTTCTGCCGAAGCTTACGACCATGGAGCATTTCGCCAGCTATTGCCTGACCGAGCCGGGCTCGGGTTCGGATGCCGCCAGCCTCACCACCAAGGCGCGCCGCGACGGCGACTCTTATGTGCTCGACGGCGCCAAGGCATTCATCTCCGGCGGCGGCGTCTCTGACATCTATGTGGTGATGGCGCGCACCGGGGAGGGCGGGCCGCGCGGCATCTCCTGCATCGTCGTCGAGAAGGGTACGCTGGGACTGTCGTTCGGCGCGCAGGAGAAAAAGCTCGGTTGGAAATCGCAGCCGACGTCGATGGTGATGTTCGAGAATTGCCGGGTGCCGGCCGAAAACCTGATCGGCGCCGAGGGACAGGGTTTTCGCATCGCCATGGCGGGGCTGGACGGTGGCCGACTCAATATCGGCGCCTGTTCGCTCGGCGGTGCGCAGTTCTGCCTCGACCGCACGGTTGTGTATATGAAGGAGCGCAAGCAATTCGGCTCGCGCCTGTCCGATTTCCAGGCGCTCCAATTTCGCATCGCCGATTACGCCACCGAGATCGACGCCGCGCGGCTGTTGTTGCACCGCGCCGCGGTCGCCGTGGGCGAGCATGAGCCGGGCGCGACGGAACTGGCGGCCAAGGCCAAGCGGCTCGCCACCGATACCGGCTTCGAGGTCGTCAATGGTTGCCTGCAATTGCACGGCGGCTACGGCTATCTGCGCGATCACCCGATCGAGCGCGTGCTGCGCGACGTGCGCGTGCATCAGATATTGGAAGGCACCAACGAGATCATGCGTGTCATTGTTTCGCGCGCGATGTTGGGGAATTAACGCGTGAGCGAAGCCGAAATCCTTTTTGACCGTCAGGGCGCCGCCGGCATCGTCACGCTGAACCGGCCGAAGGCGCTTAATGCCGTCACCCATGAGATGGTGCTGGCGTTGCGGGCGCAACTCGAGGACTGGGCCGGCGACCCGAGCGTCACGCGCGTGGTCATCACCGCGGCTGGCGGCAAAGCGTTCTCGGCTGGCGGCGACATTCGCGCGCTATACGATCTCGGCAGGGCCGGCCGCCATGACGAAGCATTGCAATTCTGGGCCGACGAATATCCGC
Source organism: Hyphomicrobiales bacterium (assembly GCA_041691675.1). Lineage (GTDB taxonomy): Bacteria > Pseudomonadota > Alphaproteobacteria > Rhizobiales > Xanthobacteraceae > Pseudolabrys. Next base: position 5,452 of record JBEPUC010000083.1, on the reverse strand, counting down.
TCAACGCCGCGATCAAGAATTTCCGCAAGCCTTACGTCGCGCTGATCGACGGCATCGTTATGGGCGGCGGCGTTGGCGTCTCGGTGCATGGCTCGCATCGCGTCGCCTTCGATAAATTCTCGTTCGCGATGCCGGAAGTGAGCATCGGCTTTTTCCCCGATGTCGGCGCCACCTGGTTCCTGCCGCGTATGCCCGGTGCCCTGGGTGCCTATTGTGCGCTCACCGGCGAACGCTTCGGCGTCGCCGATGGCGTGGCGTCCGGCATAGCGACTCACCGCGTGCCGTCGGCGCGGTATGATGCGCTACTCGATGGCCTGACGGGCACGGTTTCGGTCGATGCCCTGCTCTCGGCCTTCTCGGAACCCGTCGAGCAGGGGCCGATTACCGCCAAGCGAGGGGCTATCGACCGCATGTTCGCGGGCGACGATGTCGAGACGATCCTCGATGCGCTCGACCGCGAGGCCGGTTCCGGCTCGGACGACGCCGCCTGGGCGGCCAAAACCGCCGCCACCATACGGACGAAATCGCCGCTCAGCCTCAAGCTGGCGCTGGCCCAGATCCGGCGTGGCGCCACTTGCGATTTCGCCACCTGCATGCAACTTGAATTCCGCATCGTCTCACGCATTATTCACGGCCATGACTTCTACGAGGGCGTGCGCGCCGTCATCGTCGACAAGGACAACAAGCCGCAATGGAATCCGGCCTCGCTAAGCCAGGTGAGCAGAGCGGAAGTGGACCGTCATTTCGCCGCTCGCGATGGTGGCGACCTGCCGCTAACCGGCCTTCCGCCGACCTGAGCGAGCCGTTCGCGGCCGACGACCTCAGGAACCTCGAACCGGTACAAGAGCAAGACGACGACCAGGGCGTCGGCATCTGGACGCGGCGGCTGATCTTGTTCCTGCGGGTGATGGCCGGCATCTCGATGGCCAAGGGGCTTTACCACTGGTCGCGGGTGTGCGGCATCGGCGTCGGTCACGACGACATGTTCGAAGTCCATTCGATCGCCTGGCAAGCCGCGACGGTCTTCTTCGCCGTCATCGATCTGGTCGCGGCGGTCGGCTTATGGCTGGCGGCGGCCTGGGGCGCGGTCATCTGGCTGACGGCGGTTGCCTCGATGCTGGCGGTGGAAGTCTTCTTCCCGCAGGTGTTCGGCGGCGGCTTCGTCACCGTTCTGCTGGAAGGCGGATTGCTTGCGCTCTATCTTTGGCTGGCCTTGAAGTCGGCACAGGAACAGCCGGCGTAGAGGCGCGTCGAATTCAGAATTGGTTTTGACTGACCGCATGACCCCGAGAAAGCTTGCCCTCGGACTTGATCCGAAGGTGGAAACCGGTTTTCGGATAAGATCATGCGCACATAAGAAGGGGAGGGCGTCATGGCGCGCATTGGCTTCGTTGGGCTCGGCAATATGGGGCTGCCGATGGCAGTCAATCTGATCAAGGCCGGCCATCAGGTCGAAGGCGTCGATCTCAACCCGGCCTCGGTCGCAAAGCTGAAAGAGGCCGGCGGCACGACGGTTGAATTCGCGAAGGTCGCCGCCGCGCGCGCCGATGTCGTCATCACCATGTTGCCAGCGGGCCAGCATGTACGTGACGTCTATCTCGGGCCCAACGGCATCATCGAGAATGCCAATGCCGGCACGCTGCTGATCGACTGTTCGACCATCGACGTCGACAGCGCACGCGCCGTGGCTGCCGCGGCCGAGGCCAAAGGGCTGCTGATGCTCGATGCGCCGGTTTCCGGCGGCGTCGGCGGCGCAACGGCCGGAACCCTGACGTTCATGGTCGGCGGTTCGGAACAGGCTTTCACACGCGCGCAGTCCATCCTGGAGAAGATGGGCAAAACCATTGTGCATGCCGGCGGCGCCGGCAACGGCCAGGCGGCGAAAATCTGCAACAACATGATCCTCGGCATTTCGATGGTCGCGGTGTCCGAAGCCTTCGTGCTCGCCGAGAAACTCGGCCTCGATCACCAGAAGCTTTTCGATATCTCGTCGAAGTCGTCGGGCCAGTGCTGGGCGATGACATCTTATTGTCCGGTGCCGGGTCCGGTGCCGGCGTCACCCGCGAACCGCGATTACGCGCCTGGATTTACCGCCGCGATGATGTTGAAGGATTTACGATTGGCGCAGGACGCCGCCAAAGCGTCCGGTGCGAAAACGGAATTGGGCGCGGATGCGGAAAGGATCTATTCAGCCTATGCCGCCAGCGGCGAAGAGGGACGCGACTTTTCCGGCATTATCCGCTTCGTTCGTGGCTGAATCGAATCGCGTGTGGTGAACGAAGCGTTTTGATTTCCGCTCGCTTTTGAAAATGCAACGAAGGATTCACCGTTGCAAATAAACCTAATCTTTATGCTGTTATTTAAGCCGATTTTAGACTGCCCCATTTAGGTTGGCCGATAGAGGGACGAGGAAACAGGGCCTCGTTACCGGCCAATAAGGCCATGTTGAAAAGTAAAGGGGCGTTGACCATGAAAGCCGTCGCAAAGACGGTCGAACCCGCAGAGCGCGACGCGCGGTTCGACAATATCCGACCTCTCTATCATGAAGCATTGACCTTGGTGGAGCGGCTGCATCGCCGGCTGCTCGACGTCATCAAGGACGAGTTCGACCGCCGCGGTCGTTCCGATATCAATTCGGTTCAGGCGCTGCTGTTGTACAATATCGGCGACAAGGAACTGACGGCAGGTGAGCTGCGCACGCGCGGTTATTACCTGGGCTCCAACGTCTCCTACAATCTCAAGAAGCTGGTCGAGATGGCGTTTCTCGATCATCAGCGCTCGCGCGTCGATCGCCGCTCGGTTCGCATCAAGCTGACCGAGAAGGGCCAGGAAGTGCGCGACATCGTCGACACGCTTTATCAAAAGCATATTCGCACGGTTGAGCAGGTCGGCGGCATCAATGCCGACGAGTTTGCGACCTTGAACAAGTCGCTGCACCGGCTCGAGCGCTTCTGGACCGACCAGATTCTGTATCGCCTGTAACAACGCGTTTCTCCTCGCGTACTGGCGAGTGCGACTTGCCCCGGCTGGGTTTCATCCCGACCGGGGCTTTTTGCTGTCCGCAAAGTTGTTCGGCCTCATGCTGAGGAGCGCCCGGTAGGGCGCGTCTCGAAGGATGAGGCCAACAAGCCTATATCTTGCGGCTTCCGGTTGCCTGCATCCCACCGCTTGGCGGGCGGCGGGCGATATGCTAATCGCAAGCCGACCCCGGAATCTCAAGAAACGGCGCGGCCATCCCATCCGCGATCGTGGAGAAATTGAAATGTCGGTTGCGACGCAAAGCTCCGTTGCCGCGGATGGCTTCTTTTCCGCCAATCTCCGCGACTCCGACCCGGAAATCGCCAGCGTCATCGGCAAGGAACTCGGCCGTCAGCGCGACGAGATCGAGCTGATCGCCTCGGAAAACATCGTCTCGCGCGCCGTTCTGGAGGCGCAGGGCTCGGTTCTCACCAACAAATATGCCGAGGGACTGCCGGGAAAACGCTATTACGGCGGCTGTCAGTTCGTCGACATTGCCGAGCAACTGGCCATCGACCGCGTCACCAAGCTGTTCGGCTGCAACTTCGCCAACGTGCAGCCGCACTCCGGCGCCTCGGCCAATGCGGAAGTATTCTTCGCGCTGATGCAGCCGGGCGACACCTTCATGGGGTTGAATCTGGCGGCCGGCGGCCATCTCAGCCACGGCATGGCGCTCAATATGTCGGGCAAATGGTTCAAGCCCGTGCCCTATGGCGTGCGCCGCGACGACCAGCGCATCGACATGGATGAAGTCGCCAAGCTGGCCCGCGAGCACAAGCCGAAGCTGATCATTGCCGGCGGCTCGGCCTATCCGCGCATCATCGACTTCGCGGCTTACCGGGCGATTTGCGACGAGGTCGGCGCGCTGCTGATGGTCGACATGGCGCATTTCGCCGGGCTCGTGGCCGGCGGCGCACATCCGTCGCCGTTCCCGCATGCCCATGTCGTCACCACGACCACGCACAAGACGCTGCGCGGCCCGCGCGGCGGCGTGATTCTGTCGAATGACGAGGCCATCGCCAAGAAACTCAACTCGGCGGTGTTTCCCGGCATGCAGGGCGGTCCGCTGATGCACGTCATCGCGGCGAAGGCCGTCGCCTTCGGCGAGGCGCTGCGGCCGAGCTTCAAGGTTTACGCCCGCAACGTCGTCGAGAATTCCAAGGTGCTGGCCGAAACGCTGAAAGGCCATGGGCTCGATATCGTTTCCGGCGGCACCGACACGCATCTGATGCTGGTCGATCTGCGCCCCAAGCGCCTGACCGGCAAGGTCGCGGAGCTGGCGCTCGGCCGCGCCCACATCACCTGCAACAAGAACGGAATTCCGTTCGATCCGGAAAAGCCGATGGTCACGTCCGGCGTGCGGCTGGGTTCGCCGGCGGGCACCACGCGCGGTTTCGGCGTCGCGGAGTTCAAGCAGGTCGGCGAAATGATCGTCGAGGTGCTCGACGTGTTGTCGCAGAAGGGCGTCGATGAGGATTCCCTGGTCGAGGCGGCGGTACGCGCCAAGGTGAAGACATTGCTGGACCGTTTTCCGATTTATCAATGACGGAAGGCGAGATACTTTCTGCGTCATGCCCGGACTTGTTCCGGGCATCCACGTCTTTCTTGCTGATAGAAACAATTCGTGGATGGCCAGGGACATAAGGGCGTTTACGCCCGTCTTTGACGGGCTATGCCCGGCCATGACGATGCCGAGAGGGTAGGGGAACACGATCATGCGTTGCCCGAGTTGCAGTAGTCTCGACACCCAGGTCAAGGATTCGCGGCCGACGGAGGACTCGGCGGTGATCCGCCGCCGTCGCGTATGTCTGACCTGCAACTTCCGTTTCACCACGTTCGAGCGCGTGCAGTTGCGCGAACTCACCGTCATCAAGCGCAACGGCCGCCGTGTGCCGTTCGACCGCGACAAGCTGGTGCGTTCGGTGCAGGTCGCGCTGCGCAAGCGGTCGGTCGAGCCGGAGCGGATCGAGAAGATGGTGTCGAAGATCGTGCGCGAATTGGAAAGCGGCGGTGAGAGCGAAGTCTCCTCGGAGGCGATCGGTGAACTCGTGATGGAGCATCTGCGCGAGCTCGACGATGTCGCCTATGTGCGCTTCGCCTCGGTCTATCGCAATTTCGGCGAGGTCAAGGACTTCCGCGCCGCGCTCGACGAACTATCGAACGAGGACGACGATCGTCCCTTGCCGCCGCCTGTCAGCAAATGAGTTACGTCATGAATGCTTGCCTTTCTTTCCCTTCCCATGCGCGCGTTTGCGCGCGGCGGGGAGGGACGACCGCGAAGCGGTCGGGGTGGGGGGCTGTTTCTTTTTTCATTCAGATTTCCCCCCCCCCCCGCCCCCCCCCCCCCCCCGGGGGGGGGGGGGGGGGGGGGGGGGGGCCAGGCTCTGGAACCAGAAGCGATCGAGCACATCGCGCGCACCTTGCTGCGCCGCTA
>JBEPUC010000082.1:0-8034 GCA_041691675.1 Hyphomicrobiales bacterium | reverse complement strand
CTCGTAACCCCGCACTCGGGAGGCCTCGGGTCGCCGTCCGTCCCCACTACGGGGGACTGCCTTTAATGGCTGGACGCGGCGCCGGTGAAGGCGGGTGAAAGCCCGCTGGAGGTCGTCGGCCCCAAAAAGGGCGGCGATCGTAACCGGCGCCCGGAAGCACGGCCCCGGGGACAGAAATCGCCGCGTGGAGCACCGGAAGGCGTCGCGCCTGCCTTAAAGGCGCGCTCCGTCGAAGCTCCGCAAGGAGCGGCGACGGAAGACCAAGTGGATGCGCCTTTCGGTGCTCCACCCCTCGCAAAGGAGCAATCCGGGGCGAGGGCCTCGCGGCGAGACGACGGCGTAGCCCGCGCCGTTAAAAAACAGGGTTGATGGCGCTTGCCTCGCCGCAGCCGAAGTCGGCCTTCCACATTCTTTCACAATCTTTCACAGCCCAATCACCAGGGAGATTTGTCATGCGATCCATGCGTGAAACGAAACGGCGCGGCAGAGGCAACGCGGCGAAAGCGACTTTGGCCGAAAACAAATCGGCCAAAGCCAAATCGGCCGCGCGGCAAACCCGCGCGCACAACAAGACGCGATCCGACGCGCAAGCCGGCGTCAAACCCCAAGCCGAAATCGACGACGATCCGCCTGTGACGGACATAGACGCGTTCCGCCTCGACATCGCGCGGCGCATCAGCGTCATCGTCGCCAACATGGAGCATTATTGGCGCGGTTGTCCGGAGCGTTCCTGCCGGCGGGCGCGATCCTGCCGCGCGCCGGATGTCCGTTGCAGCGCCGCGCCGCCTTTGACGGAATCGACGCCGGAAGAAAGCGCGCGGGCCATGGCCAGAGTTCAGGCCGCGCTCGCGGCATTTCGTCCGGAGGATCACCGCGACGCGGGGAAATCATAAATAATCGTGATCCGTCGCGGGCGGCCAGACGTGCTAGGCAGGCAGCAGAAACGCCTGTTCCCCGTTCCCGCCTCAAGAGATCCCAAAAGAGCGCCTTATGTCCATTGCCAACGGCCGTGAGTTCCTCGCCATTCCGGGTCCGACTGTCATGCCGGATGCCGTCTTGCAGGCGATGCAGCGGCCGGCCATCGACATTTATGCTGGCGCGGCGGTGGCTCTGACCGAGAGCCTGCTCGCCGATCTCGCGCGCGTCTTTGCCACTGCTGGCAACGTCTACATTTACGCCGCCAACGGTCACGGCGCGTGGGAAGCGGCGCTCACCAACGTACTGTCGCGCGGCGACAAGGTGCTGGTCTTGGAAAGCGGGCGCTTCGCTATCGGCTGGGGCGAGGCGGCGAAGATGCTGGGCGCGCAGGTCGAGATATTGCGCGGCGATTTCCGCCGCGCAGTGCGGCCGGAGGAGGTCGAGGCGCGGCTGCGCGCCGACACCAAAGGCGAGATCAAGGCGCTGCTGGTGGCGCAGATCGACACCGCGTCCGGCGTCGTCAACGACATTGAAGCCATCGGGCAGGCGGTGCGCAATTGCGGCCATGAGGCATTGCTGATGGTCGATACCGTGGCCTCGCTCGGCTGCGTGCCGTTCGAGATGGATAAATGGGGCGTCGATGTCGCGATGGCCGGTTCGCAGAAGGGCCTAATGACGCCGCCGGGCTTGGGCTTCACGGCGGCCGGTCCGCGTGCCCGTGACGCGCACAAAAAAGCGAATATGCGCACGCCCTATTGGGACTGGACCTTTCGCGACGGTAGCGTGCACTACCACAAATATTGCGGCACGCCGCCGGAGCATCTGCTGTTCGGCCTGCGCGCGGCGCTCGACATGATTTTCGCCGAAGGGCTGGAGAACGTGTTCACGCGGCACCGGCTGCTGGCGGAGGCGACACGCCGCGCCGTTGGTGCGTGGGCGGAGGGTCAGCATCTCGGCTTCAACGTCAAGGACGAGAGCGAGCGCTGCAACACGGTCACGGCGATCGTCACGCGCGGCGGCGAAAGCGCGCAGCCGCTGGTCGATTACTGCCGCGACAAATGCGGCGTGGTGCTCGGCCGCGCGCTCGGCTGGTCGGAGGGCAAGGGCTTTCGCATCGCGCATATGGGCCACGTCAATGCGCCGATGCTGCTCGGCACATTGGGCGCGGTGGAAATCGGGCTCACTGCGTTGGGCCTGCCGCACGGCCGTGGCGGCAGCGCCGCGGCAATAGAGTATCTGGCGAAAGCGGTGCCGGCGTAGCACAAGGGATTCAAAAGAGAGATCGATGACGGAGCAAACCAATCCTCGTGGCGCGCTGACGGTGCGCATCAGCGCGATGCCGGCGGATACTAATGCCAATGGCGATATTTTCGGCGGCTGGGTGCTGTCGCGCATGGATCAGGCCGGCGGCATTGCCGCGGTGGAGCGCGCCCGTGGCCGCGTCGTCACCATTTCGGTCGATGCCATGAAATTCATCCGGCCGGTTCGCGTCGGCGACGTGTTGGAGGTCTATACCGAGGTTGAGAGCGTCGGCCGCACCTCGATGAAGATTCACGTCGAGGCCTGGGCGCGGCGATTCCAGACCGACATCCATGAAAAAGTCACGGATGCCAACTTTACCTTTGTCGCGATCGACGACGACCGGCGGCCGATGCCGATACCGGCGACGTGACGCAATGACAAGCAACAATGTGAAACCAATTATTGGACCTCGATCATGATGATGAGATTTTTTGCGCTGGCTGTGACTTTGACGATTTCAGTACCCGCTTCCGCCGCGCAGTGCGGCGGCAATTTCAACACGTTTCTCGCTTCGATGGCACAGGAGGCGCAGGCCGCGGGCGTGTCGCGTGGCGTGATCGACCAGGCCTTTGCCGGGATAACGCCGAGCGCCGAGGTGATGAATTTCGACCGCCGCCAGCGCGGCATGTTTCACTCCAAGAGTTTCGAGGATTACGCCCGCACCCGCGTCATCCCGGCCCGCATCAAGCGCGCCAAGAACCTGATGGCAAAACACGCGCAATTGCTGTCGCGCGTTCAGCGCCAGTCCGGCGTACCGGCCGAGGTGGTGATGGCGATCTGGACGCTGGAGTCGGATAACGGCACCGGCGACATGGGCAAGCTGCCGGTCATCCGCACACTGGCGACGCTGGCGCATGATTGCCGTCGCACCGAATTGTTTCAGGGCGAACTGATCGCGGCCTTGCAGATATTGCAGCGTGGCGATCTGCCGATGCGCGATCTGGTCGGCGCCTTTGCCGGCGAGATCGGCCAGACCCAGTTCCTGCCGTCATCTTATATCAAGTACGGCGTCGACTTTGACGGCAACGGCCATGTCGACCTGCGTCACTCGGTGCCGGATGTGCTGGCCTCGACCGCCAATCTGTTGCGCGCGGGCGGTTGGCAGGCCGGCGCCCCCTACGGCGAGGGCACGCAGAATTTCGAAGTTGCAATGCGCCTGTGGAACAGGTCGGAGATTTATCGCAAGACCATCGTGCTGATGGCGGAGCGGATCGCGCACTAACGATGCGCGCTACTTCACCTTCATCGCTTTTTCCGGCTTGGCACCAACGCGGGAAAGACTCTTGATCGCAAGCGGTGAACGGCCGGACTTTTCGGCAATCTCGCGATCCTGCTCGATGATGAAGCCGCGCGCCGGTTCGTCTTTTTCGAGGCCGCCGAGGATGTCGGCCGGCACCCGGCGGTTGGAGCGTTGCGAGCCGTCTTCATACACGACGTCGAAGAACACGAATTCGCCTTTGGGGTTGGTTCCCGGTTTCTTGGCCATGACAAACCTCCATTGCGCTACGTTCAGAAAAGAAAACGCCGGCGCTCGCGCGCCGGCGTCGTCATCTTGTCAAAGCTTAGACGGCCTGCAGATTGGCAGCGGCCGACTTGCCGTTCTTGCGATCGGCTTCGATGTCGAACGAGAGCTTCTGGCCTTCGTTGAGGTTGCTCATGCCGGCGCGCTCGACGGCCGAGATGTGAACGAATACGTCGGGTCCGCCGCCGTCCTGAACGATGAAGCCGAAGCCCTTCTGCGAATTAAAAAACTTAACGGTACCTGTGGCCATGGTGGGCCTCCTATTGAAACGCACAAAGCGTTTTGTTTCCCTCGCGAACCATTCGCTCGGGTCTCAATTCGGATTCGGCGTGTTCTTGAGGAAGGCCCGCGAGGGCGTAACCGTAGGTCCAAGCGAAATCGGAACAATGGCTATATAGGAGTGTCGGCTCCGATAAGCAATTGGCATGGCGGCGCGCGTGTTCGCTATCGGTTCCGACTGCCTATCAGCCAGCTATGCATATTCAGTCTGTATTCGCGGCCACCAGTTTCAACGATTTTGTTAATAAATCCTTAAAAAGCATACTTTGGTCTAGTTCCGTCCTAATTAGACGAAAAAAACGTCGATTCTGAAATAAAATCCCCAGTTTTCTGGCCCCGACGCAATATCCGATATGCTTCTGACGCATGCGTCAAATGCTGCACTGCACCTAGTCGGTTCCGATAATGGGGCTATATTGCACTGCAACAAGGGAATTCAGAGGGAAACGCCGCGAAAGCGAGGGCCCTCATCAGGAGATTGAGCGATGTCTTACACTTCATCCGCCTTCGAAACGGCCTTCAAGAGCACCTACAGTCCGGCGAAGGTTGCAACCGTGCCCCAGCGCAGCCTCTTCGGCCGCCTGCTGGATGCGATGATGGCGACCCGCATGCGCCAGGCCGAAGCCGAAGTCGGCCGATACCTCGCCGAAACCGGCAACAAATTCACCGACGAAGCCGAACGCGAAATCGAGCGCCGTTTCCTCTCGACGCCGTCGCGCTGGTAATTCGTTTCACATTCAAGGAGTTAGAAAGTTATGACTGCACTTCCAATCCCCGCCAACACGCTGCCATCGTTCTCGCCGGCAGCCTTGTTTGCTCGCATCGCCGGCGTTTTCTCAGTGTTCCTCGACGTCTATGCCGAGGCGTTGCAGCAGGCGAGCGATGCCGAAAAGCGCTACCCGTTCGCCTCGTCCAAGTAACTTCAAGCGCGGGTAGAGCCCTTCGAACGTGCATCTGCCCGAACCGTTCGTGTGAAACGCTCGCCATGACGGCGAGCGTTTTGCGTTTGCGATCGGTGCCGCCGAGGAGAGGAAGCCACAAAGTCGCCGAAGTTGGCAGCGACAAACCGCTCGACCCGCCCATGGAGCCGATATGACCCGTAGCCTGTGCTGCCTCGCCGTGCTTTTGACCGGCCTCGCCATCATCCCGGAAACCAGCGCGCAAGCCGAAGAGACGCCAGGAGCGCCGCGCCAGAATATCCTCGCATCGACCGCGCCAGCCGAACTGCCGCAGAATGTCGAAGCCTCCGCGCCGGGCGCTGCTGCGTCGACCCCGGCCGCTATTGCAGCCATCAAGACGGCGGTCTCAGGCGGACACGATCATCTCGATGGCCTGATCGCGCGTCACGCCGCCGCCAATAATGTCCCCGAGACTTTGGTGCGTCGGGTGATCAAGCGCGAAAGCCGCGGCGATGCGCGCGCCATCAGCAAGGGCAATTACGGCTTGATGCAGATCCGGCTCGGCACCGCGCGGGCGCTGGGCTATCGCGGCGGCGTTGCCGGCTTGCTCGATGCCGACACCAACATGACCTATGCGGTGAAGTATCTCGCTGGCGCTTATCGCGCCGCGCGCGGCAATCCGGATCGCGCGGTGCATTACTATGCCGCCGGTTATTACTACGCCGCCAAGCGTCAGGGCATGCCGATGCCCGGCAGCCAAACGCCGCTGAATATCGTCATGGTCAATACGACGGATTCGGCTATGGCTGACACCACCGTTGGCGCGCTGAAGGGGCATTAATTTACAGCCGATCGCCGTCAGCTTTTGCGGCTTAAACGCAATAGCATCGCGGCTTGTTGCCGGCCGGCATTCCGACGGCATCGGTTACGGTTTGCCTATCGTTGGCTGACGGCGCTGGCCGATGCTTCCGGCTTGCGGGCAAAACTCGCAAAAAACGATTGAAAGAAATTGGACGGCGGCGGCGTTTCGGGCTGCGCCTGGCTTGGCTTCGGCGGCGGTGCCCGTCTGACCGTGCGCCGCCGCACGGTATGCTTATGCACGGCAGGTTTGCGAATGACGACCACGATCCGTTCGGCGTGCTGCGGTGGGGCCGATGTAGGGAGCGGTGTCGATGGCTCGACTGCGGCGGACGGCATGGTGGCCGGCGCATCGATTGCCGGAGCACTGGCCGACGGAATGCCTTTGACCGGCGGCTTTTCTTCGGCAGGCTGGAGCGGCAGTTCGGTCGATGACTGCTCGCCGATCTCCACCGACATCGCTGCATCGGGGCCGACATTGATGGAGCCGGTGTCGTCGTCCGGATTGGTCTCCTTATGCGCGCTCGGCAGACCGGCGACTTGCGGTGTGGCGACTTGCGCTGCACCGACTTGCGCTGCGGCGGGATCGGGCGCCGTTATCGGAAACGTAAACGACAAGTCGCCCGGCACGTCGTTCGGTGTGATGTTGGGGATTTCCGGCAAGCGCACCGGCGTATCCGGCAGATCGCGCAGCCTGTCGACTTCTTCGACGCGGCGCAGTGCGGCGAGGATGAGAAACTGCTGCCACTCCGGGTGTTGGCGCCGGTCGATCAACGCGCCGCTCGCCGGCGGATCGATCGACGCCAATGGCACACGGACGCCCGCCGGCGGGCTGACCGCAAGGGCGAAAATCGAAATGGCGAGGAGTACGCCGCCTACTGAAATCGTCCGAAGAATGGGCAGCATCGGTATTGGATAACTGAGTCGCCAGGAACACCAAAGACAACTTATTGGACGTTTGCCGCCAAGCTGTGCCCGGCGGCACACGCATGCCGAGTCAACCCCGTGACAGTGATCGCGGCGATTGCTAGGAGTCGATCCCAACAGCCAGAACGAATTGCAGGGGGAGCGTCCATGTTCACGAAGCCGAATTGCCCGGTCATCGCCATCGAAGAGCATTACTGGGACCCGGAGCTGACCAAGGACTACAAGGGTCTGGAGCAGCCTCGCGGCGGCGAGATGGACAAGCGGCTCTACGATTTCGGCGCCTTGCGGCTCAAGGAAATGGATGAGGCCGGCATCGACGTTCAGGTGCTGTCGCACGGCGCTCCCTCGACCCAGAAGCTGCCGATCGAGACCGCCGCGACCATCACCGCCGGCGTCAATGACCGGCTGGCCAAGGTTTGCGCCGCCAATCCGAAGCGCTTCGCCGCCTTCGCCGCGCTCCCCACCGCGAACCCGGAAGCCGCCGCCGACGAACTCGAGCGCTGCGTCACGCAACACGGCTTCAAGGGCGCCATGATTCACGGCATGGCTAACGGCGAATTCATCGATCACCAGAAATACTGGCCGATGTTCGCGCGCGCCGAGAAGCTCGACGTGCCGATCTATCTGCATCCGGCGCTGCCGAACCAGACCGTGACCGACATCTATTATCAGGACTACGCCAAGGATTTTCCGCTCGTGGTCCGCCCCGCCTGGGGCTTTACCGTCGAGACCGCGACACAGGCGATCCGGCTGGTGCTTTCCGGTGTGTTCGAGGCGCATCCCAACCTCAAGATCGTGCTCGGTCATTTCGGCGAGACACTGCCGTTCCTGATGTGGCGCATCGACTCGGCGCTCAAGCGGCCGGGTCAGAAGCCGCTAAGTTTCCGTGATGTGTTTTCAAAGAACTTCTACGTCACCACCAGTGGATTTTTCTCCAATCCGGCGCTGCTGTGTACAGTCATGGAAATGGGCGTCGACCACATCCTGTTCGCGGTCGATTGGCCCTTCGTCATCGACAACAAGCCGGCAATCGAATGGATGGCTGGCGTGCCGCTGTCCGACGAGGACAAGGCCAAAATATTGAGCGGCAACGCCAAGCGGCTGCTGAAGATGTGAAGAGGCGAAAGCGGCGGGCCGGATCGTGGCTCCCTTGTTGGGACGGCCTGCGCCCCTTTCTCGCTTGTATGTCGCGCATTTGCGTTCCGCCGCCGGGGCTTGATAGAAGACCGGGCCGGCATGCTCCGATGATCCCGGCGCCGGGCCCGTAGCTCAACGGTTAGAGCCGACCGCTCATAACGGTCTGGTTGCAGGTTCGAGTCCTGCCGGGCC
>JBEPUC010000081.1:0-8073 GCA_041691675.1 Hyphomicrobiales bacterium | reverse complement strand
CCCTTGGTGAAGATGCCGCCGCCGAGACGGGCGAAGATCGAGATCAGCGAAGCGCCGAACGACAGCGCGACCAGCGCGTCGATAACGGTGCGGCTTTCAGGCGAGAGCGCCAGCGGACCAGTCAGGACCAGGTAGTAGATCGCAACGCCGAGAAGCGCCAACCCGGCAACCAGCATGCCGGTCACGGCGCCGGCCTTGAACGAGACGTCGAGGCCCGCGGCGAGCGATTTGGTCGCCGCCTGCGCGGTGCGCACGTTGGCGCGCACGGAAACGTTCATGCCGATGAAGCCGGCGACGCCCGAAAGCACCGCGCCGATGAGGAAGCCCAGCGCCGTCAGGCTGCCGAGCAAGTACCAGAGGATCAGCAGCACAACGATGCCGACCATCCCGATCGTCATGTACTGGCGCTTGAGATAGGCCTGCGCGCCTTCGGCGATCGCGGCCGCGATCTCCTGCATTCTGGCATTGCCGGCATCGGCCGACATCACCGACTGAATCGCCCAGATTCCATAGACGATGGAAAGCAGGCCACAGCCCACGATCACCCACAAAGTAGTCATGGTTGGTTCAACCCCGATTTAGATTGAGCTTGGCGAGGGAATTGCCCCTGCCCGACGCCCGGAACGTCGAGGATGGCCGCTTTAAGCAGGGCGCTTCACCTCAACCTGAAAACGGGCGGATATAGCCAAAAAAGTGACGGCAAAGCAACGCGCATTTGTGCACCGCCCACCCCTTCTTACCCTCTCGCCATGGGAGAGGTGAAGAAAAGGCGCGCATCATCGCCCGCATTGTTTGAGGCCCCGGGCAGGCCGCCTTCCCTTTTCTCGCCTCGGGAAAAGTCCGAGGGGATGGAGCGCCGCGTGGCGCCTCATCAAGTTCCACACCTTGCGGTGCGCGCGTCCCTTGGCGAAGGACGCTGCGCCCCGCGGCGCTCCATCGCGGTGTCTTACGGCTGTCCCGGTCCGCGCTTTCAGCAAGAACTTGCCCTTTCGGGCTGCTCACGCCATCAGCGAGCTCCTCGCGGCAGGTCATAATGCCTGCGGGCGGGGTCCGGCGCCGCCCGGGCGCATGGGGTGCGTTTCCCCATGCCCGCGGGCACCGCGTCCCGTTCCACTTTCATGACGCCTCATGACAGCGCCCTCGGCGAACGGAACGGAAGGACTATAAGCATAGGATAATGGTCATGTCAAGGGCCTATAATTCCGCTCGTCCCCGCGAAAGCGGGGACCCAGAAGCGCCAAGCAAAATGGCAAAGAACTGGATTCCCGCTTCCGCGGGAATGAGCGGAGTGTGTTTGCCGGTTCCGCCGGAGCCGGGATGACCGCTGTACCTAAACCGCCATCGCCTCGCGGCGGACGCGCATGGCGATCCAGATCAGCAGCGCGGCGGCGACCAGGATGATCGGGAATATGACCTGATTGATCGCCGACCAGCCGAAACGGTCCAGCATCTGGCCGGAGGAAAACGAACTCACCGCCATGCTGCCGAAGATCAGGAAGTCATTGAAGGCCTGCACCTTGTTGCGCTCGTCCGGACGATAACAGGCGGTCACCATGGTGGTGGCGCCGATGAAGGCGAAATTCCAGCCGAGACCGAGCAGCACCAGATCTGCCCAGAAATGCGCGACCGACGTCCCGCAAATGCCGACGATTCCGGCGATGACAATCAAAACCAGACCCAGACCGGTGACGCGAAAAACGCCGAAGCGCGCGATCAGCGAGCCGGTGATAAAGCTCGGCGCATACATCGCCAGCACATGCCATTGGATGCCGAGCGTCGCATCCGTCACGGAATGCCCGCAGCCTACCATGGCCAGCGGCGCCGAGGTCATGATCATGTTCATCAGCGCGTAGCTGGCGACGCCGCAGGCAACCGCCACCAGAAAGCGCGGCTTGCGCACGATCTCTATCAGCGGGCGCGAATGATCGGCGTGCTTGACGGCCGGCGGCGGCACCTTGACGAAGGTTAGCACGACGGCCGCGAGCAATGCGCAGACCGACTGGCCGAGATAGCTCGCCGCGAACAGATGCGGCGGCAGCAGATCCTTGGTGAAGATGACCAGTTGCGGCCCGATCAGCGCGGCGAAGATGCCGCCGGCCAGAACCCAGGACACCACCCTTGGGCGATAGGCTTCGCTGGCGGTATCGGCGGCGGCAAAACGATAGGACTGATGCGCGGCGGCATAGAGCCCGCCGCAGAAGGTGCCGAACAGCAGCAGCGTGAACGAGCCGTTGATGACCGCGCTGTAGGAGATCAGCCCCGACAGCACGCCGAACACCGAACCCGATTGCAAGGCGAAGCGGCGGCCGTAATGACGCGACAGCCAGCCGATCGGCAACGTGCCAAACCACATGCCGACGACCATCGCGGTGATCGGCAGCGTGGCGAGGCCTTTGTCCGGCGCAAGGACGGCGCCGATGATGCTCGACGTCGAAACGATGACGGTGTTGTTGCCGCCGGCGAGCGCCTGCGCCACCGCCAGCACCATGGCGTTGCGGCGCGCGAGGTTGTCGTCATGGACGGCGTGCGGAAATGGTTCGGCAATGGCCGACATGCGAAGCGGTCCCCGGACAAAATCGTTCTCTTATTAGCGGGGCTGGTAGACCGGGGCCACTACCAAAGGCGCAGGGCTGGGTTGTTTCCCTCTCCCGGCGTGCGGGGAGTGCTTTCTTATCCCTCCCCGACTTCGGGGAGGGTGGCGAGCAACGCGAGCCGGGTGGGGATTTGTCATCCGTCGCTTCAACCCCACCCGGCTCCGCGCTTCGCGCGGAACCACCCTCCCCCTTCGGGGGAGGGATAAGGGCGGCGCTAAAACTCAATCCGGGTCGGATGTAACACCTTGGCGAGCCGCGCCTCGGCCGGGCTTTGCGCGCCGATCTGGCCGAGGGAGGCGCGCAATTCATCGATATAGAGGTCGATGAGTTGTCCCGGCCCGTCGTCGCCGAGCGCGGCGATGGCCCACAGGAAGGACTTTCCGGCAAAGGCGGCGTCAGCCCCGAGCGCCAGCGAGCGCATGACGTCCTGACCGCTGCGGATGCCGCTGTCGAGGAGGATAGTCGCCCTGGAGCCGACGGCGGCCGCAATCGCCGGCAGCACATCGATCGACGGCACCAGCGCCTCGATCTGGCGGCCGCCGTGATTCGATATCCAGATGCCATCGATGCCGAGCGACACCGCCTTTTCGGCGTCGGCCGGATGAAGGATGCCCTTGAGCGTCATCGGGCCCTTCCAGCGGTCGCGATAGCGCGCCACCTCCTCCCACATGAAAGCGCCGCCCATTTCGCTGCGCGCGAATTTGATGACGTCGTTGGTGCCGGTTTTGCCGTTGGTATATTGCGCCATGGTGGCAAAGCGCGGATAGCCGTGGCGCAACAGCGCCATGAGCCAGCGCGGCCGGATGATCATTTCGACCATCATGCGCGGCGTCGGATGGAATTCACGACCCAAGCCCGCATACGTCTCGCGCGAACGCGTTGTGCGCACCGGCGTGTCGAGCGTCATGGTCAGGACCTTGACGTTGGCGCGTTGCGCGCGGTCGATCAGGTCGAAACCGATCTTGTGATCGTTCTTGGCGAAACGATAAAGTTGAAGCCAGAACACATCGGGCGCGACCTTCGCGATCGCCTCGATGGTGGCGCCGCCGGCAACGCCGAGCGTGTAGGGAATGCGGGCGGCCTGCGCCGCTTTCGCCATGGTGACATCGGCGCCCGGCCAGACGATGGACGGCCCGCCCATCGGCGCGATGCCGATCGGCGCGGCGTACCGGGTGCCGAACAATTCGACGCCAACCGGCGGCAGCACCGGCATGACGCCGTAGCGCGGCACAATCTTGACGCTGTCGAACGAGGCCCAGTTCTGCTTGACGCCGGTATCGTCGCCCGCCCCAGTGTCGGCATATTCAAACGCGAACTTGGGCACGTTGCGCGGCGCACGGCGGCGCAAATACGACGACGTCGGGTAGTGCTTGAGGTATTCTTGAAATTTCGGCGTCTGCCCCGTCGGCATGAAAGCCTGCCGCACCGTCAAGTCGTCCATTCGCGTGTCCTCGTTCGATTTCGGCGGCACTATAGAGGGTGTCATTCCGGGATGCGACCCGCGAGTGAATTTTGCGCGCGCATGGCCGGACGTCAGAAATGGCTAAACGCGGTTTGCCTGAAAGCGAGCGCTGCGCCATTCGCATCGCGAAAGATTGCGCCCGCCCCCGTTTCTTTGCCTTCGCCGACGACACCGATCTCGGTGACCGCCACCTTGGCGGCCATCGCCTCGACGCGGAAGCGGCCGACCTTGGCAGCAGGAATGGTGCAGAGAATTTCGTAATCGTCGCCGCCGGTCAGCGCGGTCTCGAACGCAGACGGATCGACGGCAACCACCGCCCGCGCCGCATCCGACAGCGGCACGCGGGCCGTCTCGATGGTGGCGGCAACACCGGAAACGCGGGCGAGCTTGGCGAGATCGCCAACAAGACCATCCGACACATCCATCGCCGCCGAGGCATTGAAGCGCACCGCCTCGGCCAGCGCAGTGCGCGGCTGCGGCAGCAGATAGCGCAGCGCGAGATGTTCGCGTTCCTGCTCGGTCAGATTCCATTTGGCGCCGTGCGTTCCGTTGCGCAGGGCAAGACCGAGCGCGGCGTCGCCGATGCTGCCGGTGACGAAGACATGGTCGCCCGGCTTGGCGCCGGCGCGCGTGACCATTTTGCCTTCGGGCACCTGGCCGACCATCGAGACGGAAACCATCAGCGGACCCGGCGTGCGCACGGTGTCACCGCCGTAGAGCGGGCATTTGTAAGTCGCGGCGTCTTCGCGCAGCCCCTTGGCGAAATTGGCGAGCCAGTCGTCGTCAATGTGCTTCGGCAATGCGAGCGCGATCAGAAAGCCGAGCGGCTTCGCGCCCTTGGCGGCGAGGTCCGACAGGTTGACCCGCAACGCCTTGCTGGCAATGGCGTGCGCCGGATCGTCGTTGAAGAAATGCACGCCGCCGACCAGCGCATCGGCGGTTAGTACCAGATCGCAGCCCGGCGGCGGCTTGATGAAGGCGGCGTCGTCGGTGAGCTTGAGCGCGCCTGCCTCGCTTGCTAGCGGCGCGAAGTGGCGCGCGATGAGGTTGTCTTCGGCGGAGGGCTTATTCGCGTTCATGGAGCGGAGAATGCCCTGTCCCGGCGTCGCGTTCCAGCGCCGCTACGGCGTAAACTCGTCCGCCCGGTGCTTGCGCGCCAACTGGTCGAGCACGGCATTGACCATGCCGGTTTCGTCACGCTCGACAAAGGCGGCGGCGACATCGGCATATTCCGACACCACGACGCGCGCCGGCACGTCGCGGCGATGTTCGAGTTCGTACAAGCCCGCCCGCAGCGCCGCGCGCAGCACGGTCTCGATGCGCTTGAGCGGCCAGCCGCGCTCCAGCGCCTCGTCGATCTGCGGATCGAGCATACGTTGATCCCGCACCACGCCGGAGACGACATCGCGGAAGAACGCGGCCTCCGCCGGCAGATATTGCTGCCCCTCGACCTCGCGGCCGAGCCAGTGGCTCTCGAACTCGGCAAGGATTTCGTTGAGGCCGCTGCCCGCGAGATCCATCTGATAGAGCGCCTGCACCGCGGCAAGCCGCGCCGCGCCACGCTTGTTGGCCTTGCGCGCTTCTTTATCGCCGCTGGTGACGTCGCGCGCCATTATTTGGCCGATAGCTCTCGCTTGAGTGCGATCATCGCCAGCGCCGCCTTGGCCGCGCCCTCGCCTTTGTGACCGTGCGCGCCGCCGATGCGCGCCTGCGCCTGCGCTTCGGTGTCGACGGTGAGGATGCCGTTGCCGATGGCGAACTGGCGTTGCACGGTCAGGTCCATCAGGCCGCGCGCCGATTCATTCGACACGATCTCGAAATGATAGGTCTCGCCCTGGATCACGCAGCCGAGCGCCACCACGCCATCATATGGCTTCTTCTTGTTCTTCGGCGAATCCATCGCCATCGCGATGGCGCCGGGAATTTCCAGCGCGCCCGGCACCGCGATGCGGTCATACGTGGCACCGGCTTCGTCGAGCACCGCGACCGCGCCCTTGAGCAGCGCATCGGCAATGCCGTCGTAGAAACGCGCCTCGACGATGAGAATGTGCGGCGCGGCAATTTTCGGAGCGCGCGACTTCGCGGCGCTGACTTTTTTGGCCATTCAGAGGTTCCTTGGTTGAGCCGCGTGGTAGCAAGGGCTTGCGTGCTAAACAAGGCCAAAGACCGTGTCTTATCGCGTCTCCATCAGCCGCGCTGCGTAGCGCGCCATGGTGTCGATTTCGAGATTGACCTCATCGCCCGCGCGCAACGCGCCGAAGCTGGTGACCGCCAGCGTGTGTGGGATGATCAGCACCGAAAACGTGTCGCCTTGCACCTCGTTGACGGTCAGCGACACGCCATCGAGCGCAACCGAGCCCTTCGGGGCGATAAAGCGCGACAGTGCGATCGGCGCGCGCAACACAAAGCGCGCCATATCGGTCATGTCCTCGCGCGTCAGCAGCGTGGCAAGACCATCGACATGGCCGGCAACCAGATGACCGCCGAGTTCGTCACCCAATCGCAGCGGCCGTTCGAGATTGATGCGCGTGCCATGCCGCCAGCGGCCGACGCCGGTGACGGCGAGCGTTTCGGCCGCGGCATCAGCGGCAAACCAGACGCGGCCGTCCTCCTCGCCGGTATCGACCACGGTCAGACAGACGCCGGAACAGGCAACCGACGCGCCTTCGATCAGCTCGGCACGCGGATAGCGCGTGTAGATGGTGACGCGCGACAGATTATTGGCGCGCGGATGAACCGAACGCACTTCGCCCAGATCGGTGACGATGCCGGTGAACATCAGCTACGCCCGTTCGTACATTTCAAACGTATCGGCGCCGACTGTCTCGCTGCCGCGTAACGCAAGCTTGCCGGTCAGCGCCTCGAGCGTCATGCCTTCCAGCGGCGCGATGCCGGTATCGCCAATAACTTTTTCGCCGCGCAGCAATACCGCCTCATCGACGAGATCGGCAGCAACGAAAGAGGCCGCGACCGTCGGGCCGCCTTCGACCATCAGCCGCGTGATGCCCTCGCCGGCCAAAACCTTCAAGACCTCATCGAGATCGAGCCGGCCTTGCGTGTCGTCGACACGAAACACCTTGCAGCCCTTGTGCGCCAGAATTTCTTCCGCGATCTCCGGCGCCTTGCGCGAGGCAAACACCCACGTCGGCGTATCGTGCGCCGTCGAGACCACCGTCACCGACATCGGCAACCGCAACTGAGCATCGAGCACGACGCGGATCGGCGACCGCTCAAACAGACCCGGCAGGCGGGACGTCAATTGCGAATTGTCGGCCATCACGGTGCCGATGCCGACAAGAATAGCGTCGTTCTGCGCCCGCATCTGGAACACACGTTGCTGCGCTTCCGTACCGGTGATCGTGACCTGCTTGCGGTCGGCGAGCCCGGCCTTGCCGTCTTTCGACACGGCGAGCTTGAGCGTCACGTAAGGTCTCGATTTTCCGATGCGCGCGATGTGGCCGGCATGCGCGTGTGTCGCTTCTTCCGCGCAAAGCCCGACATCGACGGCAATGCCCTTGTCGCGCAGGCGGGCGTGGCCCTGCCCCGCCACTTCCGGATTGGGGTCCTCGATCGCCGAGACGACGCGCGCGATGCCGGCCTTGATGGCGGCATCGGCGCACGGCGGCGACTGGCCCGTGTGCGAACATGGCTCCAGCGTGACGTAAAGCGTCGCGCCCTTGGCGAGCTTTTTGGCCTGACGCAGCGCCTCGACCTCGGCATGCGGCCGGCCGCCCGGTTGCGTCCAGCCGCGACCGACGATGACGCCGTCCTTGACGATCACCGCGCCGACGGCGGGATTAGGAAAGGTATTGCCGAGCCCGCGGCGGCCGAGCGACAGCGCCAGGCGCATGTAACGGACGTCGTCAGTCATCTCCCCTCCCCCCGCGAAGCGGTGGGGAGGGGTCGGGGGTGGGGGGAAATCTGAATGAAAAAAGAAACAGCCCCCCCCCCCCCCCGCCGCGCGGGCGGGCCCGCCCCCCCCGCGCCACCCCCGGGGGAGTATCACAAGAGGCCCCC
>JBEPUC010000080.1:0-8582 GCA_041691675.1 Hyphomicrobiales bacterium | reverse complement strand
CCGGCGGCAAATTCGACTCCAAGGTCTACGAGACCTCGGGCGGCCTGCACGGCGTCGGCGTTTCGGTGGCAAACGCCCTCTCCTCGCGCATGGAAGTCGAAGTCGCGCGCGAGCAGCAGCTCTACAAAATGGTATTCGAACGCGGCAAGCCGAAGGGCAAACTGGAAAAGCTCGGCCGCGTGCCAAACCGGCGCGGTACCAGGATCCGCTTCAAGCCCGACACGGAAATCTTCGGCAAGAACGCCGCCTTCGATCCGGCGCGCGTGTTCAAGATGGCGCGCTCGAAAGCCTATCTCTATGGCGGCGTCGAGATCCGCTGGCATTGCGATCCCGAATTGCTCAAGGGCACCGATATCCCGGAAAAGGCCGTCTTCCATTTCGCCGATGGTCTCAAGGATTATCTCGCCGGCAGCCTCGAAGGCTCGACGCTGGTGCATCCGGATATTTTCACCGGCAGTTCGGGCAAGACCGGCAAGCACGGCGCGGTCGAATGGGCGATCGCCTGGACCGCCGATGCCGACGGTTTCCTGCAATCCTACTGCAACACGATTCCGACGCCCGACGGCGGCACGCACGAGTCCGGCTTGCGCACGGCCCTGCTGCGCGGCCTCAAGGATCACGCCGAGCGTGCCGGCCTCGGCAAGCGCGCTAGCATCGTTACCAGCGAAGACGTTATGGTCGGCTCCGGCTGCATGCTGTCGGTCTATATCCGCGAGCCTGAGTTTCAGGGCCAGACCAAGGACCGTCTCGCCACTGCCGCCGCGCAAAAAATCGTCGAGCAAGCCATCAAGGATCCGTTCGATCACTGGCTCTCCGGCAATCCGACGCAAGGCAACAAGCTTCTCGAATTCGTCATCGAGCGCGCCGAGGACCGACTGCGCCGCCGCCAGGAGAAGGACGTCGCCCGCAAGTCGGCGGTGCGCAAATTACGTCTGCCCGGCAAGCTCGCCGACTGCTCCAATTCCGGGTCGCTCGGCTCGGAATTGTTCATCGTCGAAGGCGACTCCGCCGGCGGCTCCGCCAAGCAGGCGCGTGACCGCCGCACGCAAGCGGTGCTGCCGTTGCGCGGCAAAATCCTCAACGTCGCCTCCGCCGGCAAGGACAAGCTGGCGCAGAACCAGCAATTGGCCGATCTGGTTCAGGCGCTCGGCTGCGGCACCGGCGCGCATTATCGCGATGGCGATTTGCGCTACGAAAAGATCATCATCATGACCGACGCCGACGTCGACGGCGCGCACATCGCATCGCTTCTGATCACCTTCTTTTACCGCCAGATGCCCAAGATGATCGACGAGGGCAAGCTGTTCCTGGCGGTGCCGCCGCTGTTTCGTCTGCAACATGGCGGCAAGATCGCCTATGCGCGCAACGACGCGCACAAGGCGCAACTTCTGAAGTCCGACTTCAACGCCAATGCCAAGGTCGAGGTCTCGCGCTTCAAGGGCCTCGGCGAAATGATGGCGGCGCAGTTGAAGGAAACCACGATGGACCCGTCAAAGCGTACGCTGCTGCGCGTGACCTTGGCGGAGGCCGACAGCAAGGCGACCGCGAGCTCGGTCGAACGGCTGATGGGCAACAAGGCGGAAGCGCGCTTCGAGTTCATTCAGGCGAATGCGGAGTTCGCCAGCGAGGAATTGCTGGACGTGTAGGGTTCGCACGCGGCTGGCGCCCTACCCGCACTTCGTGAGCACCGGCGTCTTCTTTCCAATCGCCAGCGCGATGCCGTGGTGGACCATCACCGCGCCGCCCTCGATGCGATTGAATATCGTGCGGCGCGTGCGATTGCCCACCGCGATGATCAGCGACTGCCGCACTTCAACGTCGGTGCCGGGCATGAAAGTAACCGTCACGTCCAATCGGCTGTTGCCGGCGCGGCGGGCCGACAGCACGTCATAACGGTTGGCGGCAAAGGCGGCGCCGATGGTGTGCTCTTCGACGACACCGCCGGCGGATTGCTCGCTCACGGTCACGTACGGATTGCTCGGCGATGGCGGACGGCCACAATCGGCGGCGAATGTTCCGAACAGATCGAAGGCGCGGTACAAGTCGGCGACGTTGCTGTCCGCGACGGGAACTTTAGCGAGTTCAATCGAAGGATCGGTGGCGGCAGCCGCCGTCGCAGCAAAAGCGGCGATTAAAAGGATAATCGCCGCAATACGCTTACCGAAGCATTCCCAACGACGCGATACAATCGACACGAGTCGAGAATAGCAGCCATCGGCTCAACGGCAACCGGCAAGGAGAATTTTGCCGGCCTTTGTTGTCGATTTCAGTGAATGCTTTTGCTTTTCTTTTTCTTTCGCTTGCGTCCTATTCGAACGTCAGCTTCGCCGCCTGTACGACATCGGAATAATTCTTGATATCGTTTTCGATGTATTTCTTGAAAGCGTCGCCGGTCGGCCCGCCCGGCTTGACCGCCATCTTCGACAGCGACTCACGCACACCGGCATCGGCCAGCGCTTTGCCGAGTTCAGTGGTGAGCTTGGCAACAACCGCATCCGGAGTTCCCGCCGGCACGAAGAAGCCGCTCCACAATTGCGAATTGACATCCGGGTAACCGGCCTCAGCCATGCTCGGCACATCCGGGAGTTCCGGTGAGCGTTCCGACCCAGTTACCGCCAGAGCGCGCAGCTTTCCGCCCTTCACCAGCGGAATTGCCGGCGGCCCGTCACTGATTGTGAACAAGGTCTGACCGGCGACGACGCTGAGATTGGACTCGTTGCTGCTCTTGTACGGAATCGCAACGGCCGGCATGCCCGTCTTGAGTTTCAGCAGTTCGCTTGCGACGGTGAAAGACGGCGACGACGTTGCGTAATTCGACTTTTCGGGGTGGGCCTTCGCCCAGGCGACCAAGCTTTTCACATCCTTGGCCGGATGATCGGCGGGCACCACCATGACCAGCGGGAACGACGCGATCATGTTGAGCGGGATGAAGCTTTTGGTCGGGCTATAGCTAAGATTGGGATAGATCGCCGCGGCAATCGACATCTGCCCAGTGGCGGCGACAAGGACGGTGTAACCGTCCGCCGGTTGCTTGGCGACGTATTCGGACGACAGGCGCCCGCCGGCGCCCGGTTTGTTTTCGACGATCGCGTTATGGCCGGTGTTTTGCTGGAATTTCTGCACCACAAGCCGGGCGAACAGGTCGTTGCCGCCGCCGGCGGCAAAGCCGACGACGAAGCGAATGACCCGGCTCGGATAGTCCGTTTGCGCCCGGGCCGGCCCGGTGCCGAGAATCAAAGCCCCTGCAAACACGCAGGCCAGTAAGCGCGAAATCGATGTCATGTGTTTCCCCTCCGCCGCCGGTCATCGCCGGCTTTGCCCCATCGTACACCGGGATCGCCTATTCGGAAATGGAAACCGAAGCCGCGATCGCGGACCAAGCCGACCGTCAATCGAGCGGCAGCCCAACATATTGTTCGGCGAGCGACTTCATTGCCGTCCCGGAACCGGTGAGGTAGTCGAGATCGGCAAGCTGACGGCGGCGGTCGAACGCGGTTTCGTGCGGAAAACGGTGCATGATCTGCGTCATCCACCACGAGAACCGCTGCGCCTTCCAGACGCGACGCAGGCAGGTCGCCGAATACGTCTCCAGCCGGCCGTTGCCCTTGCCTCCGTAAAATATTTCCAGTGCGCGCGACAAATACACGACATCGGCAAAGGCGAGATTCATTCCCTTGGCGCCGGTCGGCGGCACGATATGGGCGCTGTCGCCGGCGAGAAACAGGCGGCCGTGCTGCATCGGCTCGATCACGAAAGAGCGCATCGCGGTGACGCCCTTCTGCAAGATCTTGCCCTCTTCCAATTTGCGCGCACCGCCCAGCCGCCTGTGCAAATGCTCCCAAATACGGGCGTCGGGCCAGGTCGCAATGTCTTCATCGTGATCGCATTGCAGGTAAAGCCGCGACAGGATCGGCGAGCGCATGGTGTAAAGCGCAAAGCCCTCGTCGGTATAGGAATAGATCAGATTGTGGTCCGGCGGCGCCGACTCCGACAAAATCCCGAGCCAGCCGAAGGGGTAGTCGCGCTCGAACACATTGAGCAGGCCCTCGGGAATGCTCGGCCGGCAGATGCCGTGATAACCATCGCAGCCGGCGATAAAATCGCAGTCTATTTCCTGCGCCCGTCCCTCATGGGTAAAACGGATTTTCGGTCTGTCCGTCTCGATGTCATGAATGCTGACACCCTCGACCTCGAACAGAAGATCGCCGCCATCGGCAAGCCGGCGCACGATCAGGTCTTTCACGATTTCCTGCTGACCGTAAACGGTGATGCCCTTGCCGACCAGCGCCTCGAAGTCCAGGTGATGCAGCTTGCCGTTGATGCCGATATTGGTCCCGCTGTGCCGCAATCCTTCGCGCTGCAAGCGCTCGCCGACGCCGAGTTCGATGAGAAGTTCGGTGGCCCAATTCTCGATCAGCCCGGCACGAATGCGGTTTTCGATGTAGGCGCGATCGCGATTTTCGATAATGATGGAATCGATGCCTTGCAGGCGTAAAAGCCGCGCCAGCATCAACCCGGCCGGCCCCGCTCCGATAATTCCCACCTGCGTGCGCATCGTGTCCACCGTCGTTTGCTGCCCGAAACGCCGCGATCCATGCGGAGTGCTCCTGCCCGGCCTAGACTAAACGGAGGTCGCTTGCCGGGCAATGATGAAATAAGCACGTCTGCTTATTTGTTGCCAATCGAGCTTGCCGTCAGGAGCCTTGCAGTTCGCGCCGCACCATGCCGTGCCAGGTCTCCAGAAGCGCCGTAAATTCGGACTTGCGCGGTTGCCACACGGAAGCGAGCGCCATGCCGCGCAGGACGTAATGTGCGATTTTCACCACGGACTGGACGCGCCGCCGCGAATAACCTGCGGCGCATAGTGCATCGATCCATATCGTCTCGACCGCGTCGCGAAAGTCGCGCACGACCGGCGTATTGACCTTGGCGAGCGCCTTGTTGCGCCGCGCGACCGTGATGATTTCCATCAGCGCCAGATAGGTCGGGCTGAAGTAGAACGATTTTGAGTTTTCGAGAAAGGCTTCGATCGGATCGGCGGCCCCGGCGCGACGGGTCGCGAGCGCGCGGGCTTCGTCGATAGCGCGCGCGAGCGTGTATTGCGTCGCGGCGACGATCAATTTGTTCTTGGTGCGGAAATAATTTTCCTGCGCGCCGCGCGAAACGCCGGCGACCCTGGCCACGCGCGTCGCCGTGAAATTCTCGTAGCCTTCCTCGATAAGAACGGTCATCGCCGCCTTGAGCACCGCCTCCTGCGTTTCGCGACGACGCTGTTCCTGCGTGCGTCTTTTTGCAGGTTTGACTTTAGTGCCGCGCCGCTTGGCCATCCCTTGCCTCGTCTGTCGAAAGAAACAGTCGGCACGCTACCATCGCAACCGCGGCCCGCTCACAAGCGGCGTTCAGAACGGCCAGCCGTAGCGCGGCACCTGCTCCATGTAACGCACATACGGTTCGCCGAATTTGCCGGCGAGATAGCGTTCTTCCCGTTTCACGACGCCATAGTGGATCACCGGCATCGCCACGATCGTGAGCACCAGCATCCAGTCCGACGCCAGAAGAATGGCCAGACCCGCCAGGATCAAACTACCTCCGACATACATCGGATTGCGCAGCCGCAGGAAGACGCCGCTTGCCACCAAAGCGGTCGATGGCTTCCACGGCTCGACGTTGGTCCCAGCCGCACGAAACGATTGCACGGCCAGAAAGCCCAGTCCGCCGCCGAGACCGATCAGCACGACGCCGATGAAAACCCGCACTGGCATCGATAGCAGCACCGACAAGATATAGGCAGGCAGCAGATGATCGAGGATCAACCCGATCACTACAACGCCGAGCGCCAGCAATGGCGGCGGCACAATGACGCCTGGGGTATCCTTGGACGTATCCATGCTCTGCCTTTCCCGCCTTAGCGACACCGAACGCTCACAGCGTAACCAATCATTAAGCGGCCCCACATCTGTTCACGAACTGGAAAAATTCACATCACAAATTTCGTCCCATCAAAATCGATTCCAATTATAGAACTTATTTTCATTGAAGACTTCCCTCAAGCATGGAGCGCGGGCATCATTGCGCGAACGACAGAGGCGCGCGTCACGATGACGCTTGCGCCCGCTTTGAAGAACGAGGGAACGTCATGACAATCAACCGTCGCCGTTTTATCGCTGCCGCGTCCACTGCGCTTGCGATGCCCGCTTTGCCACGTCTGGCGTTCGCGGATGCGTGGCCGAAGGACAAGGTCATTCGGGCTGTCGTCCCCTTCTCGGCTGGCAGCACCGTCGATATTATCGGTCGCGTCGTGCTCGATCCGCTGTCCCGGCAGTTGGGTCAGACGATAATCGTGGATAACCGCGGTGGCGCTGGCGGCAGCATCGGCTCGGCAGCCGTCGCCAAGGCGGACCCGGATGGCTACACGCTGCTGATCAATGCCGCTGCGCACTCGGCGGCGCCCGCCGCGTATCCGCATATCGCCTACAGCCCGTCGAAAGACTTCGCCGCCGTCGCAATGTTTGGCGTGGTGCCGAATGTGCTGACGGTGGCGCCGTCAAGCGGCATCAAGACGGTGAAGGAACTGGTCGAGCGCGCCAAGAACGGCCAGATGACGTTTTCCTCCGCCGGCGTCGGCAGCGCCACGCACTGGGCGGCCGAGCGCTTCCGCCTCGCAGCGGGCTTTAAGGCGACGCACGTGCCGTTCCGCGGCGGCCCTGAAGCGCTCACCGAAGTGATGACGGGCCGAGTCGATTACTGCTGCATGGGCATCTCGTCGGCGATGGCGTTCATCCGCGACGGCCGCCTTGTCCCGCTTGCGGTGAGCACAACGAAACGTTCGGCGGCATTGCCGGATGTGCCCACCACCATCGAAGCCGGCTACCCGGATTCGGACTACACGTTCTGGAACGGCATGCTGGCGCCGGCCAAAACGCCGCGCCCCATCATCGACCGGTTGCACGCCGAAGTTCAGAAGGCACTGGCGTTGCCGGAGGTGCAAACCAAACTCGCGCCGCAAGGCGTCGAGCCGATGCCGCTATCGCCTCAGGAATTCGATGCGTTGATCGTCAAGGAAATAGCTTCCAACCTCGCGCTCGCCAAGGCCGCGGGCTTGAAATTCAATTGAGCGCGCGAGCGCGATTGTTCGCAAACGACTTTGCTCTAGGCGGTCAGCCATTGCGTCAGCGCCGCGTTGACCGCCTCCGGCTTCTCCAGAGTTGGCAGATGATCGCAGTCCGGCACCACGAGGAGCGTAGAGCCAAGAATGTCGGCGGCAATTTCTTTTGCCAGGTTCGGGGGCGTCAGCATGTCGCCGTCGCCGACCAGAACAAGCGTTGGACATCCTATCTCTGATAGCAGCGGCCGGGAATCCTGCCGCGACATGATTGCCTTCTGCTGACGAATGAAGGCTGCCGCGCCGGTCTCCGTGGCCATCGCCCGCACCTCGCGTTTAAGCGTTTCGTCGTTATGTCGGTCGGCATGGATGAAACGCGGGATCAGCGTCTCGACCACCTGATCGAAGTCGCCGGCTTCGGCCATCGCGATCAACGTCTCGCGGCCGGCTTTCTGCTCCGCGGTGTCCGGCCGCGCGGACGTATCGAGCAGGGCCAGGCGGTCAATGCGTTCCGGCGCCAGCCGCATCATGGCGAAGGCGATGTAGCCGCCCATCGACAGCCCGGCGAGCGCGAAGCGCGGCGGCGCATCGGACAGAATGCGCGCGGCGATTGCGGTCATGTCGGCATCCCGGCTGTGATCGGCAATCGTCACCTGAACGCGCGGCCGCAACGCAGCGACTTGCGGCCCATAGAGCCGCGCGCTGCACAGCAGTCCTGGAACCAGAACGAGCGGTAAAGGTGAATTCATTTGGGCTCCGATCAGCCCTTAACGGGCAAAAACATTAAGCTTTTCGGCGGTTTTTTGCATATCACGGTCACTTATTGCGGGGCGCGAGCATTGACTTTGCGGCTTTCGGGCCTATGTTCCCATCAACCGGTGCGAACGACTAGATTCGACCGTCCCCCGCGCATTGCAACTGGTTTTCGTGTCCGGCGCGGACCCTTTTGACGGTCCTTGCTTGAGGTTTTATGTCCTTTTCCCATCTTGGCCTGTCCGACAAGGTCGTTAGCGCGGTCGATGCCGCCGGCTACAAAGATCCGACCCCGATTCAGGAACAAGCCATTCCGCACGTTCTGGCCCGCCGGGACGTACTCGGTATCGCCCAAACTGGCACCGGCAAAACCGCCGCATTCGTCCTGCCGATGCTCACGATGCTCGAAAAAGGCCGCGCCCGGGCGCGGATGCCGCGCACCCTCATCCTCGAGCCTACGCGCGAACTCGCCGCCCAGGTCGCCGAGGCTTTCGAGAAATACGGCAAGAACCACAAACTCAACGTCGCCCTCATCATCGGCGGCGTTTCGTTTGGCGACCAGGATGCCAAGCTTTTACGCGGCGTCGATGTGCTGATCGCCACGCCGGGCCGGCTGCTCGACCATTCGGAGCGCGGGCGCCTGCTACTGTCGGGCTGCGAATTGCTCATCATCGACGAAGCCGACCGCATGCTCGACATGGGCTTCATCCCGGACATCGAGCGCATC
>JBEPUC010000079.1:0-8763 GCA_041691675.1 Hyphomicrobiales bacterium | reverse complement strand
TCGTTCGGCCAGGGCTCGAATTCGATCAAATCGGCCGAACAGGGCGCCGGCCTCGGCCTGCCGATCGCCAAGAGCCTTGTCGATCTGCACGGCGGCACCTTCACGCTGAAATCGAAGTTGCGCATCGGCACCGAGGTCATCGTCACCTTCCCGCCGGAGCGGGTGGTCGCGGCGCTGGCGCCGATGAGCGAGCATGCGCCGCCGCTGGCGCCGGGCGAACCGATCCTGAGCGCCGAAGAAAGGCGCCGCCTGAGCCGCCGGCCGCTGTTCCGGGCCGGAACCTGACCGGCCGCCGATGCCGCATTATCCCGATTGCGTTCCCGGCGGCGCTATCTATGTTCGCTGCGATGACGATCGAAACGCCTTGCGTGAAAATCTGCACGCTCGATGCCCGCGCCGGCCTGTGTCTGGGCTGCGGCCGCACCATCGACGAAATCGCCGGATGGGGCCGCATGAGCGCGGCCGAGCGCCACGACATCATGGCGGCGCTGCCGGATCGTCTGGCGGCGCTGCGGCTGGACGAAGTCGCGGAAATCGCGAGATGACGCCGTGACCCGCCGCCTGACCTGGGTTTTTGTCATCGGCGCCGCGCTGTCGCTGGCGGCGCTGATCGCGACCAACGACCAGGACGCCATCACCGAACTGCTGCGCCATGACATCAGTACGCTGACGCTCAAGATCGCGCTGGCGGTTTTCGTCGGCGGGCTGATCCTAGTCAATTTCCGCGACAAATTCTGGAAGGCGTTCGAGGCGCTGGCGTTCTGGGGGAT
Source organism: Hyphomicrobiales bacterium (assembly GCA_041691675.1). GTDB lineage: Bacteria > Pseudomonadota > Alphaproteobacteria > Rhizobiales > Xanthobacteraceae > Pseudolabrys. The sequence goes on along the minus strand of JBEPUC010000079.1, from coordinate 7,993 downwards.
CGTCGGCCTGCTGCTGGTCGTCGGCTACAGCTATCGCTTCGAGTTGCGCGACGTCGCCGACCGGGTGATCGCCGAATTGATACCGGGCCACGTCGCCAGCCACGGGCTCGATGCCGAAGTCGTGCGCGCGCGCAGCGGCGATTTCGCGCTGGCCGCCGATATCAACGGCGCGCGGGTGCCGATGGTGCTCGATACCGGCGCCAGTTCGGTGGTGCTGACGCAGGAAGCGGCGCGGGCGGCCGGACTGCCGATCGAGGTTCTCAATTACACCGTCAATGTCGATACCGCCAACGGCCGCACCCATGCCGCCCCGGTGACGCTCGACAAGCTCGCCGTCGGCAGCGTCGTCGAGCGTTCGGTGCCGGCGCTGGTGGCCCAGCACGGCCAGCTCAAGAGCAATTTGCTCGGCATGAGCTTTCTCAACCGGCTGGAAAGCTGGGAAGTGCGCGGCGATAGGTTGCGTATGCGAGGCACGCCTTAGGCCTCTCCACTCGTCCTCGCGAAAGCGGGGACCCAGGATGACAATCTCAAGCCATTCATATGTGTCTCTGGATTCCCGCCTTCGCGGGAATGAGCGGAATTTGGGACGACGGCGAGCGCTAAACCAGCGTCGCCACAAACCGCGCGCACACCAGCACCAGGAAAATGCCGAAGCCGATTTCCAGTTGCCGGCGCGGCAGCCAGTGCGCCAGCCGCACACCATAGGCGGTGGTGAAGCTCGACACCGGCGCCATCAGCACGAAGCCGATGACCGAGACAAAGCCGAGCGAGCCCGGCGGCAACTCCGCCATATGCGGCCAGCCGGCGATGGCATAACCGATGGCGCCGACGATGGTGATGGCAACGCCGACCCCGGCCGACGTCGCGACCGCGCGCTGCATCGGCTGACCGTAGAGCGTGAGGATCGCGTTCGAGAAGGCGCCGCCGGAGACGCCGACCAGCGACGAGAACAACCCCATGATGAAAGCGTACAACGCGAGCAGGCCGCGGCCGGGCAGCGTTTCGCTGACGTTCCAGCGATCGCCGGCAAACAGCATCTTGGCGGCGATAAGCGCGGTGAACACAACGAAAGCGAGCTTGAACACCGTCGACGGCGCGAATGACGCCAGCGTCGCGCCGATGACGACGCCGACAACCGCCGGCACGATCGAGACGCGAACGACTTCCGTGAGCGCCGCACCCTTTTTCTTGTGCTGGGCATAGGAGCGCAACGTCGTCGGCACGATGATCGCCAGCGACGTACCGATGCAAAGCTGCATGCGCAGCGCGTCGGTGACGTGTATGACGCCGAAGACTTCGTAGAGGACGGGCACGATGATGCCGCCGCCACCGATGCCGAACAGGCCGGCGAGAACGCCTGTGACGACACCGCCGGCCACGATCAACAGCACGAGCCAGGCCAGTTCGCCGATCGGGTAGCCCAGCAGCATGATGGCCCGGGAAGGGAAAGGAGAGGAAAATTGAAAAGCGTCAGGCTGCGATGTGCGCCATATCGACGGGCGTGTCCAGCACGCAAGCCGGCCGGCAGCCATGACGGCCGCTTCTGCCTTTAGTGCCAGCCGGTATCCGGAGTGGGCGTGGTTTCGGCCCGGATGACCTGGGAATAGTCTTGCGGCGGCGGCGCGTCCTGCGCCCGCCGGCTGATGGCGGCGCGTTGCAGGACCTGGTTGAGGGGCATGTCGGTGCGGATGATACCGAGCTTGTAGAGATATCCCGGCAGGTAACCGGAAACCAGAATGCGCCAGTCCATCGGCACGTTCGGATCGACCAAGCGCGCCAGCTCGAAGATGACGGTGGTGCAGTTCGTCGTGACGGTCTGATAAAACTCCGACTGTCGCGCCAGCAGGTTCGCGCGATTGAGATAGGCCAGAAACAACGCGCGCGCCTGTGCATCGGTCAGGCGCAGCGGCAGCAGCGTGACGGTCTCGCGCCGGATATTGGTGCGCAGGCGAAGAATGTCATTCTCATCCGCCGCGATCATGACCAGTTCGAATTCCTTGAAGAAGCCGCCGACCTCGGAGAATTCCTCGTCTCGCTCGCGCCTGACTTCGGCGGAGAACACGACATGCCGGCCGTCGTCAAAGCCGAAGCTGATGAGCGTGTGCGCGATCGCCGGGCTCGCCCAGACCGAACTGACCAGATCGACCGAGGTCAGCCGGGCGAGCGAATAGCGCCGCGTCTCCCAGCGTGACGTGAAATCCGTCTCGGTTTTCCAGTCGAAATCTCTGACGTTGTGCAAAACGATGTCCGATCCCGCAATGTCGGCCGTGACGCCATGGGCGACGTCCGGCGCCCAGTCGCGGTCGTTCGACGGCGCAATCGAAATCCACCAGCCGGCGGCAGCGATCAACGCGATGGCAAGCCCGAGCCAGCCGGCCTTCGGCTGCCGCCACCCGATACCGATGATTGCCGCGGCAACAGCGACGATGACGGCGATCCAAAGCCAGCGGTATGGTGAAACGACCTGAAACCAGACCGCTGTCGACACCAACACCGCCGCCAGCACGGTGAGAACCGCCATGCTTTGTCGACCAGCCCTACCGAACAAAACGAAAATCTCCGGACTTTAACCATCTCGGGCCGAGCACTCCCCGAAGCAAAATGTTAGACTCGGTCTGTCAGCGCGACGTCGTCATGCGCCGTCATGATAAAAGCGAGGCCTCAGTCGTCCTCGTATCGGTGACCATACCGGATTTCCAGACGGATGATGACCAGAGCCCGCCTATCGATCAGCAACAGACGCGTCGGCGCGGCCGCCTGGACCATCGCGCGGGGATGGTTCGCAGTCATCGCCCTCGCCTGCACGGTGGCCGGCTGCGCGCGTCCGGGACCCAGCGTGCTGATCCCGAGCCCTACGGTGGCGGCAGGCGCCAAGCTGGTTATCGTCTATGTCGCCACAACCCGCGCTCGCGAAGCGGACACTCTCAACGTCTATACCAACGACCGCGCGCCCAAACTGAATTATGCCGAGTTTACGATTGCCATTCCGCCGCATCATCAGCCGGGCGAAATCGAATGGCCGCATGGTACCCCCGATCCGCAGACGAACTTCGTCACCGTGCAGCAGCGCCTGCTGTCCAGTCAGGAGTTCGAACGAAAGGTGGCGGCGCGCGGCGCAGGCCGCACCGCGCGCAAGGCCGGCATCTTCATCCATGGCTATAACGTCAACTTCCAGGAAGCCGTGTTTCGCCTCGCGCAACTGGTGTCGGACGCGGACGTCGACGGCGTGCCCGTGCTGTTTGCATGGCCGTCGGATGCCAAGCTGATCGGCTACGTCGCGGATAGGGAGGCGGCGACCTACTCGCGCGACGCGCTGGCGCATGTGCTCACGGTGCTGGCGCGCGACCGCAAGCCCGGCGACGTGACAGTGCTCGGGCACAGCATGGGCGCGTGGCTGACCGTCGAGGCGCTACGCCAGCTACGCCTCACCGGCAACACGGCGACGCTCAATCGTCTGGAGGTGATCCTCGCCTCGCCGGATATCGACATCGATGTGTTTCGCTCGCAGATGCAAGTGATCGGCCGGTTGTCACCGCCGATGACCGTGCTGATATCGCGCGACGACCGGGCACTCGCCATTTCCAGCCGGATCGCTGGCGAGCGCCCAAGGCTGGGCCGGCTCGATATCGACGATCCCCGCGTGCAAGAGGCCGCGCGCGCGGCCGACATCCGGATCATCGATATTTCGAAACTCTCGTCGCCCGATCAGTTCAATCACGATCGTTTCGTCACCTTCGGCACGCTGTACGCCAGACTAGGGGCGACGGAACGAAGAACCGCGGGCGGACCGGGCCAGGCTGGCGCATTTATTTTCAATACAGTGGGCACGGCGATTTCGAGCCCGTTCACGCTCGTCGGCGGGGTGTTGTCCGGCCAGTAAAGCGCGCCACGCTCAGAGCGTTTTCGAGCGAAGTGGGTACCGGTTCGCGTGAAGAAAACGCGTTAAAACAAGAAGCTAGAGCCCGGCTTTGATTCCATCAAAGCCGGAAAGGCTCTAGGCCGCGATGTGCGCCATGGCGGCGGCCGTACCCGGCGCATGCTCATCGATATACGCCAACGCATCGGCCAGAACGGCCGCGGTGGCGCCGGGCTTGCCGGCCTTGATCGACAGATGCCGCCGGTAAGCGCGCGCCCCCGGCATCGCCCGGAACAGGCCGAGGACATGACGGGTGATCGAATTCAGCCGCGCATCCCTTCCCAATTCGCGCTCGATATACGGGAGCAGCGCGAGGCCCGCCTCTCTGGCCGAGCCGAACGGCGCGGCTTCGCCGAAGAAAACCGGATCGACCGCGAGAAGCCGCCACGGCTCCTGATAGGCGGCGCGGCCCATCATGATGCCATCGAGATTGCCGAGTTGTTGCTGCGCCTGCTCGACGCTGGCGATGCCGCCGTTGAGCACGATGGGAAAATCCGGATGCGCGGCTTTGAGCCGATGCACGAGCGCGTAATCGAGCGGCGGCACTTCACGGTTTTCGCGCGGCGACAGACCCTTGAGCCAGGCCTTGCGCGCATGGACGATCAGCGCGTCGGCGCCCGCGGCCTTGACGGTCTCTGTAAACGAGAACAGCGCCTCGACCGGATCCTGCTCATCGACGCCGATCCGGCATTTCACCGTCACTGGAATTTTCACCGCCGCCTTCATCGCCGCGACACCCTCGCCGACCAGCGCCGGCTCCAGCATCAGGCAGGCGCCGAAGCGGCCTTCCTGCACGCGATCCGACGGACAGCCGACATTCAGGTTGATCTCGTCATAGCCGAAGCCTTCGCCGATGCGCGCGCATTGCGCCAGCGCCGCCGGATCGCTACCGCCCAGTTGCAACGCCACCGGATGCTCGGCCGCATCAAAGTCCAGCAGGCGGTCGCGGTCGCCGTGCAAAATCGCGCCGGTCGTCAGCATCTCGGTGTAGAGCAGCGCCCGGCGCGTCAATAGGCGATGGAAAAACCGACAACGGCGGTCAGTCCAGTCCATCATGGGTGCGATGGAGAATTTCCGATCTAACGATTTCAGCTTTTTTGGAATATCAGTCATTTATTCAAGTCTACTGACGTGGCCGGAATGACTCCTCCGATACCATTAAAGCGAAAAAACGCCAAAAAGTGACCGGCAATACAGCCTGAGTTCCTATCGAACGCACGACCCGGTCGAATACCGGAAAAGTTGCCAGGCTAACCAACGCCCAGCGTCTTCCAAATGCCACTCGCTGTTCCCACCACGCGCGTGCCGACCGTCAACTCGGCATTCACAAAAATCAACGAGCGCGTCCGGCGAACGATCTTGCATTTCGCTTCGACGAATTCACCGATCTGAGTCGGGCCGATGAAATGAAAATCGAGATGCACGGTTGCCTGCGGCCGGCGCTCGTTGGCATACCAGCAGGTCATTCCCATGGAGCGGTCGGCAAACGTCATCATCATGCCGCCCTGTACGACGCCACGCCGATTGTGATGCTTCGGTTCGGCCATGAACGCATAGACATAACCGTCACCGGATGGCCGCTGCCAGAACGGACCAACGAGACCGATGAAGCCTTCGTCGCGGTACAATTCCCAGCCGGCGGCCGCCGGATCGAAGGTCGCCACCTCGCCTTCTGCGGCAGACGCGGCGGTTTGCGGTTCGCTATTCGACATAAGACGGCCTCGTATCAACAATCATCATGGATGTGACATGGGTGGACAGGTCGCGCGCCATCAATTCACTATTCAACGGCTTGCGCGTTTCATTTAACGACTACCGCGCCTGGTTGCGATGGCCATCAGCGCCTCGGCTGCCCGCGAATGATAGCGCCCGCGGTGCTGGACGGCATAAAACGGCCGATCCGGCAATTCGAAGCGCACACGCGACAGCACTCCCGAACGAAATCCGGATGCGACGACCAACTCCGAAATGGCGGTCGCGCCGGCGCCGGCCTCAACGGCCGCACGCACGGCCTCGTTCGACGGCAAGTCCAGGACGATTCTCTCCCGATCGATCGTCACGCCTCGTTTCGCAAGCGCCGCTTCGAATTCCGAACGCGTTCCCGACCCCTGCTCGCGCAGCACCCAATTGCCACGCGCGAGTTCTTCCGGCGATAGCCGGCGCTTGGCCGCCCAGGGGTGTCCCTTGGCAACGACAACGATCAGGCGATCGCTATCGACGACCGTCAGTTCAAGCTCGGGGTCGCTGACGCGTCCCTCGATAAATCCCAACTCTGCCGTTCCCGCGCCGACTTCCTCCGCCACTTGCGCGGTATTGCCGACCGACAGCTTGATCTCGATCTGTGGATAGGCGCGGCGAAAAGCAACCAACCGGGACGGCAGCCAATAGCTGGAAATGGTCTGGCTGGCCTTGACGACCAGAATGCCGCGCTTGAGACCGCTCATCTCGGTCAACACGCGCTCTGCGGCTTCCGCCCGCGCCAGCACGGCGACGGCCTCGTCGAGAAACTGCCGCCCCTCTGTGGTCAGTTCGATACGACGCCCGATGCGGTGAAACAGCTTAACTTCAAAGCGCGATTCGAGATTGGAGATTGCGGCACTGACCGCCGACTGCGTCATCTTCACCGCCTCGGCGGCGCGCGTCACATGCTCGCGACGCGCCACCTCGACGAAAAGACGAAGCTGCTCAAGTGTCATCCATCAAGAGTAAGCCATTAGCTTCACCAAGGCGAGACTGAATACGGCAATGAATATCCAGGCCGTCGCCGCCAGTCCGAGCGGCCTCAATCCCTTGGCCTTCAACTTGCGGAAATCGGTCTCCAAGCCCATCGCCGCGAGCGCCATCGACAGCAGCAAATTGGTAAACGGCACGATCCAGGCTTTGGCCTCGGGCGAAACCGGAAAGACACTGTTGATGAGCATCAATCCGATAAAGCCGAGTACAAACCACGGCAGCGGCGGCGCCGCGCCGCGGCTGCCGCCGCTTTCGATACGCGCCCGGCGCGCCGCGATATAGCCGAGCGAAATAACCAGAGGCGCCAGCATCATGACCCGCGTCAGCTTGGTCACGGTGGCAATCTGGCCGGCAAGCTGCCCGTCCTGATAGGCGGCCGCGACGACCTGCGCGATTTCATGAATGGCAGAGCCGCTCCACAGACCGAACGCCTCGGCGTTGAGATGCAGCAGCGCGGGAAAGAGCGGGAAAAGAAACATCGATAGCGAGCCGAACACGGTGACGCAGGCCACCGCATAGGCAACGTCTTCGTCGGAGCCGCGAGTCACCGTATTGGTGGCGATGACCGCCGAGGCGCCGCAGATCGCCGTTCCTGCGGCGATGAGTTCCGCCACCTTTCGATCGACCCCGATCAATGCGCCGAACCATTTCGTGAACACCATCGTGACCGCGAGCGTCGTCAGAATAATTCCGAAGCCCACAAGCCCGACCTGCACGATTTGCGACGCCATCAGTTGCAGGCCGAGCAGGATAATTCCGAGCCGCAGAACCCGTCTGAGACTGAAAGCTACTCCGGGTTTGGCCGCGGCCGGCGTTCTCAAAGTGTTGCCGACGACGATACCGATCAGCGTCGAGAGGATCATCGGACTAAAAATTGCCATGCCGGGAATATGGCGTAGCGCAAAAGCAAGACCTGCAATCGCCGCCGTCAGGGCCAGTCCCGGAACGATGGCGATAAGGTGTCGCGCAAGCACAGCGCCGCCTCGATCGACGGGGGCGGCGGCCGACATTCTGGGGCCTACGGTCACTTATATCTCCAGGAAGTCCGCATCCCGAGCAAATGAATCTCCGGGAGGCCTCATTTCAGGCAGATGAATCTCCGCCCGCCCGTATCTAGGCCTTCGCTATTCATTCTTCCAATCTATTGTTTTTATCAGATCGTTCGTTTTGAACGATTAGTTTCGTTCAATCATTCGTCGATCCGAAATTTACTTGCCGATGCCCCTCTGATACGCTTGAGCCAACAAAAGAGCGGCAAAAGCGCTCTGGCCCACGGGAGGAGAGATCTTTGTTCGAGACGTTGCTGCACAAGCGGGACTTTTACGCCGGCGGGATCATGGTCCT
>JBEPUC010000078.1:0-9283 GCA_041691675.1 Hyphomicrobiales bacterium | reverse complement strand
ATGATGCGCGGCAACGTGGTGATGAAAGGCTATCTCAAGAACAAGGCCTCGACCGAAAAGGCCTTTATGGGCGGCTGGTTTCACACCGGCGATCTCGGCGTCATGCATCCGGACGGCTATATCCAGCTCAAGGATCGTTCCAAGGACATCATCATTTCCGGCGGCGAGAACATATCGTCGATCGAAGTCGAGGATGCGCTGTACAAGCATCCGGCGGTGATGGCGGTCGCGGTCGTCGCCAAGCACGATGACAAATGGGGCGAGACACCCTGCGCTTTCGTCGAATTACGGCCGGGCGCGAAAGCCAGTGCCGACGAGTTGCTGCAATGGTGCAAGGCGAATCTGGCGGGCTATAAGGTGCCGCGTTATTTTGTCTTCGCGGAAATCCCGAAGACGAGTACGGGGAAGATTCAGAAATTCAAGTTAAGAGAGATGACGAAGGGGGTTTGAGTGTAAATATTGAAGACGTGGATGGCCGGAACAAGCCCGGCCATGACGAATATCTTTTACGCATCCTGCCTGTTCACATACCGCCGCAGCGACTCCAGCCAGCCGCCGAAGGCATCGCGGTAAAAAGTTATGCGCTCATCGCGCGTGGCGGCATCGCAATCGAAGCTTGCAAACCATTCGACAAAGGCCCGCCCGCCATCGATGACCGGTGTAACGCGGATCGTCGCCTGAAAATTATCGACCGGCAGCGGCGACACGCCGGCAAAGCGATAACTCATCGCGCGGTCGATGTCGGACAAAGCCAGAAGCTCCTGCCGGACGTGGCGGCCATTGAAATGCACGCTGCGCACCGCGCCGACGGTGTCGCCGGACTTGCCGCCCTCGATCTCGCTCGTCCCCGCCCCGTCGACCCAAACCGGATAACTGTTGAAGTCGCGGATCACCTCCCAGACAGTGTCGGCGGACTGCTCGAAAACCGTACTATAATAGCTCTTGGCCATGGTCACGCTTCCTTCGATTGAGCGTGATGTGGCAGGCAAGCCGGTTTGCGGCCACCCGATTCCTGTCAGGTCTTCATTGTCTTTTTGAAGAGAGCATGCAGCGGCGCGACAAGATCCAGAAGTTCAAGCTGCGGGAGATGACGAAGGGGGTGTAATTTTGTCCTTCATCCAGGCAGCACGGCCACACTATTCGCCGCGCGGCCTAAGTGGGCTGTCGTTCATCATCGAGTCGAGGAGCCTTTGGTGGCCGCGCGTACCACTTGCGTGCGCGTTGGCCAGGCGTTTGCGGCAATCGTCGTACGCCGGAGAACCGGGCTGCAGGCCAGATGATCGACAGTTCGCGTCATCTGATGCTACTTGGTCCTGCGCCGCCGACGCCAGGTTCGCCTTTCGGGTCTCATCGTATTGCGCGCAGCCAACGAGAGACGTCAGGATCACAAGCGCCAACACAAACCGCATCACGAATCTCCTTGCACGACACCTGATCCACTCACGCGCACCCGCCGCTGCAAACGCGCCGAGGCATCGCAGACCATTCTCGAGCAATAAGCATGTAGCCCGGATGGAGCGTCGGCGAAACCCGGAACTCCCGGTCCCGCTTGTCTCGATGCGGTAGAAGCCGACGGTCATTCTGGGCGCGGCCGAAGGCCGCGAACCCACGGCAAGCACTTTCTGCTAGACTGCTCCAAATGATTTCCGCGAAGTGAGCCCCATGTCCGACATCCTGGTCACCGACGACGGCCCGATCCGCACCATCCGGATGAACCGGCCGGAGAAGAAGAATGCGCTGACGCTTGCGATGTACGCCGCCATGGCGGAAGCCATCGAGGACGCGAACCGCAACGACGCGATCCGCTGTCTGCTCATCGCCGGAGGCCCTAACGCCTTTTGCGCCGGCAACGACATCGGCGATTTCATGGCCATGGCGCAAAGCGGCGCGCTCGGCCAGCCGATCCTGCGTTTCCTTCACGCGCTGGCGCGCAGCGACACCCCGGTCGTCGCCGCGGTCAACGGCAATGCCGTCGGCGTCGGCACCACCATGCTGTTGCATTGCGATCATATCGTCGCGGGCAATGGCGCGCGGCTCTCGACGCCGTTCGTCGCGCTCGGTCTGGTGCCAGAAGCGGCCTCCAGCCTGATCGCACCGCGGCTGATGGGCCACGCTCGCGCCTTCGCGCTGCTCGCGATGGGTCAGGTCTTGACCGCCGCCGAGGCGAAAGAGGCCGGCATCGTCAATGCGGTGGTCGATCCGGCCGAGACCGACACCCGCGCGCTCATCGCCGCGCGGGCCATCGCCGCGCTGCCGCCGCAGGGCGTGTTGATCTCGCGGCGGCTGATGCGCGGATCGACGGATGAAATCGTTGCGCGGATCGACGAGGAAGCCGAGGCCTTCAAATTGCGGCTGCGTTCGCCGGACGCGCAAGCCGCGTTCACGGCGTTCATGACAAGGAAGCGGTGAGGCAAAATCCGCTCATTCCCGCGGAAGCGGGAATCCAGGCTCGCGACATGTGCTGACGATTGAAAATATCTGGATCCCCGCTTTCGCGGGGACGAGCGGAGTGCCTGGCGCGCCTCGTAAGCCTATCGCCCCATCAGGACGTTCGAATCGAAATAATGGTCGGCGTTGTAGCGCCGATCGAGCGACTGCGCGCCGCTGAAATAGAACCCGGTCTTGGGCTGCCCGGTGGCCGATTTGGCATCACTATCGCTGCTGCCATTGAGGCGCGAACGATTCACATCGATATCCTTGTAGCCGGAATCGCCCGAACCGCCGTCGTTGCCGCTCGAACCGTCGGCATTATTGAAGGTGAAGGCGGATGCCGGCGAGCCGGACAGCGACGCCACCAGCAGCGCCAGACCAAGGGCGGCGCAGGCGGCAAAAGCGGAACGGTGCAAATGGCGGAAGGTTGAACGGCGTAAGATCATGGTGGCGGCCTGTTGCAAACGAAGTGGCAATCATAGGCCAAAAAAATATGACCACAAGGCGGCGAAACGCTGCCGCGCCTTGCGGGATTCTGGGGCTTCTACTCGACCTTCAGGTTGAGCTTGTGGACCAGCCCGCCCCATTTCGTCGCTTCGGAGGCGATATCGGCGGCGTATTCGGCCGGGGTCGAGGTGACCGGATCGCCGCCCTCGCGGCGAATCTGCTGCTGCACTTCGGGCGTGCCGACCAGCTTGGCGAGTTCCACGCTGAGCTTGTCGATGATCTCCTTCGGCGTTCCGGCCGGCGCCAGCAGTCCATAGTGCAACACCGCCTCGAAGCCCGGCATGCCTGATTCATCGAAGGTTGGCACGTCCGGCAGGGCCGAGAATCGCTTCTTGCTGGTGACGGCGATGGCCCTGAGCTTCCCGGAGGCAAGATTGCCGAGCGCCGGCGGCAACACGCCGAAGGCCATCGGCACATGGCCGCCAAGAAGATCGGTCATCACCGGCGCGGTGCCTTTGTAGGGAATGATCTCCACGTTGATGCCGGCTTCCGACTTGAACAGTTCGGCGCACATATAACCGCCGGTGCCGACCGCCGAAGTGCCGAGATTGAGCTTGCCCGGCTGGGCTTTCGCCATCTCGATCACGTCCTTGATCGACTTTGCCGGAAACGATGGGTTTGCCAGAAGCGCCACCGGCATCGACGCGACAAGGCCGATCGGCGCGAAGTCCTTCTTCGGGTCCATGTGGAGATTGACGTACAGCGGCGGATTGATCGAGATCGTGCCGGTATGGCCGAGCAGCAATGTGTAGCCGTCCGGTTGCGCACGCGAGACCAGGCGCGTGCCGACAGTCCCGCCGCCGCCGCCACGATTTTCGACCACGAAATTCTGCTTGAGCGCGTCTTGCAGCTTCTGCGCCACCACCCGCGCCATTGCATCGACGCCGCCACCGGCGGGATAAGGCACGATAATGGTAACGGTGCGCGTCGGATAATCGGCGGCGCGGACCGGCACCGTCGCTGCAACAAGACTGAAAGCAGCGACAGCCAGCAGCGCGCGGCGCGTGGCGAAAGCGGATGAATGCATGAACGTCTCCTTGGACCTTAAAATGATGGGCCGTTGACCGGCCTCTATCAGGGGGGAAAACTGCTGATCGCCGGGTTCCCTTCGCCAAGACTAGAATCAATTACGCAGAAAAAATCAATCACGCTGCCGATCAATGGCCGGAAAACGCAAACGCCGGCATGCGCATGGGCGCAAGCCGGCGATTCGGGTCGATTGAAATGTGAGGCTCGGAGGGGGCTCAGTGCACGCGGGCATCCTCGTTATAGCGGAGCCGCTCGATTTCGTCTTTCAGCAGCAATTTGCGACGTTTGAGTTCCACGACTTCCAGATCGTCAACTGCGGGGTGCGCTTTGCAATCGTTGATTTGATTTTCGAGCGCCTGGTGCTTCTTTTCGAGTTCCGTAAGATGCGATTGCATCGACATTCCTGATGTCTCCTCAATCTTTGGGGGGGCACGTATAATGATTTTCCGACTGTGGCTCTCTTATGACCTGCTCATCTATCGCCCGTTGGCCTTTGGCCTGACCGACCCGCTATCGCGAACGGCACCTAACGATTTAAGCGTACCGCAAACCGGCCGCAAGGGCGACGATACGGCGCGGTTAGCGCCGTATCAATTGCGGTCAAAGCCCTTGATCGGGGAGGGATTTTTCTGCCGCTTGAATGCGACTGTGGAAAACGCAATAATTTAAGTCGCGGGAGCCGGATAATACCTTTCTTGAATAGCTCACTAAGATTGGTTCCCGACGCTTTGTCTTTGGTCTCCGACGTTCTCTTTGGTCCCCGCTCTTTGGGTCCGCGAAGCTCTCTTGGTGCCGGCGTCCAGCAAAACAACGGTGGCGATGAACGACAACGACGAAGTCGCCCTGCGTGAGCAGTTGGCACGGTTGCAACAGGAACACCGGGATCTCGATGCGGCGATCGCCGCGCTCGCGACCTCGCCGGGCTCCGACCTGATCCAGGTGCAGCGGCTGAAGAAGCGCAAGCTCGTGCTGCGCGACAAGATCCGCCAATGCGAGGACCAGATCACGCCGGACATTATTGCGTGAGATTTTTCACCCGCGTCGCGCGCGGGGGAGCTAAGGCTGCTTACCCTTCTTCCGCGCGTACATCGCCCGGTCGGCCGCTTCGATCATCGCCTCGGCGCTGGCGTCGGCGACAAGCGCCACCGCGCCGATACTGGCGCTGACCGACAAAGTTGCTTCGCCGTGGACGGTCTTCGCCTGCCCGATGATCATCTCCAGGTCGCGGGCTTTGGTCACCGCGCGGACTTCGTCAAGGTTCCACATCAGAACGCCGAATTCATCGCCGCCAAGCCGCGCGACCACGTCGGAGGCGCGCACGTTGTCGGACACGGCCCGCGCCACCGCCTTGAGCAGCGCATCCCCGGCGGCATGGCCGTGGCGGTCATTGATCCCCTTGAAGCCGTCGAGGTCGATGAACATCAGCGCGGCGGCGGTCTTGTAGCGCTTCACATAAGCGAGCGAGCGCGTCAGTTCGCGGGTAAAGCCGCGCCGGTTGACGATGTCGAGCAAAGCGTCGATGTCGGCGCGAGCTTCCAGTACGGCAATCTTGCGCGCGGCGGCCGCGAGATCGCGCCTGAGTCGGGCGACTTCCGCCTTGAGGTCGGCAGCATCGTGCAAATCCGGACTTGAATTCTCCCGCCGATCGGACGTCTTGCCAGCCATGCCCAACTCTAGCTCAAGTCTGGACGAAAAGCCGTTATCCACAGCGCCCAACTTCGCCTTTTAATGACAGTTTCGCCGACCCTTTCGCCTTGCCAGCGAAGGCTCCAGACCTATAATCCGCCGCTTCCTTCCGCTTGGGGTAGCGGAAATCGGGGGCCTTCAAAAATGTCGTCCAAGCCGGTTGCGATCATCATGGGCAGTCAATCCGACTGGGCCACGATGAAGCACACCACCGATACGCTCGATGCCCTCAATATCGGCTATGAGGCGCTGATCGTTTCCGCGCACCGCACGCCCAAGCGGCTCTATGAGTTCGCCGGGGGCGCGCGCGACAAGGGCTTCAAGGTGATCATCGCCGGTGCCGGCGGCGCCGCTCACCTGCCAGGCATGACCGCATCGATGACGCCGTTGCCGGTGCTCGGCGTGCCGATCAATACGCATGCGCTGGAGGGCAAGGATTCGCTGTTGTCGATCCTGCAGATGCCGGGCGGCATTCCGGTCGGCACCCTGGCCATCGGCAAGGCAGGCGCGATCAATGCCGCGCTGCTGGCGGCGGCTATATTGGCATTGTCGGACGGCAAGATCGCCAAGCGCCTCGACGCATGGCGCGCCCGGCAGACCAAAGCGGTGGCGAAGAAGCCGAAGGATTGATAATGCGCTTGCTGCCTACGCTATGCTGAAACCCGGATCGACCATCGGCATTCTCGGCGGCGGCCAACTCGGCCGCATGCTGGCGCTCGCGGCGGCGCGGCTCGGGCTGCATTGCCACATCTATTCGCCGGAAAAGGACTCCGGCGCGTTCGAGGTGGTGCGGGCCTCCACCTGCGCGGCCTATGAGGACGAAGCGGCATTGGCCCGCTTCGCCAATGCCGTCGACGTCATCACGTATGAATTCGAGAACGTGCCGGCCGCGACCGCCGCCTTCCTCGCCAAGCGCAAGCCGGTCTATCCCGATCCGCACGTTCTTGAGCTGACGCAGGACCGCCTGGTCGAAAAGAATTTCATCAGCAATTTGAAAATCGCGGTCGCGCCCTACGCGCCGGTGCACTCGGCGTCGCAACTCGCGGCGGGTGTCGCGAAGCTTGGCCTGCCCGCCGTCCTCAAGACCACGACGATGGGTTACGATGGCAAGGGTCAGGTCAAGATTGAAAAAGGCGACGACCCCAACGCCGCCTGGCGCACCCTGAAGAACAAGCCTTGCATCCTCGAGGGCTTCGTCAATTTCGAACGCGAGGTGTCGGTGATCGCGGCGCGCTCGGCCGACGGCCATGTCGAATGCTTCGAGGTGACGGAGAACCAGCACCGCGACCACATTCTGAAAATCTCGACGGTGCCGGCCAAGGTGTCGCCCGCGCTCGCGGCCGAAGCGCGCAAGATCGCCACCCGCGTCGCCAAGGCGTTCGATTATGTCGGCGTGCTGGCGGTCGAGATGTTCGTGGTGCGCGTGAAGGGCAAGCAGGCGGTGCTGGTCAACGAGATCGCGCCGCGCGTTCACAATTCAGGGCACTGGACCATCGACGGCACGACGGTGTCGCAGTTCGACCAGCATATCCGTAGCGTTGCGGGCTGGCCCTTGGCCAAGCCCGTCCGGCTCGGCCGCAAAGTTGAGATGACCAACCTGATCGGCGACGAGATCGACGAGATCGGTTCCTGGCTGACGGTGCCCGGCGCCTCGGTGCACCTCTACGGCAAGACGGAGGCCCGTCCCGGCCGCAAAATGGGTCATGTGACGCGGGTCTGGCCGAAGTAATTATCGCTAATTTTTGCCAATGCCCATCTGGGCTGCACGCAACAAAGAACTTCGATCATGTTAGCTCGTACAACCTGCCTCTTCTTTTTAGCGACTGCGGGAGCGTTGTATTTCCTTTTTAGTCTATTCCAAAATTATCTCGCGTTCATCACTCATCACGATACCGGGATTTATTCGGACTTGCCCTTTTTCATTATTCTATCGTCTTTTTGGATCGGCAGCTTTGTTCAATTGGTGCGAGGTGTCATTTCGCCAAAGATGCGAAAGTGGCGGTTAATTTGCGCCACCGCGACGATGATCTGTTTGGCGGCATCCTTCCACTATCGCGATGATCTGATTTTTCTCGGTGACCGCGCCTTTTTCGCCCTTAACGAGGGGCGGTTTCGCGCCGCCATAGAAATCGAGACAGGCGCCTCCGTACTATTTCAGCGGTCAAACGATAATTTTATGAAGCTATTTGTATACTCAGGATCCGCGAATTTGGGCAACGGCCTCATTTCGCAACCGGCCTTGGAAGCTGCCATGGGAAATCGAGTGGGTGGTTTCAGCGGATGCCCGGTAATCTCAAAACCTCTGGGAACTCAGTTCTACGTTCTTAGCGTCTATTGCGGGGGGTGAGCGACCGCAGGCATGGACGCTGTCGTGAACAGCTTGATAGCGAGGCTTTTCGACCGGCCTTTGGCCGGCTCGGCCGCAAGGTCGAGATGGTCAGCCTGATCGGCGATGAGATCGACGAGGTCGGGGCTTGGCTGACGGTGCCCGGCGCTTCGGTCCACCTCTACGGCAAGACCGAGGCCCGCCCGGGCCGCAGAATGGGCCATGTGACACGGGTCTGGCCGAAGTAGATTACGCCGCTTCGTAAGCCGTGATCTTCTTGATCTGCGGCGCTACCTTGTCCTCGGCAACTTCGAGATCGTACTGCGCCTGCATGTTCATCCAAAACGCAGGCGTCGTTTTGAAGAATTTCCCCAGCCGCAAAGCGGTGTCAGCGGTGACCGGCGTTTCCTCGCGCGACAGCCTTTCAATACGGGTTCGCGGCACGCCGAGCGCGGAGGCGACGGCGTAAGGCGTAAGCTTGAGGGGTTTCAAGAACTCCTCCCGCAGCACTTCGCCGGGATGAATGGGAGCAAGCGTCTTGGCCATCGAAGTTCCTCATACGCGACCGGACCATTCCAGTCGGCTTACCAGCTAATGATAGTCAACAATTTCGACTTCATCGGGACCGATATCGGTCCAGCGGAAGACGATGCGCCATTGATCATTGATGCGCACCGAATGCTTTCCAGCGAGGTTTCCGCGCAATGCTTCAAGCCGGTTGCCTGGTGGCGATTTGAGATCTTCAAGCGCCCCAGCGTTATGGATCATGATCAGTTTCCGGCGGGCGACCCCGGCGATACCCGCTGGAAAACCTTTCGGCACCGCGCGGTCCCGAAAGATGGTCTCGGCGAATTTACCCCTGAAGCCTCTGATCACGCGTTAACGTATCATAATGCGATACGAATACAAGCTTAAGTATCACGCTGCGATACCTTTCTTCTGGATGAATTTTACTGCCCCTCGCTCCAGGATTGCACCACCAGTGAGGTTACTTTCAGCGCTTTTGGCGACCCTGGGTAGCCTGCGGACCTAGTCCCATATGGGGAAAAGCGGCCGAGAAGCCGAAAACACCAATTCTGGCCCGTTTTGTTGGACTCGCCCCGACAAGTCTGCTACAGCCACCCGACTCAAAAGGCCCCCGTTTGTGCGGCTTTTGACCGAAATTCGATCCTCCACCAACGAAGGAGCAAGTGTGCAAGTTCTCGTTCGCGACAACAACGTCGACCAGGCCCTCAAGGCGCTCAAGAAGAAGATGCAGCGTGAGGGCATTTTCCGCGAAATGAAGCTTCGCGGCCATTACGAAAA
>JBEPUC010000077.1:0-9715 GCA_041691675.1 Hyphomicrobiales bacterium | reverse complement strand
TCCAACATGACGCTCAACCCGCAGCCGCTGCATATCGACCGCCATTTCTGCGAAACCGAGACCGAATGGGGGCAACCCTTGATGAACTCGTTGTTCACCCTGGGTCTTATGATCGGGATTCAGGTTTCCGACATGACGGTCGGCACCACCATCGCCAACCTCGGCATGACCGACGTCAAATTTTCCAATCCGCTGTTCGAAGGCGACACGGTGAATTGCACGACCACGGTCGTGAGCAAGCGCGAATCGAAATCGCGCCCGAACGCCGGTATCGTCGAATTCCATCACAAGGCATTCAAGCAGGACGGCAAGCTGGTGGCCGAGTGTCACCGTAACGCTTTCATCATCAAACGACCGAAGTAAGCGAGTAGAACAATAATGCGCTCTCTCCTGTTCGTTCCCGCCGACAGCGGTCCCAAGCTCGACAAGGCGATGGCGTCGGGCGCCGACGCCGTCATCATCGACCTCGAAGATTCAATCTCGCCCGAGCGCAAGGCGCACGCCCGCGCTGCGTGTTTTGAGTATCTCAAGAGCATGCAACCGAAGGCGCAGCGCCCGCGCCTGCTGGTGCGCATCAACGGACTCGACACCGGCATGACCGATGCCGACCTCGCCGCAATCGTCCCCGGCAAACCTGACGCGATCCTGTTTCCGAAAGCTGAAGGCGGCACGAGTCTGATCCATCTCGACGCCAAGCTGACGGCACAGGAAGCCATTGCCGGCGTGCCGGAAGGCACGATCAAGGTGCTCGCGCAGAATGTCGAGTCGGCGATGGGCCTGTTTCTCGCCGGCACGTTCCGTGACGCGAGCGCGCGTTTGATCGGCATGACATGGGGACCCGAAGATCTCTCATCCGAACTCGGCGCGCTGGCCAACCGCGACGCCAATGGTCAACTGACCGAGCCCTATCGCATCGCGCGCGCCATGTGCCTGTTCGGCGCGGCAGCGGCGCGGGTGCCGGCGATCGAGACCGTCTATGTTGATTTCCGCAATGCCGAAGGGCTACGGCGCGACACGCAAGACTCTCGCCGCGACGGCTTTATCGGCCGTCTCGCCATCCACCCGTCGCAGGTGCCGATCATCAACGAGGTCTATACGCCGAGCGCGGAAGAACTGGAAAAGGCCAGGGCGATCATCGCGGCTTTCGCCGCCACCCCCGGCGCCGGTGCAGTTGGAATCGACGGCAAGATGTTCGACCGCCCGCATTTGGTGCGAGCGCAGCAACTGGTGGCCAGCGCCCGTCCGGCGTGAAGCTCAGGCAGCCACAGGGCCGTCGTTGCCCGCAATCATATTGGCCACGCGAAAGCCCGAGCCGGCGCCGAGCGTCCAGCCCAGAGTTCCGTGACCGGTATTGAGCCAGAGGTTGCGATAGCGCGTACGGCCGACATAAGGAATGTTGGAGGGTGTTGCCGGCCGCAAACCGCTCCAGAAAGTGGCATGCTCGAACTTGCCGGCGCGCGGAAACAGATTCTTCACATTGTCGATGATCGCCTGACATCGCTTGCGGTTGAGATCGCGGGAATACCCCGACAATTCCGCCGTTCCGGCCACCCGCAGCCGATCACCCAGATTGGAATACACCAGCTTGTACTCATCATCAGTCAGACTGGTAACCGGCGCGGTGTTTGCGCCGTTAGTCGGAATCGTTACTGAATAGCCTTTGGCCGGATAGATATTCAGCCGGACCCCATAGGCCGCAAAAACGGCGCCGACCAGCAGCCGAGACTGATGACCACATCGCGTGCGCGCAAAGTGCGATAGCCGGCAGGGCCGCAGATTTCCACACCGCGAACCTCGCCGGACGACCGGTCAGCGTCAAGCGCCGTCACCTGATGGCTGTAACGAAAGACACCCCCCATTCTTCCGCAGACCTGCGCCAGATTTTGCGTGAACTTGCACGCGTCGCCGCTTTCATCCTCCGCGGTGTAGGTCGCGCCCACGATATCGGCGCGGTTGTCGGAAAAAGCCGGCTCGATTTCGACAACTTTGTCGACATCGATCACGGTGCGATTGCAGCCGTAGCGGCGCATCAATTCGGCGACAGGAATAGCGGCCTCGAATTCGCGCCGGTCGCGATAAAAATGCAGAATGCCTTTTTGGCGCTCGTCGTAATGGAAGCCTTCATCGGCTCGGATTTTTTGGATCAAGCCGCGGCTTTCGGTTGCCAGTTTGACGATCTCGCTCGTGTGCCGATCGGTACGCTTCGGCAGGCAGTCGATCAGAAATTTCGCCGCCCAAAGCCATTGATGGATATCAAGGCGTGGCCGGAACAGCAGCGGCGCGTCGCTGTGCAACAGCCATTTGAGTATCTTGAAGGGCGCCGACGGATTAGCCCAAGGCTCGGCGTGACTGACCGACACCTGCCCGCCATTGGCGAAGCTCGTTTCAAGAGCCGCTTCCGGCTGCCGATCGATAATACAGACAGATTTACCGGCGCGTAAATTCCAATAAGCAGTACAAATGCCGACGACGCCGGCGCCCAATACCACAACGTCAAAGTCGCTGGACGACTGGCTCATGCTCAGGCCTTTCACAGAAGATGACGCGCATTCGTTCTGTGACGAATCCGCGCCCCCTCTGTCATTGGCCTGAGAGTTTCATCGCTTCGCTTTATTGCTTGGCGACTTTCACCGTCGGCGGGAGCTTTTGGCTCCGCTCTTCAGAGTATGAACTTTCGGAACGGTTCTTTTTGCCTGAGAGATTCCGGGGCGGTTGCTCCTTCGGCGCCGTTTTGAATCCGAAAATCCAAAACAGTCTCTCCCGTTCGATGGATAAACTATGTGATTCCGGGCTCAAAGTCGAGCTTGCTCACGCGCCTATGATTTATAAACCTCTGACGGATCGAATGTCTTCTCCGCATCGCGAAACTCAAGTTTCACCGCGCCCGTCTGTCCGAGCGGCACGGCGCGATAAAAACACGACTGCCGTCCGGTGTGGCACGCGCCCGGCCCTTCCTGCGCGACCTTGAGCCAGATCGCATCCTGATCGCAATCGACCCGCAGCTCCGACACGCGCTGGACGTGACCGGACTCCTCGCCCTTCTGCCAAAGTTTCTTGCGCGAGCGGCTGAAGTACCAGGCCTTGCCGGTTTCGATTGTTTTCGCCAGCGCCTCGGCGTTCATGTGCGCAACCATCAGCACGTCGCCACTGGCAACATCGGTCACCACGGCCGTCACCAGACCATCGGCGTCGAATTTGGGAAGAAGGGCGAGACCTTCCTCGATGTCGTGTGAGTGTGTGGACATGAAGTCACCGGATACAGGCAAAGCCGCGCAACATAATGGATTGCCGGGCGGAGCCCGGCAATGACCAAAATCGAACGTCGCGTCTGAACAGAAGTGCTTACTTCCCGCGCAACATGGTCATGAACCGGACCAGTTCGTTCGGGTCTTGACGGAAGGCGCCGGTAAAATGCGTCGTCACCGTCAGCGCGTCGGGCTTGCTGACGCCGCGGATTGACATGCACATGTGCTCGGCCTCAATCATCACGGCGACGCCGCGCGGCTTCAGAATTTCTTCGATCGCGGTGGCGATCTGCGACGTCATGTGCTCCTGCGTCTGCAGACGCTTGCCGTAGACATCGACCAGACGCGCCAGCTTCGACAGGCCCACCACTCGCTCGGTCGGCATATAGGCAACATGCGCCTTGCCGTAGAAGGGCATCATGTGGTGCTCGCAATGCGAGTTGAAACCAATGTCCTTGACCAGCACAAAATCATCGTAGCCACCGGTCTCGCTGAAGGTGCGGTCGAGCACCTCGGCCGGAATCTCGCGGTAGCCCTGATAGATTTCCTCATAGGCATCGATGACGCGCTTGGGCGTGTCGAGCACGCCTTCGCGGGCCGGATCGTCACCGGCATAGGCGATCAGCGTGCGCACGGCGGCTTCGGCGTCTTCACGCGACGGGCGGGGGCCGGTTGCTGGTGCTGCCCGGACATGGTCGGAAAGGCCCTGCACGGGCCAGGGCTTGAGAAGAGAATTCTTGGCGTCCATCGGTCTCTCCGTTCGACCGGCGCTTGCCCCGCGCGAGGCAGCTCCGGGAGTGTCACCGGGTGGCCGCGTCAACCGCCCGAGGGGCGGTTTCGACGCCGCATTCCCATTTAGCACGGCATAATGCGTCGTGGTCACGAGAACCCTTCTCGTACCGGCCGGGCGATCCCTATATAGGGTTTTGTACCGGTGAGGCAATGTGCGGCACAGCGGCCCGATAGGTCAACTCGATGATCAATGACGTCTATAACGCCAAAATCCTGGACCTGGCTGGGAATATCCCCCGGTTGGGCCGCCTGCCCGCCCCCGACGCCAGCGCCACCGCCCATTCCAAATTGTGCGGGTCGACCGTAACGATTGACCTTAAAATGGACAGCGGCACGGTCACGGATTTCGCGCATGACGTGAAGGCCTGCGCGCTCGGTCAGGCCTCGTCCTCGATCATGGCCAGTCACGTCATCGGCGCGACGGCGAACGAATTGCGCGATCTGCGCGAAACGGTACGCAAGATGCTCAAGGAAAACGGCCCGCCGCCCTCCGGCAAATGGGCCGACATCGCCCTGCTCGAGCCGGTGCGCGACTACAAGGCGCGCCACGCCTCGACGCTGCTGACCTTCGATGCGGTGGTCAAGGCCATCGACGAAATCCAGGCCAAACGGACCGCCCCCGCCGCCGGGCCGGCATCGCATCTCGCGGCCGAATAACCCTATTGCGCCGGCGCCATGCCGCCGGTCTTCATGCCGGCCTCTTTCGGCAGCACCGCTTCGGCGCGGTCGCCCATCGGCTTGCCACAGCTCGCCATCAGCCCCGGCAGGCTTTGCTGCGCGCCGGTATTGCCGATCCGTATGACCGTCACCATGCCTTTGGCGGTGGTCTCGATCACCATCGAATGATTGCCGGCACTGGCGAAGTCGCGGATCATCTCGAGTGGCACGGTCGCGGCGGCATGGCTCACAAGTTCGCCGGAATTTCCGCTGCGCTCGGATGACTCCACCCGGAGCTTGGCGGCGGTGCGACCGACACGCACACTGACGGCACCGAGCCTGCCCGCGAGCGGTACGCCTTCGGCGCCGTGCCGACGCTCGACATAGCTCAGATCGAAACTCTTGGAGTTGGCGCCGCACGCCACCATCAGATCGAAGCTGCCGAGACTGTCGCCTTCCATCGTCAGCGGATGTCGCCGCGCCAGACTCGCCGCGCCGTCACCGGCTACCACGGCCCAGCGCTGTTCGCTGATCGGCGTTGTGCGTGCCTCGTCGGTCATCGGCGCAACCGGCGCCGTCATTGCCGCCGGCGAAACCGCCCCCGTCGCCGCCGCGACCTTCGGCGGGGCGGCATCCCCGGTCGCCAGCTTGGTGGCCCGGATTTCCTCGCGTGTCATGGTGTGCAACGGCTCCCACGGCGGAATGCGCAAGGCCAGATCGAGCAGATCGATCGAGCCACCCATCTCGGCGGTGAACTGGGCCAGCCGCCCGATATCGCGCTGAACCAGAACAAGATCCTCGGCCGAATAGGTGGCGGCGGTCGGATCGTCGCGACGGTCGCCCAGCCAGATTTGGTGGACCATCACCCGCGCTTCAGGCGGCACGATTCGCTGCTGGCCGCCGAGCAGCACGAAGGCACACATGGATTCGCAGTCGGCGCGGGGCGAAAGCGTCGCCCGCGGCACGGATGCGGTATTGCCGCGCTTGAGATCCTTGATGTATCTGCCGCCATCCATCTGACCGGCATTTTTGTCACCGTTTTTGGCGGTCAAATCGACAATGCGGCCGACGGTCGTGGCGAGGCCCGCTTTACGAATTTCACGGCCAAGATCGATCGCGCCATGCACCGATCCCCCGTCCGAATCCAGGACGACAACGGCGCCCTGAAGCGCCCGGCCCTTGATGAAACGCGCGAAGTCGCGGCCGCTATCCGCTGTGATGGCGCCGCTCGCCTCGATCCAGGTCGCGCAGGTGGTGCCGCAAATCTCGGCGGGACCTTGCTCGCGCAGATCGAAGCGCATCGGCAAAGTGCGGTCATTCGCCCGCGCCGACCCAAGCACGCCAGGCGAAAGAGTGCCCAACGCCAATAGAAGCGCAGCAGCAAAACGAAGGGACCCAAGCATCCATCCCCCTTCCGGCGTCTCATTCAAAAATTCGTTCCAGCGATGGAACGGAAACGAATGATCCGCGTAATAGAAGCGCAGAAGTGTTTATTTTCGATGTCGTGCCAATTCCGTTGCGGCGCAGCACCGAATCACTTGCACTTCAGCCGTCCCCCAAACGTGTCATTTTTAAAACGGTCGCTGGATTCGCGTCTAGTGTAAAAAGGTCGCTATCCCTGAAGCCTTTCTTCTGACCTTAGAGCGGCTTAAACGCTCTGGAACTTGAGTGGAACTTTTGACAAAAGGCTGCGGCGCAATCGTTTCTCCTCAAAGCAGCGGCTGTTCCCCTCACGGAACTCAGTCCACAGATGCCTGAAAACCAACCACCAGCAAAAAAAAGCGTGGCAGGTGTTGCCGGTTTGCCGCGAGTCGTCGGCCGCACACTGGTGACGTTGTATCGCTACACCCTGTCGCCAGTGATCGGACCGCGCTGCCGCCATTTGCCGAGTTGTTCGGAATATGCCGAGGAAGCGATCGGCCGTTTCGGTCTGTGGGCCGGCGGCTGGATGACGTTGGCACGGTTGATGCGGTGTCATCCCTGGGGCACGCACGGCCTCGATTTCGTCGCCGACGTTCTGCCCGCCGATGCTCGCTGGTTTCTACCGTGGCGTTACGGCCGTTGGCGCGGCACCAACGAACATGCGCCAAGACATTCTCACGGATAAGACACTTTAACAAAACGTCTCGGAAATCGGGTGGCGCGCGGCGTAACCGCCGCCTCTAGTCGTGCACATCTCAAAGATACCGGCACTGGATCGAATCTATGAACCGAGACATGAACCGACAGACTTGGCTGCTGCTCATTCTACTGTCGGTGCTGTGGGGCGGCTCCTTCTTTTTTGCCAGCGCCGCTTTGCGCGAATTGCCGCCGATGACCATCGTTCTGGCACGGGTCGCGCTGGGCGCGGCGTTTCTGTTGCCGGTGTTCAAACGCCTCGGCGGCATCTGGCCGGCAACGCTTGCCGGCTGGCGGCCGTTCTTCGTGATGGGAATGCTCAACAACGTCATCCCCATTACGCTGCTGGTGGTGGGTCAAACCTACATTTCAGGCGGCATGGCCTCGGTGGCAAATGCGACCACACCCTTGTTCACCGCTCTGGTACTTGCCGCGTTCGGCGACGAAAGGCTGATCCCGCGCCGCGTCGCCGGCATTGTCATTGGCCTGATTGGCGTCTTCGTACTGCGCGGTCCCGGCGTTGCGCATTCCGACAATCAAACCATCGGCTTGTTGCTCTGCCTCGGCGGCGCCTTGAGCTACGGCTTTTCCGGTCTATGGGGGCGGCGCAAACTGGGAGACGTGCCGCCGATTACTTCGGCAACCTGTCAACTCATTTGCTCGACCGTCATCGTGACGATCATCACCACCGCTGTGGATCGGCCTTGGATGCTGCCGATGCCGCACCTCGCCACCTGGGGCGCCCTGATCGGTCTCGCCCTGCTCGCCACATCGCTCGCCTACATCGTCTTTTTCACGATCCTGTCGCGCGCCGGCGCCACCAATGTCATGCTCGTGACGCTCCTGATCCCCGTCACCGCTATTCTGCTCGGGGTTGTAGTGCTGGGCGAACCGCTCGCCGCCAACGAAATCGCGGGCGCGCTTATCATCGCCGCGTCGCTCCTGGTTATTGATGGACGGGTCTTGGGGCGGCTGCGGGGCAAGCCGGCCGCCGCCGCTGTCCAATAAGCAACTTGCACGCCCCGATTCGCCTGCTATATCGAGGGCAAATCGACGCTTACCCGCGCTCGTTCGCGGGAGTGAGCAACAGGAGATACTACGATGGTCGCCCTGACCTTTCCCGACGGCGCACGCCGCGAATATCCCGACAACATCACCGGTCTCGAAATCGCCAAGGGCATTTCACCCTCTTTGGCCAAACGCACCGTGGCGATGGCGCTTGACGGCACGGTCGTCGATCTCGCCGACAAAATCGAAAAAGACGCGAAAATCGAATTCGTGTCGCGCGACGACCCGCGCGCACTCGAACTGATCCGCCACGATGCCGCTCACGTTCTTGCCGAAGCGGTGCAGGACCTGTGGCCGGGCACGCAGGTGACCATCGGGCCCGTCATCGAAAACGGTTTTTATTACGACTTCTCGCGCAACCAGCCGTTCACGCCGGAAGACCTCCCCGTCATCGAAAAGAAGATGAAGGAGATCATTGCCCGCGATAAACCTTTCACCAAGGAAATCTGGTCGCGCGATCAGGCCAAGAAGGTCTTTGCCGACAAGGGCGAGAACTTCAAGGTTGAGCTGGTCGACGCCATTCCGGAAGACCAGTCGCTGAAAATCTACAAGCAAGGCGATTGGTTCGATCTCTGCCGTGGTCCGCATATGACCTCGACCGGAAAGATCGGCAATGCGTTCAAGCTGATGCGCGTCGCCGGTGCGTACTGGCGTGGCGACAGCAACAACCCGATGCTGTCGCGCATTTACGGTACCGCCTTCGCCAAGCAGGAAGAGCTCGACACCTATCTCAAGAACATGGAAGAGGCCGAGAAGCGCGACCACCGCAAGCTCGGCCGCGAGATGGACCTGTTTCACTTCCAGGAAGAAGGTCCCGGCACCGTTTTCTGGCACGCCAACGGCTGGACCATCTTCCAGGAAATCGTTGCCTATATGCGCCGCCGCCTGAAGGGCGACTACCAGGAAGTCAACGCGCCGCAGATGCTCGACAAGTCTCTGTGGGAGACCTCCGGCCACTGGGGCTGGTTCCGCGAGAACATGTTTCAAGCAACGTCTGCCGGCGACGATACCGCCGACGAGCGTGTCTACGCCATCAAGCCGATGAACTGCCCCGGCCACATTCAGATTTTCAAGCATGGCCTGCGCAGCTATCGCGAGTTGCCGATCCGCATGGCCGAGTTCGGCATCGTTCACCGTTACGAGCCGTCGGGCGCGATGCACGGCCTGCTGCGCGTGCGCGCCTTCACGCAGGATGACGCCCATATCTTCTGCACCGAAGAGCAGATGGCCGAGGAATGCCTCAAGATCAACGACCTGATCCTCTCGACCTATGCCGATTTCGGCTTCGAGGGCGATCTCACCGTGAAGCTATCGACGCGGCCGGAAAAGCGCGTCGGCTCGGATGAGGCATGGGATCATGCTGAAGGCGTCATGCAGAATGTGCTCAAGCGCATCGCCGCGAGCAACAACCGCATCAAGACGGCGATCAATCCGGGCGAAGGTGCGTTCTATGGGCCGAAGTTCGAATACGTGCTGCGCGACGCCATCGGCCGCGACTGGCAGTGCGGCACGACGCAGGTCGACTTCAACCTGCCCGAACGGTTCGACGCCTTCTATATCGCCGCCGACGGCTCAAAGAAGCCGCCGGTGATGATCCACCGCGCCATCTGCGGTTCGATGGAGCGCTTCCTCGGCGTCGTGCTCGAACATTATGCCGGGCACTTGCCGCTGTGGCTGGCGCCCAAGCAAGCCGTCATCTGCACCATCACGCAGGACGCCGACGGCTACGCCGCCGAGGTCGCTGCCGCCGCGCGCAAGCTTAATTTGCGCGTCGATGCCGACCTGCGCAACGAGAAGATCAATTACAAAGTGCGCGAGCACTCGCTCGCCAAGGT
>JBEPUC010000076.1:0-9809 GCA_041691675.1 Hyphomicrobiales bacterium | reverse complement strand
TTGGTCGGGGCGGCGAGATTTGAACTCACGACCCCTTGTCTCCCAGACAAGTGCGCTAACCGGGCTGCGCTACGCCCCGACCGGAACGGCGCGGACTATAGGCAGGCCCCTATCGCAGCGCAACCATCGATCCGGCGATAAAATCAGGATCGACCCCGACCTAGTCCGGCGTGTGCAGCGACACGCCGAGCTGGGCGCGGCGGCGCAGCCAGGCGGCCGCGCGGTATTTCGGATCGTGGCTGGCCGCGAACATGGCGTCGAGCACGGCCAGCACCCGCGTCGGGCCGAGGCTGTCGCCGAGCACCAGCGGTCCCTTCGGATAATTGAGGCCAAGTTCGACCGCCGTGTCGATGTCAGCGGGCGCGGCGACTCGCAGTTCGGCGATCCGGCAGCCGATATTGACGATCATCGCCAGCAGACGCTGGACTACGAAACCGGTGGAGTCATTGATCGCCGTGACCGGCGCGCCGGTTGCGGCCAATGCCGCGACGGCGCCCCCTAACGCCTGCGGCGTCGTCAGGGGATTTTTCATCGCCGTGTGTCGGCCGGTAAAACGGGCGAGCATATCGACCGCGACGGTGCGCGACGGATCGAGCTTCAGGCGCAGCGCGGCGCTCGTGCAATCCTCGCCAAGCGGCGTCACGAGGCATAGCGCCCGCGCATCTGGCGTACCGCCGACGATTGCCTCGATGCCGGCGGCGGCCAGCCGCGCGGCAAGATCGCTGCCACCATCTTCATCGGCAATCCAGATCGTCTTGGGCACCGGCTGCTCGATCACGGCAATTGTCGGCGCGCCGGCCTGCGGCGCACTCGCATAATCGTAGAAGCCGCGCTTGCTCTTGCGTCCAAGCAGACCGCCGGCGACCCGCACCGCCATCAATGCCGACGGCTGATACATCGGCTCGTCGTAGTAGCGCGCGTGGATGCTTTCCATGACCGCATGGGTAACGTCGCCGCCGACGAGGTCGAGCAACTCGAACGGTCCCATCCGGAAGCCCGCGGCTTCCTTCATCAGCACGTCGACTTCATGGGCGCTGGCAATGCCCTGCCCGACGATACGCAAGGCTTCGGGACCATAGGCGCGGCCGGCGTGATTGACGACAAAACCCGGCGTATCGGTCGCCACGACCGGCACCTTGCCGATGCGTTTGGAGAACGCGACCAATGCGTCAACCAACACCGGATCGCTGCGCAAACCGCCGATCACCTCGACAAGCTTCATCACCGGCGGCGGATTGAAGAAGTGCAAGCCGCCGATGTTCTCCGGCCGTGCGCAGCCGGCGGCAATTTCGGTGACAGACAGCGACGACGTATTGCTGGCGATCACGGCGTCGGGCGCGAGGCGCTGTTCGAGTGCGCGAAACAACTCGCGCTTGACAGCAAGATCCTCGACGATGGCCTCGATCACCAGGCCGGCGGGCGCGGCTTCGTCGAGAGACGCGATCGGCTGGATCCGCCGCATGACGTCGTGTTTGGCCTCGTCTGTCATGCGGCCCTTGGCGACCTGACCGTCGAGACCCTTGTTGATGGCCGCGGTCGCTTCCGCGACCGCGCCGTCGCGCGCGTCATACAAAAGCGTCGTCATTCCGGCCTGCGCGCAAACCTGTGCGATGCCGCGTCCCATGGTGCCGGCGCCGAGCACCGCCACGACCAGATCGGATTTGAGCAAGTCGACGATCATTTACTCTGCAATCTATTTGCCCAGGTAGTTCGGCTTGCGCTTTTCAAGGAAGGCCTTCATGCCTTCCTTCTGATCTCGCGTCGCGAACTGCAATTGAAGCGCCTTGCGCTCCAGCATCAGCGCTGTGTCGAGCGGTGCATTCAGGCCCGCATTGACGATTTCCTTGATCTGCGCGATCGAGATCGGCGGCATGCTCGCAATTTCGCGCGCCAATTCGGTCGCCCGCGCCAGCGCTTGACCCGCCGGCGCGACCTCGCCGGCAATGCCCATGGCAAGGGCTTCCGCCGCGCCGAATATGCGGCCGGTCATCAGCAGCAGCATGGCGCGCTGTTTGCCGACCAACCGCGCCAGCTTCTGCGTGCCACCGCCGCCGGCCAGAATGCCAAGTTTAACCTCCGGCAGGCCGAGCTTGGAGCCCTCGCCCACCACAATAATGTCGGCGCATAACGCCAACTCCAGGCCGCCGCCGAGCGCAAAGCCCTCGATCGCCGCGATCACCGGCTTTGGACAATCCATGATCGCGCGCCAGTACTGCTGGATGTTGCGAGCCATGATCTCGATCGGACCCGCATCCGCCATTTCGGTGATGTCCGCGCCGGCGGCGAACACCGTGTCCGAGCCGGTGATAATCAGGCAGCGGCCTTTCGGATCGGCGCCGTAGCGCGTCACCTCCTCGGCGAGCCGAACGCGAACGTCCAGATTCAGCGCGTTGCGCACCGCAGGCCGGTTCAGCCGCAGAACGACAACATCCTCCGATGGATGTTCAACCAGAACGACGTCGGTGGCTGTCATCTTGCTGGCCCCTAAACCGTGAAACAGTCACTGCCTATCACGCACCCGCGCAAGGAGCCAAGCAGAGGAACTTTGGTTCCATCCGGCGTTTGTTTTCGAAATGAATGAGGGTGTCAGCGAGGCATGACGTCAGAGCGTTTCAACTCACAGTATCGCCGCCGCGCTTCATCGCCCCATCGATCAGCTTGCGGCATTCCGTCAATTCTTGCAGCACGTCGCGCAACTTCGTCATCTTGTCATCCGGGATCGCGGCAAAGGCGGGAGCGGCGGAGACGACCGGCGACGGCGGCTCAACCGCTCGTGGCTCTATGGCTCGTGGCTCCGGCGCAATCCTCGGTGGCTCCGGCTCGTCGTCCTCTACGTAAACGGCCGGGCTGACCCGGTCGCCCGGATCGATCCGCGGCATCGGCGCGGAATGCAGCGGCGGATCGCGACGCCCGTCGTTGATGTCGTTGCGATCGCCGAGATCGCGGCCGAGCAGATTTGACAAACGTCCACGCAAGCCGCGCGGCTCGTCGGTCAGACCCGTCTCGGCCTCGTCATCGATAGCCTCGTCGGCAATATCATCATTGTCGCGGGCAGTATTCTCGCCACCATGCGGCGGCTGCGGCGAGCCTTCTTCCCAGACCGCCTGCACGAAGCCGACGCCCTCTTCGCGCAAAATGCGTTGCACGCCGCGAATGGTGTAGCCCTCGCCGTATAGAAGATGGCGAATACCCCGCAAAAGACTGATGTCCTCGGGACGGTAATAGCGTCGCCCGCCGCCGCGCTTCATCGGCTTGATGTCGCGAAACCGGCTTTCCCAAAAACGCAGCACGTGTTGCGGCAGATCGAGTTCGTCTGCCACTTCACTGATGGTGCGAAATGCGTCCGGCGCCTTGTTATCCAAAGCAACCCCGCTCCCTGTCTGACAAAACGATGCCTGAACACACCGTCCCTGACGAAATCAGGTCAGGCCAAACCGTTTGAACGCAAACGGTGTCAGGCTTCAACGCTTTTACTGGAACCAAATCACGCGCGCTCGGCTTCGTCGGCGACGTCATGGCCATTGATGCGCTGCTTGAGGATCGCCGACGGCTTGAACACCATCACACGCCGCGGCGAAATGGGAACTTCCTTGCCGGTCTTGGGATTACGTCCGATACGCTGACCTTTTTTGCGCACGACGAATGAGCCGAAGGACGACAATTTTACTGTCTCCCCACGCTCCAGACAGTCGGTGATCTCTTTGAGCACCAACTCGACAAGAGACGCCGATTCAGTGCGTGACAGGCCTACCTTCTGGTAGACCGCTTCGCACAAATCCGCCCTCGTTACTGTTTTACCGCTCATCGCCCAGCCCAACCCCCGGCGAAGATATCTCGCTGAATTATCGACGATATTAGCTTCATCCCAACGGGTCAACGGTCGTTTTAACAGTTATGACGACACTGCGGCTGGCATGCAACATCACCAGCGCAGCAGCGCGGAGCCCCAGGTGAAGCCGCCGCCCATTGCTTCCAATAAGATTAAATTACCACGTTTGATGCGCCTGTCGGCGACTGCATCGGCAAGCGCCAGGGGGATCGACGCGGCCGATGTATTGCCGTGCCGATCGACGGTAATGACCACCTTTTCCGGTGAAATTCCGAGCTTGTGCGCCGAGCCGTCGATGATCCGCTTGTTGGCCTGGTGCGGCACGAACCAATCGATGTCGGCGGCCGAGGTGCCGGTGGCTTTGAAGGCGTCATAAATCACGTCCGTGATCATGGCGACGGCATGCTTGAAAACCTCACGGCCTTCCATCCGCAGATGACCGACGGTCTGGGTCGAGGACGGACCGCCATCGACGTAGAGCTTGGACCTGTGCTTGCCGTCGGAGCGCAGATGCGTGGTCAGCACGCCCCGGTCGCTCGCCCCGCCCGGCTGTTCCTGAGCTTCCAACACCACGGCCCCCGCGCCGTCCCCGAACAGCACGCAGGTGGTGCGGTCGTTCCAGTCGAGGATGCGCGAGAAGGTCTCGGCCCCGATCACCAGCGCCCGCTTGTGGCTGCCGCACCGCAACAGAGCATCGGTGACCGACAGCGCATAGACGAATCCCGAGCACACCGCTTGCAGGTCGAAGGCGGCCCCTTGAGCGATGCCGAGCGCGTTCTGCACCGTGACGGCGGTGGCCGGAAAGGTCTGGTCAGGGGTGGAGGTGGCGAGCACCACGAGGTCAATGGAGCTGGCCTCGACATGGGCATGCGCCAGCGCGGCGCGTGCGGCGGCGATCGCAAGGTCCGAGGTCATCTCGCCGGCGGCTGCGATGTGGCGCTCGCGGATGCCGGTGCGCTGCACGATCCACTCGTCGGTGGTCTCGACCGAGCGCGCCAATTCGTCATTCGACAGAATCCGTGCCGGCAGATAGCTGCCGCACCCTAAAACAACTGACCGCAAGACGCTCACGAGGCCGCCCCGCTGACTGCGGGCTCAGCGGACAAGGGCTCTCCGGCCCGCGCTTTCAGGTCGCGCGCCATCGACTGGCCTATCTTGCTCAGCAATTCATAGCGGATCATGTCGTATCCCATATCGACGGCGGCGGCGAAGCCCTCGGCGTCGGCGCCGCCATGGCTCTTTATGACAACGCCGTTGAGGCCAAGAAAGACGCCGCCGTTCGATTTGCGCGGGTCCATTTTCTCGCGCAGCGTCTGAAACGCGCGCCGCGACAGCAGATAACCGAGCCGCGCCATCCAGGTGCGGTTCATGGCCGCGCGCAGATATTGCGCGAACTGGCGGGCGGTGCCCTCCGCGGTCTTGAGCGCGATGTTGCCGGCAAAGCCCTCGGTGACGACAACATCGACCGTGCCCTTGCCGATATCGTCTCCCTCGACAAAGCCCTGATAATCGAAATACGGAAACTTGCCCTCGCGTAGAATGCGGCCGGCCTCGCGGACCTGCTCCAGACCCTTGACCTCCTCGACGCCGATATTGAGAAGCCCCAAGGTCGGCCGCTCGATATCGAACAGGATGCGCGCCATAGCGCTGCCCATCACCGCCAGATTGACCAGATGCGCCTCGTCGGCGCCGATCGCGGCGCCGACATCGAGCACCACGGACTCGCCGCGCAATGTCGGCCACAGGCCGGCGATGGCCGGGCGCTCGATGCCCTCCATCATCTTGAGATTGAACCGCGCCATCGCCATCAGCGCGCCGGTATTGCCGGCCGAGACCGCAACATCAGCCTCGTGCTTTTTGACGGCGTCGATCGCCAGCCACATCGACGACTTGCCGCGGCCATAGCGCAGCGCCTGGCTCGGCTTGTCGTCCATGCGGATAGAGACTTCGGTGTGAATGAATTTCGAGCGCGCTTTTAGACGCGGTAGCTTGTCGAGCGCTGGCTCGACCACGGCGCGGTCGCCGAACAGCAGAAATTCGGTGTCCGGATGACGCAGCAATGCCAGATCGGCGCCCGGCAGCACTACTGAAGCACCGTGGTCGCCGCCCATGGCGTCAATGGCTATGCGAACATTATCTGGCATGGGGCGAATGCACTCTGGTCGATTCCGATCGAAGCGGCGAAGGTAGGAGCGCCGGCAACACGGTCATCAGGACTCGACGCATGGGGCGAACATACCGCCTAGGCCGTCCCTGACAAGCCGGTTCTGGAATCCGCTGCCGCGGCGCTTGCGCCCCCGATGGATCATGCCTCACGATTCGTTGCCGCCGGGGCGCTTTTTGAGCGCTTCCAGCGCCGCAAATGGGTGCGGCGCATCATTTTCCGCTTCAACCGGGGTGAATTCGGCGCCGGCTTTGCGCGGATAAGGATCGATGCCGAGGATCAGGAATTCGCTGGCGATGGCGCCGAGATCGATTCGGCCGTCGATCAACGGCTCCGGCAGCTCGGCATCGGCCTTGTGGCGGCGATCCTCGTCGGTCGGCGTGCCAGATTCGGGGACCGGCGCAAACAAGACATCAATGGGTTCGTCGATATCGGTGTCCATCGGCTCGAGCGTCACGACGCAGTTCTGGCCGACGCGCCCGCTGACCTGGCCGGTCACGTGAACGACCTCGCCGGCCCGGTCGATGTCAAAGACGGCTTGCAGATTTGACACCGTGCGGACCTCCGCCAATGCCGCAACCGCCGCCGCAGTCGACTCATCGGCCGCGATCTCGCGATGCAAACCGTCCTCGGCGATCGTGTCGATGTCGAGCGGCACGCTCCAGGGCATAGCAACGGTGACGCCCGCACCGGCGCGCGAATGACCGGCTGGCGTCCTGCGCTTGTCGCGCGCGCTCTTGGCAGGCTCGTTGCCGAATTTATCGCCTGGCTTACGGGACATCGTCGTGAAGCTCTTGTTTCGCCGTTCAGGAGGCCGCGTGGATCGCGGCCGGGTCCGGAAAGCGCAATTGGCCGGCCGCGATGGCGGCCAGGTCCTGCGCCCTGAGATCACGTACCGCCTCCAGCATGTAGGCCGCAAGCCGGGCTGCCGAAGGATGGACGGACGGGGTTCCGCCATAGATATTGCGCGCCAGGGCGTCGATCAGGGCTTCCTCGCCGCCAGCATCGGTCAGCGCCGCCGGAATCGCCTTGAGATAGGCCTGGGAGCGGCCATAGAACGCCTCGCCCATGCGCTTCATCTCCTTCGGCACTTTCAGGTCGCTAATGCCCATTTCCCGCAAATTGCCGTCCATATCGCGGCAAAACTCGTCGAAAATCGCCTGTCCGGGGTTCTCAAGCCGGCCGTCGATAGTCAACCGGTCCAGGACCAGCGCCAGATGC
The DNA here is from genome assembly GCA_041691675.1 of Hyphomicrobiales bacterium. Classification (GTDB taxonomy): domain Bacteria; phylum Pseudomonadota; class Alphaproteobacteria; order Rhizobiales; family Xanthobacteraceae; genus Pseudolabrys. The sequence goes on along the minus strand of JBEPUC010000076.1, from coordinate 2,595 downwards.
AGCACGATCAGGTCGAAACGGCCGTTAACCGTGTCGGCGACGGCATAGTCGCGGTAAAAGGTCGGCAATCGCGCCTGCGCCACGATCATGCCATACAGGGTCGAAATGGTGTCGCGCCGCGGCTCGGAACCGAGGCCGGGTTTGGGACGGAAAAGAGAAAAAATCATCTGCTTGCTTCAATCGCCTATGCTGCTCGCTCGTCCGACCTGCTCGACTTGCTAGCCTGATTTGCCGGCCTGGCTCGCCAGCCGCCGGTTTAATCGCCGCCAGCCGGGATGGAAAGAACGAATTCAAGAACGAATTGGTGTGCGCGACAGCATCGTATTTTCGGCCTGCCTCAAGGCCTAGAGGATCAGATTTTCGATGATTTCAAGAATGACCATTGCCGGCCAGACGACCCGCAAGACAACCAACAAGACGACCAAACCTCCGCGCCGAAACAAAACCGCGCGCGTTGCGCCGGCGCTGGCGCTCGCCTGCGTGCTCCTTGGACCATTGGCGCTCGGCGGTTGCGGCAGTTTCGGTGAGACGTTGCAACGCGGCTACGTGCTGCCCGAAGGCGCGCTCGAACAGATTCCGATCGGCGCGACGCAGGAACAGGTGCTGATCGTGCTCGGCACGCCCTCCACGGTCGCGACCGTCGACGGCGATGTGTTCTACTACATCTCCCAGAAGGCCGAGCGCAGCGCCGCTTTCATGCCGCATACCGTCGTCGATCAGCGCGTCATCGCGGTCTATTTCAACAAGGACCGCAAGGTGATCCGGCTCGCCAATTACGGGATGAAGGACGGCCGGATCTTCGACTTCGTGTCGCAGACCACCGAGACCGGCGGCGAACGGCTGAATTATCTGCGCGGCATCTTCAGCACCTTCAAGGTGTTCAACTGACGCCAGCGCCTCTCGGAATCTCCAATAAAAAAGGGCCCGCGCACAGCGGGCCCTTTTCGTTTCTCGCAGGCGCTTAGACTTGGTGAGCCAAAATCGCCAGCAACAGCAAGGCCACGATGTTGGTGATCTTGATCGCCGGGTTGACTGCGGGACCCGCCGTATCCTTGTAGGGATCGCCGACGGTGTCGCCGGTCACCGACGCCTTGTGTGCGTCGCCGCCCTTCTGATGCACGACGCCGTCCTTGTCGGTGAAACCGTCCTCGAACGACTTTTTGGCGTTGTCCCAGGCGCCGCCGCCCGAGGTCATCGAGATCGCCACGAACAGGCCGTTGACGATCACGCCGAGCAGCGAAGCGCCGAGCGCCGCGAAGGCGTTGGCCTTGGAGCCGGAGACCCACAACACGCCGAAGTAGACGACGATCGGCGACAGCACCGGCAGCAGCGACGGAATGATCATTTCCTTGATCGCCGCTTTCGTCAGCAAGTCAACGGCGCGCGCGTAGTTCGGCCGCGACGTGCCCTGCATGATGCCGGGGTTTTCGCGGAACTGACGACGCACCTCTTCCACCACCGAGCCCGCCGCACGGCCCACCGCAGTCATCGCGATGCCGCCGAACAGATACGGGATCAGGCCGCCGAAGATCAGACCGGCGACGACGTAGGGATTCGACAGGTCAAACGAGACCGCGCCGACATCCTTGAAGTACGGAGCGCCGCCCTTGATGAAGGCGTTGATGTCGTTGGTGTAGGCCGCGAACAGCACCAGCGCGCCGAGACCGGCCGAACCGATCGCGTAGCCCTTGGTGACGGCCTTGGTGGTGTTGCCGACCGCGTCGAGCGCATCGGTGTTGTGCCGCACTTCCTTCGGCAGACCGGACATTTCGGCAATGCCGCCGGCATTGTCGGTGACCGGGCCGAAGGCGTCGAGCGCAACGATCATGCCGGCGATACCGAGCATCGTCGTCACAGCGATTGCGGTGCCGAACAGGCCGGCGAGCTGATACGTGACGATGATGCCGGCAACGATGACGATCGCGGGCATCGCGGTCGACTCAAGCGACACCGCGAGACCCTGGATGACGTTGGTGCCGTGACCGGTGACCGAAGCCTGGGCGATCGACACCACCGGACGCTTGCCGGTGCCGGTGTAGTACTCGGTGATCCACACGATCAGGCCGGTGATGACCAGGCCGAGCACGCCGCAGAAGAACAGGTTCTTGCCGGTGATGGCGACGCCATTGGCGGTGCCGATCTGCTCCCATCCGATGATATAGTGGGTGGCAATGGCAAGGCCGCCGATCGACAGCACGCCGCCGACGATCAGACCCCTGTAGAGCGCGCCCATGATCGAGCCGTTGGCGCCGAGCTTGACGAAGAACGTGCCGATGATCGAGGTCACGATGCAGGCGCCGCAGATACCGAGCGGATAGAGCATCGCGGACGCGAGGATCGGCTGGCCGACGAAAAAGATCGCGGCAAGCACCATGGTCGCAACGACGGTCACGGCGTAGGTCTCGAACAGGTCGGCCGCCATGCCGGCGCAGTCACCGACATTGTCACCGACGTTGTCGGCGATGGTCGCCGGGTTGCGCGGATCGTCTTCCGGGATGCCGGCTTCGACCTTGCCGACGAGATCGGCGCCGACGTCGGCGCCCTTGGTGAAGATGCCGCCGCCGAGACGGGCGAAGATCGAGATCAGCGAAGCGC
>JBEPUC010000075.1:0-9842 GCA_041691675.1 Hyphomicrobiales bacterium | reverse complement strand
CTGACGCCGCGGCACTACGCCTATTTGAAAATTTCCGAAGGCTGCAACAACCGCTGCACCTTCTGCATCATCCCGAAGCTGCGCGGCGATCTGGTGTCGCGGCCGGCCGCCGATGTGTTGCGCGAGGCCGAGAGACTGGCGAAAGCCGGGGTGAAGGAACTGCTGGTTATCTCGCAGGATACCTCGGCTTACGGGCTCGACATCAAATACGCCGCCAGCAAATGGGGCGACAAGGAAGTGCGCGCCAAGTTTCTCGATCTCTCCAGCGCGCTCGGCGAGCTCGGCATCTGGGTGCGGCTGCACTATGTGTACCCCTACCCGCATGTCGATGAGGTCATTCCGCTGATGGCCGAGCGCAAGATATTGCCGTATCTCGATATGCCGTTGCAGCATGCCGATCCGGGTGTGCTCAAGCGCATGAAGCGTCCGGCCTCGCAGGAAAAAACGCTGGAGCGCATCGCGCGCTGGCGCGAGATGTGTCCGGACCTGACACTGCGGTCGACCTTCATCGTCGGTTTTCCCGGCGAAACGGACGCCGAGTTCGAGACATTGTTGCAGTGGCTCGATGAAGCCTCGCTCGATCGGGTCGGCTGCTTCAAATACGAGCCGGTGCGCGGCGCGGGGTCGAACGCGCTGCCCGATCACGTGCCCGACGACGTCAAGGAAGAGCGCTGGCACCGCTTCATGCAGACGCAGCAGAAGATTTCCGCGCGCCGTCTCAGGCGTAAGATCGGTTCGCGTCAGCAGGTCATTATCGACGAAGCCGGGCCGACCGTGGCCAAGGGCCGCTCGATGGCCGATGCGCCCGAGATCGACGGCGCCGTGTATGTCGCCAGCCGCCGGCCGTTGCGCGTCGGTGAAATCGCCACGGTGAAGATCGAGCGCGCTGATGAATACGATTTGCACGGCACGGCTGCCGGTTTCTAGCGCGTCTGGTTTAGCCGGAAACACGGCAACTCGTTATCCCCTCCCCGCCACGATTTTGCCAAAAGCGCCCCGATAAATCGGGACTGGGCGCGAGGGGGAAATAGTGATGCGAAAAACGCTTTGTCTCGTTTCGCTGGGCGCGTTTTGCTTGGCTCTGGGAGGTTGCGCCTCGACCGGGCCGGCGATGCCGTCGCTTGCGGTCATGCCCGGCAAGGGCAAACCCTATGCCGTCTTTCAACGCGAAGATGAAACCTGCCAACTCACGGCGCAGCGCGCGATCGGCAATCAGTCGCCCGGCCAGGCCGCCAATGACGCCACCGCTTCAAGCGCTATCGTCGGCACCGGTCTCGGCGCGCTTGCCGGCGCGGCGATCGGGTCGCTGTCCGGAAACGTCGGCGCGGGCGCGGCAATCGGTGCAGGGACGGGGCTCGTTGCGGGCAGTGCAGTCGGTGCGAACCGGGCGAACGAGGCAGGCGGCTCATTGCAGGCGCGTTACGATACCGTTTACGCGCAGTGCATGACCGCCAGCGGCAATCAGGTGGCCCCTCCGCAAGCGCCGCCGCCCGTTGTGGTTTATGAACGGCCGGAGCCGGTTTACGTTTATCCGCGCCCCTATTACTGGGGTCACGCCTATTACCGCCGCTGGTGATCTTTTATATTCCAAACTTCGCCCGCACCCGCGCCGCCTTATCTGGATCGGCGCGCACGGTGACCGCGAGCTTGCCGTCGTCATCCATATCCTTCGACAGCACTTCGGCGTGGCGATAGAGCCAGGAAAGCCCCGCGCCGTCGGCCGGATCGAGCGATAGCGCAAACGTCAGGCGGCTTTGCGCCAGCCGCGCCTCGATCGCGGCGGTGAGCCTGTCGAGCCCCTCGCCCGTGACGGCAGAGACCGCGACCGGACGCTGCTCGTCCGGCTGGCGTTCGACCAGGTTGAGAATGCGGGCGCGGCCTTCGTCGTCGAGGCGGTCGAGCTTGTTCCAGACTTCGATGATGCGCGGATCGGCCGGCTCGATGCCGAGTTCGCTCAAAACCTTCGCAACGTCGTGCGATTGCGCGCCGGTATCTTCGTGTGACATGTCGCGCACATGCAGGATCACGTCGGCCTCGATCACCTCTTCCAGCGTGGCGCGGAACGCCGCCACCAACGTGGTCGGCAGATCGGATATGAAGCCGACCGTATCGGATAGAATGATGCGGTTGCCGCGTGGCAGATCGAGCGAGCGCATGGTCGGATCGAGCGTGGCAAACAGCATGTCGGCCGAGAGCACCGTCGCTGTGGTCATGCGGTTGAACAGCGTCGACTTGCCGGCATTGGTGTAGCCGACCAGAGCGACGATCGGATAAGGCGTCCGCTTGCGGCTGTCGCGATGCAGCTTGCGGGTACGCTTGACGCCCTCGAGTTCTTCCTCGATCCGCATGATCTTGTCCGACAACATGCGGCGGTCGGATTCGATCTGGGTTTCGCCCGGTCCGCCGAGAAAGGCGCCGCCGCCGCGCTGGCGCTCAAGATGCGTCCACGAACGCACCAGGCGGCCCTTCTGGTAGGTCAGATGCGCGTGCTCGACCTGCAGCGCGCCTTCGCGGGTGCGGGCGCGCCGGCCGAATATCTCCAGGATCAAGCCGGTACGGTCGATGACTTTTGCGTTCCAGGCCTTTTCCAGGTTGCGCTGCTGCACCGGCGAGATCGGGCAATTCATGATGACGACGGAGGCTTCGAGCGATTTGGTCAGGCCGGCGATCTCGTCGACCTTGCCCTTGCCGATATATGTCGCCGGCCGCACCGCATTCAGCGTAACGATGCCGCCCTGCACCACCTCAAGATCGATGGCGCGGGCAAGACCGCTCGCTTCTTCAAGCCGGGCTTCCGGCGAACGCGTCTCACCGGCAGCGCGCACGCCGCCGGTACGCGCCGACGGATGTTTGATCCACGGCTCGATGACGAGTGCGCGCCCGCTTCCCGAGCCCGTCGGGCTCAGGACATCAGCGCCTTGTTCGCGACGGCGTTCTTCCAATTACGGTTTGTCCGGCGTCAGCGGCTCTTCACCGCCTTCAAAAAGCTGGATCGGATGCCCCGGCATGATGGTCGATATGGCGTGTTTGTAGACCAATTGCGAGTGTCCATCGCGGCGTAGCAATACGCAGAAATTATCGAACCAGGTGACGACGCCCTGCAGTTTCACACCGTTGACCAGAAAAATGGTCAGCGGGATTTTTGCCTTGCGGACGTGATTGAGAAAAGTGTCTTGCAGATTTTGTGCTCGTTCGGCTGCCATGGCCGTGTTCCATTTTTTTGCTCGCATCTTAACGCGCGAGACATTCGTTGCCCGGGGAGCTTAATCGCCTTTTGTCACCGGCATGCACACAAACGTCCATGCACCGCTTTGGCCCACACAAAGCGGCGGTCGGCTCCGGAAACGGCATTAGATGGCAGCACGCCTCAGGGCGCAAGCGAGAAATTGAGGTGCAGTGCGGCAAGTCACTGAAATAAATGTCGTTTTCAGACAATTTATGCGACTTTGGCGGTTTTGCCGAGCCGGTCGCGGGACGGCCTTCAAGAGAATTCGGCCTGGCTGTGGTAATCGCGTCGTAGCGCCGCCGCGATCGGGCCCGGTGCGCCATTGCCGACCGGCCGTCCATCGATCCGCACCACCGGCATCGCCAACTGGCTGGCCGAGGTCACGAACGCCTCGCGCGCGGCATAGGCCTCCTCGACGCTGAAGGCCCGCTCCTCGAATGTCAGCCCCTCGCGGGCAATCAGGTCGACCACAACCGAACGGGTGATGCCAGGCAGGATGCCGGTGTCGAGCGGGCGGGTGATGAGCTTGTTGTCGGCCGAGACGATCCAGGCATTCGACGATCCGCCTTCGGTGACGAAGCCCTTGGCGTCGACCAGCCAGGCTTCGCGAGCGCCCTGCTCGCGCGCAGCCTGCTTGGCGAGAACATTCGGCAACAGAGCCACCGATTTGATGTCGACGCGTTGCCAGCGGATATCCGGCATGGTGACGACGGAAATCCCCTCGGCCGCCAGTTTTTCCAGCTTCGCATTATCGTGGCTGCGGGCCGTCACGACAATGGTGGGGCGGGTCCCTGCCGGTGGAAACGGAAAGTCGCGCCGCATCTCGCCGCGCGTGACCTGGAGATAGACGATGCCGTTGCGCACCCGATTACGCCGGATGGTTTCGCGCATCACCACCGCGAGCGCCGCCGCTGTCATCGGCCGCGCCATGCGAAGTTCGCCGAGCGACCGGTCGAGCCGCGCCATGTGACGGCGCTCATCGACCAGACGGCGGCCGCGCACTTCGCAGACCTCGTAAACGCCATCGGCGAACTGGAAACCACGGTCTTCGATGCCGACCATGGCGTGCGCGTGCGGGAGGTATTGGCCGTTGACGTACGCGATGCGAGACATGCGATTAGTTTATTCCACAAAAGACTTTTTCAAACTCCGCTCATTCCCGCGCAAGCGGGAATCCAGAGCGGCAAAAATAATGGCCAACGTCTGCCACTCTGGGTCCCGCCTTCGCGGGGACGAGCGGAAGATATATCCGTGCTCGCCGGTCGCATCACCCAATTCCCAGCGCCTTTAACTTCCGGTGCAACGCCGAGCGCTCCATGCCGACAAATTCCGCCGTGCGCGAGATATTGCCGCCGAAGCGGCTGATCTGCGCCACCAGATATTCGCGCTCGAACACTTCGCGCGCCTCGCGCAGCGGCAGCCCCATCAGTTGTTCGCCGCCATTGCCGTTCGGCATTGCCGGCACCATCGAGCCGACATCGGGCGGCAGCATTCCGGCGTCGATCACCGCATCGGGTTCGCCGCCGGCCAAGATCATCAGCCGTTCGATATTGTTGCGCAACTGACGCACGTTACCGGGCCAGCTATGCGACTGCAGCACCGCCATGGCATCGTCGCCAATGCGGCGTTTCGGCAGGCCGGTCGATTGCGATATCTGGTCCATGAAGTAGTCGATCAACAGCGGGATATCGTCGCGGCGCTCGGCCAGAGGCGGCACCCTGATCGGCACTACCGAAAGGCGATGGTAAAGATCCTCGCGAAAGCTGCCTTCGGCAATCGCGACTTCAAGATTGCGCGAGGTAGAGGCGACGATACGCACATCGACGGCAACCTTGGCGGCGCCGCCGACGCGCGTGAACGTTTGATCGACCAGCACACGCAAAATCTTGCCTTGCGTCTCACGCGGCAGATCGGCGACGTCGTCGATGAACAACGTGCCGCCATGGGCATCCTCAAGCGCGCCGGGTTTGCGGGCTTCGCTGCCATTGGCCTCGACGCCGAACAATTCAATCTCCATCCGGTCCGGCGTGATGGCCGCGGCATTGACGACAAGGAACGGACCCGTAGCGCGTGCCGACAATTGATGCAGCGTGCGTGCCGCCAGTTCCTTGCCGGCGCCGGACGGCCCGACGATAAGCACGCGACTGTTGGTCGGCGCGACGCGCTCGATCGCCTGCCGCAACACCGACATCACCGCGGAGCGGCCGGCAAGCGTCGATGGCAACGGCGCAAGCTGCTTGAGTTGCTTGACCTCGCGCTTGAGCCGCGACGTCTCCAATGCGCGATCGGCGACGAGCACCAGACGGTCGGCCTTGAACGGCTTCTCGATGAAGTCGTAAGCGCCATGCTTGATGGCGGCGACGGCGGTTTCGATATTGCCATGGCCGGAGATCATCACGATCGGGATTTCCGGGTGCTCGGCTTTCAGAATGTCGAGCAGTTGCAAGCCGTCGAGTTTGGAGCCCTGGAGCCAGATATCGAGGAAAATCAAATTTGGCCGCCGCGTTGCGATCGACGCCACGGCATCGTCGCTGTTGCGGGCGGTGCGGGCGACATAGCCCTCGTCTTCCAAAATGCCGGCAACAAGATCGCGGATATCGGCTTCATCGTCGACGATCAGAATTTCAGAGGCCATGCGTAATTACCAATGCTGGACTACTCGTTTGCGGGACTAATCGTTTGACGCCAATTGTTGTTCAGGTTTGATGACATCGGCATCTGCCGTCGCGGCGGTGTTTGTTTCCGGCTTTTCAGGCTTACCGGCGACGAGGAAGCGCATGCGCACCCAGGCGCCGCGCTGGCCGGGAATTTTCTCGGCGGCATCGCGCAACTCGATAGCGCCGCCATGTTCCTCGGCGATGCGACCGACAATCGCGAGGCCGAGACCCGTCCCCTTCTCGCGCGTGGTGACATAAGGTTCGAGCAGCCTGTTACGGTTAGCTGCCGGCAGCCCGATTCCGTTATCGACCACGTCGATGACGATGCTGTCGTCCTCGCGCGCGGCAAAAACGCGGATGATGCCCTTGTCGATCTGTCCGGCCGGCACCGCGGCGATCGCTTCGGTGGCGTTCTTGATGATGTTGGTCAGCGCCTGCGAAATCAGCCGGCGATCGAATTGCGCCCGTATCTGGTCCTCGGAGATTTCAGCACTGATGTCGATGTCGGCATTGCCGACCCGCATCAAAAATACCGCCTGGCGCACGGTATCGGCAACGTCCTCACCGACGATGACGGGCTTTGGCATGCGGGCGAATTTCGAGAACTCATCGACCATGCGCCGGATGTCATCGACCTGGCGAATGATGGTTTCGGTGCATTGCTCGAAGATGGCGCGATCCTCGACAATGACCTTGCCGTATTTGCGGCGCAGCCGTTCGGCCGACAACTGGATCGGCGTCAACGGGTTCTTGATTTCGTGCGCAATGCGCCGGGCAATATCGGCCCAGGCCGACGTGCGCTGCGCCGTCACCAGTTCGGTAATGTCGTCGAGCGTGATGACATAACCATGGTCAGTTTCGCCTGATTGCTCGCTGGTGACCCGCACCGACAGATTGCGCTCGCGGCCGTTGCGCGAGATGGTGACCTGATCTTGCGTGCGGGCGCCTGCTTTGGCCGCCAGCATGGTGCCGGCGAGTTCGGGGAATACGTCGTTGAGCGGCTTGCCCATTGCTTCGGTTTCGTTGCGGCCGATCAATTTCTCGGCCGAACGATTGAGAATGCGCAGATTGCCGTAGGTGTCGACACCGATGACGCCGGCGCTAGCGCCCGACAAAACCGCTTCGGTGAAACGCCGCCGTGTGTCGATCACATCGCGCGCGCGCACCAGATCATCGCGCTGCGTGCGCAGTTCCTGGGTCATGCGGTTGAAGGTTTCGCCAAGATGGGCGAGATCGCCCTCGGACGCGCGCACCGGCACGCGGACAAACAGATTGCCCTCGGACACTGCGTTCGCCGCGCCGATCAAGCGCCGGATCGGCGCCACCAGTTTGTTGGCGAAGTTGAAGCCGATCCACACGGCCGACAACAGCACGATCAGAGCGATCACCGTATACATAAGCGCAAATGCGACCTGCACGCCGACCCGCCGCCGCTCAATGGCGGCGTATTCGGACACGCTCGCCCTCGTCTCGCGCAATTGCGGCACCACGCGCGGGTCCAGGAGCCGGGTGACGTACAGAAACCGATTATCGAAATTCTGCAATTTGATGACCGCTGCGACGTAATTGGTGTCCGGCAGCAGCACCAGTTGCGGCTCCTTGTCGCTGAGCTTCGGCAAAGCCTCGCGCGGCGGCAGCGCGAAAGTCAGGTTGGTTTTGACGTCGGCGCGCGCCACGACGCCGAGATTTTCATCGAGGATGATGGCCGCGGCGAGACCGCGCACCGCGGCCTGAAACGTCAGAAATTGTTGCAGCTTCTCCGGGCCCTGGTCGAATATCGATTTCGAGCGCGACAGATCGAACGCCATGACCAGAATGTCGGACCGCACGATCTGGGCGTGATCGCGCAAATACGCTTCCGCGACGATCAGCGAATTCTCGATTGCCGCGCGGGTGCGGGTCGAAAACAGACGGTCGAGACCGCGGTCCAGCGTGACGCTGGCGACGATGGCGACCAGGATCGCTGGCGCGGCGGCGATGATCGAGAACAGCCCGACAATGCGGACATGAAGGCGCGCGGCGGCCCGCCCGGAGCGGCGGGCCTGCACCACCTGCCAGACTTCGCGCACGATGATGCTCAACAGGAGCACGACCGTCGCCGCGTTCACCAGCAGAAGGGTGACCACAACATAGTGCGTCGGCGAAATCGGAGTCAGATCGGCCAGAACGACGAAGGTGGCAAAGGCCGACAGCAGCGCCAGCACGACCGCGATCGGCCCCATGATCCGTCGCTCGTCACGCCGGGATGCCGGGGCGCTGAGCGCGGTTTCGGCGGCGGTGGCCTGATCAACGCTCATGCGCGAGACTGATTCCCAGAGGTTGAATTTGCCGTTCCCCGACGACGCTGCGGCGGCAGTGTCGTCACCGTTGGTCGAAAGGGAATCGTCCCTTCTCGACAGTGGTGCCTTTATACAACAATGTTGCCAAATTGCGACAAGACTGCGGCGACCCGCGCCCTCGACAATCAGCCGCCGGAAAGCATGTCGCGGACCATCGGCAACACCTTGCGGCCATAGAGTTCGATGCAGTGCATCATTTTGGCATGTGCCAGCGGACCGGCGGAATACTTCATGTCGAAGCGCTCCACGCCCAACGCCTTGACCGTGCCGGCGATCTTTTTGGCTACGGTCTCCGGCGAGCCGACGTAAAGCGAGCCCTGCTCGATCTCGCGCTCGAATTCGGCTTTGCCGAAAGCCTGCCAGCCGCGCTCCGCGCCGATCTTGTCGCGCATGTGCTTGTAATCGGCGAACAGGTCCTCGCGCGCCTGCGCGTCGGTCTCGCCGACGAAGCCATGCGAATGGACGCCGACCGGCAGCATCGGCTTGCCGGCCTTGTCCAGCGTATTTCTGTAGAGTTCGACGTAAGGCGCAAAACGCTTGGGATCGCCGCCGATGATGGCGAGCATCATCGGGAATCCGTAATGCGCGGCGCGCAGCACCGATTCCGGCGTGCCGCCGACCCCGATCCAGGTGTCGAGCGGCTTTTCGAGCTTCGGGTAGACGTTCTGGTTTTGCAGCGGCGGCCGGGTGCGGCCCTGCCAGGTGACCGGCTCCTGCTTGAGCACGGCGGCGTACAGGTCGAGCTTCTCGTTGAACAGTTCCTCGTATTGATTGAGTTCGAGACCGAACAACGGAAACGACTCGATGAACGAGCCACGGCCCAGAAACACCTCGGCGCGCCCGTTCGAGGCCGCGTTGAGCGTGGCGAAGCGCTGATAGACCCGGATCGGATCGTCGGAGGACAATACCGTCACCGCCGAGCCGAGGCGAATGCGCTTGGTGCGGCCGGCGATCGTCGCCAGCACCATCTCCGGCGTGGTGACGGCGAAGTCGGGACGATGGTGTTCGCCAATGCCGATGGCATCGACACCGGTTTCGTCGGCGAGAACCGCTTCATCGACGAGATCGCGGATCACTTGCGCGGCGGAAAGCGGTTTGCCGTCGGCGCCGTCGGTGATGTCGCCGAATGTATCGAGGCCGAGGGTGATGGGCGTGGGCATAAATCTACACTCCGCTCGCGGGGACGAGCGGTAATACACCGATTCAACCGGATTGAAACGCGGGACTAATTCCCGCCGCGATACACCTGGATGTCGAGATCGCGGATTTTCTTGCGCAACGTATTGCGGTTGACGCCGAGCAAATCCGCGGCGCGAATCTGGTTGCCCCGGGTGGCAGCGAGGGCGGCAGACAGAAGCGGATACTCGATCTCGCGCAGGATGCGGTGATAAAGACCGGCCGGCGGCAGGCCGTCCTCGAAGCCGCCAAAATAAGCCGACAGATGCCGCTCGACCGCGGCAGACAATTTTTCCTCAGTCCGGGGCTCGTCGCTGCCGGCAGGGCGCGCCCGCGGGGGCCCGGCGGGGGGCCTGTCCGCCGGGGGGGTCGGGTGCCGCGGGTAAAGCGCGGGGCGGCGGCGCGCCAGCGCCATACCGAGATTTCTGATTGCCCGCGCGGCCC
>JBEPUC010000074.1:0-9947 GCA_041691675.1 Hyphomicrobiales bacterium | reverse complement strand
GACGTCATCAACGTCTCCGGCCATCGCATGGGCACCGCGGAAGTCGAAAGCGCGCTGGTGGCGCATCCGAAAGTCTCGGAGGCCGCGGTGGTCGGCTATCCGCACGACATCAAGGGCCAGGGCATCTACGCTTACGTGACTCTGATGGCCGGCGAAAAGCCGAGCGACGAATTGCGCAAGGAGCTTGTCGGCTGGGTGCGCAAGGAAATCGGACCGTTTGCCTCGCCCGACCTGATTCAGTTCTCTCCCGGCCTGCCGAAGACGCGCTCCGGCAAGATCATGCGGCGCATCCTGCGCAAGATCGCAGAGGACGAATCCGGCAATCTCGGCGACATCTCGACGCTCGCCGATCCCGCGGTGGTCGATGATCTGGTCAACAACCGCCAGAACAAGAAAGCCGGCGCAGGGGTTTAGAGCAGCAACAAACGCCGCTCGTCCCCGCGAAGGCGGGGACCCAACTTTTTTTACCGTTAACTGGATTCCCGCTTACGCGGGAATGAGCGGAGGATGCGTTCGGCGCCTTGTTCCGCCTGCGCCATTTACGTTACCGACAGCTTTCAGCCGACAACACGACCCTGCGCTCTATGATCGCTTCATTACAAGTGAGCGGATAGAGCCATGGGGCAGGTTATTCTCAAGCGAACGGCGCTGTTCGTGACGTTTGTCTTAGTGTGGGCGCTGCTGGCGGCGGCGGTGGCGCATTCGACGACACGCGGCATCGTTAATTTCTCCGGCTTTGAACCCGGAACTATCGTGGTAAAAACCAGCGAACGTCACCTTTACTACGTGCTCGATCGCAAGCATGCGATGCGCTTTCCCGTCGGCGTTGGCCGCAAGGGCAAGGAATGGACCGGCCGCGCGCGCGTCGAAGGCAAATATGTCGAGCCGGCGTGGGAGCCGCCCGCTGAAATCCTGCGTGAACATCCGCACATGCCGAAGCTGTACAAAGGCGGCGACGATGCCAATCCGATGGGTGCGGCGGCGCTGACGCTGCGCGGCGGCGAGTACGCCATCCACGGCACTAACAATCCCGCTTCGATCGGCGGCTTCGTCTCCTACGGCTGCATCCGCATGTACAACGCCGACATCCGCGCGCTGTATCGCATGGTCGATGTCGGCACGCCGGTGGTTATCGAGAGATGAGACTGTTTCGTTTCGCAGCCGCCTACGTCTTGATGGCGGGCGCGCTGCTTTCATCACATACGGCATTCGCGCGCGACGTCGTGTCGTTTCGCGGCTATCCGGCCGGCACCATTGTCGTCGCCACAAGCATGCGCCAGTTGTTTTATGTTTTGCCTAGCCGGAAAGCGATCCGTTACCCGGTCGGCGTTGGCCGCGCCGGCATGGCGTGGCACGGCACGGCCACCATCGCGCGCAAGGATATCCGTCCGGCTTGGGCCGCGGTGCCGGGCAAGACGCGCAGTTATCCCGGCGGCGATCCGGGCAATCCGATGGGCGCGGCGGCGATGGGTCTCGACCGCGGCAATTACGCCATCCACGGCACTAACAATCCGGGCTCGATCGGCGGCTTCGTCTCACACGGCTGCATCCGCATGTACAACGCCGATGTTATGGACCTGTACCGCCGCGCGCGGATCGGCACGCAGGTTGTGGTGTTGCGGTAGGATTCCGAACACCCTATCGGTTGTCATGGCCGGGCATAGCCGTTTGAAAAACGGCGTTCTTGCAGAACGCCTATGTCCCGGTGACGACAAGCAATCACCCACACCACCCCGCGCGCTTGCCGCCGCCGTAGCGCCGCGCCAGGCCGCGTTCGCTCATCGCCGCCGCGACATCGGCCGTGCGCGCGGTCGACACATCGGCATCGACCCGGCCGCCATATTTGTCCTGACCGATCCGCGAAATCCCGACCGCGCCTTCCGCGAGCAGCCGGGCAAGCGCATCGCGCGCGGCTTCGGCCTTGCTTTGCTCGGCGTCGCAACGCGCATGCATTTCCGGCGCGTCGATGCCGCGCAGCCGCACCCGCGTCGTGATGTCCATACCGGGCCAGACATGCACGCGCGCCTCGAAGGTGTCGCCGTCGAGCACGCGCAGCACATCGGCCGGATGGCCGCTGCGCAAGACCGCACCGGCATTGGAAGCCGGCGCGGCTGGGGACGCGCTACTCTCGGTCTCGCGGCCGATGCCGGCCGGTACAATCAGCGCACCGGTAATCGCGCCGGCGATAAAGCAGGCCGCCGCCCACACCGGCATATGGCCGAGCTTGCCACCCAGCCTGCCACCCAGCTTGCCACCCGCTCTGTGCCGCACCGTTAGGATCATGGCCCTAGGCATGGCCTCCCAGAGCCGATTCGCGCAAGGACATTTAGGGAACATCCGCTCGCGCGTTTCTGTTTCAACCTGTAATTGCAGACAACTCCAGCATCGCGCTCGGTATGACCCTCCTCAAGGCCGCTAAACTTGTGAAGTCGTGCGGTTTTTTGCCGAACTCTCGTGAGGCCGACACAATTTGTGTCAATAAGAGCATATGGCGCGACCGCGTATCTCCCCCCAGCCGGAAGTTCCCGGCCTCGCCGCTCGTCGTATCGCTGCCGATATCATCGACGGCGTGCTGCGCAAGCGCGTGGCGCTGGACGAGCAGCTTGCCGGTAAAGGCGCCCATCTCGGGCTCGCGACGCTGCCGGACCGCGACCGCGCTTTGATGCGGCGGCTGACGGCCACCGTGCTGCGGCGGCTCGGCACGCTGCGCCACGTTATCGGCGGATTTCTCGACAAGGGCCTGCCGGCCGACGCGCCGCGTACCGAAGCCATTCTCCTGATCGGCGCCGCGCAAATCCTCTGGCTCGACGTGCCCGACCATGCCGCCGTCGATCTGTCGGTGCGTCTCGCCCAAGCCGACCGGCGCGCCGCGCGCTATGCCGGATTGATCAACGCCGTGCTGCGCCGTGTCGCACAAGGCCGCGATGCGGTGCTCGCCGACGATGGGACGCGCGATACGCCGCCATGGCTGCTGCAACGCTGGGAAAAAAATTACGGCGCCGAGGTCGCCCGCGCGATTGCGCAAACCAATGGCCACGAACCGGCGCTCGATCTGACCGTCAAGAAAGATGCCGAAGTCTGGGCCGAGCACGTCCGCGGCCGCGTGCTGCCGACCGGCACCGTGCGCACGCTGGCGCATGGCGCGATCACGCTGCTGCCGGGTTTCGCCGAAGGCGCCTGGTGGATTCAGGATGCCGCCGCCTCGCTGCCGGCGCGGCTGTTCGGCGACGTGCAGGACCTCTCGATCTGCGATCTGTGCGCCGCCCCCGGCGGCAAGACCGCGCAACTGGCCAATGCCGGCGCCCGCGTCACCGCCATCGACCGCTCGCCGGCGCGGCTGGCTCGGCTGCGCGAGAATTTCACCCGGCTCGGCCTGACGGTCGAAACCATCGCCGCGGATGCGCTCGAATGGAAACCCGACAATCAATTCGATGCCGTCTTGCTGGACGCGCCGTGTACGTCGACCGGCACCATCCGCCGTCACCCCGATGTGCCCTGGCTCAAGTCCGAGGCCGATCTCGCGGTGCTGACCTCGTTGCAGCAGCGCCTGCTCGATCGCGCCGTCGACCTGCTCAAGCCCGGCGGCACGCTGGTTTATTGCGTCTGTTCTCTGGAGCCCGAAGAAGGCGAGCAGCAGATTGCAAACCTGCTGGCGCGCGATTCGCGCCTGGCCCGCAAACCGATCGCGCCGCAGGACGTCGCCGGGCATGATGAATTCGTCACCGCGGAAGGCGCGCTGCGCACCCTGCCGCAATATCTGCCCGACCCCGACCCGCACTGGGGTG
The DNA here is from genome assembly GCA_041691675.1 of Hyphomicrobiales bacterium. Classification (GTDB taxonomy): domain Bacteria; phylum Pseudomonadota; class Alphaproteobacteria; order Rhizobiales; family Xanthobacteraceae; genus Pseudolabrys. The sequence goes on along the minus strand of JBEPUC010000074.1, from coordinate 6,162 downwards.
GGCTCGATGGCTTCTACGCCGCCCGGCTGACTCGGCAGGCGAGCTAGTCTTCCCCTCCCCCCACGAGCTCTTGCGCGTGGTGGAGAGGGGTCAGGGGTGGGGGGACGATTTTGAATAAGCAAATTTCGCTCGACGCGCGGCAGAGCCCCCCACCCCGTTTCGCATCGCTGACGCGATCCGAAACGACCCTCCCCACCGCTGCGCGGGGAAAGGGTTCAAGTGGATATTGGCCCCCCGCCCGCCCTTCGCTATCGTGTGGATCGCACGCGGGAATCAGGCCGCGGTGCAGGGGGTGAAAAGCGCAATGCGGGTCTCGGTCGCCGAACGCGCCAGACTGTCCGCACTGATTGGACGCCGCGCCCTTCGCGGCCTGGTCGGCGGCGTTGTCACGCACCCGCTGCTGCGCTGGCGCTTTGCATCGACCAAGACCGACCGGCTCGTCATCGCGCCGCAGGACCTGCGCACCGCCGATGCCACCCGCGCCGCTGAAATCTACGCCGGTCGTTTTGCTTTCGCCGGCAAGGTGGTGATCTGCGACCGCCGATCGCCTTTTGAAATGACGCCGCCGTCGGACGAATGGGCGGCGACGCTTCTCAACTTCTCATGGCTGCGCCATCTGCGCGCCGCCGATTCGGCGATCACACGCGCCAATGCGCGGTCGTTGATCGACGACTGGATCAACGCGCAAGGCAGTTGGCACCCCATCGGCTGGCAGCCGGAAATCCTGTCACGACGGATCATCTGCTGGCTCAGCCAGTCGCCCTTCGTGTTACAGGACGCCGATGCGCGCTTCTATCGCCGCTTCATCCGCAGCCTGTCGCGCCAGGTGCGTTATCTCCGCCGCAATCTGAAAGAATGCCGCGATGGCTTGCCGCGTTTGCAGGCGTTGATCGCGCTGACCTTTGCCGCGCTGTGCCTGCAAGGCCAGTCCGGCATGTTGCGGCCGAACGCGCGGCGGCTGATCGAAGAATTGCGCGGGCAAATTCTTCCCGATGGCGGCCACATCACGCGCAACCCGGGAACGCTGATCGAACTGCTGATCGATCTGTTGCCGCTGCGGCAATTGTTCTCGGCGCGCGACCTGCAGCCGCCGCAAGCAATCAACAACGCCATCGACCGCATGATGCCGATGCTGCGATTCTTCCGCCATCCCGACGGCAATTTCGCGCAGTTCAACGGCATGGGCCCGACGCCGGTCGATCTGCTCGCCACCGTGCTCGCCTATGACGACGCGCGCGGCCAGCCCGTGGCGAACGCGCCGCACTCCGGCTATCAGCGCATCGACGCCGGCCCAACCGTGCTGCTGATGGACACCGGCAAGCCGCCGCCAGTCGCGCTCAGTCACGAGGCCCATGCCGGCTGTCTGTCGTTTGAGATGTCGTGGAAGCAAAACCGGCTGGTGGTCAATTGCGGGCTGCCGGCGATGAACAAGGAGAACTGGCGGCAGGTCGCGCGCGCCACCGCGGCGCATTCGACCGTGACGATCAACGACACGTCGTCATGTCACTTTCTCGAATCGAAATCGGTGCGACGTCTGCTCGAAGGCGCGCCCATTGTCGGCGGTCCGCGCCGCGTCCTCGTCGAGCGCGGCGATACGGCGGAGGGCGCCAACCTGCACGTCACGCACGATGGCTACGTCGCCGATTTCGGCATCGTCCACAGCCGGACCCTTCATGTCGGCGTCGATGGCCGCACTGTCGATGGCGAGGACTCGTTCTCGGGCACCGATGACCGGCCAATTCCGGGGCGCGTCGCCGACGAATACGCCATCCGTTTTCACCTGCATCCGACAGTCAAGGCCAACCGGCTGTCGGAAGGCCGTGGCGTCATCCTGCTGATGCCGGACCGCGAGGCGTGGACTTTCACCAGCCACGGCCAGACCGTCGAGGTCGAGGAAAGCGTCTATCTCGCCGGCAATGATGGACCGCGGCGGGCCGTGCAGATCGTCATCTATGGAAAGGCCCGCGAATTGCCGAGCGTGCGCTGGAGTTTCCGGCACAGCCAGCCGGCCACGTCCGGCGCGCGTCTGGATCGGCTCGACGAACCGGAATTGCCGCTATGATGACCACGGAATATTTCCACTTGCAGCCCGTGCCCCGGCGCGACATTAAAGACCGATGACCACGCATACCCGCCGCATCACCCGCGCCTTGTTGTCGGTTTCCGACAAATCCAGCCTCATCGGTTTCGCTCAATCGCTGACCGAGTTCGGCATCGAACTGGTATCCACCGGCGGCACCGCCAAGGCGCTGAAAGACGCCGGCCTCAAGGTCGATGACGTTGCCGATATCACCGGTTTTCCCGAGATGATGGACGGCCGCGTCAAGACGCTGCATCCGGGCGTACATGGCGGCCTGCTGGCGATCCGCTCCAACAAGGAGCATCTCGCCTCGATGCAGGCGCACGGCATCAAGCCCATCGATCTGCTTGTCGTAAACCTTTATCCATTCGAGGAAACCGTCGCCAAGGGCGCGGCCTATGACGATTGCATCGAGAACATCGACATCGGCGGGCCGGCGATGATTCGCGCCGCCGCCAAAAATCACAACGATGTCACGGTGGTTGTCGATGCCGCCGACTATGCGGCGGTGCTCGACGAACTGGCGATGCACTCCGGCATGACCTCGCTGGAATTGCGCCGGCGGCTCGCCGCCAAGGCCTATGCCCGCACCGCGGCCTATGACGCCGCGATTTCGAACTGGTTCGCCGAAACGCTCAAGACCGACGCGCCGGACTATCGCGCGTTCGGCGGCAAGCTGGCCCAGCCGCTGCGTTACGGCGAGAACCCGCATCAGACCGCCGCCTTCTATCGCACGCCGAACACGCGGCCGGGTGTCGCCACCGCGCGCCAGGTGCAGGGCAAGGAGCTGTCGTACAACAACATCAACGACACCGACGCCGCCTACGAATGCATCGCCGAGTTCGACGCCAAACGCACGCCGGCCTGCGTCATCGTCAAGCACGCCAATCCCTGCGGCGTGGCGGAAGGTTCGTCGCTGCTCGACGCCTATAAGAAAGCATTGGCCTGCGATTCGACTTCGGCGTTCGGCGGCATCGTCGCCCTCAACGGCATGCTCGACGCCGAGGCTGCGCGTGCGATCACCGAGATTTTCACCGAAGTCATCATCGTGCCGAACGCGACGGAAGAAGCCATTGCGATCGTCGCCGCAAAAAAGAGTTTACGGCTGTTGCTGGCCGGCGGCCTGCCCGATCCGCGCCGCGACGGCCTGACGGTGAAATCGGTCGCCGGCGGTTTGCTGGTGCAGTCGCGCGACAATGCTGTGGTCGATGACATGGAATTGAAAGTCGTCACCAAGCGCGCGCCGACCGAAGCCGAATTGGCCGATCTGCGCTTCGCCTTCCGTGTCGCCAAGCACGTCAAGTCGAACACCATCGTCTACGCCAAGGATCTTGCCACAGTCGGCATCGGCGCCGGTCAGATGAGCCGTGTCGATGCGGCGCGCATCGCCGCACGCAAGGCGGAAGACGCGGCCAAGGAGCTAGGACTTGCGGCGCCGATGACCAAGGGCTCGGTGGTGGCGTCCGATGCGTTCTTCCCCTTCGCCGATGGCTTGCTGGTCGCTATCGAAGCCGGCGCGACGGCCGTCATTCAGCCCGGCGGCTCAATGCGCGACAACGAAGTGATCGAAGCCGCCGACAAGCACGGCATCGCCATGGTGTTCACCGGCACGCGGCATTTTAGGCATTGAAGTTTCTGTCTTTCCGGGGCGCGTCCGAAGGACGCAAGCCCGGAATGACAGCCATCTACTCCCGCGCCAGATCCCCCAGCAAACTCGCCGCCACCGACAGTTTCGACAGCGTCAGCCCGGAGCCTGCGATTTCGTGGATCGCGGCGCGGATGCGTTCGACCTCATGGTGGCGCGGCTTGACCCACGCGGCGACCGCGTCGGCGCCAGCGGCGCCATCGCCGACCATCGCCGCCGTCAAACGACGTTCGGCGTCGCCAATCGAGTCGAGCGCGCGGTCGAGCGCCAGCCGGTCGAAATAATCCGACACCACGATGCCCGGCACGGCGGACGCCACCTTGTCGAGTTGGAAGAACGCCTCAGCCGCAAAATAAGTCGCGGCGACTTCGGCACCCGGCTTCTTCGCGCGATCCGCCACCTGCACGATATCCGGCGCGGCCTTGAGCAGTGCGAGATTTGCGATGCGGTGCGCCAGCGCCTCGGGCACATGCGCCCGCGTCAACTCGGCGACATGATGATCGCGCGCATCGGCCGCCTGCTTCGACAGCGCCCCGCCGAGCGCCGCTTCAACCTCCGCAATGCCGCCCTTGTAATGCGCGACGATGGTATCGAGGCCCTGCTTGAGATCGACATTGCGCAGGAACCAGACCAGCCGATCGAGCAGCAAATCCTGCACGGCGGCATAAAGCGACAGTTGCGTCTTGCCCGGCAATTTGTTGTCCAGCGCGTCGATCTCGCTATTCAATCCGATAAGATCGTAGCTGTTGCGCACCGCCGCAAACGCAGCGGCAATCGACGATGGCGCTGAGCCGGTCTGATCGCCGATACGCACGATCAGCGTCGAGCCGCCACGGTTGATCATCGAATTGGTCAGTTGCGTGGCGATGATCTCACGCCGCAACCGGTGTTTATGCAGCGCGTCGGGATACTTCTCCGACATCACCTTGGGAAAATAGCGCGCCAGTTCGCGGCCGAGATAGGGATCGTCCGGCACCGTCGAATCGAGCAATTCCGAGTACAGCGTCAGCTTGGCGTAAGCCAGCAGCACCGCAAGCTCCGGCCGCGTCAGCGGCTGGTTGCGCTTGCGGCGCTCGGCGATAGCCATTTCGTCCGGCAGGAATTCCACAGCGCGGTCGAGCAGGCCCTGCTGCTCCAGCGTCTGCATCAGGCGTTGCTGAAACCCGAGGTCTTCCAGTCCGCGCCGCTGCGCCAGCGAGATCGCCAGCGTCTGCTGATAATTGTTGCGCAACACCAGATGGCCGACCTCCTCGGTCATCTCGGCAAGCTGCGCGTTGCGCGCCTCCTCGGTCATCGTGCCCTCGCGCACCGGCACGCTGAGCGCGATCTTGATGTTGACCTCGACGTCCGAGGTGTTGACGCCGGCGGAATTGTCGATGGCGTCGGTGTTGAGCCGGATGCCATTGAGCGCCGCCTCGATGCGGCCGCGCTGGGTCATGCCGAGATTGGCGCCCTCGCCGATCACCTTCACGCGCAGATCGGACCCGGTAATGCGGATCGCATCATTGGCGCGGTCGCCCGCCGCTTCGTCGTTTTCCGTCGAGGCGCGGACATAGGTGCCGATGCCGCCGAAGAATAGCAGATCGGCCGGCATTTTCAGGATCGCCTTCATCAGCGCTTGCGGCGTTACGCTTTCACCGACGCCGATGAGCTTCTGCGCTTCCGGCGGCAACCGGATTTCTTTCGAGGACCGCGGAAACACGCCGCCGCCCTTGGAAATCAGCGCCTTGTTGTAATCCTGCCAGCTTGAGCGCGGCAGCGCGAACAGCCGCGCTCGCTCGGCGAAGGCCGCTTTCGGATCGGGATCGGGATCGATGAAGATGTCGCGATGATCGAACGCCGCGAGAAGCTTGGTCGTCTCCTCGCGCAACATGCCGTTTCCGAACACGTCGCCCGACATGTCGCCGACGCCGATGGCGGTGAACGGCGTCACGCCGATGTCGATATCCATCTCGCGGAAGTGACGCTTGACCGACTCCCAGGCGCCGCGCGCGGTAATGCCCATCGCCTTGTGGTCATAACCGACCGAACCGCCCGAGGCGAAAGCGTCGCCGAGCCAGTAGCCATGCTCGATCGACAGCGCGTTGGCGATGTCGGAGAACGTCGCGGTGCCCTTGTCGGCGGCGACGACGAGATAGGGGTCGTCGCCCTCATGCCGCACCACGTCGGCGGGCGGAATGATCTTGCCATCCGGCGCGTAATTGTCGGTGATGTCCAGCAGCGTGCCGATGAACAATTTGTACGTCGCGATGCCCTCGGCCTGCACGACGTCGCGCGAGGCGTTCTTCGGCATCAGCTTGGGCACGAAGCCGCCTTTGGCGCCGACCGGCACGATCACCGCGTTCTTGACCTGTTGCGCCTTCACCAGCCCGAGCACCTCGGTGCGGAAATCCTGCGGCCGGTCGGACCAGCGGATGCCGCCGCGCGCCACCTTGCC
>JBEPUC010000073.1:0-10266 GCA_041691675.1 Hyphomicrobiales bacterium | reverse complement strand
AGCGCCTCCTTTACACGGAGGATGTCGGCGGTTCGAGTCCGTCATCGCCCACCAGCCTTCGCTCGCTACGCGAGTTACGGCTCGGCGGGCGAGCTTGATCGCGAAAGTTGTCCACTGTACGCGAATGTGAAGATAGGCTGATTAAGCCCGCTCTTCCCAAATCGCCGCCAGATGCACGATGGTGCGCACCGCCGCTTGCATGTCCTGCACCGACACCCATTCCAGCGTCGAGTGGAACGCGTGTTCGCCGGCAAAGATATTGGGGCAGGGCAGATCCATGAACGACAGCCGCGACCCGTCGGTGCCGCCACGGATGCTGCCGGTCACAGGCGCGAGCCCGGCGCGGCGCACGGCTTCCATGGCGTTGTCGACCACCTGTGGATGACGGTCGAGCACTTCCTTCATGTTGCGGTACTGCTGCGTAACTTCCATCCGGTAGCTCGAGCGGGGGTAGTCGCGCAGTACGTCCTTGACGGTTGTTTCCAGAAGCGTCGCCTTGTCGCGCAGGCCGTTCTCGGTGAAATCGCGGAGGATGAATTTCAACGTCGCCTGACCGAGCGCGGCGGAAAGGCCGTGCGGGTGGATGAAGCCTTCCTTGCCCTCGGTGGTCTCGGGCGAGCAGGTATCCTTGGGCAGCGCGTCGATGACGCGAGCGGCGATCTTGATGGCGTTTTCCATCGCGCTTTTGGCAAATCCTGGGTGAGCGCTGACGCCGTCGATGATGATGGTGGCGGCATCGGCCGAGAACGTTTCGTCCTCGATATGACCGGCGCTCTCGCCATCGATCGTATAGGCGAAGTCGGCGCCGAGCCGTTTCAGGTCGGCCTTGTCGACACCGCGGCCGATCTCCTCATCCGGCGTGAACAGCACCTTGATGACGCCATGCTTGAGCTGCGGATTGCGCACGAGACAGCGCATCGCATCGACAATCTCTGCGAGGCCGGCTTTGTTGTCGGCTCCCAACAGCGTTGTGCCGTCGGAGGTCACAATGTCGTTGCCGATCTGCGTGGCGAGTGCGGGGTGCTCCGCGGCGCGGATGATCTGACTCGGGTCGCCGGGCAGGGTGATGTCGCCGCCCTGGTAGCTGCGCCAGACCTGCGGCTTGACGCCCTTGCCGGAGCAATCGGGCGAGGTATCCATGTGCGAGCAGAAGCAGATGACCGGCACCGCTTTGGCGGTGTTTGCCGCCAGCGTGGCGTAGACATAGCCGTTATTGTCGATGGCGGCGTCGTCGAGCCCGATCTCATGCAATTCCGAAACCAGCAGCCGGCCGAGATCTTTCTGCTTTTCCGTCGAGGGACAGGTCGGCGATTCCGGATCGGACTGCGTATCGATCGTGACGTAGCGCAGGAAACGCTCGGTGACGGTGTAGTCGAACGCGGGGGCAGGCGGCATTGGCGGAAACCTACTTGAACCAATTCTCTTAGAGCCTTTCCGGCTTTGATGGAATCAAAGCCGGGGCTCTAACTTTTTGTTTTGACGCGTTTTCTTCACGCGAACCGGTACCCACTTCGCTCGAAAACGCTATAGAGCGCGCCGCGCAAACGAAAACGGCAGGCCCGAGGCGCTGTGCCTTCGGAGCCTGCCGCCGATGATGCCGGAGAGTCCAGTCCGCGTCGGATCAGACCGCTTCCTTGAGTTCCTTCGATGCGCGGAACGCGACTTTCTTGCTGGCCTTGATCTGAATCTGTTCGCCCGTCGCAGGGTTGCGGCCGATGCGCGCGGCGCGCTTGCGCACCTGAAGGATGCCGAGGCCGCCGATGCGAATACGCTCGCCTTTCTTCAGATGCTTGACGATGTTGCCGACGAAATCGCCAAGTACCGCTTCCGCTTGCTTTTTCGACATCTCATGCGATTCCGCGAGCGCTGCGGCGAGATGCTTCAACGTGACCGTCGCCGGTGTCGGGGCTTTTCCAGGTGCCGTAGCCATCAGGGGGACCCTCCTCTTGATCCGCATGTTCGGCGAAGCGCCAAACGTTCTGCCCGCATAGACGATTCGGGGGCGGTCTGACCATCGAATATTCGCGGTAAATAAGGCATTTCTGCAATTGTGGCGGCTCTCGGCCGGTGCGCCTTGACTTGGAGTCCGGCCCCCTCTATCTCGATCCGACGCCCGCGGGGGCGTAGCTCAGTTGGTTAGAGCGCTGCCCTGTCACGGCAGAGGTCGCGGGTTCGAGTCCCGTCGCTCCCGCCAGCCATCATTTTCATGTATTTTCAGTACGTTAACTCCGGTCGCTTGTTGCCGTCCCGCGACCCATGCCTTGACCGTGGATTACGGGCACATTGGCGTCCCTCAATGGCACCGGCCACAATCCGAAAGGAAAGCGAAATGACCAATCAATCGACACGGCCCGACCGGAGAGCCCAACCATGACAGCTCAGAAAATCGGGTTGATCGGCATCGGCAGCATGGGCTGGCCGATGGGCGCGCGCATCCGCCAGGCGGGCTTTTCACTGTCCGCGATTGATGCCGTGCCGGGTCGCGCCGGCGAATTCGCCAAGGAGACCGGCGCGGTGGCCGTGACAAGCAACGCCGCGCTCGCGCGCGCCAGCGACGTCATCATCACCATGCTGCCGACCAGCAACGACGTGGCGCAGGCGCTCGCAGGCGACGATGGTGTACTGGCGGGTTTGCGTCCCGGCAGCATCGTGGTCGAGATGAGTTCGGGCATGCCCTCGCGCACGCGCGAACTCGCCGAGCAGGTCGCGGCCAAAGATGGCGTGCTGATCGACGCGCCGGTATCGGGGGGCGTGCCGCGCGCCAAGACCGGCGAACTTGCAATCATGGTCGGCGGCGACGCCGCCGTGATCGAGCGTGTCAAGCCGATCCTTCAGGCGATGGGCACGTCGGTCACGCGCGTCGGCGAGGTCGGCAGCGCGCATGCCATGAAGGCGCTGAACAATCTGGTATCGGCCGGCGGCTTCCTGATCGGCATCGAGGCGCTGCTGATCGGCAGCAAGTTCGGCATCGACGAGGCGGTGATGGTCGATATTCTCAACGCTTCGACCGGCATGAACAATTCGACGCAGAAGAAGTTCAAGCAGTTCGTGCTGTCGCGCGCCTTCAATGCCGGCTTCGGCCTCGACCTGATGGCGAAGGACTTGACGATCGCTCTCGATCTTGCGCGCGAGACGGCGACGCCTGTGCCGTTTGCAGCGCTTTGCCGGGAGATGTGGGCGTCGGCCGCTGCCATGTTGGGCAAGGGGCAGGACCACACCGCGGTTGCGAAACTCAGCGAAAAGCTGGCGAACCTCGAGTTGGGCGCGTCGGGGAAACGCGATTAGCTTCCATTGGGAGTGAGAGCGATTTTCTGTGATAAGAGATCTTAGCCGTCACTTCCGACATGAAAAACGGAGTCGGGGCGATGGCCCAGAGGATCGGAGTTGCCGTCGATGTCCCATAGTGTGCCGGTCGTCAAAGCCCTGTTTTTCGACGTTTTTGGAACCATGGTCGACTGGCGCACGTCGATCGCGCGAGAGTCCCGGCTCATTCTGGAGCCGCTCGGCTACAAGCTCGATTGGCTCGCCTTCGCCGATGCGTGGCGCGGCGAGTACCAGCCCGGCATGGAGGAGGTGCGGTCCGGCCGCATTCCGTTCAGCAAGCTAGACGTGCTGCACCGGCGCAACCTCGAACGTTTCCTGCCACGCTTCGGCGTGTCGGACCTGTCAGACACGGTATTGCATAACCTGACGCTGGCCTGGCACCGGCTCGATGCTTGGCCGGAAGTCCCGGCGGCGCTCAAGCGGCTTAAAAGCAAATTTCTGCTCGCGCCGTGCTCGAACGGCAATATTTCGTTGATGGTCGATCTCGCTCGCCGCAATGATCTGCCGTGGGATGCCATTCTCGGCGCCGAGGTTGCCGGCGACTACAAACCAAAACCGGGCGTTTATCTGGCCGCCTGTGCGGCGTTCAATCTGCCGCCCGGCGAATGCATGATGATGGCCGCGCATACCAGGGACCTGGTTGCTGCGGCCGCGTGCGGTCTTCGCACCGGCCATATCGCCCGCCCGAACGAACACGGCCCGGGGACCGGCGAAACCGGACCGGGCGCGCCGGTCGATGTGGCGGGCAGCGATCTCAGCGACGTGGCCAGCAAGCTCGGCTGTTAGTCTAGGCGGAATTATCTTCGCTCGACAGCGGACGGCCGAAGAAGGCAATGACCGCGGCTAGCAGGCATCCGGTCACGATGCCAACGGTAAGATTCATAAGCAGCGTCAGCAAGAGGGTCGCGAGCAGGACAAGCGCGCCGCGCCACTGGCGTATTAGAACAACGAACGCGGCTTTCTCCGCCATTTGCCACGATACGACCACCAGCACGCCGGCGAGAGCCGCCAATGGAATGAAATCCGCGAGCGGCGCAGCGACGACGACGAAAAGCAACAGGAACGCCGAGTGCAACATTCCGGAGACCGGGCTGCGCGCGCCGGCGCGGATGTTGGTGGCGGTTCGCGCGATGGTCCCGGTGACGCTGATGCCGCCGAACAGGGCCGATACCATGTTGGCGATGCCCTGCGCGACCAACTCCATATTAGAGCGGTGCTTGCGGCCGGTCATGCCGTCGGCGACCTTGGCCGATAACAGGCTCTCGACGCCGCCGAGGAGCGTGAATGACAACGCCGAAGGCAGGATGTCGAGCAACAGCGAGACGTTTATGGGCGGCAGTTGCGGCGCCGGCAGCGTGCGCGGAATGCCACCAAAATGGCTGCCGATGGTTTCAACCGGTAACGCCAGCAACGTCGTAATGAGCGCTGCGGCGACCACGGCGATCAGCATACCGGGAAATGCCGGACGCCAGCGCCGCAACAGGAAAATCAAAGCGGCCGTCCCGACGCCGATCGAAAGCGCGGGGATGCTGATGCTGGGCAATGCCTGGCCAAGAGCGGCGAGTTTAGGCAGCAGCGGCCCGGGCTCCGGTCCTCGCAAGGTCATGCCGGCGAGGTCCTTGATCTGGCTCGCCAGAATGGTGACGGCGATTCCGCAGGTGAAGCCGACCGTTACCGCATGAGGAATGTAACGGATCAGCGATCCAAGCCGCGAAAGACCGATCAAGGTCAGCATCGCGCCTGAAACCAGCACCGTGAGCAGCAGGCCATCGACGCCGAATTTACCGACTGTCGCAGCGACGATAACGATAAATGCGCCGGCAGGCCCGCCGATCTGGAACCGGCTGCCGCCCAGCGCCGAAACCAGAAAGCCGCCAATGATCGCGGTATAGAGGCCGCGGTCCGGCGATACGCCCGAGGCGACAGCAATCGCCATCGATAATGGCAAGGCGACGATTGCAACCGTCAATGCCGCGATCACATCGCGTCGGAACGACTCAAGGCGGTAGCCTTCCGTCAGGACGGTCGCGAATTTCGGCTTGTAAAGATGGGCGGAAGCGGAACCGTCAGGCATCTTGATTTTGAATCGGAGGAGCGATCAGCCCTTATACACCGGTTCCGGCTGGGCGAACCAGTTCGCCAGGATGTGGTACACCATCATGTAGTTCTTCTGCTGAAAGCTGGCGTGCGAAATGCCGGACATGACGGTGAATTGCTTGTCCGGATTCGGCAATTTGGCGAAGAACTTCAACAGGTCATCCATCGCGGCGATGCCGTCGTGCTGACCGCGCATGATCAGCGTTGGCACCGTAATCTTATTCGGGTCATTGACCGGCAGCTTCGAGCACATATCGACATACGTCCCGGTCGGCACCGAATCGTCGAGCGCCACCACGGCGTCGGCGAAGGCCTCGATGACGCGGCGCTCGGCGGTGTCCGGATGGTCGCGGTCGAACACCGAATGGATGAAGGCCTTGTCCATCGGCCGCCGGTTCTTGGCGATGAATTCCGGCAGCCGCTTGCGGCGCTGTTCGAGGGTGGGGGAGCCTTCGCCGGTCCAGACAAAGGCGTCGAGCGCCAGCCGCGCCACCATTTCCGGGTGGCGCTCGGCGAACAGCGCTGCGCGCAGCGCCCCTGACGAAATGCCGTAGACCATCATCGGCCGGTTGCCGCGCAAATTCCGGATATACAGCGCGGCGGCGTGACAGTCGTCTGCGCCCTGCGAGATCGGCGCGTTATTGTCGCGGTCCTTGGTGGAGCGGCCGTAGCCCTCCATGTCGACGCTCCAGCAGTCGTAGCCGAGGCGGGCGAAGTGATCCATCGCCGAGGACGACGGTCGGCCGGGCACCTGGAGGTCGAAGGTCGGCTGGCCCGCCATCGACGAACCATGAACGAACAGGATGGTGCCGATGGTCCGTGCGGGATCGCCGGCGCTCTTGTTCCAGAGGAACAATTTCACGCCGGGCTCGCGCGTGGTCCAGTGCTCGTCGCCCGTGACGGCGGCGGCAGCGGGCTTCGTCATTTCATTCATTACGCGTCCATCCCATGTCTTTCGTGCAGCATGTCTTTTTCGATCGTTATGTCATTTCGATCAGCGCGTCAGTTGACCGGCTTGATGTGATTGGCCGCGATGATACCAGCCCATTTGTCGATCTGCGCCTGCATGAAGAGGGCGAATTCGGGCTGCGTCATCGTCATCGGTGTGGCGCCTTGTTCCTCCCAGGTCTTCTTCAGGGAGGGCAGCGTCACCGCCTTGGTAATCTCCTTGTTGAGAAGATCGACGATCGGTTTCGGCGTACCGTGCGGCGCCATGAAGCCAACCCAGAGGGAAGCTTGAAAGTCCTTGGCGCCGGCTTCGTCTAACGTCGGCACGTCGGGCAGGATCGGGGATCGGACTTTGCCGCTCACACCGAGGGGGCGCACCAGACCTTGCTTGATCAGCGGCGCCATGGTCGGGACGCTGTCGAACAGCATCTGAATCTCGCCGCTGAGTATATCGGTGCGCATTCCTGTCGAGCCCTTGTAGGGCACGTGCACGATATCGATGCCGGTAATGTTTTTCAAAAGCTCGGCGGCCATGTGGTAATTCGAGCCAGGGCCGGAGGAGCCGAAATTAAGCGCTCCGGGTTTGCTCTTCGCCAGCGCCACCAGTTCCCGCAGATTCTTGGCGGGAACCTTGGGATTGACCACCAGCACCAGGTCGGTCTCGATCAACGGGGCGATCGGCACCAGATCGTGCATCAAGTGGTAGGGTTTTTTGCCGTAAAGCGTCTCGTTGACGGTCTGCGTACCGGAGACCATCAGCAACGTGTAGCCGTCGGGGGCCGCCGTGGCGACCGCATTGGTGCCGATGGTGGTGCCGGCGCCGGGCCGGTTTTCCATTACGAAAGTTTCATGCAGCGATTTCTGCAGTTCCGAGGCAATTGCACGGGCATAGACATCGGTCGGCCCACCGGCGCCGAATGGCACAATGACCCTGATAGGCCGCGTCGGGTAGTCGGCCGCGACGCCCGGCGCCGCCGGCAAAAATAGCGCGCTTGCAAGCAATGCGAGTACGGCGAACCACTGTCGTGTTGCCATTGTACGTCCCCCAACGGTGGTGCTTTTCTTCTGGCGCGGAGCGGGACTATCGAGTGCGCGTCACGCGCCTGTCAATCGGAGTAACTCGCGCGGGTGCGAGGGCGGACATGCTCGTGGATGGTTCCCCAAAGTTGGCTTGCCTCCCATTGTGCGCTGCGCTAAGCCTCAACCGCTGCCGTCCTTAAAGCGCTTCCAAACAAGACCTTGTTTTTTTGGCGTTTTGTGCGGCTCAGGCTCCGTCTCGGGCCGCCCCTTCGGGCGCCGGTTTCGACTGCCGAGCGGCTAAATGGGATGACGGGATTATCACCGGGTCGGGGCGCGGCTGCTCGCTGAGGTTCGCCTATGAATGCATTGCTGCTGGACTATCTGCCCCTGGTCATATTCATCGCGGTGGCGCTGGTCATCGGGCTCGCGCTGCTGGTGGTTCCCTTTATTGCCGCCTTCAGCGCGCCGGACCCGGAAAAGCTCTCGGCCTACGAATGCGGCTTTAACGCCTTCGACGACGCCCGCATGAAATTCGACGTGCGATTCTATCTGGTCGCCATCCTGTTCATCATCTTCGATCTCGAAGTCAGCTTCCTGTTTCCGTGGGCGGTCGCCTTCAAGAGCGTCGGCGTATTCGGATTCTGGGCGATGATGATTTTCCTCGGCATACTCACCATCGGCTTCATATATGAGTGGAAGAAGGGCGCGCTCGAATGGGATTGAGCGCCGCCTTCAGGACATTAGCATGACTTCTGCAACGACCATGGTCGCACCCGCGCCGCGCGGCGTCCTCGATCCCCGGACCGGCAAGCCGGTCGGGGCCGACGATCCTTTTTTCGCCGGCGTCAACAATGAGCTTGCCGATAAAGGCTTTATCGTCGCCGCTGCCGACGACCTGATTACCTGGGCGCGCACCGGCTCGTTGATGTGGATGACGTTCGGTCTGGCGTGCTGCGCGGTCGAGATGATGCAGATGTCGATGCCGCGCTACGACGCCGAGCGTTTCGGCTTTGCCCCGCGCGCGTCCCCGCGCCAGTCCGACGTGATGATCGTAGCCGGCACGCTGACCAACAAAATGGCGCCCGCGCTCCGCAAGGTTTACGACCAGATGCCGGAGCCGCGCTACGTCATCTCGATGGGATCGTGCGCCAATGGCGGCGGCTACTATCACTATTCCTATTCGGTGGTGCGCGGCTGCGACCGTATCGTGCCTGTCGATATCTACGTGCCGGGCTGTCCGCCCACCGCCGAAGCGCTGCTCTATGGCGTGCTGCTGCTGCAAAAGAAGATTCGCCGCACCGGCACGATCGAAAGATAGAAGCGGCGAATAGCGAGTGGCGAATAGCGAACAGGAAAAATGAGACAATGACGGCCGGTTTTTCCTGTTCGCTATTCGCTATTCGTCGTTCGCCAAGAGGCTGAAGCATGGATTTGCTGGAAAATCTTGGTGCAACCATCAAAACCGCGCTCTCCGGCGCGGTCTACGGCCACGAGGTTGTGCGCGACGAACTGACATTGACGGCGAACGCCGCCGACATCGTCAAGGTCGCGACCTTCCTGCGCGACGATCCGGCATGCCAATTCATCTGTTTTATCGACATCACAGCCGTCGATTTTCCCGGCCGCGAACATCGCTTCGACGTGGTTTATCATTTCCTGTCGCCGCGGCTGAACCAGCGCATCCGAGTCAAATGCGCAACCGACGAAGTCACGCCGGTGCCGTCGCTGATCGACGTGTTCCGCGGCGCCGACTGGTTCGAACGCGAGACTTACGATCTCTACGGCGTGCTGTTCACGGGCCACCCGGACATGCGGCGCATCCTGACCGACTACGGTTTCGAGGGCCATCCGCTGCGCAAGGATTTTCCGCTGACCGGCTTCGTCGAGGTGCGCTACGACGACGAGCAGAAGCGCGTCGTTTACGACAAGGTGAAGCTGACGCAGGAATTTCGCTCGTTCGACTTCCTCTCGCCGTGGGAAGGCACCGAATATGTGCTGCCGGGCGATGAGAAAGCCAAAGCGCCGCTGGAGCCAGGGCAGGGCAACAAGCTTACCGGCGAGCCTGAGAAGAAGGTGTCGCCGTAATGGTCGAAACGGCAGTCCGCAACTTCACCATCAATTTCGGGCCGCAGCATCCGGCCGCTCACGGCGTGCTTCGTCTTGTGCTGGAGCTCGACGGCGAGATCGTCGATCGCGTCGATCCGCATATCGGTTTGCTCCATCGCGGCACCGAGAAACTGATCGAGCATAAGACTTACTTGCAGGCGGTGCCGTATTTCGACCGGCTCGACTATGTCGCGCCGATGAATCAGGAACACGCGTTCTGCCTCGCGGTCGAAAAGCTGCTCGGCATTCAGGTGCCCAGGCGCGCACAATTGATCCGCGTTCTATATTCCGAAATCGGGCGGTTGCTGTCGCACCTTCTCAACGTCACGACGCAGGCCATGGACGTCGGCGCACTGACGCCGCCGCTGTGGGGCTTCGAGGAACGCGAAAAGCTCATGGTGTTCTACGAGCGGGTTTCCGGCTCGCGCATGCATGCGGCTTATTTCCGGCCGGGCGGCGTCCATCAGGACATGCCGGCGCAACTGATCGACGACGTTTATAATTTCTGCGATCCGTTTTTGAAGGTAGTCGATGATCTCGACCGCCTTTTGACCGGCAACCGCATTTTCAAACAGCGTAACGTCGATATCGCCATCGTCAAACTGGAAGACGCCTGGAACTGGGGTTTCTCCGGTGTCATGGTGCGCGGCTCGGGCGCGGCCTGGGACCTGCGCAAATCGCAGCCCTACGAGTGCTACAACGAACTCGAATTCGACATTCCGGTCGGCAAGAACGGCGACTGCTACGACCGCTATCTCATCCGCATGGAAG
>JBEPUC010000072.1:0-10586 GCA_041691675.1 Hyphomicrobiales bacterium | reverse complement strand
CCCGACTACATCGATGTCGATACCGGCAAGCTGACCGCCAAGATGTCGCGCGTGCCGGTGTTCACCGACGTGCCCTACCCGGTTCAGATGGAGCCGCATCTGGTGGTGGAATACTATTCGCGCTAAGCGCCGACGCGATCTGCCGATACAAAGCCCCCGCTCACAAAGCGGGGGCTTTTTGCTATTGTCGGCCCATGACACGCCTCACCCGCCGCGCACTGCTTGCCGCCACCGCCGCCACCGCGGCGGCGCATACCCTGCCCGCCTTGGCCGCGACGCCGCACACATTCAAGCACGGTACTTTCGACATCACGATCGTCAGCGACGGCCATCTGGTGCTGCCGACGACGTTTCTCGCGCCGGATGCCCCGTCCGCCGAGCGCGCGGCGTTGCTCGAGGCCGCCGACCAAACCGGCGCCAACTATGAGTCGCCGACCAACGTCACGCTGATCCGCGCCGGCAGCGATCTCATCCTGGTCGACATGGGATCGGGCGACCGCTTCATGCCGACCGCCGGCAAGCTGTGGGACAATCTCAAAGCCGCCGGCATCGACAAGCAGGCGATCACCAAGGTGATTTTCACCCACGGCCATCCGGATCACCTCTGGGGCGCGGTCGATGAACTCGACGACCTCACGCTTGCCAACGCCACGTTTCACGTCGGCGCGACCGAATGGGACTTCTGGCACGGCGACAATGCGACGCGTGGGCTGCCGGCGGAACGCGCCGGATTCGTCACCGGCGCGCGGCGCAATTACGCCGCGATCAAGGATCGCGTGAAGGTTTTCAAGGATGGCGACGAGATCGTGAGTGGCCTGCACATCGTCGCGACGCCTGGCCATACCCAAGGCCACGTCTCGCTAGCACTTGCCGGAGGCGACGGCTTGATCGTCGGCGGCGACGTCCTCACGCATCCGCTAATTTCATTCGCGCATCCGGAATGGAAGCCGACTGCCGATCATGTCCCGGATCAGGCTGTCACGACGCGCAAAAAATTGCTCGATCGCCTCGCCACCGATCGCTCGAAGCTGATCGGCTTCCACTTGCCCTATCCGGGTGTCGGGATGGTTGAGCGCAAGGACGGGGCGTATCGCTTCGTGGCGGTGAGCTAGCAACCCGCTCCGCTCGTCCCCGCGGAAGCGGGGACCCAGACCTTTAGTTCAACACTGGATTCCCGCCTTCGCGGGAATGAGCGGAAGATGACGCAATGCCAACCGAAAAATTATCGCTCGACTAAGCTTGCGCTGCTACCGGCACGCCCTTGTCCTTGAGCGTCTGCTGCAATTCACCGGCCTGAAACATCTCGCGCACGATGTCGCAACCGCCGACGAACTCGCCCTTCACGTAAAGCTGCGGAATGGTCGGCCAGTTCGAATAGGCCTTGATGCCGTCGCGCAGGTCGGCGGATTCGAGCACGTTGAGGCCTTTGTACGCGACGCCGAGGTGATCGAGGATTTGCACGACCTGGCCGGAGAACCCGCACTGCGGAAACTGCGGCGTGCCCTTCATGAACAGCACCACGTCGTTGGCCTTCACTTCATTGTCGATGAATTGCTCGATGCCCATGGCTTCCCAAATCCTGTCTAATGGCGATGCGCGCTCGATAAGGCGCCGCAAACTCTCTTGACGCATATATGTAGCGCGATTTAAGGCGCAAACCCAAGCGGGTTCCGACGCAGCGCACAGGGCGCATATCGGCCTATCGGTAAAGGCCTCACTCGGAGGCAAGGGCCTATGCGGCCTACGATGAGGCAGGCCTAAAGCACAGGCAGCCTACGGCGTGCCGGTTTGCAAGGCCAGCGCATGCAGCACGCCGCCCATCTGACCTTTTAGCGCCTGATAGACCAGTTGGTGCTGCTGGACCCGCGACTTGCCCTGAAACGACGCGGCAAGCACCGTCGCGGCATAGTGGTTGCCGTCACCGGCCAGATCCCGGATCGAGACCTCGGCATCCGGGATGCCTTCCTTGATCAGCCGCTCGATTTCGCCTGCGTCCATCGCCATCGGTTTCACGCTCCGTCTTCGCGACTCCAGTTTAGCAGATTTAGCGGAATGTACCGGCATTCCCGTCGAAGCCAGGTTCAAAACAACAGGAGCAAGACAGCCCGAGCGAAATGATGGCGCTGTAAAAAATCGGCAATGTTGTTGCCTATATACTTGCATACGGAAAGATACCGGCCTATATCCGACTCATGTCAAAAACCCCGGTGAGCACCATGTCCCGTGAACCCTTTCCTGAACTCTCTCTTGCCCCCTTTGGCACAGTCATGAATCTGCTGCGCGCCGCTGCGCTCATTCAGGACCGTTTCCGGCTCGGCCACGGCGTATCGCTGAACGAAGCGTTGCTGCTGATGTACCTCGAACGCGCACCGCAGCAGCGGCTGACCCGCGTCGATCTGGCCAAGCGGATGCACCTGAGCCCCTCCACCGTCACGCGCATGGCCGCGCCGATGGAGAAGATCGGCCTGGTCTCCCGCCAGTCCGATGCGCGCGATGCACGGCGCGCTTATGTCGTGCTGACGCAAGCCGGCCGCGCGACCATCGGCGAAGTGCGCGAGACGTTGGCGCAAAGTTCGGCCGATTTGTTGAGTGATCGCTGGACCGATGACGAGATCCAGACACTGGGGAAATTGCTCGGCCGCCTGACGGCGGCCGAGCCCGGCACGCTGGTTTGAGAGGAGAGCCTAAGCCTCGCCCGCCATATAGGCCGGCAGCCAGCCTTCGGACTTTTCCTTGAGCCCTGCGACGGGCAGCGGCCGCTCGCCGTCAAGCGCGAGCGCGTCGCCGCCGGTCGTGCCGATACGCGAGACCAGCACGCTGGCATTGCGCGCCCGCGACATCACAAGATCGACCGCCCCCGCCGGCACGGTGACGATGTAGCGGGCCTGATCCTCGCCGAACCAATAGGCATGCGCCGGAATATCATCGGGCGCGGCGTCGCATTTGGCGCCGACGCCTGAGGCCAGCGCCATCTCCGCCAGCGCCACCAGCAGCCCGCCGTCGGACAGGTCATGCACGGCGGTCGCCGCGTCGTCGGTGATGAGGCTCCGCACGAAGTCGCCGTTCTCGCGCTCCTCGATCAGATCGACCGGCGGCGGCGCGCCCTCTTCGCGGCTGCAAATCTCGCGCAGGTACATCGACTGGCCGAGCCAGCCGGTGGTCTCGCCGACCAGCAGGATCGCCTCGCCGGCTTTCTTGAATGCCAGCGTGGCCGATTTGGCGAAGTCGTCGATCAATCCCACGCCGCCGATTGACGGTGTCGGCAGGATCGCCTTGCCGTTGGTCTCGTTGTAAAGCGACACATTGCCGGACACGACCGGGAAATCGAGCGCCTTGCAGGCTTCCGCGATGCCGCGCACGCAGCCGACGAACTGGCCCATGATCTCCGGTTTTTCCGGGTTGCCGAAATTCAGATTATCGGTGATCGCCAGCGGCCTGGCGCCGACCGCCGTGAGATTGCGCCAGCATTCGGCCACCGCCTGCTTGCCGCCCTCGAACGGGTTGGCCTCGCAGTAGCGCGGCGTCACGTCGGTGGTCATCGCGAGCGCCTTGGGCCCCTCCAGCACCCGCACCACCGCGGCATCGCCCCCCGGCCGCTGCACGGTGTTGCCCCCGATGATGTGATCGTACTGCTCCCACACCCAGCGCTTCGAGCAAAGATCGGGCGTCGCCAGCAGCCGCTCCAGCGCATCGGCAATGCTGCCCTTCGGTTCGACGGTGTCGGCTTCGATCACCGGCAGTTTCGCCAGGCTCACGAACGGCCGTTTGTATTCCGGCGCGCTGTCGCCGAGCTGCTTGATCGGCAGATCGGCCATCACCTGCCCGCGATGCTTGACGATGAAGCGCTTGGTTGGCGTGGTCTCGCCGACCACCGCGAAGTCGAGGCCCCATTTGCGGAAGATCGCCTCCGCCTCCTGCTCCCGGTCGGGCTTGAGCACCATGAGCATGCGCTCTTGCGATTCCGACAGCATCATCTCGTAGGCCGTCATGCCTTCTTCGCGGCACGGCACCTTGTCGAGATCGAGCGTCACGCCGAGGTCGCCTTTGGCGCCCATCTCGGTGGCCGACGACGTCAGGCCCGCCGCGCCCATGTCCTGGATCGCAATGACGCAGCCTTTGGCCATGATCTCGAGACAGGCTTCGAGCAAAAGTTTTTCCGAGAACGGATCGCCGACCTGCACGGTCGGGCGTTTCTCATCGCTGTCATCGTCGAATTCAGCCGACGCCATCGACGCGCCATGAATGCCGTCGCGGCCCGTCTTCGAGCCGAGATAGACGATCGGCATGCCGACGCCCGAGGCTGCCGCATAGAAAATCTTGTCTTTCTCGGCGAGGCCCACCGCCATCGCATTGACGAGAATGTTGCCGTCATAGCGCGAATGAAACCGCACCGAGCCGCCGACCGTGGGCACGCCGAACGAATTGCCGTAACCGCCGATGCCGGCGACGACGCCGGACACCAGATGCCGTGTTTTCGGATGTTCCGGCGCGCCGAAGCTCAAAGCGTTCAGGCACGCGATCGGCCGCGCGCCCATCGTGAACACATCGCGCAAGATGCCGCCGACGCCGGTCGCCGCGCCCTGATACGGCTCGATGTAGCTCGGGTGATTGTGGCTCTCCATCTTGAAGACGCAGGCCATGCCGTCGCCGATATCGATGACGCCGGCATTTTCGCCCGGACCCTGGATGACGTGCGGGCCCTTGGTCGGCAGGCCGCGCAAATGGACCTTGGAGGACTTGTACGAGCAGTGCTCGTTCCACATCGCCGAAAAAATGCCGAGTTCGGTCAAAGTCGGCTCACGCCCGATCAGGTCGAGTATGCGCGCATACTCGTCGGGCTTGAGCCCGTGCTCGGCGACGAGTTCGGGGGTGATTTTTGTGTCGGTAACGGTCACTGGAAATTCCGCGCTCTGTGCTTCCTTCCCTCACCCGCTTGCGGGCGAGGCGAAGTCGTCATGCCGCCTTCTTCAACACTTCCGCCAAACCGGCGAACAGGCCACGCCCGTCGGTCGAGCCGATCGACGCTTCGACATGATTTTCCGGATGCGGCATCATCCCGAGGACGTTGCCGCCCTCGTTGACGATGCCGGCAATCGCATTGATCGCGCCGTTGTGATTCCAGTCCGGGTCGATCATGCCGTCCGGCGACGCATAGCGGAACACGACGCGCCCCTCGCCTTCCAGCCGCGCGATGGTCTCGCCGTCGGCGATGTAATTACCCTCGCCGTGCGCCACCGGCACGCGGATCACCTGCCCGGCGTTGTAGCCACGGGTGAAGGCGAGATCGGAGCGCTCGACCTTGAGATAAACATCGCGACAGATGAAGCGCAGGTTCTCATTGCGCATCAGCACGCCCGGCAGAAGGCCAGCTTCGCATAAAATCTGAAAGCCGTTGCAGACGCCGAGCACCAGCCCGCCTTTGGCGGCGAAACCGCGCACCGCATCCATGACCGGCGAGCGCGCCGCGATGGCGCCGCAGCGCAGATAGTCGCCGTAAGAAAAGCCGCCGGGTACGACCACCAGATCGGTACCGGCCGGCAGTTCCGGTTCTGCATGCCAGACCATGCTGGGTGCGACACCGGACACAAGCCGCAGCGTGCGCGCCATGTCGCGCTCGCGATTGATTCCGGGGAAGACGACGACGGCGGCTTTCACTGGATCGACACATCCGTAAGGTCGAGTCGCTTCTCGATCCGGTCGAGGCGCGTCTCGTGGCGAGCCAGGGTCGAATGAATTCCGCCCAGTTCCTGATGAATGCCGATCAATTGCGACCGAACACCCTGAAGCTCCTGCTTGACCTCGTCGACCTTGCCATCGACCTGCTCAAGCCGAGCCTGAACAGACTTCAAAACCTCAAACATCAGTTCGTTGGTCACTTCGGCCATTTGTTAGCCCTCAGCCAAGAACTTTGACATCATAATTCTCAATCACCGTGTTCGCCAGCAGCTTGTCGGCGGCTTCCTTGAGCAGCGCCTCGGCCGTCTTCGAGTCGCCGCCATCGATCTCGATATCGAATACTTTGCCCTGTCGCACCGAGGCTATGCCCTCGACCCCGAGCGAGCGCAACGCGCCCTCTATGGCCTTGCCTTGCGGGTCGAGAATACCGGTTTTCAGGGTAACGGTGACACGAGCTTTCATGATGCGCGGCTTACCACAGGAGGCGCGGGATTGGGCCGGAAACATGCGGCCATCCACGTTAAACTAAGGGCGGAAATGGCCTTGGGTGTGAAAATGCCCGGGACAAGGTTTCCCTCCGCCCGGGCATTCACAATTTCCTGACAATCCGGCCAAAGGGGACGGATTGCTAGCCCTTGACCAGCACCGGGCCGGAGCCCTGCGGCCGCTCGCCCTCGGCGACGATGCCGAGGCGCTTGGCGACCTCGGTATAGGCCTCGACCAGGCCGCCGAGATCGCGGCGGAAACGGTCCTTGTCGAGCTTGTCGTTGGTCTTGATGTCCCACAGCCGGCACGAATCGGGGCTGATCTCGTCGGCGACGACGATCCGCATGATGTCGTTTTCCCACAGCCGGCCGGTTTCCATCTTGAAATCGACCAGACGGATGCCGACGCCGAGAAACAGGCCCGACAGGAAGTCGTTGACACGAATCGCCAGCGCCATGATGTCGTCGATTTCTTGGGGGCTCGCCCAGCCGAAGGCGGTGATGTGCTCTTCCGACACCATCGGGTCGTTGAGCTTGTCGTTCTTGTAATAGAACTCGATGATCGAGCGCGGCAGTTGCGTGCCCTCGTCGATGCCGAGCCGGGTCGCGAGCGATCCGGCCGCGACATTGCGCACGACGATCTCGAGCGGAATGATTTCCACCTCGCGGATCAACTGCTCGCGCATGTTGAGCCGGCGGATGAAGTGGGTTGGCACGCCGATATCGTTGAGATGCTGGAAGACATATTCGGAAATGCGGTTGTTCAGCACGCCCTTGCCTTCAATCACCTCGTGCTTCTTGGCGTTGAAGGCGGTCGCGTCGTCCTTGAAATGCTGAATCAGCGTTCCCGGCTCCGGGCCCTCATAAAGGACCTTCGCCTTGCCTTCGTAAATGCGGCGGCGGCGGCTCATCGGGATATACCGTGGTTTGTGAAAGTCCATTGGATGCCGTGGTTCCTTATATTGACGTCTAAGATCCGCGGCGGCGGGCCGGACAGTTAAGGCTTGCATCGATCTTGTGGTGCATGCGCTAGAACGACCCGGGCACGAGGTCAACCTAGCCGATCAGTTCGGGCAGCACAATCGAGCCACCGCCACGTTTTCCACTTCGCAATTTTGCCGTAATAGGCGGGCCGGTAGGTTGCCTTGACCCTGGCACAGCGATATGCAAGGCGCAGCGACTTTTCTCAACAACGAGGGGCGGTATGACCACATTCGACAAGCGCGAAGAAGGCTTCGAAAAGAAGTTCGCGCATGACGAGGAGTTACAGTTCAAGGCCACGGCCCGCCGCAACAAATTGCTGGGGCTCTGGGCCGCCGCGCTTCTCGGCAAGAGCGGGCCGGACGCCGACATCTATGCAAAGGAAGTGGTGATGTCGGATTTCGAGGAAACCGGCGATCACGACGTTTTGCATAAAGTTGCCAAGGATTTGGAGAGCAAAGGCGTAAGCGAGCAGCAGGTTCGCGCGCAGATGAACGAATTGCTCGCCGAGGCGGTGAAGCAAATCCAGGCGGGCGCCTGACGTGACCGCCTTTGCCCTCGGCCGGCGTTTGCGCGCCGGCGAGACGGTCTATTCCGGCTGGTGCATGATGGGCAGCCCGATCGTCGCCGAAACCATCGCGCGCGAGGGCTTCGCGTCGGTCGTGCTCGATGCGCAGCACGGACTATGGGATACCGCGTCGATCCTCGCAGGCATCGGCGCGGTCCATCATGCGGGCGCGGCGCCAATGGTGCGCGTGCCGCTCGGCGATTTCGGCATGGTCAGCCGCGCGCTCGACTTTGGCGCCGAAGGCATCGTCGCGCCGATGATCAACACCGCCGAGGATGCGCGCCAGTTCGCCGCGGCCGCGAAATATCCACCTCTCGGCGAGCGCTCGTTCGGCCCGCCGCGCGCGATGATGCTGCAAGGACAAATTGCCGCCACCGATTATTTGCCGGCGGCCAATAACGGCACGATCACGCTGGCCATGATCGAGACGCCGCAGGCGCTACGCAACGTCGATGCCATCGCGGCGACGCCGGGCATCGATGCGCTGTTCATCGGGCCCTACGATCTGGCCACCTCGCTGTCGAACGGCAAGGCGCAGGACATCAACGCGCCCGAGGTCGACAAGGCGATCGACATGATCTGCGCCGCTGCCATCAAGGCCGATAAAATTCCCGGCATTTATTGCCGCGATGCCGCTCGCGCGCTCGACATGACCCGGCGCGGCTTCCGGTTTCTCACCGTCGGCAGCGATTTCAGCATCGTGCGTGAAGGCGTGGCGGCGAGCCTGAAGACGTTGGCGGTTAACCCGTCCGGCGCAAGAGACGCGTTTTAAGTTCAAGGCGGATGCATCATCCTCCGCTCGTCCCCGCGAAAGCGGGGACCCAGCGCTTTAAGCTGCAAAGCAAAAACTGGATTCCCGCTTTCGCGGGAATGAGCGGAGTGTGGTTGACCGCAAGTCGTCAAACGCTAGGCTAACGCCTCGTTCAACGCATCCAGCACGCGCGTCACATCCGCCTCGACATCTGCCGCCTTTACGTCGATCACCTTGTAATTGTGCTCGACCAGCCACTGACGCCGCGCGGCGCGCGTCTTCACCGCCGGATCGGCTTCGGTCTGCGGAATCAGGTCGAGCACGCACTTCAGCGGAAACGACACGAAGTCGGCGATGTGCGGCCCGAGCGGCACCTGCCGTTTGAAGCCCAGGCCTGCGAAACGCCGGTCGCTGGTGATCGCCCGCCACAGCGTGCGCTCGGCTTCGGTCGGGTTACGCCGCAACAGGCGCGCCAACCCGCGCACCGGCGCGCGGTCTTCCAGCACCCTGCCCGCGCCGTGATCGGCAATCATGTCGCGCAAGCCTTGCGCCTCGGCCGGGTCGAGCACACCGCCGCGTGCCGGGCCCTTGCGGCCTTGCGCGATTGCCATGATGACGCCGTGCAGCGTGCGCATGTCCTGCTGTGTCGCGTCGAGGCGATGGAAAATATTGCGCAGGTTGACGACCATGGTGCCGCGCTTTTCCTCGGGGCGGAAAAACTCGACCTTCTCCAGCTCGTTTTCGAGATCGGCGAAGAAGGCCGCGATCTGCTGTTTCGCCGCCGGCGGCGAGCGCCGCGATTGCGGCTCGCGCGTCGCACCCGCGCCGGTGCGCTTGAACCACTCGTAGGCCATCACGACCACGGCCTGCGCCAGATTGAGCGAGGCGAAGGCCGGATTGACCGGTAGCGTGACGATGCGGTCGGCCATGCCGACTTCATGGTTTTCCAGCCCGTTGCGTTCGCGCCCGAACACCAGCGCCACGGTCTCGCCGGCGGCGACATGCGGCGCCATCTCCTCCGCCGCCCGGTCGGCCCCGATCACCGGCTTGTGCTGGTCGTGGTTGCGCGCGGTCAGCGCCAGCACGAAACTGCAATCGGCAACCGCGTCTGCGAGCGTGTCGTAAATGACGGCGTTGTCGAGGATACGGTCGGCGCCGGCCGCCATCACCACGGCGCGCTCGTTCGGCCAGCCCTGGCGCGGCGCCACGAGACGCAGGCGGGCAAGCCCGAAATTCGCCATGGCGCGCGCGGCGGCACCGATATTCTCGCCGAGTTGCGTCTCGACCAGCACCACCACCGGGGCGGGCTGTTCGATCCAGCGTTTGGTCTTGTCAGTGCCAGACCCCGGCATGCAGCGCTCCTCGACAGGCAAATGCTCTGAATAGGCAGCCCTGCCCAAGCCAGCCGCTTGCGTCAAGCGGGGGCCTGTCTCGCACCGTCGAACAGGCTTTTACCCGGCAAGTGCGGATGCTATAGGGCGCGAACCGAACTCCTGCCAGCCGGATTCCCGGTTGGCGGTCTCCGAGAACAATTCATTTGAGGGTCCGAGGGAAAAGCCATCCCACCGCGCCCGTCGATGTTGAGTTTCCGGTCGGCCCAGACAAATACGGCGACCAGAGGTGCAAGCATGCCAAATCTCGAAATCATGTGGACGAAGGTCGATGAAGCCCCGGCGCTCGCGACCTATTCCCTGCTGCCGATCGTGAAAGCCTTCGCGGGCGCGGCGGGTGTGTCCGTGACGTTGAAGGACATCTCGCTGGCCGGTCGCATCCTCGCCAGTGTTTCCGACAAGCTCCCCGCCGCGCAACGGACTAGCGACGAACTCGCCGAACTCGGCGCGCTCACGCTGAAGCCCGAAGCCAACATCATGAAGCTGCCCAACATCTCCGCCTCGATCCCGCAGCTCAAGGCCGCGATCAAGGAACTGCAGGGCAAGGGCTACGGCGTTCCGGACTATCCGGACACCCCGAAGACGGACGCCGAGAAGGACATCAAGACGCGCTACGACAGGGTATTCGGCAGCGTCGTCAACCCGGTTCTGCGCGAGGGCAATTCCGACCGCCGCGCCGCCGGCGCCGTCAAGCAATACGCCCGCGACAATCCGCACAAGATGGGCGCCTGGAG
>JBEPUC010000071.1:0-10683 GCA_041691675.1 Hyphomicrobiales bacterium | reverse complement strand
GGGTTCTCGCGGAACAGCCGGATGCATTCCAGCAGCAGGTCGCCGAAGTCGGCGGCGTTGAGCGTCTTGAGCCGCTCCTGATAGGCGGCATAGAGCTTCTTGCCCTTGCCGTTGGCGAAGGAGGCGGCCTCGCCGGCCGGCACCTGATCGGGCGTCAGGCCGCGGTTTTTCCAGCCGTCGAGGATCATGGCGAACACGCGCGCCGGCCAGCGTTTCTCGTCGAGCTTCTCGGCTTC
Organism: Hyphomicrobiales bacterium; assembly: GCA_041691675.1. Classification (GTDB taxonomy): domain Bacteria; phylum Pseudomonadota; class Alphaproteobacteria; order Rhizobiales; family Xanthobacteraceae; genus Pseudolabrys. Next base: position 10,447 of record JBEPUC010000071.1, on the reverse strand, counting down.
GAGGATCTGCTTGATGAGCCGGATCTGGTCGTCGACGCCGAGGATGGTGAAGTCGCTCTTGAGGCCGACCATCTCGGCGTGGCGGCGGAGGATCTTCACACCAATGGCGTGGAAGGTGCCGAGCCACGGCATGCCCTCGACGATCGAGCCGACCATCTTGCCGACGCGTTCCTTCATCTCGCGCGCCGCCTTGTTGGTGAAGGTGACGGCTAGGATTTCGCGCGGGTGGGCGCGGCCGAGGTTGAGGATGTGCGCGATGCGGGTGGTCAAAACGCGGGTCTTGCCGGTTCCGGCGCCGGCCAGCACCAGGACGGGACCGTCCAGCGTCTCCACGGCCTCGCGCTGTTCCGGATTGAGATCGGCCAGATAAGGCGCCGCCGCGGTCCGGCTCGCCATGGCGCGCGCGGCGATGCCGCCCGGAACCGGGGCGCTGACAGGAGCGGGGATATGACGCTTGGGTTCAGCCATTACGGAGATGATTCCTTATATGCCCAAGATGGCACCCGGACACGGCAATTTCGAGGGTAGGGCGGTGGATTAGGCGCTTTTTGCCGACATTCCAACGCTGCGGCCGGCGGCTTCCGGGCGCGGCAGCACGGCGTGGGCCGTCTTCATGCGTTCCAGCGCCGCCATCACGTTCGCCGGAAAAGGCGCGGCCTTTTTGGCGGTCATATCGACGTGGAGAGTCATTGTCTCGGATGTCGCCGACAGCCAGTTTTCCGTCGCGTGGCGCATTTCGGCAAAAAAATGCATGCGCTTGACGTCGTAAGCCAGCAACTGCACATCGATACGTAAGGGATCGTCCTCATGCACCTCGCGTAAGTAGCGCACATGCATTTCGACGACCATGGTCGAGTGGCCCGCCTGCTTCAAATAGTCCGGCCCGAGGCCGAGCGGCAGGTAGACTTCGTCAACCGCGCGGTCGAACAGCACGTTATAATAGGCGACGTTGAGGTGGCCATTATAGTCGATCCAGGCCGGATCGATCCGCATCACGGAGGCGGCGAAGGGCGCCGGCATGTCGGTCATTCTCGTTCCACTTCTTAAAGCCGCCATTAGGCGCATTGAAACCGGCGGGGGCATCTTTACATCACGATACAGGAACCGGCCCGGCATTGGCACATGAGCGTCATTTGAGAACCAAGGCATGTTGAAAATTTCAGGGCTCGGCGACGTGCTCAACGGTTTCGGTGACTGGCTCGGCGCGGTGCCGAACCTGACCGAACTCGCCAAGGGCTCGACGCTCTGGCTTGCTGTTACCGGCTTAAGCCGCGCCGGCAAGACCGTGTTCATCACCTCGCTGGTCCACAATCTCCTGAGCGCGCTGCACAACCCGAACCGGATGCCGCTGCTCAAGGTGGTCGGCGAGGGCCGCCTGATCGCGGCTAAACTCGAAGGCGCCAAGGCGAACCTGCTGCCGCGTTTTAAATATCAGGACAACATCGAGGCGATGACCGGCATGCCCGCCGGCTGGCCGCGCGCTACCGCCGACATCAGCGAAATCGGCGTCGATATCCGTTTCGTGCCGACCGGGCTCGCCGGCCAACTCCTGAGCCCTATCGGCGGCAACGCCGCGACGCTCAAACTGCGCATCGTCGATTATCCGGGCGAGTGGCTGCTCGATCTGCCGCTTCTGTCGCAAACTTACGCCGAATGGTCGCGGGCCATGCTCGCGCTGTGGCGGCGCGGCGCGCGCGCCGGCATCGCCAGCGATTATCTCGCTTTCGTCGCCGATCATGCCGCGACCGACGGCGGCAGCGAAGACGTCGCCAAGCAGGCGCACGATCTTTATCGCGCGCTTCTCGTGACGGCACGCGACAAGCATGGCCTGAGCTACCTTCAGCCCGGCCGCTTCGTCTGTCCCGGCGGGCTCGGCGAGGTGCCCTATCTGTGGTTCGCGCCGCTCGACGTGCCGGACAATATCGACCGGCTCGGCCCGGGTTCGCTCGGCGCGCTGATGGAGCAACGCTTCGAGGTCTACAAGAAAGAAGTCGTCGCCAAGTTCTACGAAAATTATTTCCGCAATTACGGCCGCCAGATCGTGCTGGTCGATGTGCTCGGCGCGCTGTTGGCCGGCCGCGATGCTTTCGAGGACACGCGATTCGCAACCGAAGCCATTCTGGAAAGCTTCCGCTACGGCCAGCACAACATCCTCACCAAGCTGATCGGCAGCGCCCGCGTCGAAAAGGTGCTGTTCGCCGCCACCAAGGCGGACCACATCCCGGACAACCAGCGCGACAATATGAGCGCGCTGTTGCGCAACATGGCGGCGCTGCCGGTGCTGGAAGCGCGCGCCGGCAATGCCGCCATCGACGTGACGACTTTGGCTTCGGTGGCCTCGACAGCGGAGGCCACGCAGGAGATCGACGGCAAGCGCGTCGAGGTCGTGGTCGGGCGTCCGATTGGGGCGGGGCGGCGCAAACGTTTCTACACCGATCAGGTGCCGGTGCGCCCGCCGCGCCCCGATGCGTGGGGTGAGCCGTTCCTCGACATTCCGGTATTCGAGCCGCCGGTGATCGATCCCGCGCCGGTCGATGGCATTCCGCACATCAATCTCGATCTGGCGCTTGAATATCTGATCGGAGACCGGCTGCGATGAGCGATACCTCGCGCCCCCGTTCCGGTCCGCGCGTCATCGTCGACGATGCGCCGGACGAGCCGGTGACGGCCACCACTGCCGCGCGGCCGATCGTGTTCGACACGCAGGAAACCGAAGCGGTCGTGCCGCGCGAGCGCGCTGTCGTGGCGCCGCCCGCGCGCGCGACAGCGCCGAAGCGGCGCGATGGCTGGGTGCGGCTCGGGCTCTATGCGCTGGGCGCTGCTTTCGTCGGCTGGCTCGGCGTCGATGCTTATCAGTGGATCTCGAATGCCTTCGCGGGCAGCGTCGCGCTGGGCACGGCGGCGAGCGCCGTCGTCGGTCTGGGTACGCTCGGCGCGGTGCTGGTCATTGGTCGTGAACTGAAGAGTTTCTTCGCGCTGAAAAGCGTCGAAGCGCATCAGCAGCGTTTCAGCGATGGAGCGGTGCGGCCGGCCGACATGCGCAACGCCATCCGCGACGTGCTTGCCGTGGTGCCGAAGGATCGCGAGACAAGAGCCGCCATCGAAGCCTATCAACGTCAGGGCCAGGTCCATCACACGCCGGCGCAGCAACTCGAATTGCTGTCACGGACGGTGATGATGCCGCTCGACCGCCGCGCCGAATCGGTGGTCCGGCGCGCCACCGCGCGCGCCTTCGGCATCACCGCGGTCTCGCCCACCGCGATCACCGATGCGATCTTCTTCATCGCCATGGCCGTGCGCATGGTGCGCGGCGTTGCCGCCTGTTACGGCCATCGCCCGACAGCGGCGGCGACCGCGCATCTGTTGCGCCGGCTGGTGGTCGAAGCGGGCAGGCTGGGGGCCATCGACCTCGCCGGTATGACGCTGACGCAACATATCGGCGGCGCGCTCGCCGAGCGCATCGCCGCAAACACCGCCGAGTCGATGTATGCCGGTCAGCGCATGGCGCGGATCGGGCTCATTACAATGAGCATGTGCCGGCCGGTTCCGTTTTTGCCGGAGGAGGTGCCGGGCATGTTCTCGTCGATGATTGGCGGCCTGTTTCGCAAAAAGGCCACCTCAGAGCCTGGCGCGGAACCGGACCCGGAATAATTCACAGGAACCGGCTCGCGTTAACCAAATTTTAACGAATTATGTCCTCGGCGCGATCTCGTCGGTTATCCTCCCGTGAAGTCGGGAGTCGAGTCGCATGATTGTCGTAAAAATTGCCCGAGGGGCCTTTCTGGCAGCGCTTGCGCTGATGATCGTGTCGTATGCGATCACCGTCACCAGCAGCAAGCCGGTAGAACAGGAACAGCAGGCGCCCATCGACCGGATGTATTCCTGAACCGCGGCAGGCGCCGCGACGCGGCGAAACGGCACGCTTGACCTCGCCGCGTCTGCCCGACAGGTTGCTGCCTCCATGCAACCAGCCCGGGACGCCCGACAGTGACGGCAACTCCATCCGCCCAAGCAGAGGGTCAAGCGGACATACAAGCGGACACGGCGTCCTTTGCCGCCGCCATTGGTGAACTCAACGCTGCATTCGGCAACCGCGTCGTGACGTCGCGGGCGGTGCGCGAGCAGCACGGCAACACCGTCACCTGGATCGCCAATCAGGCGCCGGATGCGGTGGTCTATCCGCAGAGCACCGAGGACGTTCAGCAGATCGTGCGCATCTGCGCCAAACACGACATGCCGATCATCCCGTATGGGGTCGGCTCATCGCTGGAAGGTCACGTCAACGCGCCGCGCGGCGGCGTCTCGATCGACTTCCGCGACATGAACAAGTTGCTCACGGTCCACGATCAGGATTTCGACTGCGTCGTGCAGGCCGGCATCACCCGCAAGACGCTCAATGAGCAACTGCGCGATAGCGGTCTGTTTTTTCCGATCGATCCCGGCGCCGACGCGTCGCTTGGCGGCATGGCGGCGACGCGCGCTTCCGGCACGAATGCCGTGCGCTACGGCACCATGAAAGATAATGTCCTCTCGCTCAAAGTCGTGCTGGCCAACGGCGAGGTCATCGACACCGCGCGCCGCGCCAAGAAGACCTCGGCCGGTTACGATCTGACCCGGCTGATGATCGGTTCGGAAGGCACGCTCGGCATCATCACCGAGCTGACGCTCAAGCTGTCCGGCATTCCCGAAGCGATTTCGGGAGGCCGCTGTCCGTTTCCGTCCGTTGAAGCGGCCTGCAACGCCGCCATCATGACGATCCAGGCCGGCATTCCGGTGGCGCGCATCGAACTGCTCGACGCGCTTCAGGTTCGCGCGGTCAATCTCGGCTCGAAACTTGATCTGCCCGAAACCACGCTGTTGCTGATGGAGTTCCACGGTACGGCGGCATCGGTTGCCGAGCAGTCGGAGCGCTTCGGCGAGATCGCCGCCGAACTCGGCGGCGGGCCCTTCGTCTGGACCACCAAACCCGAGGAACGCACCAAGCTGTGGGAAGCCCGGCACAACGCAGCGTTTTCCAATTTTTCGCTGCGCCCCGGCGCGGCGATGGTTGCTACCGATGTCTGCGTGCCGATCTCGCGGCTGGCGGAGTGCGTCACGCAGACGCAAACCGACATCGCCGAAAGCCGCATCATGGCGCCGATCGTCGGTCATGTCGGGGACGGCAATTTCCACCTGACGTTGCTGATCGACATGAACGACGCCGACGAGGTCGCGCGCGCCAAGGCGCTGTCGGACCGGCTGGTCAAGCGGGCTCTGGCGATGGACGGGACCTCGACCGGCGAGCATGGCGTCGGCCAGGGCAAGATGAAATACATGCTGGCCGAACACGGGCCTGCCGCGGTCGCGGTCATGGCGTCAATCAAGCGCGCGCTCGACCCGCAGAATATCCTCAATCCGGGCAAGATGATCGCGCTGGATTGAGGGCATTGCTGTCGTCCCGACTTTCGCGGGGACGACAGGGAGTGCGACCTCGGCGACACAGATTTGCCGCCAAACCTCGCGAATAATAGCGTATATTCAGACATGTGAGCGCAAGCGCAGGCCGGCTGCGGGATTGGCGCTGGAGTTTTCGTTTGCAGACCACTTTGCTCGGATTGGCGATTGCGATCATCGTGGCGGTGCTGGCCGCGCTGGTCGGGCCGCTGTTCATTGATTGGAGCGGCTATCGCTCGATTTTCGAGGCCGAAGCCAGCCACCTGGTGGGCGCCGACGTGCGGGTCACCGGATCGATCGATGCCCGGCTGCTGCCGTCGCCGCGGCTGACGCTCAACGGTGTCGACATCGGAAAAGGGGCGGGCGCCATCCATGCCCGCTCGCTCGGCATCGAATTCGCGCTGACGCCATTGCTGCGCGCCGAGTGGCGGGCCACCGAAGTGCATCTCGCCGGTCCCGAGATCACGCTCGCCGTCGATCGCGAGGGCCATGTGCGGGCCCCCGGCATTTCGGTTTCCTTCGATCCCGATGCGCTCAGCATCGAGCGTCTGAGCATCGAAGACGGCAAAGTCTCGTTCACCGACGCCGCCAATGGCGGCACGTTTAGCCTCAACAAACTTTGGTTTAACGGCGAGGCGCGTTCGCTGCTCGGCCCGGTCAAAGGCGAAGGTGCGGTAACCGTCGGCGGCGAGCTTTATCCGTTTCGGCTCTCGACCGGCCGCTATGCCGAAGACGATGGCCTCAAGCTTCACGTCAATGTCGATCCGGTCAACCGCGCTCTGAGCATCGAATCCGATGGCGTGCTGACGCTCAACGCGGGTGAGCCGAAATTCCAGGGCACCTTGAGTCTGGCCAAACCGGTCGGCATGGCTCGGCGCGGCAAAGAGCGCCTGACGCAGCCGTGGCGGGTGAGCGGCAAGCTCAAGCTCGGCACGCGGTCGGCGCTGTTGCAGGACGCCGAATACCAATACGGTTCGGAGCCGCAGGGCGTGAAGCTGACAGGCGACGCCGACCTCAAGTTCGGCAAGGATTCGCGTTTCGATGGAGTCTTGTCGGGCCGCGCCATCGATCTCGACCGCGTGCTAGTTTCCGCCGACGGCACGCCGCCGCCGCCGGCCGCCGCCATTCGCGAACTCATCGAACTCGGCGGCGGCGCGTTCACGCCGTCGATCCCGGTGTCGCTCGGCATCGGCATCGATCAGGTGACGTTGGGCGGCAGCGCCATTCAGAACTTGCGCGGCGATATCACGTCGGATGCCGGCGGCTGGAATCTGGATCGTTTTGAGTTTCGCGCGCCGGGATTCACGCAGGTGCGGTTAAGCGGGCATCTTGACGTCGGCAGCGGTGTGACCTTCACCGGGCCGGCCGAGATCGACGCCAACGATCCCAAGGTGCTGGCGGCCTGGCTCGAAGGCCGCGCCGATGCGGCGAACACGCCGGTTGCCGACCTCAAGCCTTTGAGTTTGCGCGGCGACGTGACGCTCGGCAGCGCCAAGATCGCGGTCGAGCGACTCAAGGCGACGTTCGACCGCAAGACGATTTCCGGGCAGATGGCTTATGTGTTCGCGTCGGGCAACAGCCCGTCCAAGCTCGACGCCACGGTCAACGCGCCCGAACTCGACATCGATGCCGCGCTCGGGTTCGGCAAGGCGCTGCTCGCGGGTTCAAGTATCGAGCGCCCGCACGACATGACGATTGCCGCCGACATCGGTCGCGCCACTGTCGGCGGCTTCGTCGCGCGCGACGCCAGCGCGCGGCTCAAGTTCGATGCGGGCGGGCTTCAGATCGACAAGCTCGCGGTCGCCGACCTGGGCGGCGCTGCGTTTTCGGCGAGCGGCCGCATTGTCACCACCGCGCCGTCGCCACGCGGCAGCGTCAAGGTCGATCTGACCGCGCCGGATATGGCGCCGGTGCTGGCGCTGGCTTCGCGGTTCGCGCCGGCGACGGTGCATGCGCTTTCCAGCGGCAGCGCGGCGATGGCGCCGGCCAGTCTTCATGCGCAACTTAACATCGACGGCACGCCGGCCGTCGCCAAGCTCGGCATCGACGGCAGCCTCGGCAAAGTGCGCGTGGCGCTTAAGGCGCAAGGCCATGCCGATCTTGCCGCTTTCACCAGCGGCGCGGTTAAACTCGACGGCAGACTGGAAGCCGACGACGGCAAGACCTTGCTGGCGATGCTCGGGCTGGACCGCATTGCGCAGGTCGATGCCGGGCCGGGCAGCCTGACGCTTGTGGCCGATGGTGCTGCCGGTAACGGCCTGCGTGTCGATGGACGCCTGATCGCCAGCGGGCTCGACGCCAAGGCAAACGGCACCGTGAAGCCTTTCGCCGATCAACCGACCGCGTCGTTGCGCGCTGTCGTTGCGCGCGCCAACCTCGCGCCGTTGCGGCGCGCCGATGGCGGCACGACACCGCTGCCGGTGACATTTCAGGGCCGCATCGCGCTCGGCAGCGCGGGCGTTACCGTTTCGGACATCACCGCGACTGTCGCGGGCGCGAACCTGCGCGGCAAACTCGGCGCGTCGCTTGCCGCGCCGTACAAGCTCAGCGGTAACATCGACGCCGACACGATCGACGGCGCTGGACTGATCGCCGTCGCGATCGGCATGCCGGCGACGGCGACGGCGACGGCGGCGAGCAAGGACGCTAGGTGGGCGTGGTCGGCCGAACCGTTCACCGACGGCGCCTTCGGCGACTTTGCCGGATCGGTGGCGCTGAAAGTTCGCCGGCTTGACGTATCGCCGCAATTGGCGGTGCGCGAGTTTCGCAGCGCGCTGCGCTTCGGCGACCATGCGCTCACGCTTGGCGATCTGGCCGGTGATGTTGGCGGCGGCCGATTGGGCGGCGAAGTTGTCTACAAGGACACCGATGGCGGTTTGACCGCGCAGGCCAAGCTTTCGCTATCCGGCAGCGATGCGTCGGCTCTGTTGCCGGCCGGCGCGCGGCCGCCGGTGACGGGGACAGTCGATCTGTCGGCCGAGGTCAGCGGCTCCGGCTTGAGTCCGGTCGCGCTGATTGGGTCCTTGCAGGGCAGCGGCAAGATAACGATCGCGAATGCGCAATTTGCCGGGCTCGACCCGCGCGCTTTCGATACCGTGACCCGCGCCGTCGATCAGGGTTTGACCATCGAACCGTCGCGCATTGCCAACGTCGTCGACAAGGGACTGGAGAGCGGCCAACTCTCGGTCAAGCGCGCCGACGGTGCGTTCACCATCAGCGCCGGACAAATCCGGCTGACCACCTCGACCGTCGAGAGCAAAGACGCGGATCTGTCGCTTGCCGGATCCGTCGATCTTACCGACGGCTCGCTGGATGCCCGGCTGGTGCTCTCGGGTTCGACCGAAGCGGCCGGCGCGCGGCCCGATATCTTCATGGCGCTGAAAGGGCCGGTCGCTGCCCCGTCGCGCAGCATTGACGTATCGGCGTTGTCGGGATGGCTGACGTTGCGCGCGGTTGAAGTGCAGGCAAAGCGGCTCAAGGCAATCGAGGCGGCGCAGCCGAAGCCGTTGCCTCCACCCCCCGCGCCACCGCCGGCTGCGCTTCCGCCGGCCATGGCGGTGCCGCCAATATCGCCGGCCGTTGAGCCGACGACCGGCCACATCATCGTGCCGCCGCCGCCGCCGCCGAAAAAAGAGCCGAAAAAAGAAAAGGCGCCGGTGTTGCCGGCGCCGATCGATATTCTTCCCGTCCCATCCGATCGCGGGCGGGCGAGCGGGTCATCAGTCGGCCCTGAGAACTGACGGCGACAGCCGCGGGCCGACAGTCTTGCGCTCGTTTTCACGCATGGCCGCGGCTTCGACGGTTTGCGTCCGAAAATGATCGAGCACGAACAGCCGGATTGCCGACGACAGATTGCCGTGGCGACGGTCGGTGTCGATTGACGCGACGACATCCGACAGATTCATGTCACGGCTGCCGGCGATTTCCTTCAGCGCCTGCCAGAACGCATCCTCAAGGCTGACGCTGGTCTTATGACCGGCAATGACGATTGAGCGTTTGACAACCGGCGATTTCATCGGCCGTCTCCCGGTTCCAGCCGGTGCGCGTCGAGAACGCGACTGGCTTGCTTCTGCTGAGCAACTTGCAACTGACCCATGTGCTTGGGCTGGCCGTGAGCGACGCGCTGGGCAGTTGCCCGCTCATCGTCCTGTCGCCGCTTGGCCTGCTTGCGCGCTATTCGAAGATTGACCGTATCCGCCATTCCATGCCCCATCGGTAACCCGATCCGTCTTGTGTCTCCAACACCGCCAGAGTCCGCAATGTGTTGGCCGTCACTTCGGTCTGAGACATTTCATGGACTCAAACTGCGTCGAGACCGTGGCCGCCGCCGGGATGTCCCGGCTCTTGCAAATGACTCTTTGATTTATCGCCCGGTTGTTCAACACACGGTTAGTTGATCGTAATATAGCGACGCCTTGGATCTACAAATACCAGCAGACATTGCTCGTGTAGTCCGTCAAAAACTAAGAATACATAAAACAATTATTCAAATATTCGACGTCAAATACTTAAACATTTCAATGTCGCACCGAATAGAAGGAAAGCAGCTATTTTTTGCAGACACTAATAGACAGAACAAACAGGCAAATTATATTCGGATGCACTTCGAGTATCTTCCGCCCTGGGTGGAAAAAGCTCAGTGCGGCCGAGTCATTTTTTCGGGTCTGACAATTCGGTCGAAATCGGCCCCGGAAACGTAACCGAGCCGCAGGGCTTCCTCGCGCAAGGTCGTGCCGTTGGCGTGCGCGGACTTGGCCACCTGCGTGGCCTTGTCATAACCGATGGTCGGCGCCAGCGCAGTCACCAGCATCAGCGAGCGTTGCATTAGTTCGGCGATGCGCGGCTCGTTCGGCTCGATGCCGACGATGCAATTGTCGGTGAAGGAATTGGCGGCATCGCCGAGCAGCCGGATCGACTGCATCATCGCGTAGGCCATGACCGGCTTGTAGACGTTGAGTTCGAAATGGCCCTGGCTGCCGGCGACCGTTATCGACGTGTTGTTGCCGAACACCTG
>JBEPUC010000070.1:0-10770 GCA_041691675.1 Hyphomicrobiales bacterium | reverse complement strand
GGGTAGACGATGAATTCGTTGGTCTTGAAGCCTTGGCGCTGGGTGGTCTTCTTGGCGGTCATTCCGGGCAAAACTCCTTCACCGGCTGTCTTGCGGCTGCCGGCCAACTTTGTTGCGGGCGCCTCGCCGCGGGCCGAACCACGCGAAGCTTGCGGGGTCCGCCGCGTTTCGGCAGACTTTTTGGGCCGCCGGCTCGGGCCGGTGGAACCTTTTTTAGCTTTTTGACGCGATTTTTCTGCCACTGCTCACGCGTGGAACGCACGCCCTCTATGAAGACCACGGGATAGGACCGCAAATTGAGGCTCCCGAACCCAGGGGAGCGCATCGGTAGCGGCATTTTTCATCTTCATCGGATCAACAGATATATAGCACATTTTTGGCCAAAATCAAAGCCTTAAGACGCGACAAAACAGCAATTCAGGTGTTGCAATCCGGCGAAATGGCCGATTCGGCCAATGGGCCGCCTGAAAAATAGGCAAAGTTGCGAAAGCGACCGGTTTGGTGGGGGGCCCTTGGGATGCCCTCAATCGCCCTCGCCCGGCTCCGGCGAAAAGAATTTCTCGAACTTGTTCGGGACGCCGTCGAACTCCTTGGCATCGGCCGGCGCGTCGCGCTTGACGGTGATGTTCGGCCAGCTCTTGGCGTATTCGGCGTTCACCTCCAGCCACTTTTCAAGGCCCGGCTCTGTGTCCGGCTTGATCGCATCCACCGGGCATTCGGGCTCGCAGACGCCGCAATCGATGCACTCGTCGGGGTGGATCACCAGCATGTTCTCGCCTTCGTAAAAGCAGTCCACCGGACACACCTCCACGCAGTCCATGAATTTACACTTGATGCAGCTTTCGTTGACGACGTAGGTCATTCCACACTCCGGGGCGCAAACATGGTCGCCTGTCGGAGGCTGCCTATCCCAACAGGATATAAGCGGCAAGCGCGACGTCGCCAGCCGGAAATCGGGCGCTGATCACCGCAGCGGATCCGGCCGTGCGGTGAGGTCGCGATAGAGCGCCCGCGCCGCCGTGGCGTCGCCGCGCCGCTCGCTGAAACCCGATACTTCAAGGACGCGCACGGAGCGATCGAGCGCCAGCGTAACGACATCGCCGATGCGCAGCCCGTGTCCCGGCGCGGTCACGCGATTGCCGTTGAGCCGCGTGTGACCGGCCTCGACCAGCGACGCGGCGTCGCTGCGGGTGCGCACCATGCGCGCGTGCCAGAGCCATTTGTCGATGCGCTGGCGGTCCAAGCTGGCTGTCCGGAGATGTCCGTTTATTTGCCGTCCTGCTCAAGCTGCTGCTTGAGTGCGGCAAGCTTGGCGAAGGGCGAGTTCGGGTCCGGCGCCTTGTCGCGATTGTTGTTGGCGCGCGAGCCGTGCGGCTTGGCGTAATACTGCTCGCGCTCGGCGCGCTCCACCTGATCGCCGCGATCGCGGCGCGGACGTCCGCCGCCGCCGCCGCGCTGATCGGGCCGGCCGCCGGGTTGCCCCGGACGCCCATTCGGCTGATTGGGCTTGCTGCTCGGATGCGGTGCGGCCTGGCCGGGACGCCCGAAGCTTTTGGCCTGACGCTCCATGCGCTGCTGGCGTTCGTTGCGCGCCTGCCGCTGCTGCTCGCGATCCGGGGCGTTGCGGTCTTGACGCGGCGCGCCCGCGGCGTCCGTTGATCCGTCGACCGATGGCGCACCCGTGGCGGCCGTTGCCGTTCCGTCGGCTGGCGCCGTCGCCTGTTGCGGACGATGCGGTCGGCGCGGCCGTGCCGGCCTGCGCTCGGAGTGACCGCCCGGACGCCAGACTTCGATCGTCTCGGATTCTTTAGCGGGCTCTGTGGCAGATTCCTGGACGGGCTCTTCCGGTTTCGCGGCTTGAGCCTCGGGTTCGGCCGGCACCACCGATTCGGCAGTGGCCGGTTCGGCAACCATGCCGTCGCCCGCCATCGGTGCGCTGGCCTCGACGGCATCGGCCACTGTCGGTTCGATTGGCGTCGCGGCTTGCAGCGCGGGTGCCACGAAGTCGGTGTCCGGCAGCAAGGACTTCGACGGCAACGGCTCGGCAGCGGGTGCCACGGGCGCCTCGACTGACGTTTCGGTTGGTGTGTCCGTGGTTATATCGGTCGGCGTTTCACTGATGGACTCAGCCGGCGTCTCGTCGGACGTGGTCTCTTCAGACCTGGTCTCTTCGGACTTGCTCTCTTCGGGTTTGGCTTCAGTGCCTTGCGCCGCTGTCGCGTCCGCCGGCTCTAACTTTACCGACTCCGCCGGCTTTTCCGCAGGTTTCGGCTTACGATCCATGCGGTAGCCGAGCGAGCGCAGGATCGAGGCGAAGTCCTCACCCGACGCGCCGGTGAGCGAGGTCATCGCGCCTGTTACGGTGAAGCTGCGGCCGTCGAAAGCGCCATCGGGCTTCGGCGTCGTCGCGGTTTCACGCCACGACAGCGCCGGACGAATGAGATCGGCCAGCCGTTCGAGAATATCGACGCGCACCGCGCGCTCACCGCAGACGCGATAACCGGCGGTACGGTACAGCGTCTTCGGCGTTTCCTTGTCGACCGGTATCGACGTGCGGCCCGAGGCGGCCAGATGCAGCAATTCAGTGACGCCCTTGGCATCCGGCGCCTCATGCTTGAGCGCCCAGAGCTGCGTCGCCAGCGCGCGCGGCGCGGGCTTGAGCAGAACCGGCAGATAGATGTGATAGGCGCCAAATCGCACGCCGTATTTGCGCAACGTCGCGCGCGACGGCTGGTCGAGACCCTTGACCTCTTCCGCCACCTTCTGGCGCTCAAGAACGCCGAGCGCCTCGACCAGTTGGAACGCGATGCCGCGCGCCATGCCGGTGATATCCTCGGCGGCCGTTAGCGAGAACAGCGGCGCCAGCAGCTTCTCGACCTGGCTCTTGAGCCAGAGATCGAGCCGCGTCTGCACCAGTTCGCGCGCCGGTCCGGTCAGGTGTTCGTCAGCGATGATACGCACGCGCGGACGCAAGGTGTCGTCGCCAGCCGCGAGCTTGCCGACGAGATCGCCGGTCCAGCGCAACGCGCCGTCATTGGCGAGCACGATCTGCTCGTTCGGCGCTTGCGATAATTTCGTCGCACGCGCTTCGATCTCGCCGGCCAGCACCTTTTGCGCGGCTGCGTTCAGCGCCTTGGCTTCAGAACCCGCGGCCGATGCATCGGGCGCGAACATGAACCCGTCGAGCCGGCCAATGACATGGCCTTCCACTGTGACGTCGCCGGTTTTTCCGATTTCGGTTTCAAGCATCGTGTTCTCTCGTAGCCTCCGCATCAAGACGCTGGTGCGGCGGTCCACGAAGCGTTCGGCCAAGCGTTCGTGCAGCGCGTCGGATAATTTGTCCTCGATCGCGCGCGTGACACCCTGCCAATGCTCCGGGTCGGCGAGCCAGTCCGGGCGGTTGGCAACATAAGTCCAGGTCCTAACATGCGCGATCCGGTTTGAGAGAGTGTCGATGTCGCCGTCGGTCCGATCGGCCTGAGCGAGCTGATGAGCGAACCAATCTGTAGGGATATTACCTTCCCGCATCAAGAAACCATAGAGGGTCACCGCCAATTCGGCATGCGTGGCCGGCGCGATCTTGCGATAGTCCGGAACCTGGCAAGAATCCCACAATCGCTCGATCGATGCCGGGGTGCGCGCCAGCGCACGCACGTCCTCATCGCGCGCGGCATGTTCCAGAACGAGAATGTCTTCGCCCGTGGGCGCGCGTGTCAGGCCTTCGGTTTGGGGAGACATGGCCAAAGACGCCTGCAAAGCGCCGATTGAGGCAAAATCGAGCGTACTGTTGCGCCATTGCAGCAGGCGGATTGGCTCGAAGGTATGACTTTCCAGCGCCTGCACCAGTTCGTTCTCGAACGGATCGCAGCGCCCCGTCGTGCCGAACGTCCCGTCGCGCGTCGCTCTGCCGGCGCGTCCGGCAATCTGGCCGAGTTCGGCGGGGTTGAGCTTGCGAAACTGGTAACCGTCGAATTTACGATCCGAGGCAAATGCGACATGGTCAACATCGAGATTGAGACCCATGCCGATGGCATCGGTCGCCACCAGATAATCGACATCGCCGTTCTGGTAGAGCGCGACCTGGGCATTGCGTGTGCGGGGTGACAGCGCGCCCAGCACGACGGCGGCACCGCCGCGTTGACGCCGGATCAACTCCGCGATGGCGTAGACTTCGGCCGCCGAGAACGCGACGATGGCCGAGCGCGACGGCAGCCGGGTGATTTTCTTCGCGCCGGAATAAGTCAACATCGACAACCGCGGCCGCGACACGATATTGGCGCCAGGCAGCAACTTTTCGACCATGGGGCGCATCGTCGCGGCGCCGAGGATCAAAGTTTCCTCGCGGGCGCGCATGTTGAGCATGCGGTCGGTAAACACGTGACCGCGCTCGAAATCGGCACCGAGTTGGACTTCATCGACAGCAAGAAACGCGACATCGAGATCGCGCGGCATCGCCTCGACGGTCGAAACCCAGAAGCGCGCGTGCGGAGGCTTGATCTTCTCCTCGCCGGTAATCAGCGCCACGCTGTCGACGCCAGCCTTCGCCACGACCTTGTTGTAGACCTCGCGCGCCAGAAGCCGCAGCGGCAGGCCGATCATGCCCGACGAGTGCGCCAGCATGCGCTCGATGGCGAGATGGGTCTTGCCGGTATTGGTCGGCCCCAGCACCGCCGTGACACCGGCGCCGCGCGACTTCTGATTTCGGTTGGGGGCAGCGGAAAAGGAAATGGCCATTACGCATCCAGCATGGCGGCTTTGCCCCGTGTATCGGGCAACTGCCGCGTGATCCCTGTATCACAATGAAGAATTGAAAAGCCTTCGGTTAAGTTTTGGAACGGTGCCGGAACGAACCGCGCCCGAATCGCCGATCATGGCCCTGTATGCATTCGTTCACGGCCATATCTTGTTTCCCGATCGCCCGCACCCACTAGATCAGCAAGCGAACGGACCCGGTTGGGCCCAACATCGCCGGCAAAACGTTAATGCGGCCGGCACATGTGTCCCAATCTATGTCGTGTCGGCCGCGAGGCAAATTCTCCGCTGAACGTCCCTCCAGTCGGCGGCGCTGTACCACAATGTGACGGTGGCGAGATGGTCAAGGCCGGCGCGTTAAGAGTCGGGAACGAGTCTGGAACGAACCGCGCCCGAATCGCTGACTCGACGGCAATATAGGTTCGTTCACGGCGATATCTGGATGCTGAGCCGGTCCACACCACCAGATCAGGTATCGTTGCGCCGATTCATCGCACTTTCCGGCGCGCATTGGTTAACACCACTTTCGGATTCGCAATGCCGGGATGAGTCAAGCGGATTCAGATGTCATTGCGATTTGGCGTCGGTCGCCGAAGCCTTCTTCTCAGCCTTTTTCTCGGTTGGTTTGGCCGCCGGTTTGGGCGCGTCCTTGGCCGGCGCGGCGACGAACTCTGTGGCTTGGAGGACGGCAATGCCGATCGGAGTCGGGCCCTGGGCCCGGAACGGCACCAGAATGCGGGTACCGGCGATCGGCGCCAGCCACACCTCCATGTCGCGCTGTTTGGATAAATATTTGATCGCGGCCCGCGACGGGATATGGCCGGCGACCGGCGAAAAATAGACCGCGCAGACCACGACCGGCCCCTCGTAGCCTTTTTCGGCCTTGACCTTGTCCATGCGCTTGAACGCGAATTGCAGGTCGTAACGCATGCGGCCATCGAACACGGCCAGCGAGCGCTGGCAGGCTTCCGGCGTGAGCGGATTGCCGGTACCGGGCATGCGCACCAGCGTCGCCGTCATCGGATCGATCACCCCGCGCTCGACCTCGGGCGTGACCGGCACGCGTTCGGGGTCGGTGTCCACCGGCGGGTCGAGCGCCAGGTCCTTGACCTTGCCGTTTATGACCGTGAGACGGGTTTCGTCCGATTTCTTGCTTGTATTGATGCTCGCCACATAACTGGAAAGCACCGGATGGCCGGCCTGCAAGGTGCCATGGGCTGTGGTTTTGCCGTCTCCGCCGGCGAAAACGCGCAACAGGCCGGTGGTGCCGCCTTTGGCTTCGGCCGAATATTGACCCTCGGAAACGTCGATGATCCAGGTACCTTTGCCGATCGGCAGGCCGGCCAGCGTCATGACGTACTGCGCGTCGAGCCGCCCCTGAGTCGCCGGCACGGATACCGGCGCAGCCGATATCGCAGTCGCTGAGATGACGGCAGCGGCTAACGCCAGCGCGGCTGCCAGGTCCCGGCTAAATCCCAAGGGTCGCGACAACGCCGGCACTTAGGTTCCGTCCTCTATTCATCCCGGCCCGGTCTAGACGATTGATCGTCTCGTCGGCGCTGAATACGCCGAATCTGTGTTTGCTTGAAAGGCCAAGTCCCCGTTTTGGCGTTAAAAATCACTAACTTTGCTTACAGCTTGACGCCTCAGGCCCCTCTCTCTATACGTCCAGCCGTCCAACCAATAAGCCCGGATCGGACTGGCGCTGCTTATGGCGCCTTTGCCGTTCGGGCGCGACGTGCTCGGACCTCGGTCCGGGCGATTTAGTTTTCGAGGGATTTGCCATGTCATGGCGTTGCGATCTGACCGGTAAGAAGCCGCTCTCCGGCCACAAGGTGAGCCACTCCAATATCAAGACCAAGCGCCGTTTCCTGCCCAATTTGCAGAACGTGACGCTGATCTCGGAGGCCCTTGGGCGCTCGGTACGGGCGCGCGTGTCGACTAACGCGCTGCGCACCGTCGATCATCGCGGCGGTTTCGACGCCTTCCTGCTCAAGGCGAAGGACGCCGATCTTGCGCCGAAGATGCTGGCGCTCAAGCGCGCGCTGGTGAAGAAGACCGCCAAAGCCGCGCCGGAAGCGGCGGCGAGCTGAACCTTTTTGCTGACGAATTTGGATACGAAAACGCCGCCCTCACGGGTGGCGCTTTTGTTTGTGGCGGTTGAGACTGTTACTCTCCCACCAGCGCAAATTGCAGCAGCAGATTGCGCTCGATCACCGAGAAATTATCGTCCGACACCAGCGTCAGGATCGTTTCGCCGGCGGCGTTGCGATGGATTCCGATGCCTTCCATATTGTCGATCTGGTAGGCGAGATCGGCTTCGATCAAGGTCTGGCCATCGACAACCGCACCTTCCTTGATCGCCGCAAGCGGCAGGCGTCTGATGCGCATGGCGACGCCGCGCGCCGGCGAGTAGCGCCGCTCTAGCACCAGCAGATCGCCGGGCGGCAGGATGGTGCAGTCGCTAATATCGAAATCGTCGCTGCGTTTGACGGAAAAACGCATCGCATGTTCGCCGGCATCCGCGCCGTGCGCATTGCCGTCGAGCACATAGGAACGATGATTGCCGACGGCATCGAGGCTGCGTTCAGTGACGACGATGAGCTTGCCGTCCAGCGATGAGCCCTTCGGCGCAACCGCGAGGCATTCCAGGCTCCTGTTGAACGCAAGGGTCTTGAAATCGGCCGGGACCGGAACGGACTTGCCGCGCGCCAGCATCCCGTCTTTGGATACGTTGAAACGCACGATCTTCTGGACGCGCTCGATCCCGGCATAGAATACGCCGTTGCGCTCGGTCAGCGACTCGGCATCGAACCAGCCGCTCGCCGCCAAAGGCTTGCCATCGGGACCCAAGAACGGCGCCATTTCGGTATCGGCGATGCCGTCCGGTTTGCCGTCGCGGTAGGCAATGCGGCCGCGCAGCCATGAACCGCGATCGGTGATGGCAATGAAACGGTTGCCGTCCGAATCCATGTGAATCGCAGAAATGCCGCCGAACGGCACGTAGTTGGAGGTCAGCGCCAGGCCACCACGAAACTCAAGGGCGCCGAAACGCACCTTGGTCGGATCGCGATTGTCGAAAGACGTGATCGGCGTGGCGCGCACCGTGATCAGCGTCGGCGCTTGCGCATAGTGCAACGCCGACACCGCGTAGGCGCCGCCGGCAGTCGCCACCGCGCCGGCCAGCGCGACCGCGATCAGCCAGCGGCAGCGTTTGAAAGACTTCATCGGTATGAATCCGAGTTCGACAGCCTCAGGCCACCCGCCGTCGTCGGTGTCGCGGCTGCGGCTCGGCGGCAGAGGCGCTTTCGGCAAACAGTTCCGCCAGCTTCTCGGTCATCGCGCCGCCCAACTCCTCGGCATCGACGATAGTCACCGCGCGGCGATAATAGCGCGTCACGTCATGGCCGATGCCGATGGCGATCAGTTCGACCGGCGAACGGGTTTCGATCTCCTCGATCACCCAACGCAGATGACGTTCCAGATAATTGCCGGGATTGACCGACAACGTGGAATCGTCGACCGGCGCGCCATCGGAAATCATCATCAGAATCTTGCGCTGCTCGGTCCGCGCCAGCAGACGCTTGTGTGCCCAATCGAGCGCCTCGCCGTCGATGTTTTCCTTGAGCAGTCCTTCGCGCATCATCAGCCCGAGATTTTTGCGCGCGCGCCGCCACGGCGCATCGGCCGACTTGTAGATGATGTGGCGCAGATCGTTGAGGCGGCCCGGATTGGCCGGCTTCCCGGCTGTGAGCCAATGCTCGCGCGACTGGCCGCCCTTCCACGCCCGTGTCGTGAAGCCGAGGATTTCGACCTTGACGCCGCAGCGCTCCAGCGTGCGCGCCAGAATGTCGGCGCAGGTGGCGGCAACGGTGATTGGACGGCCGCGCATCGAACCGGAATTGTCCAAGAGCAGCGTCACCACGGTATCGCGGAATTCCGTATCCTTCTCGGCCTTGAACGACAGCGCATGCATCGGATCGATGATGACGCGCGTCAGCCGCGCCGGATCAAGAATGCCTTCTTCGAGGTCGAAATCCCAGGAGCGATTCTGCTGCGCCATCAGCCGGCGTTGCAG
This sequence comes from Hyphomicrobiales bacterium, assembly GCA_041691675.1. GTDB lineage: Bacteria > Pseudomonadota > Alphaproteobacteria > Rhizobiales > Xanthobacteraceae > Pseudolabrys. The sequence continues at coordinate 1,940 of JBEPUC010000070.1, read as the reverse complement.
GCGATTGGCGAGACGCGCGACCACGCCCTGCAAGCTCGACAATTGCTTGTCGAGATAGCCGCGCAGGCGATCCAGTTCTTCGGGTTCGCACAGATCCTCGGCGGCGATCGTCTCGTCGAACTTGGGCGTGAAGGCGCGATAGTCCGGCCCACGCGGTTCGTTGTGGCCAAACTGGCGCGGACGTTGCGGTTCGCCCGGCGTTTCGGCGTCGCCCATTTCGCTGTCATCTGTCATATCGGCGGACGGCGCATCGGCTGCTTCCGTGGCGGAATCGGGCATGTCGTCGGCCGACACGTCGCTATCCTCAGCGGCCATCTTCTGCTGGTCGTCCGAGTCGGCGGCATCGCCGTCCTCACCGGATTCCTGATTCTTCTGTTCTTCCTCGCCGTCGTCCTCTTCCTCGGAGTCGCTGGAGCGATCCTCGCCCATCTCAAGCGATTCAAGCAAATCATGGACGACGTCGCCAAACTGGCGCTGGTCCTCGACGAGATCTTCCAGACGATCAAGGTCTTCGCCGGCGCGTTCTTCGATCAACGGACGCCAGAGCTCGACCAGCTTGCGCGCGGCCGGCGGCGGCGCAAGCCCGGTGAGACGTTCGCGCACCATCAGCGCCAAAGCCTCCTCGATCGGCGCGTCGGCGCGATCGGATACGTCGTCGAACTTGGCGCGATGATAGCGGTCGTCCAGCATCGCGGTCAGGTTCATCGCCACGCCGTCCATGCGACGCGCGCCAACGGCCTCGACGCGCGCCTGCTCGACCGCTTCGAACACCGCGCGCGCCTGCTGACCGGTCGGTTGCAGCCGGCGATGCACAGCGGCGTCGTGGCAAGCAATACGAAGTGCGATGGAATCGGCATTGCCGCGCACGATCGCGGCCTCTGCCCGCGAGAGCTTGCGCGGCGGCTCCGGCAGCCGCGCCTTGCCACCCAGCAGGCCCGGACGCTCGGCGGCGTAAGACACTTCGAGATCAGGTTTGCGCGCCAACGCGCGCAAAGCACCGGCCACCGCCCGTTTGAACGGTTCGGTCGGCGATTCCTTCGGCGACGGTTTTGCTTTGCTGTTGGAGGCCATGGCTCTTTTCCCTCTCCCCGCTCGAGGGGAGAGGGTCGGGGTGAGGGGGCGTAATGTTTGCGAAAACCGTGAGGCCCCCTCACCCGGCTCGCTTTGCTCGCCGACCTCTCCCCGCAAGCGGGAAGAGGTAAAGAACTAACTCAGCGCCACGTTCACCGAACTCTCCGGCAGTTCGATGCCGAAGCAGCGCTGATAGAATTCAGCCACGATCGGCCGTTCCAGTTCGTCGCACTTGTTGAGGAACGTGAGCCGGAAGGCGAAGCCGATATCGGAGAATATCTCGGAGTTTTCCGCCCAGGTGATCACCGTGCGCGGGCTCATCACCGTCGAAATATCGCCGTTCATGAAGGCATTGCGGGTCAGGTCGGCGACACGCACCATCTTGCCGACGATTTCGCGGCCCTTCTCGTTCCGGTAATGCTTGGCTTTGGCGAGAATGATCTCGACCTCGTTGTCGTGCGGCAGATAATTCAGCGTGGTGACGATCGACCAGCGATCCATCTGCGCCTGGTTGATCTGCTGCGTGCCATGATAAAGGCCCGACGTATCGCCAAGGCCGATGGTGTTGGCGGTGGCGAACAGCCTGAACGCCGGATGCGGCTTGATCACGCGGCTCTGGTCGAGCAACGTCAAACGGCCCGACGACTCCAGCACGCGCTGGATCACGAACATCACGTCCGGGCGGCCGGCGTCATATTCGTCGAAGCACAGCGCGACATTGTTCTGGTAGGCCCACGGGAGAATGCCGTCGCGGAATTCTGTGACCTGGCTGCCGTCTTTGAGCACGATGGCATCCTTGCCGATGAGGTCGATACGGCTGATGTGGCTGTCGAGGTTGACGCGCACCATCGGCCAGTTCAGCCGCGCCG
>JBEPUC010000069.1:0-11376 GCA_041691675.1 Hyphomicrobiales bacterium | reverse complement strand
CACCGAGACGGGCGTGGTGCGCCAAAGCTTCAGCCATGGCCGCAGCAAGCAGGTCGTCGTCGAGAAGATCAAGCGCCGCATGGTCGGTGGACCGGGTGAGGCCAAGGCCGAGCCCGCGCCCGTTGAGGCGCCGAAGAAGGTCGCGGCCGTCGCGCCGAAGCCAACGCCAGCACCTGAGGCGCCGAAGTCTGGCGTCGTGCTGCGCACGCTGACCGAGGAAGAGATGGTGGCGCGGGCGCATGCGCTGGCCGACAGCCGCGTTCGCGAGGCCGAGGAACGCAAAGTCGCCGAGGCAGAGGCGAAGCGCCGCGCCTCACGCGAGGTCATCGACGAGGAAGAGCGCAAGGCCGCCGAAGCGCGCAAGCGCGAGGAAGACGCGCGCCATAAGGTCGAGGAAGAATCAAAGCGCAAGGCCGGTGAAGTCGCCAAGAAGCGCCTCGCTGTCGAGGAAGAGGCCAAGAAGCCTGTGGCCGGCCGGCCGAAACTTGAGGCCGAAGCGGATGACGAGGCACCGCGTGTATCGCGCCGTCCTGGCGCCGGTGGTGGCGCTGCACGTCCCGTGACGCCGCGTCCGGCCGCGCCCCGCGCTGGTCCCGAGAAACAACGCGGCCGCTTGACGCTGGTGACCGCGCTGCGCGCCGATGAAGTGCGCGAACGCTCTGTCGCGTCGTTCCGCCGGCGTACCCAACGTCTCAAGGGTCACGCCTCGAACGAGCCGAAGGAAAAGCTCGTGCGCGAAGTGACGATCCCCGAGGCGATCACGATTTCCGATCTCGCCAACCGCATGTCGGAACGCGCGGTCGATGTCATCCGTTTGATGATGCAGCAAGGACAGATGGTGACGATCAACGACGTGATCGACGCCGACACCGCGCAGATCATCGCCGAAGAAATGGGCCACACGGTTCGCCGCGTTGCCGAAGCCGACGTCGAAGAAGGCCTGTTCGACGCCGCCGACGCGCCGGAGTCCCTGATGCCCCGCGCGCCGGTCGTGACCGTCATGGGCCACGTCGATCACGGCAAGACCTCGCTGCTCGATACCATCCGCCAGGCCGACGTTGTATCCGGCGAAGCCGGTGGCATCACCCAGCACATCGGCGCCTATCAGGTGACCGCGCCGGGCGGCGCCAGGATCACCTTTATCGATACGCCGGGCCACGCCGCCTTCACCGCGATGCGTGCGCGCGGCGCCAAGGTCACCGACATCGTCGTGCTGGTGGTTGCCGCAGATGACGGCGTCATGCCGCAGACCGTGGAAGCGATCCATCACGCCAAGGCGGCCAAGGTTCCAATCATCGTCGCCATCAACAAGATCGACAAGCCGGACGCTAATCCGGCTCGCGTGCGCACCGAATTGTTGCAGCATGAGATTCAGGTCGAATCGCTCGGCGGCGATGTCGTCGATGTGGAAGTTTCGGCGCTCAAGAAGCTCAACATCGACAGACTGCTGGAAATGCTGGGTTTGCAGGCCGAAATCCTCGATCTCAAGGCCAATCCGTCGCGCCCGGCGGAGGGCACCGTCATTGAAGCCAAGCTCGACCGCGGCCGTGGTCCGGTCGCCACCGTGCTGATCCAGCGCGGCACCTTGAAGGTCGGCGACCTCGTCGTCGCTGGCGCCGAATGGGGTCGCGTTCGTGCGCTGGTTTCCGACATCGGTGAAACCATCACCTCGGCTGGCCCGTCGACTCCGGTCGAAGTGCTCGGCTTCTCCGGCACGCCGGATGCCGGCGACCGTCTCGCGGTTGTCGAAAACGAAGCGCGCGCCCGCGAAGTGACCGACTACCGTGCGCGCCAGAAGCGCGAGAAGTCCGCCAGCCGGTCGACCGGCATGCGCGGCTCGCTCGAGCAGATGATGGCGCAGGCCAAGACAAGCGGCCGCAAGGAATTCCCGCTGGTCATCAAGGCCGACGTGCAGGGTTCGCTCGAGGCGATCAACGGCGCGCTCGACAAGCTCGGCACCGACGAAGTCGCGGCCCGCGTGCTGCATGACGGTGTCGGCGGAATTTCGGAGAGCGACGTGACGCTGGCGGAAGCATCGGGAGTTCCGATCATTGCCTTCAACGTGCGCGCCAACAAGGAAGCGCGCGAATCCGCCGAACGTAACGGCATCGAAATCCGCTACTACAACATCATCTACGATCTCGTCGACGACGTGAAAAAGGCCATGTCCGGCCTGCTGCCGCCGACCATTCGTGAAACCATGCTCGGCAACGCGCAGATCCTGGAAATCTTCAAAGTCTCCAAGGTCGGCAGCATCGCCGGTTGCCGCGTCACCGACGGCAACGTGGAGCGCGGCGCCAACGTGCGCCTCATTCGCGACAACGTCGTCATCCACGAAGGCAAGCTGTCGCAACTCAAACGTTTCAAGGACGACGTCAAGGAAGTGTCTTCCGGCATGGAATGCGGCATGGCTTTCGAAGGCTACCAGGACATGCGCGCCGGCGATGTCATTGAATGTTACCGCGTGGAGACGATTCAACGCAGCCTGTGAGTCCAAATCTCGCGGCTTCGCTAGAAATCTAGTTCCATAATTTTCACCATCATGGCCGGGCGTAGCCGTTCTAAGAACGGCGTTCTAAAACGCCTATGTCCCGGCCATCCACGTCTTCCTCATTGAAGGAAGCAAGACGTGGATGCCCGGCACAAGGCCGGGCATGACGAATTGCAAATCAACTGGACTGTCATGTCACGCAGCAAGAAACCCAAGCGCGAAAGCGCCACGCCCGGCGGATCGCAACGCCAGTTGCGCGTCGGTGAATTAATTCGCCACGCCGTCGCCGAGATGCTGGCGCGGGGCGATGTCCACGATCCGGTGATCGAGGGTCACCTCATCACGATTCCCGAAGTGCGCATGAGCCCGGACCTGCGGCTCGCCACCGTTTACGTCATGCCGCTGGCCGGCCGTGACGCCGAAGAGGTCGTGGCCGCGCTCGAGCGCAACAAGAAATACATGCGCGGCGAAGTCGCCCACGCGGTCAATCTGAAATTCGCCCCCGACTTGCGCTTTCACATCGACAACCGGTTTGCCGAAGCCGAGCGTATCGAACGGTTGTTGCGTTCGCCTGAAGTGCGGCGCGATCTGGAAAAGGACGACGAGTGAACGAACACGACGCCGACAATCTCACTCGGCCTCATGGTGAGGAGGGCCCATCAGCGCATTCACGCGCGTCTTCGACGCGCGATGGGCCCGCTCCTCAGGATGAGGGCCAGCGCCGCCCCAGGAAACAGCAATTCCGCCGCGACAAACGCGACGTGCATGGCTGGGTGGTGCTCGACAAGCCGGTCGGCATGACCTCGACCCATGCGGTCAGCGTCATTAAGCGGTTGTTCTCGGCCAAGCGCGCCGGTCATGCCGGCACGCTCGATCCCCTGGCCTCCGGCTGCCTGCCGATTGCGCTGGGCGAGGCCACCAAGACCGTGCCTTTCGTCATGGATAGCCGCAAACTGTATCGCTTTACCGTGCAGTGGGGCGAGGAGCGCGATACCGACGACTCCGAAGGCCGCGTCGTCCATACCAGCGATCGCCGCCCGACCGCTGACGAGATCCGTGCGGCTCTGCCGGCCTATATCGGCACCATCGAGCAAGTCCCGCCGCAATATTCAGCCATCAAGATCGAGGGCGAACGGGCCTATGATCTTGCCCGCGACGGCCAAACCGTCGAATTAAAGGCCAGAACTGTCGATATCGGCCGTCTCGAACTGATTGAGGTGCCGGACGCCGAACATGCGGTCCTGGAGGCCGAATGCGGCAAGGGAACTTATGTCCGCTCGCTCGCCCGCGATATCGGCCGGGTGCTCGGCTGCTACGGTCACGTCAGTGCCCTGCGGCGGGTCTCGGTCGGGTCATTTACCGAAGAAACCATGATTTTGCTGGAAAATCTGGAGGCTGTATGTCATAGAGCCGCGGCCGGTGAGGGAAGCCTCGCCGACGCGCTCATGCCCGTCGAGACCGCGCTGGACGACATCCCGGCGCTCGCCATCGACAGGTCTGATGCGGCGAGGCTCACAAGGGGCCAAGCCGTTTTGTTGCGCGGACGGGACGCTCCCAATTTCCGCGGTACGGTTTCGGTCACGGTTGCAGGTGAACTCCTGGCGCTGGCCGAACTGGACCATGGAGAAATCGTCCCCAAGCGCGTGTTCAACATGGTTGGCCTGCGCGGCAGAGCCCGACCGAAGAAAGGATAACCGATGTCGCTAACGACCGAACGCAAGGCCGAAGTGATCAAGGCCAATGCGACCAAGGCCGGCGATACTGGATCGCCGGAAGTGCAAGTCGCGATCTTGTCGGAACGCATCAATACGTTGACCGACCATTTCAAGACGCACTCCAAGGACAACCATTCCCGGCGCGGCCTGCTCAAGATGGTGTCGACGCGGCGTTCGCTGCTCGACTATCTGCGCAAGACCAATGAGGCGCGTTACAAGGCGCTGATCGAGAAGCTCGGCATCCGCCGTTAAACTGGTGCGCGCGCGGGGCTGCCCGAGCCTTCGCTCTTAATCCTCGCGCGTTTTATTGTGTGCCGATCGGACGTATTTCGCGTCCGTCATATGCGAAGCGGACGCGAAACGCGTCCGTCATTTAAGTCCGGCGGCGATGGCGCTTCCGGACAATCCGAGACCGGGCGAAATGTCGTCCGGCCGAACAAGGGCTCAGGACCTTGAAGTCATGGCAGGATCGCCAGACGCTGTTGCCATCTCGCGCTTTCGCGGGGATGAGTGACAGTCTCTCGCCGTCTTGCTCATGACTTTCGGGAGCCGGCCCTGAAACCATGAGAGAAAAATCAGATGTTTAATGTCCATCGAGTTGAGCTCGATTGGGGTGGGCGTCCGCTCATCCTCGAAACCGGCAGAATCGCGCGCCAGGCCGACGGCGCGGTGTTTGCGAGCTATGGCGATACCACTGTCCTTGCCACTGTCGTCGCCGCCAAGAAGCCGCGCGAAGGCGTCGACTTCCTGCCGCTGACCGTCGACTACCAGGAAAAATATTACGCAGCCGGCCGTATTCCGGGTGGCTACTTCAAGCGTGAAGGCCGTCCGACCGAAAAGGAAACTTTGGTTTCGCGCCTGATCGACCGTCCGGTGCGCCCGCTGTTCGCCGAAGGCTGGCGCTGCGAGACGCAGGTGATCGTCACCACGCTGTCGCACGATCTTGAAAACGATCCGGATGTGCTGGCGATGGTCGCGGCTTCCGCCGCGCTGACGCTGTCCGGCGCGCCGTTCATGGGTCCGATCGCCGCCGCGCGCGTCGGCTTCATCAACGGCGAATACGTGCTCAATCCGACCCTCGAAGAGATGACCGACACCCAGCTCGAACTGGTCGTCGCCGGCACCACCGACGCGGTGCTGATGGTCGAGTCGGAAGCCAAGGAGCTCAACGAAGACGTCATGCTCGGCGCCGTGATGTTCGGACATCGGCATTTCCAGCCGGTGATCGAAGCCATCATCCAGCTCGCCGAGAAGGCCGCCAAGGAGCCGCGTGACCATCAGGTCGCTGACGAATCGGCGCTGGAAAAGGAAATGCTCGGCATTGCCGAGAAGGACCTGCGCGCTGCCTACAGCATTCCGGCCAAGCAGGAGCGCCAGAACGCCGTCGCCGCCGTCAAGGCCAAGGTGATGGAGCATTACGCGCCCGGCGGCGTCGAAAATCTGGAATTGCCGAAAGCGCGCCTTGCCACCGTGTTCAAGGAGCTCGAAAGCAAGATCGTGCGCTGGAACGTGCTCGACACCAAGAAGCGCATCGACGGCCGCGATCTCACGACCGTGCGCCAGATCGACGTGCAGGCCGGCGTTCTGCCGCGCGCGCACGGTTCGGCGCTGTTCACCCGCGGCGAAACCCAGGCGATGGTCGTCACCACGCTCGGCACCGGCGAGGACGAACAGTGGATCGACGCTTTGCAGGGCACCTACAAAGAGTCGTTCCTGCTGCACTATAACTTCCCGCCCTATTCGGTCGGCGAGACCGGCCGCATGGGCGGCACCAAGCGTCGCGAAATCGGTCACGGCAAGTTGGCGTGGCGCGCGATCCATCCGGTGCTGCCGTCCAAGCTCGATTTCCCCTACACCATCCGCGTGGTGTCGGAGATCACCGAGTCGAACGGCTCCTCGTCGATGGCGTCGGTTTGCGGCGCTTCGCTGGCGCTGATGGATGCGGGCGTGCCGATCAAGCGCGCCACGGCGGGCATCGCCATGGGCCTCATCCTTGAAGGTGAGCGCTTCGCGGTTCTGTCCGACATTCTCGGCGACGAGGATCATCTCGGCGACATGGACTTCAAGGTTGCCGGCACCGAGGAAGGCATCACCTCGCTGCAGATGGACATCAAGATCGCGGGCATCACCGAAGAGATCATGAAGGTGGCGCTCGGCCAGGCCAAGGAAGGTCGTCTGCACATCCTCGGTGAAATGGCGAAGGCACTGACCTCGGCACGCGCCGAACTGGGCGAACACGCGCCGCGCATCGAGATGTTCAAGATTCCGACCGACAAGATCCGCGAAGTGATCGGCACCGGCGGCAAGGTGATCCGCGAGATCGTCGAAAAGACCGGCGCCAAGATCAACATCGAGGACGACGGTTCGGTGAAGGTCGCCTCCGCCGATGGCGAGTCGATCAAGGCCGCGATCAAGTGGATCAAGTCGATTGCTTCCGATCCGGAAGTCGGCACGATCTATGACGGCACCGTGGTCAAGACCATGGACTTCGGCGCTTTCGTCAATTTCTTCGGCGCCAAGGACGGCCTCGTGCACATCAGCCAGCTCGCTGCGGCGCGCGTCAACAAGGTCACCGACGTCGTCAAGGAAGGCGACAAGGTCAAGGTCAAGCTCTTGGGCATGGACGACCGAGGCAAGGTGCGGCTGTCGATGAAGGCGGTCGATCAGACCACCGGCGAGGACCTCGAAGCCAAGCAGGGCGAGGCCCAGCCGGCGACCGGGGCTGCGGAATAATCGTCACTTAGTACGAATTGAAAAGGGCGGCCCCAGGGTCGCCCTTTTTTTGAGGGCGTTACGTCTTGAGAAACTCGAGCAGCAATTTGCTCACTGCCTCCGGCTTCTCGCGCGTCGGGAAATGGCCGGCGCCGTCGATCACGACGCGCCGGTAGCCGCCGCTGAAGAATTTGTCCTTGCCATCGGTTGTCTGCGCTAAGGTCACGCCGTCGGCGCCGCCCTGGATCATCAAGGTCGGCACGGAAATCGACTTGGCCGACATCGCGCGGTGATCGAGATCGCGGTAGCGCGGATCCTTGTCCGCCTCACCCCAGCGGACCTGGTAAGAGTGCAGCGTGATGTCCGGCCAATCGCGGTTCTCGAATGACTTCGCCGTCGCTTCGAACTCCGCGTCGCTGAACCAGCCTTGCGGCGCCCAGGTTTCCCATTGAATGCGGGCAAAGGCTTTCGGGTCGCGCCGCACGGCTTCCTGACCGCGTTTCGTCGCCATGAACCACTGGTACCAATATTTGCGCACTTGCTCGAGCGATGGTGTTGCCAGTTCGCCGGGTTGCCAGCCGACCGACAGCGCAGCAATGCGGGTGACGCGTTCTGGAAAGACGGCGGCCAGCACATAGGCAATGCGTGCGCCCCAGTCGTGCCCGACGACGGTGAACGTCTTGAGGCCGAGTGCGTCGGCGAGATCGAGCGCATCCTGCGCCATCGCCACCATTTCGCCGGAGCGCATTGTCGTATCGGATAGAAACGTCGTCGCGCCGAAGCCGCGGAGATAAGGCACGAGGGTGCGATACCCCGCCGCCTGCAACGCCGGTGCAACAGCGTCATACGTCCGCGGGTCATCCGGCCAGCCATGCAGCAGGAATACCGGCGGTCCGTCTTTCGGTCCGCCGTCTTCAAGCGCGATGCGCAAGGTCGGCGTCGTTGCAAATTGGCTCATCCGGCAATCTTCCCGCGCTGGCTCTCGCTCCGCAAGCGGCGTCCGCCGCGTGCGCGGGCAGGAGCGGTGCGTGTCTCAACCGCGGCCTGCACCACATCGCCCAATGCCTCAAAATCCGCCCGTCGCGGCGACGTGCGCCGCCACGCCAATCCAATCGAGCGCCCGGGCTCGGGCTCGGCAAAACGCAACAGCTTGATTCGTGCGTCGCGCAATTCGGTATCGACGGCGACTTCCGGCACCAGCGTGACGCCGTAACCGTTCGCAACCATCTGCATCACCGTGGTGAGCGATGTTGCACCGAGCCCCGCCTGCTGGTCGCGGCGCTTGGTGGTGCAGAACGCCAGCGCCTGATCGCGCAGACAGTGGCCTTCCTCCAGAAGAATAAGCCGGCGCTGATCCACATCCGCGATATCGATACGCCGGCGCGCGGGCAGGGGATCGCCTGCCGGTACCGCCAGCAAAAAAGCATCGGTGAACAGGGCAAACGTTTCAACGTCCGCGCCCTCGGCCGGCAGCGCCAGCATGACGACGTCGAGCTCGCCGCCACTGAGTTCGTCCAGCAGCGCCTTGGTCTGGGTCTCGCGAACATCCAGTTGCAAATTTGGGTAGCGCTGCTGCAACAGCGGCAACAGGAGCGGCAGAATGTAGGGCGCCAGCGTCGGGATAATGCCGAGCTTGAGGGCGCCCGACAGAAGGTCGCGGTGGCGGGCAAAGTCCACGAGGTCGCGGGTCGAGGCCAGAATGTGCTCGGCACGCCGCGCCACGTCGCGGCCGATCTCGGTCAGCGCAATCTCGTTCGGCCGGCGTTCGACCAGTTCAGCGCCGATCTCGCGTTCCAATTCGCGGACCTGCATCGACAGCGCCGGCTGGGTCACCGCGCAATCCTTCGCAGCGCGGCCGAAATGCTTGTGACGGGCGAGCGCGGTCAAATAACGCAACTGACGCAAGGTGATCATTCCGATAAGCTAACCTTATCAAATGGGCCAATCAATACGATTGGACCTGATTGGAGTGGCTCCATATAAGCGCCTCAGGCGCGGGCTAATTCTTTTTGCGAGCGAAATACAGGAGAGAAATCATGGACGCAAAAACTGACGACAAAGACGCGGGCAAGTGTCCGGTGATGCACGGCAAAGGTGGCCATCGGAACCGCGATTGGTGGCCCGAACACCTCGATATCGGTGTGCTGCATGCGATCCATCCTTCCGCCGATCCGATGGGCGAAGCGTTCGACTACGCCAAGGAGTTCAAGAGCCTCGACCTGAACGCCGTCATGAAGGACCTTCACGCCTTGATGACGGATTCGCAGGATTGGTGGCCGGCCGACTTCGGGCACTACGGCGGCCTGTTCATCCGCCTCGCCTGGCATAGCGCGGGCACCTACCGCATCACCGACGGCCGCGGTGGTGCTGGAGCTGGCCAGCAGCGTTTTGCACCGCTCAATAGTTGGCCAGATAACGTGCTCCTCGACAGGGCGCGCCGGCTGCTGTGGCCGATCAAGCAGAAGTACGGCCAGAAAATCTCCTGGGCCGACCTCTTCGTTCTTGTCGGCAATGTCGCGCTGGAATCAATGGGCTTCAAGACGTTTGGCTTTGCCGGCGGCCGCGCCGACGTGTGGGAGCCGGAAGAACTCTACTGGGGTCCCGAAGGCACGTGGCTCGGCGACGAACGCTACAGCGGCGAGCGCGAGCTTGCCGAACCGCTCGGTGCGGTGCAGATGGGCCTGATCTACGTCAATCCGGAAGGCCCCAATGGCAAGCCGGATCCTCTCGCCGCCGCGAAGGACATTCGTGAGACGTTCTTCCGCATGGCGATGAACGACGAAGAGACCGTCGCACTGATTGCCGGCGGTCACACCTTCGGCAAGACCCACGGCGCCGGCGATGCATCGCTGGTTGGCCCGGCGCCGGAAAGCGCAGCGCTCGAGGATCAAGGCCTTGGCTGGAAGAGCAGACACGGCACCGGCAAAGCGGGTGACTCGATTGGCAGCGGACTGGAAGTCACCTGGACGCAGACGCCGACGAAGTGGGACAACAACTTCTTCGATACCCTGTTCAAGTACGAATGGGAGTTGACCAAGAGCCCGGCCGGCGCTCATCAGTGGCAGGCGAAGAACGCTCCAGCCATCACCCCGGACGCCCACGACAAGTCGAAGAAGCATGTGCCGACCATGCTGACGACCGACCTGTCGCTGCGCTTCGATCCCGCCTACGGAAAAATCTCGAAGCGCTTTCACGAGCATCCGGATCAATTCGCGGATGCGTTTGCCCGTGCGTGGTTCAAGCTTACGCACCGTGACATGGGCCCGGTCGTGCGTTATCTCGGTCCGCTCGTGCCGAAGGAAACGTTGATCTGGCAGGACCCGATCCCGGCGGTCGATCACCCGCTCATCGACGACAAGGACATTGCCGAGCTGAAGGCAAAGATTCTCGCCTCCGGCCTCACCGTGTCCCAGCTTGTTTCGGCCGCATGGGCGTCGGCATCGACATTCCGCAAATCGGACAAGCGCGGCGGCGCCAACGGCGCGCGCATCCGCCTCGCGCCTCAGAGGGACTGGGATGTCAACCAGCCGGCCCAGCTCAAGAGCGTGCTCTCGAAGCTCGAAGCGATCCAGAAGGAGTTCGGCAAGAAGGTTTCGCTTGCCGACCTGATCGTTCTCGGTGGCAGCGCGGCGGTCGAGAAAGCGGCGAAGGATGCCGGCATCGACGTGAAGGTGCCTTTCACGCCGGGGCGCATGGACGCGTCGCAGGAGCAGACCGACGTCGTTTCCTTCGCACCGCTGGAGCCGCGTGCCGATGGCTTCCGCAACTACATCGGCACTAAGACGCAGTTCATGGCGCCTGAGGAAGCGTTGGTGGACCGGGCGCAATTGTTGACGCTCACGGCGCCTGAGATGACGGTCCTTGTCGGAGGACTGCGGGTGCTGGGTGCTAACGCCGGCCAGGCGAAGCATGGCGTTTTCACCAACAAGCCGGAGACGCTGACCAACGACTTCTTCATCAACCTGCTCAACATGAACACCGAGTGGCAGTCGCCGAACGCCGATGGTGTTTATGAAGGCCGCGACCGCACGACGAAGGCGGTCAAGTGGACCGGCACCCGGATCGATTTGATTTTCGGGGCGCATTCGCAACTCCGCGCACTGGCGGAGGTCTATGCCTGCTCGGATGCGAAGCAGAAGTTCGCCAAAGACTTCGTGGCGGCATGGGCGAAAGTCATGAATGCCGACCGCTTCGATGTTGTTGCGGCAAAGAACAAGGCCGCGTAGCTCAATCGCGACGATGAATGCAAAACGGCCAGGCAATTGCCTGGCCGTTTTTTTTCTTCTTATCCCTCCCCTGAAAGGGGAGGGTGGCTGCGAGCGGAAGCGAGCAGGCGGGTGGGGTTTGCTATTTCGCTAATTCCCCACCCGGCGCGGGGCGCGCGGCCCCCACCCCCCAAAAGGGGGGGGGCGGGGGGGTTTTAAAAACAACCCGCCCCCCCCCCGGGCGCCGAGGGGG
>JBEPUC010000068.1:0-12047 GCA_041691675.1 Hyphomicrobiales bacterium | reverse complement strand
CCCACCTCCCCCCCCCCCCCGCGCCCCCCCCCCCCCCCCCCCGCCGGGGGGGGGCGCGGGGGCGCGGCGGGGGGGGGGGGCCCCCCCCGCAACTGCGTCGGCTAGTGGCCGTATCTTTTCATCCCCGCTGGCGCGCCGTCTGGCCAAGGAAGCCGGTGTCGATCTGGCGCGCGTTTCCGGCTCGGGTCCACATGGCCGCGTGATTGCCCGCGACATCGAGGATGCGAAATCCGGCAAGGGCCTCAAAGCCGCCGGCACGGCACCTGTGGCTGGCGCAACTGCACCGGCGGCCCCGCCTTCGATGAGCGACCAGCAGATCCGTGCGCTCTATACCGAAGGCGATTACGACGTCGTGCCGCATGACGGCATGCGCCGCACCATCGCGCAACGGCTGACCGCTGCAACCCAGTCGATGCCGACCTTCTATCTCACGATCGACTGCGACATCGGCAAGCTCACCGCCGCGCGTGAAGAGATCAACGCCGCCGCCGGCAAGGACAAAGACGGCAAGCCTGCTTACAAGCTCTCGGTCAACGACTTCGTCATCAAGGCGATGGCGCTCGCCTTGCAGAAAATCCCCGAGGCCAACGTATCGTGGACCGAATCCGCGATGCTCAAGCACAAGCATTCCGACATCGGCGTCGCTGTCGCGTTGCCGTTCGGCCTGATCACGCCGATCATTCGGAATGCCGAGGTGAAGTCGCTGTCGGCGATCTCCAACGAGATGAAGGACCTCGCCGCGCGGGCCAAGGCGAAAAAGCTCAAGCCGCAGGAATATCAGGGCGGCACGTCGTCGGTGTCGAACCTCGGCATGTACGGCATCAAGGACTTCACGGCGGTGATCAACCCGCCGCAGTCGTCGATCCTGGCGGTCGGCACCGGCGAGGAGCGTGCCGTCGTGCGCAAGGGCGTCATCGTACCGGCGACGATCATGAGCGTCACCTTGTCGTGCGATCACCGCGCCATCGACGGCGCACTCGGGGCCGAACTCATCACCGCGTTCAAGAAGCTGATCGAAAACCCGGTGATGATGGTGGTGTGATCTTTCTTACCCTCTCCCCAGTGGGGAGAGGGTCGCGAGCGAAGCGAGCGGGGTGAGGGGGCGCGTGCTTCGCGATTTGAACTCTGTAACCCCTCACCCGGCCCTTCGGGCCGACCTCTCCCTATGGGAGAGGTGAGGAAAGCGAAACAAAATGGCCGACACTTCCTTCGACGTCATCATCATCGGCTCCGGCCCCGGCGGCTATGTCACCGCCATCCGCGCCGCGCAGCTCGGCTTCAAGGTCGCGATCGTCGAGAAGTCCTATCTCGGCGGCATCTGCCTCAACTGGGGCTGTATTCCGACCAAGGCGCTGCTGCGCTCGGCTGAAATCTATCATTATATGCAGCACGCCAAGGACTACGGCTTGAAGGCCGACAATGTCGGCTTCGATGCCGAGGCCATCGTCAAGCGCTCGCGCGGGGTGTCGAAGCGGCTCAATGACGGCGTCGGCTTCCTGATGAAGAAGAACAAGGTTCAGGTCATCTGGGGTGAGGCGGCAATCGACGCGCCCGGCAAGCTGACCGTCAAGGCGTCGCAGACCGAAGCGCCGAAAGGCACGCTTCCGCCCGGCAGCTATCAGGCCAAGCACGTCATCATCGCTACCGGTGCGCGGCCCCGCGTGCTGCCGGGTCTCGAACCCGACAAAAAGCTGGTGTGGACCTATTTCGAGGCGATGGTGCCGCCGGCCATTCCAAAGTCGCTTCTGGTGGTGGGCTCCGGCGCAATCGGCATCGAGTTCGCGTCGTTCTTCCGCACGCTCGGGGCCGAGGTGACCGTCGTCGAGGTGCTGCCCCAAATTCTCCCGGTCGAGGACCAGGAAATCCAGACCTTTGCCCGCAAGAGCTTCGAGAAGCAGGGCATGAAGATCATGACCGGCGCCAAGGTCGTGAAGCTCGATAAAAAGACCGACAGCGTCACCGCGACCATCGAGGCCGGCGGCAAGACTCAGGAAATCACCGTCGACCGCGTGATTTCGGCGGTTGGCGTCGTCGGCAACATCGAAAATCTCGGCCTGGAAAAGCTCGGCGTGAAGACGGAGCGCGGCTGCGTCGTCATCGACGGCTACGGCAAGACCAACGTGCCGGGCATCTACGCCATCGGTGACGTCGCCGGCCCGCCAATGCTGGCGCACAAAGCCGAACACGAAGGCGTCGTCTGCATCGAGGCGATCAAGGGCCTGCATCCGCATCCGATGGACAAGTTGAAAATTCCGGGCTGCACCTACTGCACGCCGCAGGTGGCCTCGGTCGGCCTGACCGAGCAGGCCTGCAAGGACAAGAAGCTGGATGTCCGCGTCGGCCGCTTTCCCTTTGTCGGCAACGGCAAGGCAATTGCGCTCGGTGAGGATCAGGGGCTGGTGAAAGTCATCTTCGACAAGAAGACGGGTCAATTGCTCGGCGCGCACATGGTCGGCGCCGAAGTCACAGAACTGATCCAGGGCTATGTGGTCGCGATGAACCTGGAGACCACAGAAGAAGAGCTAATGCACACGATCTTCCCGCATCCGACCTTGTCGGAGATGATGAAGGAAGCGGTGCTGGATGCTTATGGGCGTGTCTTGAATATGTGAAAGGTTCAACCGGGCGCGTCCATGTTCTGCAATTGTGAATTCCATCGCCGCGGCCTGTTCAAGTTCGGCGCCGGACTCGCGGCTGCCGCCGGCCTGATCGGCGCCGGCAAGGCGCAGGCGCAAAGCGCACCCGCGGCCGGCGGCTTGCCCAGCGGTCTGCCGGCGCAGGGGGAATTCATCGTGCGCGGCGGCCATGTGCTGACGATGGACGCGGCACTCGGCGATCTGCCGACGGGCGACGTGCATGTGCGCGATGGCGCGATTATCGCCGTTGGAGCCAACATCGCCGCGCCCGGCGCGCAGGTGATCGACGGTCGCGGCATGATCGTGATGCCGGGCTTTGTCGAAACGCATTGGCATCTGTGGTGTACGGCGCTGCGCATGATCGTGCGCGCCGACGATCCGAAGGAAGGTTACTTTCCAACCACGATCCGCGTCGGCCGCCATTGCACGCCGCAGGATGCGGCGATCAGCGTGCGTCTCGGTGTTGCCGAAGGTCTCCTCTCAGGAATCACCACCGTGCATGACTGGTCGCACAACACGGTGACGCCGGAGCACGCGGACGCCGAGATCCAGGCACTGAAGGATATCGGCATCCGTGCGCGCTTTTCCTACGGCACCGGGCAGGGCTATGCGTCCGACAAGCCTATGAACCTCGACGATCTCGCGCGCGTGCAGAAGCAATGGACGTCCTCCGATGGCATGATGAGCATCGGCGCCTGCTTGCGCACGCCCGGGCTGCCAGGTTCGCGCGGCTCAATTCCGGTCGATCTGTTCCGCACTGAGTTCGATGCTATTCGAAAGCTCGGTTTGCCGATGACGATTCACTGCGGGCCGAAGAACCTCATTGATTTGATGGGAAAGAACAATCTGCTTGGGCCCGACATGCTGCTCGTGCATCCGCAAGGCATGACTGCGGCCGAGTTGAAGATAATCGGCGAGACCAAGACACCTTGGAGCACCGCGCCGGTAATCGAAATGTCCTACTCGGCCGTGCGCAACGGCCTCATCCAGTATCATGAGTTGAGCGACATGGGTGTGCAACTCGGCCTGTCGATCGACGCATCCGCCGCAACCAACGCCGACTTCTTCAACGTGATGCGCGCGTTGATGTGGTCGGACTGGGAGCGGAACGGCGCGCCGCAGCGCCTCAAGCCGCGGCGGCTGGTCGAACTCGCGACCATCGAAGGCGCAAAGCTGCTCGGCCTTGCCGACAAGACCGGCTCGCTGACGCCCGGCAAGCGCGCCGACCTGATCATGATCCGCACCGGCGACATCAACATGGCGCCGGTCGGCGATCCCTATTACGCAATCGTGTTCCAAGGTCAGCCGTCGAATGTCGATACCGTTATGGTCGATGGCCGCATACTGGTGCGTAGCAGCAAGCATACTGCCGTCGATGTCGCCAAAACTGTGCGCGAGGCGGCGGCATCGGCGCGCGGCATCAGCGATCGCTCGAAGCGTACGTAACGGCGCTGACACCGGGAGCAGGGCTGGGTTGCCCTTCCGCCGCATGGAAAGCGCCGACCTTGCAGCCTCACCCCCGCCGCCGTAAGTATGCCCCATGGCCGTCGTTCTCGACCTCGTCAACAATCCGCGCCCGCGCCACCCGGAAAAGGCGCATCGGCCGGATTCCGTGCTGTTGAAAAAACCGGACTGGATCCGGGTCAAGGCGCCGGTTTCCGCCGGATTCAACGACACCCACAAGATCATGCGCGAGAACGGTCTCGTTACCGTCTGCGAGGAAGCCGGCTGCCCGAACATCGGCGAGTGCTGGGAGAAGAAGCACGCCACCTTCATGATCATGGGCGACACCTGCACGCGTGCCTGTGCCTTCTGCAACGTCAAGACAGGGCTGCCCGGCGCGCTGGACGCCCTCGAGCCCGAGCATGTCGGACAGGCGACGGCCAAGCTGGCCTTAGCGCACATCGTCGTCACTTCGGTCGATCGCGACGACCTCACCGACGGCGGGGCGCGGCATTTCGCCGACACCATTCTCGCCATCCGGAAGCACGCGCCGGGCACGACAATCGAAATCCTGACGCCGGACTTCCTGCGCAAGGACGGCGCGCTCAAGGCGGTCGTCGACGCTAAACCCGACGTGTTCAATCACAATCTCGAAACCGTGCCGTCGCTGTATCTGACGGTGCGGCCGGGTGCGCGCTATTTCCATTCGCTGCGGCTGTTGCAACAGGTGAAGGAAATGGATCCGTCGATGTTCACCAAGTCCGGCATCATGGTCGGCCTCGGCGAAGAGCGGAACGAGATATTGCAGGTCATGGACGACCTGCGTTCGGCCAATGTCGATTTTCTCACCATCGGTCAGTATCTGCAGCCGACCCGCAAGCATCATGAGGTGAAACGCTTCGTGCCGCCGGACGAGTTCAAGTCGCTGGAGACGATCGCTTACGCCAAGGGGTTTCTGATGGTCTCGGCATCGCCGCTGACGCGCTCGTCGCATCACGCGGGCGACGACTTCGCGCGCCTCAAGGCGGCGCGACTGGCGCAAGCGAAATGATTGGGCGAAGCGGTCGCGCTTCTTAGGGATAGAACGCGATGCCCCAGTTCACCACCAAGCGCCACGTCCGCCACACCGCGGCCGATATGTTCGATCTGGTCGGGGACATCGAGACCTATCCGGAATTCGTGCCGCTGTGCGACCGCATGAAGGTGCGCAGCCGCACCGACAAGGACGACGGCGTCACAGTGCTGGTCGCTGAAATGACGGTCGCCTATAAGCTCATCCGTCAGACGTTCACCTGCCGGGTGACGCTCGACAAACCCAATTTGAAAATCATGGTGGAATACCTCGACGGTCCGTTCTCGCGCATGCACAACCGCTGGACCTTCGCGGACACAAGCGAAGCCGCATGCGAGGTCGCGTTCTTCATCGACTACGAATTCAAAAGCCGAACGCTCGCCATGCTGATGGGCGCGATGTTCGAAACCGCGTTCCGCAAGTTCTCCGCGGCCTTTGAAAAGCGCGCCGACAAAATCTACGGGCGCAAGCAGAGCGCGGATGTCTAGAGCGCCGCTGCACGCCGCGCGCCGGTTGCACAGCCGGGTGCCGGCCGGCGGCTATCGGCGCGGCCTCTTGTTCTTCGTCGCCATCGGCGTCCCGTTCTGTATCGGTGTGGCGATCCATGAGCCGGCGGGCGCCTTGCTCGGCGCCATCACCGGCATGATCCTGTCCTTTGCCGACGATGAGGCGCCGTTGCCGCGTCGCCTCGGCGTTCTTGCCATGGTTGCCGCCGGTGTCGGCATTGGCGGCGGTCTCGGTCTGGTCCTACACGGATTTCCGGCGCCACTGTGGGTGTTGTTCGCGCTCGCGACCTTCGCCAGCGGCTGGCTGTTGAGCGTCGGCAAGGCGCGGATGCTGGCGGCGCGCTTCGGCGCGATGGCCATGGTGATTACCAGCGGAGCCCCGGCATTCCGGTGGCAGGAATTGGCTTTCGCCATCGGCGCGCTCGGCTTGGTGGTGCTGGTTCGCGTCGCCGATCACCTCATCGCAGGCCCGCTGGCGCAACAGCGCGGCCGGCCGCGCGCCAAACCCAGCGGCGGCTGGATCAGATTCGCGTTTGCCTACGCGGCGGCCGCCACCGTGAGCCTTGCCATCGGCGTCGCGCTCGATCCCGGCCGGGTGCTGTGGGTGGTGGTGACGACACTCGTCGTCATGCAGCCGGACGCGCGTACGAGCTATGTCCTGATCGTGCAGCGCATCGCCGGCACCATGCTCGGTGTCGTCGCCGCCTTCGCCATCACTCGCGTCGTGCATTCGCCGTGGACGATCGCGGCGGTGCTGGTGTGTATCGCGCCGTTCATCCCGCACCATTTGCAGAACCGCTATTGGCTGCACACCGGGCTGATCGCGCTTGTCGTGCTGCTGGCCTACGACGTCGCGGCAGCGGCCGATCCGCGCATCCTGCACGGCCTGTTTACCGAGCGGCTGGAGGACGTGCTACTCGGCGGCGGCCTGGCGCTGATCGGCACGCTGGTGGCTTTTCCGCGCGATCCGCCGCCGGAAGCAGCGTAGCGGACGATGCTTGCACGGCTTATCGCTGCGCCAGTTCGCGCAGCATCATCAGCGCCTGTAAAACCGATTTCTCCCGCACCGCCTTGCGTCCGATATCGCCGTAGCGTTTCGCTGTGTGCATGGACGTGCCGTCACGCGCCTCGGCCGCGAAATGCACCAAGCCGACCGGCTTGTCGGCGCTGCCGCCGTCCGGCCCGGCGATGCCGGTAATCGACACCGCCAAGTCGACCTTTGTTTTCAACAACACGCCGCGCGCCATCGCGTCAGCGGTCTGGCGGCTCACCGCGCCGTAGTCGCGCAGCGTCGCCGCCGGAACGCCCAGCATCTGCTGCTTGGCGTCATTTGAATACGTGATGAAGCCGCGATCGACCACGGCGGACGAGCCCGGTATCTCGGTCAACGCCCCGGCGACCAGCCCGCCGGTACAGGACTCCGCCGTCGCAACGGTCAGCTTATTGTCGATGCAAAGCTTTATCAGCGCCGCGGCTGCCTCGCCGATTTCCCAACTCATGTTTCGCTCCAGGCTAGCCGTACCGTCGCCGTCGCATAAGCGGCGATGCCTTCGCCGCGACCGGTAAAGCCCAATTGTTCGCTCGTGGTAGCTTTCACCGCGACGCGGCCGATGTCGATGCCGGCGATTGCCGCAATGCTGGCGCGCATGGCGTCGCGATGGGGACCAATCTTCGGCGCTTCGCAAACCAGTGTCAGATCGAGATGCGCAATGATGCCGCCCCGCGCCGCCACACGACCGGCAGCGAACTTCAGAAAGCGATCCGACGAAGCGCCGCGCCATTGCGGATCGCTCGGCGGAAAATGCGCGCCAATGTCGCCCTCAGCCAACGCGCCGAGAATGGCGTCGGTCAACGCGTGCAAGCCGACATCGGCATCGGAGTGGCCGGTGAGGGCCCGGCTGTGGGCAATGCGAATACCGCCGACGACGATATATTTTCCGGGCTCTTGCCCGAACGCATGCACGTCGATGCCGGTGCCGGTGCGAATGTCGCCCAGACTCGTCATCTGCATCGCTTCGGCCCGCATGAAGTCCTCCGGATGGGTGACTTTAATATTGCCGGGTTCTCCGGGGAATACCTTGACCTTCATGCCGACCCATTCGGCAATGGCGGCGTCGTCGGTGAAATCGTTGCGTCCTTCGCGTGCTGCCCGCGCATGGGCCTCAAGGAGCGGCGCGAATGCAAAAGCCTGCGGCGTCTGCACCGCGCGCAACGTGGCCCGCACAAGCGTTTCGCCGACAAATTCATGATGATCGACGACCTTGATCGTATCGGTGACCATGAGCGCGGGAATCGCGGCGCCGGTCTCTTGCGCCGCTTCGATCGCGCGCGCGATCAGTATCGCACTGGCGAAAGGACGAGCGGCGTCGTGGATCAGCACGATGTCGGGTTTGTGCGGCGCAAGCGCCTCCAGTCCGGCGCACACCGACTCCTGCCGCGTCGCGCCGCCATGCACCGGGGGGAGCGCATCGATGCCGTCGGCGGCAACCCGATAGAGTTCACCGTCGTCGGCATGAATCACCGGCTGCACCAGTGCGATATCAGGCGCAACGGCGAAAGCGCCAAGCGTCCGCCGCAGCATGGTTTGGCCACCGATCGGCCGAAATTGCTTCGGCATATCGCCGGCCGCCACGCCGGCGCGGCGGCCGCGTCCGGCCGCCACGATAACGGCGGCGACCTTGCCTGAACTGCGTGACGTCATGCGCGAAACTGCTCCCTTGAGTCGCGGACCGGTGCGCGCCTCACCCATTGCTTTAGCCTTTCGCCGCCCGCGCGGGAACGCACCCATGTCCGGTGGGGAATTTGCCGCCCGTCGCGTGAATTTGAGCGTCAACAAATTATTGCAGTGCAGCACTTGCGCTGTCTATCAAACTGGCTAAACTCTAAGCAATGAAAGGTTCCGCCTAAATGATAGGCACTATCCCTGCTGAAATGCCGTTGGAGAGCCAATCCGGTTGCCATGCGCCATTGCAGATTGGCCCGGTAAAGCTGCCGAATCGCGTCATTCTGGCACCGATGTCCGGCATCACCGACGCACCGTTTCGCCGGCTCACCGAGCGGCTGGGAGCAGGGCTGGTGGTCTCCGAAATGACCGCCTGTGCCGGTCTTGCCAAGGGTGACCGCGAAGCGCGGGTGCGCAGCCACGGCGAGGGCGTCGCGATCAACGTCGTGCAGTTGGCCGGTTGCGAGCCGCACTGGATGGCCGAAGGCGCGCGCATCGCCGAGGCGCAGGGCGCACAGATCATCGACATCAACATGGGGTGTCCATCCAAGCAGGTGACCAACGGCGCTTCCGGATCGGCGCTGATGCGCGATCTCGATCACGCTCTGACCTTGATCGAAGCCACCGTCGGCGCGGTCACGGTGCCGGTGACGCTCAAGATGCGGCTCGGCTGGGATGCGTCGTTGCTCAATGCGCCGGACCTGGCGCGCCGCGCGCAAGGCGCCGGTGTCCAGATGATCACCGTCCACGGCCGCACCCGTTGCCAGTTCTATAGCGGCACTGCGGACTGGGCCGCGATCCGCGCCGTCAAGGACGCGGTCAGCGTCCCCGTCGTCGTCAACGGCGACATTCGCTCGTTCGATGCCGCCGATCATGCGCTCAAGGCTTCCGGCGCCGATGCGGTGATGGTCGGGCGCGGCGCGCAAGGCCGTCCGTGGTTTCCCGGGCAGGTGGCGCGCTATCTGGCGACCGGCAGCCGCGAGGTCGCACCGCCGCTCGACAAACAACTCGGCCTCATCGACACGCTCTATGCCGAGATGATCGAGCATCACGGCGTCAAGATCGGCCGCCGGCACGCCCGCAAGCATCTGGCCTGGGCGCTCGATACGGCGGCCGAAAGCGTCGATGCGCCGGCCGATCTGCTCAAGGACCATCGCGCGCGCGTGCTCACGGCGGAAGAACCGAAAGCGGCCCGCAAACTGCTGGCGGAAGCTTATGACGCCTTTGCGTGGAGGGCGGCGGCATGAGCCATGCCCGCGCGACATCGGATGTCGCCACGCTCGAGACCGTCTCGGCCGACGCGATGCTCAATGCGCTGCCGCATCCGGTCATCATGATCGCGCCGGACGGCAGGATCGCCGACGCCAATGTCGCCGCCGAGCAGTTCTTTGAAGCCTCGATCCCGATGCTGCGCCGGAACATGCTGCGCGATCTGGTGCCGTTCGGCTCGCCGCTGTTGACGCTGGTCGATCAGGTGCGCCGGCGCGGATCGGCGGTCAACGAGTACAAAGTCGATCTCGCGACGCCGCGCAATCCCGGCGAACGGCTGGTCGATCTGCATGTCGCGCCGCTGTCGGAAAATGCCGGCTACGTCATCGTGATGCTGCAAGAGCGTACCATTGCCGACAAAATGGATCGCCAGTTGACCCATCGCGGCGCGGCGCGTTCGGTGATCGCGCTCGCGGCGATGCTGGCGCACGAGATCAAGAATCCGCTGTCCGGCATTCGCGGCGCGGCGCAATTGCTCGAACAATCGGCCAGCGACGACGACCGCTCGCTGACCACCCTGATTTGCGACGAAACCGACCGCATCGTGAAGCTGGTCGACCGCATGGAGGTGTTCGCCGACGAACGCCCGGTCGAGCGCGAGCCGGTCAATATTCATGTGGTGCTCGATCACGTGAAACGGCTGGCGCAGACCGGCTTTGCCCGACAGATCAAATTCGCCGAGGAATACGACCCGTCGCTGCCGCCGATCCTGGCCAATCGCGACCAGTTGATTCAGGTGTTCTTGAACCTGATCAAGAACGCCGCCGAGGCGATCGGTGAGGCGACAACCGATGGCGAAATCCAGTTGACCACGGCGTTTCGTCCGGGCGTGCGACTGGCGGTGCCGGGCACCAATGCGCGCGTGTCGCTGCCACTGGAGTTCTGCGTGAAGGACAACGGCCCCGGCGTTCCGGAAGACCTGATGCCGCATTTGTTCGACCCTTTCGTCACGACCAAACGAACCGGTAGCGGCCTGGGTCTTGCTTTGGTGGCGAAGATCGTGGGCGACCACGGTGGAATTATCGAATGCGAATCTCAGCCGCGGCGGACGGTCTTCCGCGTGCTGATGCCCGTTTACAGTGGCGACGGCGCAATCCCGCAAGATGCGCCGTCCGTCCAGAGCCCGTGAGGTAAAAACCTATGCCGACGGGAAGCATTCTGGTCGCGGACGACGACGCCGCGATCCGCACCGTCCTCAATCAAGCCCTGTCGCGCGCCGGCTACGAGGTGCGCTCTACCGGCAATGCCGCGACTTTGTGGCGCTGGGTTTCGCAGGGTGATGGCGATCTGGTCATTACCGATGTCGTCATGCCTGACGAGAACGCCTTCGACCTGATCCCGCGCATCCGCAAGGCGCGCCCCGATCTGCCGATCATCGTCATGAGCGCGCAGAACACATTCATGACGGCGATCCGCGCCTCGGAGCGCGGCGCTTACGAATATTTGCCGAAACCATTCGACCTGAAGGAATTGATCGGGATTGTCGGCCGCGCGCTGTCGGAGCCGAAGGAGGCGCGGCAGTCGAACGCCAAGCCGGAGGAATTCGACTCGATCCCGCTGGTCGGCCGCTCGCCGGCGATGCAGGAAATCTACCGCGTGTTGGCGCGGCTGATGCAGACCGATCTCACGGTGATGATCTCGGGCGAGAGCGGCACCGGCAAGGAACTGGTAGCCAAGGCGCTACACGATTACGGCAAGCGCCGCGCCGGTACTTTCGTCGCCATCAATATGGCGGCGATCCCTCGCGACCTGATCGAGTCTGAACTGTTCGGCCACGAGAAGGGCGCCTTCACGGGCGCCAATTCACGCAGCATCGGCCGCTTCGAACAGGCCGAGGGCGGCACGCTGTTTCTCGACGAAATCGGCGACATGCCGATGGAGGCGCAAACGCGATTGCTGCGCGTGTTGCAGCAGGGCGAATACACGACCGTCGGCGGCCGCACGCCGATCAAGAGCGACGTGCGCATCGTCGCCGCCACCAACAAGGATCTGCGCCTGCTGATTCAGCAGGGCCTGTTCCGCGAGGATCTATTCTTCCGTCTCAATGTCGTGCCGCTGCGGTTGCCGCCATTGCGCGAGCGCACTGAGGACATCCCGGATCTCATCCGGCACTTCTTCGCCCAGGCGCAGCGCGAAGGCCTGCCAGCAAAGCAGATCGACCAGTCTGCGCAGGAGCGGCTCAAGCGTCATCGCTGGCCCGGCAACGTGCGCGAATTGGAGAACCTGGCGCGCCGGCTCGCCGCGCTTTATCCGCAGGAGACGATCACCGCCGCGGTCATGGACGCCGAGCTGTCGCAGCCGTGGGGGCGCCGCCGCGGCGCCCGCCCCCCGGCGGCGGGGAAAATTTATTGCGCGGGCGCGGGGCGGGGGTCGGCGGTTTTTTTTGGGGTGGGGGGCGG
>JBEPUC010000067.1:0-12439 GCA_041691675.1 Hyphomicrobiales bacterium | reverse complement strand
TCGCCGGCACCGAATATTCCGGACCCGATGCCGGCTTTGCCGAACTGTTCGTCAATCGGTGGTGCATTCTGACGCCGCCGGCGGGACAGGACGCGGCGGCGGTCGAGAAGCTCGCGGCGTTCTGGCGCCTGATCGGCGCCAATGTCGAGATCATGGCGCCGGACCATCACGACCTCGTGCTGGCCGTTACCAGTCATCTGCCGCATCTGATCGCCTACACCATCGTCGGCACCGCCGACGAACTGGAAGCTGTCACGCGCTCCGAAGTGCTGAAGTTTTCCGCCGGCGGCTTCCGTGACTTTACCCGCATCGCCGCCTCCGACCCGACCATGTGGCGCGACGTGTTTCTGGCCAACAAGGATGCCGTGCTGGAAATGCTCGGCCGCTTCAATGAAGACGTCTCGGCGCTGACCAAGGCGATCCGCAAAGGCGATGGCGATGCCTTGTTCGAGCACTTCACCCGCACGCGCGCCATCCGCAAAGGCATCGTCCAGATCGGTCAGGATTCGCCGGCGCCGGATTTCGGCCGGCCGCATCCCGACCTGCCGCACGAGCCGTTGCCGAAGCCCTATGCGAGCGACGAGACGTAATATTCCCGTCTGACAAGAGCGTTTTCGAGCGAAGTGGGTACCGGTTCGCGCGAAGAAAACGCGTCAAAACAAAAACTTTAAAATAGCACCGGCGAGTCGCCGAGCGGAATTGGCCCGAGGAACATGCGGCCGTTGTCGAAGCGCAGCGGCAGTGTCACCGCGCGCTGACCCTCAAGCGTGGTCTGTTCGCCGATCATGTTGATGCCGGCCGACAGATTGGATCCGACCTGCTGACGCGCCATGTTGCCGAGGCCCGGCGATAGCCGGTCGAGAAAGCCGGCAAGCTTGTCGACCTGCGGCGAGGTCCGCACGTATTGCTCAGCGTTGATGGATTTGAGAAACGGCTCCAGCCCCGCGACCGTCAACCGCAACTCGCCTTTGAGGTGGCCGTCCGGATCGATCGCGACGCTGCCGGACCCGACCGCCAAGGTCTGGCCCTGCGTCACCCGCGCCTGCGTAATGTCGATGTGGCCGCCGTCGGCCTGCATCTGGCGAAACCGCTCGTTCCACGGCTTGGGCGAAAAATCGCGCAAACCGTGCAGGACGGCGTCGATGCTGGCATTGACCGGCGTCACGGTGGCGGGATGGAAATCGGGTGCCGCGGCGCCGTCGAGCCGCAACGCCACTTCGATGACCGGGTGATCGGTGACGGAACCTTCGACCATGCGGCCGTGTATTTCGGCGTGGGTCGCACGCACCAGGGTATGAGTGCTGCCGTTCGTGACAGCGTCGACTACCGGACTGTCCAACACCAGTGATACCCGCTCGGGTGCCTGGGGTGTGCCTCGCACGCTTGACTGGAACAGCTTCCAGTTGACGACCAGGCTCGGCGGCTGCCCCGGCGCGGCGACAGTGAGCGGCCCATGGAATTCGCTGATGAGCAAATTCGGTTGGTAAACTTGCGCCGCAACCAGAATACCGCCGGCCTTGATCTCGACCGGCGGCTGATTGCTTTGGAACAGCGCCGAAGCCTGATGGCAGTTCATTTCGAAGCGGAACGGATAGCCGCCGAAGCTCTCGCGGCCGCAGGCATAAATACGGCCGGCCTTGGCCTCGCGGGCGCTCCAGCCTTCCAGCGTGGCCCGCGCCTTGTCGGCCGCATAGCTCCAGAACCAGCTCCAGCCGCCGACTAGCAGGACGACGAACAGCACCATCGAGATGTAGCGCCAAAGCGTGCGCCGAGCGGGATAGAGTTCAGCCATAAAAGGTCAAACACCCGTGGAATGCGGCGTTTGTACGCCTAATCTGCACCGAACCAGGCTCCTTCATGTCGCATCTTGTCCGATTCGTCCGTGCCGCCGCGGTCCTTCTCTATCACATCAGGCGGGTTGCCTCGGTTCGCATCGGCTGATACGCGAGCGCCCGCCGTCTTCACGGCAACGGGCCCTTGTCACAGACCCGACAATGGACATTCTCACACACAATGAGTGCGAAATCTGATCAGGACGGCGGCGATTTCTGGGTCTTCGGCTACGGCTCGCTGATGTGGCGTCCGGGCTTTGACTTCCTGGAGCGGCGCAATGCGAGGCTGGTGGGCGCACATAGGTCATTGTGCGTGTATTCCTTCGTTCACCGCGGCACGCCGGAAAAACCGGGCCTGGTGCTGGGACTTGACCGTGGCGGCAACTGCCGTGGCATCGCCTACCGGGTCGCGGCGGAAAAACGCACCGAAACGATCGAGTACCTGCGCGGACGCGAGCAGGTCACCATGGTCTATGTCGAGGCATGGCGCCGTGTCTGGCTCGACGACGACCCGCGTCAGAACGTGCAGGCGTTGTGCTACATGGTCGATCGCAGCCACCGGCAATATGCCGGAACCCTCACCCTCACCGAGCAATTGCATCACGTGCGCCAGGGCCACGGGCGCTCCGGGCCGAACCGCGACTATGTGCTGGCCGCGGTCGACGAACTGGCGACACTCAAGGTTCGCGACGAGGGCTTGCGCCTCCTCGCCGAACGATTGAAAGGCGCGCACGAAAGCGCCGGCTAGCGTCCTACGTTGGCCTGCGCGATCAATCGCGCGGTGGCGGTTTCGATGCCGTCCTTGAGCCGTTCGAAAAATTCGTCCTTGTCGAGACCGGGCTGGATCGGGTCGAGGATTTCGACCACCACCGTGCCCGGATGGCGCAGAATCGAACGGCGCGGCCAGAACAGACCGGAATTCAAGGCGATCGGCAAGCAGGGCACGCTGGTGGCCGCGTAAAGATGGGCAACGCCGTATTTGTAGCGCGGCTCGGCCCCGGCAGGCCGGCGCGTGCCCTCTGGAAAGATGATGATCTGGCGATCGTCAGCCAATTCGACGCGGGCGCGCTCGGTCATTCTGATGAGCGCCTGCGAGCCGGCGCTGCGGTCGACCGGCACCATGCGGCCTTTGATCATCAGCCAGCCGAAAATCGGGATCCATTCCAGTTCGCGTTTGACGATAAAGACCGGGCTTCGGAACAACGGAATCAGCGCGAAGGTTTCCCAGGCCGACTGGTGCTTCGATGCGACCAAAATCGGCCCTGCGGGGATTTTCTCCCCGCCGCGAATTTCGATTTTGATCCCGGCGACAACACGCAACAAAAAAAGATTGATGCGCCCCCAGGTGCGCGCGATCTCGATGATCGCCTGATAGGGCAACAGGAACGTCGGCAGCGCAATGACCAGCCAGATCGCCGTGTTGAGATAGAACAGCACATTAAAGAGAAGCGAACGCAGGAGGGTCAGCACGTCGTCACGATCCTTACAGAGCGCCGTCGGGATCGAGGCGCATGCGCGCGAGCGCGAAAAGATATTTCAGATATTCCGCCGCCAGAAACCGCGCCGTGCCGGTGTTGCGCCACCACGGTTCGGTTTTTACCATTTCCGACATCACGGGATAAGGAATCAACGTGACATCGGGAAGTTGATGGCTGATCTCCGCCATTGCGCGCGGCATGTGCCAGTTCGACGTTACGACGATCAGCGAATTGAAATCGTGTTCGCGCGCCCAGCGCTTGGCTTCGAGTGCATTGCCCAGGGTATTGAGCGCAGAGCGGTCGAGATCGACGCAACAAGTGAAATATTTGGAATAAAGCGGTGTCAGCCTGGCAATCTCGCTGGCGCTGGTGGCGCGGTGAACGCCGGTGATCAGAAGCCGCTTGCCGCGCTCGGCCGCCAGCAGTTCGATTGCGTCGGGAATGCGCGAGGCGGCTCCGGTCAAGGCGACGATGCCGTCGGCCTTGCGATCCAGTGTAACGTCTTCATCCACGATCTGCGATGCAAACCAGAAGAATCCGGCGGTGAGCAGAACGCCGCAGACGACTGCGACAGTCATCGTCAGAAAACCTATCCAGCGTGCGAAGCCTGCAAACATTCAGAATCTGACCCGTTCACGCATCGTCGGTGGATTTCCAACATTCGCCATCGCGCACGATCTGCCGCGCTAGTCGATCATCTCAAGCGTTCGATTGACCGTATGCCGCGAGGTCAGCGCCGTGACAAGCGCGGTTAATACGATCTGCGCCAGCACGCCGATATACCCGGACAGGCCGATCGAGAATGAGCCGAACAGCGCCGAGGCCTGGTCGCCGCCCGCGGTGCCGGCAAACCAGCCGCTGATCAAGGCGGCAAGCAAAAACAGCACAATGGCCGCGAAGCCGCCGATGGCGCCGCCTTGCAGGCCAAGCCAGAGAAAATGGCGCTGGAAATTGCGGGCGATGAAGCCATTCTTGGCACCGACCAAATGCAGCACCTCGATCACTGTCTTGTTGGTGGCCATCGCGCCGCGGGTAGCAAAGGTAACGGACAGAACGGTCGCCGTACACATCAGGAGCAGCACGCAGATGCCGATGGCGACCACGGTGCCGGCCATGGCACGCATCCGGTCGATCCAGCCACGGTGGTCATCGAGCATGGCGCCCGGCGCCTGCTCGGCAAGCAGGCGGCGGAGCTGCGCAATATCGGGCGCGCCGCCATTGGCGATCCGCAGCACGATCATACGCGGCACCGGCAGATCGTTGAGCGACAAGCCGCTGCCGAGCCATGGCTCCAACAGCTTGGATGATTCCTCTTTGCTGTAGACGCGAACGTCGCCAATGCCGTTTACGCCGCGCGCGACGGCCGCAGCCTTGGCAACAGTGGCATCGACGTCGCGCCCCGCAGATGGCACCACCTGGATGGTGACCTCGCGGGCGACATCGGACTGCCATTCGCTCGCGGCGCGATTGACCAGGATGACCGCGCCTGTGGTGAGCGAAGCGAGAAACGTCATGATGGCGACAACCGCAATCAGCGCATGGCCGGAAATAGAATTGCGCGGCACCAGCGGCGTGTCGAAGCGCGGCCTGGCGTTGCCTGGCATCCGTGCCGGCACCGTCAATTCGTCTCGTGATTCGTCCGCCATCGTCGTTCCTTGCGCGGCCTTCAACCGTCAATCGTAAATATGCAGGCGGCCGTCATGCAGAACCAGCCGGCGCGCATCGTACTGATCCATCAAGGCGATATCGTGCGTGGCGATGACCACGGACGTGCCCGACTTGTTCAGTTCGACGAACAGCCGCAGCAGCCGCTGCGCTAGCGGCGGATCGACATTGCCCGTCGGCTCGTCGGCAAGGAGAAGCTGCGGCCGCGCAATCACGGCGCGCGCGATTGCGGCGCGCTGCTTTTCGCCGCCCGACAGGACCGGCGGCAGCGCCCACATCCGCTCGCCGAGGTCGACCCATTTCAGCAGTTCGATCACTTCTTCGCGGTAGCTGTCCTCGGGCTTGCCCATCACGCGCAACGGCAGCGCGACGTTCTCATAGGTCGTCATGTGGTCGAGCAGACGGAAATCCTGGAACACGATGCCGATGCGCCGGCGCAGCGTGGCCACCGCGTCCTTGGACAGGCTGGCGACGTCGTGGCCGAATTGCGTAATCAGCCCGCGCGTCGGCTTCAGCGACAGGAACAGCAGGCGCAGCAGCGAGGTTTTGCCCGCGCCGGACGGACCGGTGAGAAACTGGAAAGAATGCGGCTCAATGCGGAACGTGAGGTCGCGCAGGACCTCCGGCCCCAGGCCGTAACGCAAACCGACATTTTCGAACCGGACCAAGCCCGTCTCCGATCTTTACCGCCGGTTCCCTGGAACACGCCGCTCCGGCCCGGGCCCGTATATTCTGCTCGCCCGCCAGGATGGCGTTTCCGGGCGATGACGAGACCATGAAACCGCGCACGCCCGAAGAATCGCGGTTTTACAGGACTATCATAGTGCAGCCTCAAGCCTAGGGCCGCAAATCTTCCGCCGTAAGGCATTTTGCCCCGGGTCGCATGGTTTCCAGTCCATTAACGGTCGGCTGGTAGGTTTCAGGACCGAAACTTTGTAGACCCTCATGCTGATCGTCTGTCCGAATTGTGCGACCTCCTACATGATCGACCCGGCCTCGGTCGGGCCGGCGGGCCGGGCCGTTCGCTGCGCGCGCTGCAAGTCGACCTGGTTTGCCGGCGTCCCACAAACCACTTCGGCGATAGCGCCGGGATCGCTGGCGGCATCTCCATTCCCAGCGCCGGCAGACAATGTCTCGGCGTTTGTCGATGGCGTGATCGCCGAGGCCGAAGCCCAGTCCAGCGGAACTTCGGAAAAACCTCCGATGCCGCCGAGCGAAGCGCCGGCGGCGAGAGACGCAGGCGATTTTGATGACGAGCCGACGGCTCCATTGGACGGCGCAAACCGCAACACCGACATCGAGTCGGACGCCATCGTTATTGCCGATGGGCCCTCGCTGGTGCCGCCGCTTGACCATGACGCACTGTTTGACAGCCAAAGAGCGGAACACGAACCGGAGGACATCGAGTCCTTCACTGCCCGTCGCGAGAGACTGAAGACGCGCCGTCAAAAGGCCAAGCGTACCTCGCGCTGGACCGCAATCATTCTGGTGCTTTTGGCCATCAACGTTGCCTTGATCGGCGCCCGAAGCGAGGTGGTGCGTTATCTGCCGCAAACCGCGTCGCTGTTTGCCGCGGTCGGGCTGCCGGTCAACCTGCGCAACCTGAAATTCGATAACGTCAAAATCGTCAAGGAAGCGCAAGAGGGCGTCAGCATTCTGATTGTCGAAGGCCGGATCGAGAATACCGCCGACAAGCCGACCGAAGTTCCGCGCCTGCGGTTTGCGGCGCGCAATGCGACAGGTCAGGAAGTCTATACCTGGACCGCATTGCCGGAGCGCAGCATTCTCGGAGCCCAGGAGAACATGGCGTTCCACAGCCGGCTGGCTGCGCCGCCGGCCGACGCCACCGACGTGATGGTGCGGTTCTTCAATGAGCAGGATGCCGCCGCCGGCGCCAAGTAGGCGCGCAGCAAACGTTAATTATCAGAAGTCCTTGAGCAGCCGCTCGATGTAATCGAGTTCAAGCTGCGGGCGCGCGCTTTCGCCGTAGCGCTTGCGCAACTCTTCGAGGATCCGGCGCGCGCGCTGGGCATCGATTTCGCCCGGCACTTTTACCGTTACGTCGTCGCCGTATTCGCGGCCGCGCAGCGGACGTCCGAGCGGATCGGTCTCGCGACCTGCGCGCTGCCGGCCATTGCGTCCGGGTTGGCCGGGACCCTGTCCCATGCCTTGGGCGGTGCCCTGGCCCTCTTGCATCTGCTTGGCCAAGCCTTGCGCGCCCTTGCGCATCGCCTCGAGCGCTCGGCCCTGACTATCGACGGCACTATCGGCGTCACCTTCGCCGAGATTGCCTTCCGCATCGCCCATCGCGTCGCCGGCGTCGCCCAGTTGACCCATTCCCCCGTCGCCTTTGTCGCCTTGCTGCGGGTCGCCTTCGCCGCTCTCGCCCTCGCCTTTTTGACCCTGCTGCGGGTTGCCGAGACCGCGTTGGCGCAACTGTTCGAGCAGCTTCTGGAGCCGGTCCTTCAAACCCTGCTGATCCTGGCGCAGATCGCCCAATTGTTGTTTGTTCTGGCCGCGCTGACCGCGCTGCTGGCGGTCGCGACGCTGGTCCTGACCTTGCTTGAACGTCTTGTCGCGCAACTGCTGCTGCTTGCGGATCATGTCACCAAGTTCGTCGAGCGCCGCGCTCATATCGTCGTCGTCGCCGTCCTGGTCCTGCGCGCCCGGCCGCGCCGTCTGGAGGTTTTCCAGCATGGCCTGCAACTGGTCGAGCAATTGTTTGGCCGCGTCCTTATTGCCGGAGCGCGCCATCCGCTCAAGCCGGTCCATCATGCTCTTGAGGTCTTGCTGGCTGAGCATCCTGGTATTCTTGTCGAGCGGCCGCGATAGCTGCTGCGGGTTCTTGCGCATCTCCTCGGCCAGCGCCTGCAGGAACTTGTCCATCGCGGCGCGCAGATTATCCATCAGCTTCTTGAGTTCCTCGTCGCTGGCACCCCGCTCGAGCGCCTGACGCAATTCTTCCTGGGCCTGGCGCAACGCCTGCTCGGCCTGCGAAACGTTGCCATCCTCGATCTGCAAGGCCATCGACCACATGCGCGCCACGACGTCGCGCAGCGCATCGTCGCCGCGGGCATTGCGCAGATCGTAGAACAGCGAGCGCAGGCCGAGATAGACGCCGGCCTCGGGCGTAAACCGTTCCGGCGCGATCGTCAGCGCGTCGAGCGCGGCCAGCACCAGCGGCCGATCATCGGCGTCGAGCGCGAGAATACGGCGCTGCTCGATCAAGGCGCGCGCCAGCGGCTTGACGAAGATGCGCTGCGGCAACCGCACCTCGGCAGGCTCGCTGCGGCCTTCGTTGCCGGCCTCGTCCTTGGCGACAAGCGTCAACATGACGTCGCTGCCGGCAAGCGGATGCTCGGTGAGATCGTGCGTTGTTTGGGCGACGCCGGCGCGGGTGCGCGCCTGCGGCAAGGTCAGCGCATAGTCGGGCGAGGTATAGAGCGGATGCTTCGGCTTGCCGGCCGCGCTCCCCTCTTCGCTGCTTTCTTTCGGCGCGAACGTCGCCTTGGCTTCGACCACGCCATAATCGTCGTCGATTTTGTAGTCGAGCCGCAGCGCGCCACGCGCCTGACGCTCCGGCTCCTTGACCAAGGAGATGGTCGGTGCGCGATCCGCCACCGCGCGGAAGGTCCAGACCGGATCGGTCCGGCCGACGCCGTGCAGGCTCGCCGAGCCGTCGCCGTTGATGACGAAACGGCGCTCTTGCGTTCCGGCCGGCAACGAGGCGTTGGCCTCGGGCGGCGCTTCTTCAACGCCACCGACGCGCGCGACATCGAGATGAACGTCGCCGGTGGCGCGGATGACGAGTTGGCTGCCGGCCGGCACCGAGATGGGCTCGGCAGCAAGCTTTGGATTGTTTTGCACGGTATCGCCGGGGCGCAGGCCCGGCAGCATCACCGGCGGCCGCCCGGTATAGAGCGGCGGCGTCACCCAGGCATCGACGCGGAAATTTGTTGGCGCGACGACGCCGTGCCAGTCGAAGGCCGCCGTGAGGCGCTTCACCCGTTCGCCGCCGGCGGCAAAGAAGCTGGCGACCACCAGAATGACAACGAGAGCGCGCAACGCCATCGGATCGCGCAGCGCCAGCATCGGACGCGGCCAGCCCGCTTTAAGATTTTTTGCCGACGCCAGAGCGCGTTCGATATGCGCACGCCATAGCGCCTGGGCGACCGGATCGTTCTGGTTGACGCCGATCTCATCGGCGATCGTCGTCGCCGGCCGGTGCGCTTCGCCGCTGCCGCGATCGAGCCGGCGCAGCCCGTCATGGTCGCTCGGCATCCGCACGCGCAGCAAAGGAATGGCAGAACCAACAATCAGGATCGCAAACAAGACGAGGCCGGCAATGCGCGCCAAAGGCGGCAATGCGATCCACAGGCCCGCCCACGAGAGCGCGAGGAACAGGCCGATCGCGGTCGAAAGCGTCGCCAGCGCCGGCCACAGCCGTTCCCACATCAGGCTGCCGCGCGCGCGCTTGATCGCACGCGCCAACGTCTGCCGCGCGCTATGCGGCCGCTCCTGATCCTGATTGTTCAATTCGTCCAAAAGCCGCTCCGCCGCCCTGGCTGAGGAGAATCTGACTGCTAGGCTAACACGCAGGCAATTCCCAAGCCACGAATGCGCTTCACGCGCCTAGAGCCATTCCGGCATGCGATCGAGCGCAATCAATTGGTCAACTTCAAGGCGGGGCCGGACGATCGCCCATTCGGCGCCATTGACCAGCACCTCCGGTAACAGAGGACGCGTGTTGTAAGTTCCGGCCTGGACCGCGCCGTAGGCGCCGGCCGTCATTACTGCCAGCAGCGAACCGCTCTGGGGCTCGGCCAAGTCACGGTCTTTGGCGAGGAAATCGCCGCTTTCGCAGACCGGACCGACCACGTCGGCGCGCATACGGGGCGCGGCGGCCTCTTCTCGGACCGGCCAGATCGCATGGTAGGCGTCGTAAAGGGTCGGACGGATCAGGTCGTTCATAGCGGCATCGACCACCACGAAGTTCTTCACGTCGCCGTGCTTCACGAACAGCACCCGCGTGACCAGAATACCGGCATTGCCGACCAGCAATCGCCCCGGCTCGAAAATCAGCCGGCAGCCGAGGTCACGGGTGGCGCGTTTGACCACCGCCGCATAGGCATCGGGCAGCGGCGGCGGCGCATTGTCATCGCGATAGGGAATTCCCAAGCCGCCGCCGAGATCGACATGCGAGATCGTGTGACCGTCGGCGCGCAGCGTGCGCACGAAATCGGCAAGCAACGCGAACGCATTGCCGAACGGGTCGAGGTCGGTGATCTGGCTGCCGATATGCATATCGACACCGGCGACCGTCACCCCCGGCAGCTTTGCCGCGTGCGCATAAACCTCACGGGCGCGGCTGATCGGAATGCCGAACTTGTTCTCGGCCTTGCCGGTCGCGATCTTGTGATGGGTCTTGGCATCGACATCCGGATTGACGCGCACCGAGATGTGCGGTGAGCGCCCCTTCGACGCCGCGATTTGCGACAGCAAATCCAGTTCGGGTTCGGACTCCACGTTGATGCAGAGAATGCCTTCGTCGACCGCCGTGGCGAGTTCGGCCGCCGTCTTGCCGAGCCCCGAAAACATGATCTTGTCGGCCGGAATGCCGGCGAGACGTGCGCGCTTCAATTCGCCGCCCGACACGACATCGGCGCCGGCGCCCAATTTGGCCAACGTCCTGATAACGGCCTGGTTGGAATTCGCCTTCATCGCGTAGCAAACCAGCGCATCGACATCGGCGAAAGCGTCGGCGAAGACGTTGTAGTGGCGCTCCAGCGTCGCGGTCGAATAGCAATAGAACGGTGTGCCCACGCTTTCGGCCAGCGTTTCAAGGCTCACCGCTTCGGCATGCAAGACGCCGCCGCGATAATTGAAATGATGCATGACTCTGACTTCTGAGTGACGAAACGCGCTCAGTTGAGCAAGACGTCGAGCGGAATTCGTTTATGCGGCATTTTGGGTGCGAGCGCCTGGCCGTTGGCGCCCACGCCTGGATTGCCGTCCTGCGTCTGACCGCCGATCGGCGATGCACTGATCGGCGACGCGTTGATCAGATCCGGCATGTTGGGCTGCGCCACGCCTGCGAGTGACGCGCCCGGCGGCGGATCGAGCGGCCCCTTACGGCCGCAGCCGGCCAAGCCAAACGATGCGACAAGCGTCGCGGCAAGCGCGCCGATCACGGCACGGCGAAGAGACGGGCGGTCGCGAAATGAGGGCAAGCTGAGAATCTCCCGATATGGCCGCTATCTTAGCAAAGCCTTCGATAAAAGGCGAAATCAGGCTTCGTCTCTATCGGCCGGGCCAGTTTGACGCCCGGCAAGGCGGCGAGACGGAGCCTCTATTCCATGAAGCCGTTCTCGTTGGGCCTCAAGCCAGATCAGACGTTTGAAGGCAAGTTTCCGCAAGTTAGAATTTGTCGCGCGATCAAACCGCCACTCCGCGCCAGAGATGAGCAGTTCTAGTTGCGAAAGCGTTAGCTTCGCGGCCTCCGTTTCGGTGTTGGCGCCACCCTTGAGTCGGCCCATTTTGGGCTCCGAAACTTTAGCCTTTCTCATTTTTCCAACCGCTTCAGCCATTTCTTGGCCTGCGCCTTGACATTTTTCGGCGCGGTGCCGCCATAACTGGTCCGGCTTTTCACCGACCGATCGACCGAGAGCACGCTGAACACATCGTCCGTGATCTTCGGCTCGATGGCCTGCATGGCGGCAAGCGGCAGCCGGTGCAGCGCGACACCTTCGTCCGAGGCCTTGGCGACGATGCGGCCGGTGATGTGATGCGCCTCGCGGAACGGAATTTTCAAACTCCGCACCAGCCAGTCGGCGAGATCGGTGGCGGTGGCGTAGCCGTCGCCTGCCGCTTTCTTCATGCGCGCTATGTCGGGCACCAGATCGCCGACCATGCCGGTCATCGCCGCAATAGACAGGCTCAGAGCGGACAGCGCATCCATCACGCCTTCCTTGTCCTCCTGCATGTCCTTGGCATAGGCGAGCGGCAGTCCCTTCATCACGATCAGCATGCCGGTAAGCGCGCCGATGATCCGGCCGGTCTTGCCGCGCACCAGTTCAGCGGCATCCGGGTTGCGCTTCTGCGGCATGATCGAGGAACCGGTGGTGAATTTGTCCGACAGCTTGACCAGACTGGTCAGCGGCGACGTCCAGATGATAATCTCCTCGGCGAAGCGCGACAGATGCACCGAAGCGATCGAAGCCGCGGCGAGCGTCTCCATGGCAAAGTCGCGATCCGACACGGCATCGAGCGAATTCGCTGCCGGGCGGTCGAAGCCGAGCGCCTTGGCCGTCATGTCCCGGTCGAGATCGAACGAGGTGCCGGCGAGCGCGGCCGAGCCGAGCGGGGATTCATTGAGCCGCTTGCGCGCATCGGCGAAGCGGCCACGGTCCCGCGCCGCCATCTCGACATAGGCCAGAAGGTGATGGCCGAAGGTCACCGGCTGGG
>JBEPUC010000066.1:0-13459 GCA_041691675.1 Hyphomicrobiales bacterium | reverse complement strand
TCGAACCTGATCGGCATGGGCGTGGTGCCGCTGAATTTCGAGGAAGGCACGAGCTGGAAATCGCTCGACTTAAAGGGCGACGAGCAGGTCACGATTCGCGGCCTGCACGGCGACCTCAAGCCGCGACAGAAGCTGATCGCCGAAATAGTGTCCGGTAACGGCACGCTCAAGCGCGTGCCGTTGATCTGCCGCATCGATACCGTCGACGAACTGGATTACTTCAAGAGCGGCGGCATCCTGCAATACGTGCTGCGCCAATTGGCTGGCTGATCGGTTTGCGATCGGCTCAACGTCAAAGCGAACAACTCACAAGCGGAACCACTCACCTTGAAGTGAGTGGTGGGTGATTGGCAAATCGCTCTACATGTTGTCTCGCGAGGCTGGGGAGCCAAAGCCGGTGGTGGTCGTGAGGCCGAGATGAATTGTCGCTACGTTACCCTGATGGCCGCGTTTATCGGCGTGGCCATCGCCGCCGCATCGGCCCGCTCGCCCGCTCTTGCCCAAGAGGGTGGCGTTCAAGAGGGTCGCGTTCAAGAATCTCGTGTCCAAGCGCCCCGCGCGGTCATCGAACTGTTCACCAGTCAAGGATGTTCATCCTGTCCGCCGGCCGACCGGCTGATGGGTGAACTGGCGCAAGACCCTTCGCTGGTGGTTTTGAGTCTGCCGGTCGATTACTGGGACTATCTCGGCTGGAAGGACACGCTTGCGCTCCACGGCAACACCATTCGTCAGCGCGCGTATTCGCAGGCGCGCGGCGATCGCGACGTGTACACGCCGCAGGCCGTGATCAACGGCGTCGTTCACGTGCTCGGCAGCGACAAGGCTGCGATCGAGCGAGCCATCGATGAAACCCGGCGCAGCGCATCGCCGCTGACCGTTCCGGTGAGCATGACCGTGGCCGACGGCAAAGTGACGGTCAAAGTCGCGGCGGCCGAAAATAGCTCCGGCGACGCCGAGGTGTGGCTTTGCCCGGTTACCGCCAACGCACCGGTTACGATCGGTCGTGGCGAGAACAGCGGGCATACCCTGACGTACCACGATGTCGTGCGCCGCTGGATCAAGCTCGGCGTGTGGAGCGGCAAGGCCGAAACCTTCACGCGGGCTTTGAGCGACTTGCCGAGCGCGGGCTACACGCTCCAGGACATCGACAGTCTCGCCGTCGTGGTGCAGAGCGATGTCGACACCAAGCCAGGCGTGATGCTTGGCGCGGCGACCGCGAGCTTAAAGTAGCCGATGCAATCCCTGTCTTAACCTGTCATCGCTGAGGAGCGAGCGCGCTTGCGCGAGCCGCGAAGGATGCACGGCCCGTGATTCCTCGCCTGTCCATCCTTCGAGGCGCACCTCAGGATGACGGACCGGCTCACAAAAAAGGCCCGGCAAAATGCCGGGCCAAGACTTGGGGGATTGAATCGTACTCTAACTCTACGCAACTCAACCGGCCCGGTCGGTTGACCCCTGGGGGGCTGGGGGGCTGAGGAATCCGGAGATCAACCGGACCGGGCCTTGAGGCAACGATGCTGTTATCCCAACGCCTCGTGACCGGCGATTGACCGAAATAGGGCGTTATTGTGAGTTCTTTTAACGAGTTCGTGATCGCCCGGCTTGAGTTTACGGGCTTTTGACGGGCAAACTGCCTGAATTGAGGTCTTGATTTGGGGTCTTGCCGCCCGGCCTTGGCGGCGCGATCATCTGGGCCAACTTAAAGGAGGCGCCGCATGTCGTTCGATTCCGGCGAAGCCGATCCGAGTCAGTCTTTCGGAGGCGGACCACGAAACGCGCCCGCCTCCGCTAACGGCCTCAACCAGGTCACCTTCAGCCGTCGCGAACTCAATCGCATTCTCGATCTTTACGGCCGCATGGTCGCGGCCGGTGAGTGGCGCGACTACGCCATCGACTTTCTGAAAGATCGCGCGGTGTTCTCGGTGTTTCGCCGATCGTCGGAGGTGCCGCTTTACCGGATCGAAAAAGACCCGAAGCTGGCGCAGCGCCAGGGCGTCTACAGCGTGATCTCGGCCACCGGCCATATCCTGCGCCGCGGCCACGAACTCGACCGGGTGCTGCGCGTCATCGACAAGCAGTTGGCGCTGGTGGGGGATTAGCGCAGCCTCATGGTGAGGAGCATCGCGTAGTGATGCGTCTCGAACCATAGGCCGCCCATCCTTCGAGACGCCCGCCATAGCGCGTCTAAGACGCGCGTAAACGCGCTCATGGCGGGCTCCTCAGGATGAGGCGGATTGAGATGGCTTCGTCCCGCTGCCATCGCCCAGTGCGAGCTGCATCTGCACGGTATCGAG
This sequence comes from Hyphomicrobiales bacterium, assembly GCA_041691675.1. Lineage (GTDB taxonomy): Bacteria > Pseudomonadota > Alphaproteobacteria > Rhizobiales > Xanthobacteraceae > Pseudolabrys. Next base: position 11,165 of record JBEPUC010000066.1, on the reverse strand, counting down.
CCAGCGGCCGAACTTGTAGCCGACGGCTTCGTTGACGCCGGAATGGCGGAAGCCACACGCTTCATGCAGGCCGATCGAGCCGGCCTGCGCCGAATCGCCGATCACTGCCATCATCTGCCGGAAACCGGCAGCCGTTGCGTCGGCGATCAGCCGCATCAGCAGCACGCGACCGATGCCGCGCCGGTGCATCTGCGGCGCGATGTAGATCGAATCCTCGACGGTGAAACGATAGGCCGGCCGTTCGCGAAACGCCCCTGCATAAGCATAGCCCGCGACCGCGCCATCGACTTCGGCCACCACATACGGAAATGGCCCGGCGCGCAGCTTCTCGTAGCGACGCAACATCTCGGCTTCCGATGGCGGCTCAAGCTCGAACGTGGCGGTGCCGTTGAGGACCGCATGCGCGTAGATGCGCGCGATGGCGGGGATGTCGGCGGGAGTTGTGGAGCGGACATTGAGGGCGGTCATTACGGATCTCGTCATGCGCGGGCTTGACCCGCGCATCCATGATGAGTGCAGCGCGGCGTGACCTTACGTAAGGCCTTTCCTGTTGGACCTCATCATGGATTGCCGGGTCAAGCCCGGCAATGACAGGCACAAAAAAACGCCCCGGCTATCCGAGCCGGGGCGTCTGATTTCTTGACCTGTTCGGGCCGTTTAGCGGCGGTCGCCCATAAACCGCAGCATGAACAGGAACAGGTTGATGAAGTCGAGATACAGCGTCAGCGCGCCCATCACCGACTTGCGGCCGGAGACGGTGCCGTCATCGTTGGCGTCGTACATTTCCTTGATCTTCTGGGTATCCCAGGCGGTCAGGCCCGCGAAGATCAGAACGCCGATCGCCGAGATGGCGAAGTCGAGACCGGTGCTCTTGAGGAAGATGTTGACCACCATCGCCAGGATGAGCCCGAACAGGCCCATGATCAGGAACGAACCGATCGGCGACAGATCGCGCTGCGTGGAGTAGCCGTACAGGCTCAACGCGCCGAACGACGCCGCCGAGATGAAGAACGTGCGGGTGATCGACGCGCCGGTGTATTGCAGGAACACCGACGACAGCATCAACCCGAGCAGCGCCGCATAGGCCATGAACAGCATCAGCGCTGTCGAAGCCTGAAGTTTATTGATGCGGAAGCTCAGGAAGAAAACGATGCCGAGCGTGCCGAGAAACAGCACGATCGTCAGCGGTCCGCCGAAGATCGCCTGGCCGAACGAGGTCAGGCCGGTGATCGCGCCGTTCGGTCCGGTAACGACCGCGGCGTTGAAAGTCAGATAGGAGACGACGCCGGTGAGAGCGACACCGGCGGCCATGTAGTTGTAGATCCGGATCATGTAGGCACGCAGGCCTGCATCGATCGCGGCAGCCTGCCCGGCGCCGAAGCCGCGGGCTGCTACATTACGGTCGTAGTCCGACATCGAAGTTTCCCTCTCTCTGTCCCGGCTTTTTCTGGTCCAAGCTAAGCCGGCTCACGTCAGGCGCGCCGGCTTTTGCCGTCGCGCTCGTGTTACAAATGTAGTGGGTTGCAAGCCTGTGCGCCAGATATGGCCCGATCAAGGCCTGCTCCATTGCGGAAAGTTAACGCGGGTCCGCTGGCAAGCAATATAGCGGATTCTGCCGTTTACCGCACGTTATTGGGAGCTACGCGGCCGAATGTCGCTGACACCCGGGTACGGGTCTTAAAGATGACGCAGCACCGGGGCCGGCTTTTGCCCCAGGGCCGAGAAAGTGCCGGCCAGGCCGAGCACGATCGTTACCACCACGGCGGCGGCCGTCGAGGCGAGCGCCGGTCCCGGCTGCCAGACGAATCGCAAATGCATCAACTCGGTGACGATCAGCCAGCCGGCTGCCGAGCCGGCCAGCACCCCGAAAACGGCGGTCGCGGCGCCGAGCAGCATATATTCGATGGTGTATGCGCCCAGGAGACGCAGCCGGGTGGCGCCCAAGGTCTTGAGGATCACGGCGTCATAGACCCGGTGGCGGTGGCCGGCGGCGAGCGCGCCGCCAAGCACCAGCGCCGCTACCAGCAGCGTCAGGGCGCTGGCGCCGCGGATCGCAAGGATGAGGTTGCCGACCAGCGCGCCGATGGCGTCGAGCGCGTCCTTGATCCGCACGGTGGTCACCATCGGATAGGATTGCGCGACCGCGCGGATGAGGGCGGCTTCCTGCGCCGGCGTGCCGCCGTCGGCATAGGTCAGCGTGGCGAGATGGGTGTGCGGCGCGCCGTCGAAAGCGTGGGGCGAAAATACCATGACGAAGTTGATGCCGAGGCTTTGCCAGTCGACCGTGCGCATGTTGGCGATCTTCACGGTGATGTTGCGGCCGAGCACATTGACGGTAATCGGATCGCCCAGCTTCAGGCCGAGCCCGTCGGCGATCTTCTTCTCGAACGAGACCAGCGGCGGGCCTTTGTAATCCGCGCTCCACCACTGGCCTTCGACCAGCCGCGAGCCGTCCGGCACGGTGGCGCTATAGGTGATGCCGCGGTCGCTTTGCAGCACCCAGGCGGCTTCCTCCGATGGCTTGAGTTCGGCGGCGGGGATGCCGTGTGCCGACACGATACGGCCGCGCAGCATAGGCACTTCCTCAAGTTTCGCCGCGGGAGCTTGCTTGCGCACGAAGTCGTCGAACGGCTTGACCTGATCGGCCGGAATATCGAGGAAATAGAACGACGGCGCTTTGGCCGGCAGTTCGTTGGAAAATTGCTGGCGCAAATTGCCGTCGATCTCAATGACAGTCACCAGCAGCGCGATGCCGAGGCCGAGCGATAGCACGACCGTTGGCGTCAGCGCGCCGGGCCGGTGAATGTTGGCGACCGCCATGCGCAGGCCGGTGGCGCGCGGGCGCGGGACGTGCCGCGCGATCCACATCAGCAACGAGCCCACCAGCCGCAACAGCACGAAGACGCAGGCCGCGACGCCGACATAGATGAGCGCGACGCGGCGGTCATAGGCCAACGTCACCGCCAGCGTTCCGAGCGCCAGCACCGCCAAAGTCGTCAGCACGACATAGGTCCGGCGCGGCCAGCGCGGCTGTGCCGCCACCACGTCGCGAAACAGTGCGCCGACCGGAACGTCATGGGCGCGGCCGAGCGGCCACAGCGCGAAAGCGAGCGCGGTCATCAACCCATAAACAATCGCCAGCGCCAGTTCGGCCGGATGCACCGCCGGCACCAGCGGCAGCGGAATGATGGCGCCGAAAGTCCACGACACCGCGAAGGGCAGGATGGCGCCGAGCACTGCGCCGATCGCACCGCCGATCAGCGCCAGCAGCAATACCTGTGTCAGATAGATCGCAAAAACGCTGCCGCCGCTGGCGCCGAGCGCCTTCATGGTGGCGATGGTTTCGCGACGGCGGTCGAGATGGCTCTTCACCGCATTGCCGACGCCGACGCCGCCGACCAGCAGCGCCGTCAATCCGACAATGGTGAGGAATTGGGTGAAGCGATCGACATTGCGCTCGAGCTGCGGCGAGGCATTGGTGCGGTTGCGAATGTCCCAGCCGGCTTGCGGCAGCTCCTTGTTCGCCTGTTCGGTCACGGCTTTCGCCGCCGCGTCCGATGCGTCGCTTTGCGGCAGCCGCAGCCGGTACAGCCAGCGCACCAGACTGCCGGGCTGCAACAGGCCGGTGGCGCGCAGCGCCTGCTCGCTGATCATCAGACGCGGGCCGAAGCCGAGGCCGCCCGCCAGTTTGTCGGGCTCGTTGGTGAGCGTGGCGCGAATCTCGAACGTGACATTGCCGATCGCGATGCGCGCGCCCGGCTTGACCGCGAGGCGGGCCATCAAGGTCGGATCGGCGGCCGCGCCGTAAGCGCCGTCACGTTGCGCCAGCGCGTCGGGCAGCGGCATCACCGGATCGAGCGTGGCCGCTCCATAAAGCGGATAGGCGCCATCGACCGCCTTGAGTTCGACCAATGTCGCCTGTCCGTCCGGCGTGCGCGCCATCGCGCGCAAGGTTGCGGCGCTTGAGACAACGCCGCGGCTTTGCAGGAAGGCTTTCTCCTTGGCATCGGCTTCGCGCTGGATCAGCCTGAACGAAAGATCGCCGCCGAGAATAACCTGACCCTCGCGCGCCAGACTGTCGGCGAGGCTGGCGGCGAGCGAGCCGACACCGGCAATCGCCATCGAACCGAGCGCGATGCACGCAATGAAAATATAAAAGCCGCTCAAGCCGCCGCGCATCTCGCGTAAGGCAAAGCGGAGTGGGAGCCAGTCCGCTTTCACGACGGCGTGGGAAATCCCTCTCATGTCGCCGCATCCACGATATGGCCGGAGCGCAGGCGCACGACGCGGCCGCAGCGTTGCGCCAGCGATGGATCGTGCGTCACCAGCACCAAGGTCGCGCCGCGTTTTTCGGAGCCGGCAAACAACAGATCGACAATCTGGCGGCCGGTGTCTTCGTCGAGATTTCCGGTCGGCTCGTCCGCCACCAGAATGGCCGGATGCGGCGCGAGCGCCCGCGCCACCGCGACGCGTTGCTGTTCGCCGCCGGACAGTTGGGCCGGATAGTGGTGCAGACGCTCGCCAAGGCCGACGCCCTCAAGCTCGGCCTGCGCCCGCTCGTTGGCGTCCGCGACGCCGGCGAGCTCCAGCGGCACCGCGACGTTTTCCAACGCCGTCATGGTCGGGATCAGGTGGAACGACTGAAACACGATGCCGACATTGCGGCCCCGAAAGCGCGCCAGCTCGTCCTCATCGAGTTCGCTCAGATCCTCGCCGGCGACGGTGACGGTTCCGGCATCGGCGCGTTCGAGCCCGGCCATGACCATCAGCAGCGTCGATTTGCCGGAGCCGGACGGCCCGATCAGGCCGATCGCCTCGCCTCTGCCTATATTAAGGCCGATACCCTTGAGAATATGAACGCGGGCGACCCCTTGCCCGAGCGAGAGATTAACGTCGGCCAGCTTGATGGCCGGCTCCGCCTGGGAAGGTGCTTTCATGCTGCTCCACCAAATACGATTCCGGTCATATGGGGCCAAATCGGCCGGGGTCCAGCGGCTATTCGTCTTATTGCTGGCGTTGACATTTGTCCTGAGCCCGGTATTTGCCAACGCCGCGGACAAGCCGGTGAGAATTGTCGTGCTCGGTGATTCACTGAGCGCCGGCTACGGGCTCTCCGAAGAAGACGCCTTCCCGGCGAATCTTGCTGTGGCGCTCAAGGACAAGGGCTTGGCCGCCGAGGTGATCAATGCCGGCGTATCAGGCGACACCGCGACCGGCGGCCTCGGACGGCTGGGGTGGTCGGTGCCGGAAGGTGTGGACGCGGTCATCGTTGAATTGGGTGCGAACGATGCATTGCGCGGCGTCAACCCGGAAGTCACCAAAGGCGCGCTCAACGATATCCTGAGCCAGTTGCAACAGCGGCACATCGCGGTGCTGCTCGCCGGCATGCTGGCGCCGCCGAACATGGGGCCCGACTACGCCAAGGAATTCGACGCGATTTTCTCAGGTCTGGCGAAGCAGTACGACCCCGTCTACTACCCGTTCTTCCTCGATGGCGTCGCTGCCAATGCCAAGCTCAATCAGGCCGATGGCATGCATCCCAATGCGGCCGGAGTCGATATCATCGTCGCGCGCATTCTGCCGAAGGTGGAAGAACTGATCGCCCGCGCCAAAACCGCGCGCGGGTCCTAGCTCCGTCATGCCCGGCCTTGTGCCGGGCATCCACGTCTTTCTGTTATATAAATAAGATGTGGATGGCGGGGCCAAGATGGCGTTCACGCCCGTCTTCGACGGGCTATGCCCGGCCATGACGCGTGGATAGACAGCGGTAACGTGGAAGAGAATCATGCCGCGTCTGTTTACGGGGATCGAGATTCCAACCGGCCTCGCCGAGGCGCTCGACATGCTGCGCGGCGGACTGCCGGGCGCACGCTGGATCGACCGCGAAAATTATCACATCACGCTGCGCTTCATCGGCGATGTCGATGATGTCGCGGCGCGTGAGGCGGCGCAGGTTCTTGGCCAGGTCCGCCGTCCGGCATTCGATCTGCATCTCGATGGCCTTGCCTCGTTCGGCGGCCGCAAGCCGCGTGCGGTGGTCGCCAACGTTGCGCCCGAGCAGGCTTTGTTCGACCTTCAGGCCGAGCACGAACGGTTGATGCGGCGCATCGGGCTTGAGGCGGAAGCGCGCAAATATACGCCGCACGTCACGCTGGCGCGGTTGCGGGGCTCATCGAGCGTCGATGTCGCGGATTATCTCTCGGCGCGCGGGCTTGTTCGCACCGCGCCGTTCCGCGTGTCGGAGTTCGTGCTGTTTTCAGCGCGCGCCTCGACCGGGGGCGGGCCTTATGTGGTCGAGGCGAGTTATGCGCTTTTATCTGCCTCATCCTGAGGAGCCCGCGAAGCGGGCGTCTCGAAGGACGAGGCGGCCCCCATGGTTCGAGACGCGCGGCATCGCAGCCAAGTGTACGCAGGCTGCGCCTGCGATGGCCGCGCTCCTCACCATGAGGGCGATTACGCCCTCCCGAATCGCCGCATCTGTGCGTCGAACACTGTCGCGGCGACGCCGTGGGCATCGGCCATCGCCTCGCGCATCAACGACAATGGCGTCGAGCGCGGCGGGTCGACTTCGCCGACGACGCCCCCGAAATCGAATTTCAGGTCGGCCTCGAACTTGCGTGCCAGTTGCTGCATGCGCCGGTTGTCGGCGAGGCAGTCCATCCGCAGCAATTTGATGCCGCGGTTGCGCGCGGTCAGCAGCGTGCGCTCCAGGAGAACCGTGCCGACGCCGTGGCTTTGCCATTCCTGTTCGATGCTGAAGGCGGCTTCGGCCTCGTGCGAAAACAGAGTGCCGAGCGGACGCAGTTCCGCCGCGCCGCGCAGCGTGCCCTCGACGAAAAAGCCGTAGACCACGACTCCGATGTCTTTGGCGGTTGCGGCGTGGCGGGCGATCACTTCGTCGGATACCGCACCGGAAAACCGGGTGTTGCGGCTGTCGGGATCGAGACGAAGAAGGTGGTCCCGGTAGGCGTCGGTCTCGCCAGGCCACAATTTGCGCACGGTGCCGTCTGTGGGCAGGGATTCGGTCATTTCGGTCAATCCTCGTGAAACTGCGCTTGAGCCCTGCCTGTCCGCGTTTCCCTGAAACGCTACATATTGCGGTGCAGCAAAATTGCGACCCCTTAAGACTGTCTGCGCGGCTTCCCTGCCAAAAACGCATGACTGATGAATGGGATAGGCCAGAACAGCGGCGCCATGCTGCGCCTTATGCTGCGGTCATGCTGCAACATAAGGTGCAGCATGGAGACCGGTCAGGGACGCGTCCAAGGGATGCCAAGCCCAGACCGTGGTGCCCAGACGGCGATTTACACCGTGTCCCGTTGGCTCTAGCTGTCTCGGTGTTCCTCCCGCCGGCAAATTGCTCCGTTCATGTCCGAAAGTTTCAGCACCCGTTACGCGGCGCTCGTCGATGCCGGAAAGATCGAGTCGGACCCCGCCCAGGCCGGGCTGGTCCGTCATCTTGCCGCGCTCGAACAGCAACTCGAGGAGCGGCGGCTGGCCCGGAAATCGTCGTCGCTGGGGTGGCTGTTCGCCAAACGCGAGCAGGCCGGGCCGCCGCCCAAGGGCCTGTACGTTTACGGCGAGGTCGGCCGCGGCAAGACCATGCTGATGGACCTGTTCTTCGACGCCAGCGCGCTCCAGCGCAAGCGGCGGGCTCATTTCCATGAGTTCATGGCGGATGTGCACGAGCGCATCCACGGCTATCGGCAGGAAATCAAGAATGGGACACTGCCGGATCAGGACCCGATCCAGCGTGCCGCTGAAGCCATCGCGTCGGAAACCAGGCTGCTGTGCTTCGACGAATTTCACGTCACCGATATCGCCGACGCGATGCTTCTCGGGCGGCTGTTCACCAAGCTTTTCGAGCGCGGCGTGGTCATGGTGGCGACGTCGAACGTGGCGCCGGACGATCTCTATAAAGACGGCCTCAATCGCAGTCTTTTCCTGCCTTTCGTCGCGCTGCTGCAACAATACTGCAATGTCATTCGCCTCGATGCCCGGACCGATTTCCGGCTGGAAAAACTCACCGGCGTGAAAGCCTGGTACGTGCCGCCGGACGAGACCGCCAGCGCGGCGCTCGACAAGGCGTGGCACAATCTGGTCGGCGACGCGCAAGGCGCGCCGTGCGAACTCAACGTCAAGGGTCACGTCGTGACGGTGCCGAAGGCGGCGATGGGAGTGGCGCGCTTCGACTTTGATGACCTTTGCGCAAAGCCTTTGGCCGCGTCGGATTTTCTCAGGATCGCCCAGACGTTCCACACCATCATCATCGACCGCATTCCGGTGATGGATTTTGCCCACCGCAACGAAGCCAAGCGGTTCATCATCCTGATCGACACGCTGTACGACCATGCCGTGAAGCTGCTGGCCTCCGCCGAAGCGCCTCCCGAACAGCTCTACGTGGGGGACGAGGGTTACGAAGCCAACGAATTCAAGCGGACGGCCTCGCGCCTGTTCGAGATGCGCTCGCAGTCCTATCTCGGTCTGCCGCATGGCGCGCGCACCGGGCAGGGCCTCGACTGGAATAAGATCGTCGACGCCTAGAGCCTTTCCGGCTTTGATGGAATCAAAGCCGGGCTCCAGCTTCTTGTTTTGACGCGTTTTCTTCATGCGAACCGGCCGTCGGCGGACGAAGCCGGCTATGGGCCGGTATCCACTTCGCTCGAAAACGCTTTGCCACGGGCTTCAGCGATGGGCCTCATCGGCCGGCGTGCGATTTTTCATCACCCCTCGAAAACCGCGTCAATTTTCGCTGGACATCCCGGCCGGATATGTTGGTATAATGTATACCACAACGAGTTTAGAGACGTGGATATTGCTGCACTACAGCAAAATCGTTAAGCCACATGCGGCCGCGCCCCGCGGCAGCAGCAAAGAGTTTTCTCATCATGGCGCGTAATAAAATCGCACTCATTGGCGCTGGCCAGATCGGCGGCACGCTCGCCCACCTCATCGGTTTGAAGCAACTCGGCGACGTCGTCATGTTCGACGTCATGGAAGGCATACCGCAAGGCAAGTCGCTGGATATCGCGCAGTCTTCGCCGGTCAACAAATTCGATGCCAAGTTTACCGGTGCGAACTCCTATGAAGCGATCGACGGCGCCGACGTTTGCATCGTCACCGCCGGCGTGCCGCGCAAGCCCGGCATGAGCCGCGACGATCTGCTCGACATCAACCTCAAGGTCATGGGTCAGGTCGGCGCCGGCATCAAGAAATACGCGCCGAACGCCTTCGTCATCTGCATCACCAATCCGCTCGATGCGATGGTCTGGGCATTGCAGAAGTCGTGCGGATTGCCGCAGCAGAAGGTCGTCGGCATGGCCGGCGTGCTCGACTCGGCGCGCTTCCGTTATTTCCTCGCCGATGAATTCAACGTCTCGGTCGAGGATGTCACCGCTTTCGTGCTCGGCGGTCACGGCGACACCATGGTGCCGCTGACGCGCTATTCGACGGTCGCGGGCATTCCGGTGCCGGACCTCATCAAGATGGGCTGGACGACGCAGGCGCGCATCGACGATATCGTCAAGCGCACCGCCAATGGCGGCGCCGAGATCGTCAACCTGCTCAAGACCGGCTCGGCATTCTACGCGCCGGCGGCATCCGCGATTTCGATGGCCGAAAGCTATCTGCTCGACAAGAAGCGCGTGCTGCCGTGTGCCGCCTGGCTTAACGGCGAATACGGCGTCAAGGACCTCTACGTTGGCGTGCCAGTGGTGATCGGCGCCAAGGGTGTCGAGCGCATCGTTGAAGTCGAGTTCTCCGGCGCCGAGCGCGGCGCGTTCGAAAAGTCGGTCGGCTCGGTTCAGGGTCTGGTCGATGCGTGCAAGAAGATCGCGCCGAATCTCGGCGCGTAAGAACAATCGTGACGGCGCGGCGCATCGCTGGACGGTGTGCCGCGTAACGGACAAGCAAGGGGTAGGGACGCCGCATGAACATTCATGAGTATCAGGCGAAAGCCGTGCTGAAGGAATTCGGCGTTCCGGTGCCGCGCGGCGTCCCCGCGTTCACCGTCGATGAGGCGCTCAAGGGCGCCAATGAGCTCGGCGGTCCGGTCTGGGTGGTCAAAGCCCAGATTCATGCCGGCGGCCGCGGCAAGGCCGGCGGCGTCAAGGTGGTCAAGTCCCTCGACGACGTGAAAACCGAAGCGACCCGCATTCTCGGTTCGACGCTGGTGACGCATCAGACCGGCCCGCACGGCAAGAAGGTCAACCGTCTCTACATCGAAGAAGGTTCGGCCATCGATAAAGAGTTCTACCTCTCCGCGCTGATTGACCGCGAGACCTCGCGGGTTGCCTTTGTGGTCTCGACCGAAGGCGGCATGGACATCGAGCAGGTTGCGCACGACACGCCGGAAAAGATCGTGACCTTCTCGGTCGATCCGGCCACCGGCTTGATGCCGCATCACTCGCGCCAGGTCGCGAATGCACTGAAGTTGTCGGGCGACCTCGCCAAGCAGATCGCCGATATTCTGCCGAAGCTTTACGCGGCCTTCGTCGCCAAGGACATGTCCATGCTGGAGATCAATCCGCTGGTCGTGACTAAGGACAACAAGATCATCTGTCTCGATGCTAAGGTCGATTTCGACGGCAACGCGCTGTATCGCCACGCCGACATCGCGGCGTTGCGCGACCTCACGGAAGAAGACGAGAAGGAAGTCGAGGCCTCGAAATACGACCTCAACTATATCGCGCTCGATGGCTCGATCGGCTGCATGGTCAACGGCGCCGGCCTAGCGATGGCTTCGATGGACATTATCAAGCTCTACGGCATGGAGCCGGCGAACTTCCTCGATGTCGGCGGCTCAGCCACCAAAGATAAAGTGACGGCGGCGTTCAAGATCATCACGTCGGACCCGAACGTGAAGGGCATTCTGGTCAACATCTTCGGCGGCATCATGAAGTGCGATGTCATCGCCGAAGGTGTGGTCGCCGCGGTCAAGGAAGTCGGCCTCAAAGTGCCGCTGGTGGTGCGGCTTGAGGGCACCAACGTCGAACTGGGCAAGAAGATCATCAAGGAGTCCGGCCTCAACGTGACGTCGGGCGACGATCTCGATGACGCCGCGCAGAAGATCGTCAAAGCCGTGAAGGAAGCCGCCTGATGTCCATTCTCATCGACAAGAACACCAAGGTCATCTGCCAGGGCTTCACCGGCAAGAACGGCACCTT
>JBEPUC010000065.1:0-13863 GCA_041691675.1 Hyphomicrobiales bacterium | reverse complement strand
AGATGCAGCGTGAGGGCATTTTCCGCGAAATGAAGCTTCGCGGCCATTACGAAAAACCGTCGGAAAAGAAAGCGCGCGAAAAGGCCGAAGCCGTCCGCCGCGCCCGTAAGCTTGCGCGCAAGAAGATGCAGCGCGAGGGTCTGTTGCCGATGAAGCCGCGGGTCGTTCCGGGCGCTGCCGGTCCCGGTGGTGCCGGCGGTCGTGGTGGTGCAGGTGCTGGCCGTGGCGGTCCGCCGCGCTTCTAGCGTTCACGGACATCGGAATTAAATTCAAAGCGCGGGCTTAACGGTCCGCGCTTTTGCTTTTCGCGCGGTTACGCGCCGATCAATTCAGTGCCGGATTGCCGCGCGGGTCTTCCCGAGGCACGACGCGAGGCCAGTCGACGGTTTCGACGTCGTCATCGTCAAGGCCATCCGCACCGGCAACCGCCGCCTGCGCCTTGCCGCTCTTTTCGTCTTTCTTGATCGAGCCGGTATACATCGCGCCGCCGTGGTGCGCGGCGTAGACCGAACGCGCCTTGGCGGCCGCCACCTCGCCGCGGATCGCGGTCGGGCGGCAGGGACGGCGTCCGTTACCGCGCCGCATCAGGTCGACGTGGATGTGATTGTAATGGGCCGAATTGTAGCCCGGCGCCAACACGGTGACGAACGTCTCGCAAGCGAACAGTTGAACGTCGTGCAGGAAGCCCTGCTCTTCCGGCGTGCCGCGCCAGCCGTATTGCACCGAAATCTTGCGGCCGTCGGCGAGCGTGAAGCCGGCGATATCGAGCGCGTTGCCGAAGGCGTGCTCAGAAATATGCGACGTTCCGGCCCCGACCATGCCACGGCATGAATAGGCCGAAATCTGCTTGATCGTGACGACCTGCGAACCGAACCAGTGCAGCGCCGCCGGCTGCACGCCATCGGTCACCCAGCGCTCGAGGGCGGAAACGATCGGGCATGACAACGTCGCCGCCGGCGTCAGCGCTGCCGGCAGAAGCGCGCCGGTGCTCTGCGGGGCGCGCATAGGTCCGAGCGCGGGCAACTCCCGCTGCTGTGGCGGCTCGGGGGTGAAGACTTCGCGATCGCGATCCGGCCGCCCATCGCGTTTCGGCAGAATGGCATCGTCGGGAATGTCGTCGCGCGGCGCCCTCCGCACATTGGGCGGGTCAAGCGAAACCGGCCGGCCGGCCGGCTCCTCATCCTGCGGCGGACGATAGGTCTGCGGATAGGATTGCCGCTGAACGGGACGCGAATCGTACATCTCTTCGTCGAGCGAACGCGGTCCATCGGCCGGACGCGTCACCTCCGGCACACCGATGGCGGGCGGACCGGGTGTCCAGCGCAGTTGGCCGCCCTGCCCCGGTTGCGAAGGCATACCTGACGGGGGCGGCGCGTAGCGCGCTTGAGAGGACGGCCAGCTCGGCATGGCCGAGCTATTCCCCAGTCCGGAAGGCGGGCGCGGCGCTTCCGAATAACTCATCGGTGTCGCCGCCTCGCCGAGCGCCGCCACCTTGAGCGGAAAATCGGCGCCGCACATGCCGGGGCCCTCGATCGGCTCGATCTGTACGATACCTGCACCGAGCTTGACCGAACCCGAACGCATGCACTGCTCTTCGGCCTGATGGCGCCACGCCGGCCTCTCGGCCGTCATGAATCCACGGCCGCAACCGGCGAGCGCCAGCAGCACAGCAAGACCTGAAAACAGAAGCAAACCACCACGCGCCGTCATGCCCGCTAAAATGCGGACAGTTTCTTTAACGGGGCTTCAACGCTGTCGCCGCAACACTTCGTTATGGCTAACGTTTGGTTGACGCCTCAAAATACGGCGCAACACCAAAGAAAAGCGCCGCCCGAATGTTCCTCGGACGGCGCGCCATATTTGCCAAATGCATCGAACTTATTGCGCGGCCTTCATACCGAGCGTCTTGCCGATGTCCTTCACCTTTTCGATCTGTTCGTTAAGGGCCGCGGTCATCTCCGCGGGCGAACCCGGATTGACGACCTGTCCGGTGGCGGCGATCTTGGCGTTGAGGGCCGGATCGTCGATCGCCTCGCGGATGTCGGCGGCGATCTTCTCACGCAGCGCCATCGGCATCGTCTGCGGGCCAAATACGCCGACCAGACCGTCAAGCTCCAGCGACTTGTAGCCAGCCTCGGCCGCCGTCGGAATGTCGTTGAGCGAAGCGGCGTGATGCACGTTGGTCAGGGCGATGACATTGACTTTGCCCTGCTGCACGCGCGGCCGCATGATCGCGTAGGCGCCGACGAAAGCCTGGATGCGGTCTTCGGCGAGATCGTTAATTGCCGTCACCGGATCCTTGTACGGCACGCGCGCCATTTCCGCGTTTTCCGTTTTGAGGAAGGCAGCAAACAAGAGATCGTTGGCGCCGGTCACCGAAGCGTAGTTCAGCTTGCCGGGCGCCGCCTTGACCTTGGCAAGCAGTTCCTTGATCGAGCCGATTTTCTGCACGGTCGGCACGCCAAGGGCGATCAGCGTGTTGGTGACGCGGGCGATCGGCGCCAGGTCTTCCAATTTGTACGGCAGCTTTTCATGCAGCAACGAGTGCGCACTGAAGGTCGATGTCGGCGCGAACAGGAGAACGTGATCGTCGTTGGCCGACAACATCGCGGTGATGGCGATGATGGCGTCGCCACCCGGACGGTTTTCGACGACCACCGGCTTGCCCCACTTTGCCGAAAGCTTGTCGGACAACAGCCGCGCCGTGATGTCGACGCCGGAGCCGGGGCCGAGCGGGATCAGGAAGCGCACCGGCCGCGTCGGCCAGCTTTGCGCGTTGGCTGGTGCCGGTAGCGCAGCGAGCGTGAACAGACCGCACAGCAACAAAGAGAGCGCGCGAAGGCGAGTCATGACATCTCCCGGAAGACGAAAGTTGGAAAGGCAACGCGCGCGCTTTCTCACAAATCGGATGGCATCGCAAGAGCGGCGGGCCAGCCGGAGCGCAATCTCAAAGCCCGGATGTCAAGTTTGGAGCTTCCGCGCTCGACCGCCCACCGGCGGCCCACTTGCGGCGAGCGCGGCCGATCATCTTTTATTTCATCATATGCATATTTGCGGGCCGCGTTCGTGCTGCACGGCAGTAAGCAGCGAAAGTCACGCCAAAAGGCGGCAAACGACGCGCGTTCAAGCGTCTGCGACGTATCTAAGGTGCTGTCGCTCGCAGAAGTACAAATTTTTCCAACGCTGCTTCAATTGCTTGCCACAGATGCGCGAAGGTATTCCATTCACGCATGTCTCGGCGCGCCTTTTTCGCCCGCGACGGGAGGCGAATGCTTCGGCTCAAGCCGGTCCCGTGCTAGCAACCGAGGCAGACCAACAAGGGAGGCTGCCCGTGAACCTTGCCTTGCGACGACTGGACGTGCTGGCTGTGTGCGCCGTGTTCGTATTCGTTGGCGCTGTTTTGTTCGGCGCGTTTTAACTTCAGGAGCGTTTGCGCGACGGAGCAGACCACCCACCGGTGCAAAGCCGGACACGAATTAAACGCCGGAGAGAGAAATCTCTCCGGCGTTTTTATTTTGTCGTGTCGGACGCGACAGCGTGCCTTACGCCGCAGCAATACTCGGCGCGATGCCAGGAACCCGACGCGGATCGTAATTGAGCACCGGCGCCAGCCAGCGTTCGGCTTCTTCAAGCGACCAGCCCTTGCGTCGGGCGTAATCTTCCGCCTGGTCGCGCTCGATCTTGCCGACGCCAAAATAATGGCTCTGCGGATGGCTGTAATAAACGCCGCACACCGCCGCGCCCGGCCACATCGCAAAGCTCTCGGTCAGCTTGACGCCGATGCGCTCGCTGCCAAGCAGACTGAACAATGTGCCCTTCTCGGTGTGATCGGGTTGTGCCGGATAACCCGGAGCCGGACGGATGCCCTGATACTTTTCCGCGATCAGGTCGTCATTCGACAGCGCTTCGTCCGGCGCATAGCCCCAGAACTCCTTGCGCGTCAATTGATGCAGCCGTTCGGCGAAAGCCTCCGCGAGACGATCGGCCAGCGCCGACACCAGGATGGCGGAATAATCGTCATTGGCGCGCTTGAAGCGCTCGGCAATCACATCCTCGCCGATGCCGGCGGTAACCGTGAAGGCGCCGATGTAATCCTTGAGCCCGCTCTCGCTCGGAGCGATGAAATCCGACAGCGAAGCGTTGAAGCGGCCTTCACGCTTCGACAGTTGCTGGCGCAATCCATGCAGCACATGAACAGGCTTGGCACGCGCCTCGTCGGCATAGACGTGGATATCATCGCCGACGCTGTTCGCCGGCCAGAAGCCGACGACACCGCTGGCCTTGAACCATTTCTCCGCGACGATCTTCTCAAGCATCGCGCGCGCATCGGCATAAAGCGCGCGCGCGGCTTCGCCGACCTTGGCATCGTCGAGAATGGAGGGGAAACGGCCGCTCAATTCCCAGGTCTGGAAAAACGGCGTCCAGTCGATGATCTCGACCAGATCGGCGATCGGATAGTCTTCCAGCATCTTGCTGCCGAGGAAGGCGGGCTTGGGCGGCACGTAAGAACCCGACCAGTCCGGCTTGACGGCGTTGGCGCGCGCCGCGGCAAGCGGCAGCCGGACTTTATCGGCCTGCGCGCGCGCATGCGCCTCTGCGATCTTGCGGTATTCGCCGCGTAGCTCGGCGATATAGCCGGCCTTGTTCTCCTGCGACATCAAAGCCTGCGCCACGCCGACGGCGCGGCTGGCGTCGTTGACATAAACTGTCTGCCCGCGCCGGTAATTCGGATGAATTTTGACGGCGGTATGCACGCGGCTTGTCGTCGCGCCGCCGATCATGAGCGGCAGGTCGAGACCCTGACGTTCCATTTCAGCCGCGACATGGCACATCTCGTCGAGCGAGGGCGTGATCAGGCCGGAAAGGCCGATGAGGTCGGCGCCCTCGGCTTTGGCGGTTTCCAGAATCTTCGATGCCGGCACCATGACGCCGAGGTCGATGACTTCGTAATTGTTGCAGGCGAGCACGACGCCGACGATGTTCTTGCCGATGTCGTGGACGTCGCCCTTGACTGTCGCCATGACGATCTTGCCGTTCGACGAGCGTTCTTCGGCGCCGCCGGCGAGACGGCGCTCCTCCTTTTCCTTGTCCATGAAAGGCATTAGGTAAGCGACCGCCTGTTTCATGACGCGGGCCGATTTCACAACCTGCGGCAAGAACATTTTGCCGGAACCGAACAGGTCGCCGACAATGTTCATGCCGTCCATCAGCGGGCCTTCGATGACATCGAGCGGACGCTTGGCCTTGGCGCGGGCTTCTTCCGTGTCGGTCTCGACGAAGTCGGTGATGCCATGGACCAGCGCATGCGACAGCCGCTTTTCCACCGGACGCTCGCGCCAGGCGAGATCGACCACTTTGGCGTCCTGCCCTTTGCCGCGAAATTTGTCGGCCAGCGCCAGCAGCCGCTCCGAAGCGTCGGGACGTTTGTTGAGCACGACGTCTTCGCAGGCCTCGCGCAATTCGGCGTCGAGGTCGTCGTAAACCGCCATCTGCCCGGCATTGACGATGCCCATGTCCATGCCGGCGGCAATGGCGTGATAGAGAAACACCGAGTGCATCGCCTCGCGCACGCGCTCATTGCCGCGGAACGAGAACGACAGGTTCGACACCCCGCCCGAGATATGGACGTGCGGCAGGTTTTTTCTGATCCAGCGCGTCGCTTCGATGAAGTCGACGCCGTAATTGTTGTGCTCCTCCATGCCGGTGGCGATGGCGAAGATGTTCGGATCGAAGATGATGTCCTGCGGCGGAAAGCCGACCTGGTTCACCAGAATATCGTAGGCGCGTTTGCAGATCTCGGTCTTGCGTTCGTACGTATCGGCCTGGCCCTTCTCGTCGAAGGCCATCACAACCACGGCCGCGCCGTGACGGCGCACGATTTTGGCGTGTTCGATGAAGGCCGCCTCGCCCTCCTTCATCGAGATCGAATTGACCACCGCCTTGCCTTGCAGGCACTTGAGGCCGTTTTCGATGACCGAGAATTTCGACGAATCGACCATCACCGGCACGCGCGCAATATCGGGCTCGGCCGCAATCAGGTTGAGGAAGGTCTTCATCGCTTCTTCGGAATCGAGAAGCCCCTCATCCATGTTGACGTCGATGACCTGCGCGCCGTTCTCGACCTGATCGCGCGCGATGCTCAATGCCGCCGTGTAGTCGCCGGCGGTGACGAGCTTGCGGAATTTGGCCGAGCCGGTAACGTTGGTGCGCTCGCCGACATTGACGAACGGAATTTCCGGCGTAAGCGTGAACGGTTCAAGGCCGGAGAGGCGCAGATGCGGCGCGATCTGCGGAATGACGCGCGGCTTGTGCGGCGCGACCGCCTTGGCGATGGCCGAGATGTGTTCGGGCGTGGTGCCGCAGCAACCGCCGATGACGTTGACGAGACCGGCGCTGGCGAATTCGCCGAGCAGCTCCGCCATGTATTCCGGGCTCTCATCGTAGTAACCGAATTCGTTCGGCAGGCCGGCGTTCGGATAGGCGCAAACGAAGGTATCGGCGACGCGGCCGAGTTCTTCGATGTGGGCGCGCATTTCGGTGGCGCCGAGCGCGCAGTTTAAACCGATGGTGACCGGGTTGGCGTGCTGGATCGCGTTCCAGAACGCGGCCGGCGTCTGGCCGGACAGCAGGCGGCCCGACATGTCGGTGATGGTGCCGGAAATCATCACCGGAATATCCTGGCCGCGCTCGTCGCAAGCTTCGGCGATGGCATAGATCGCCGCCTTGGCGTTGAGCGTGTCGAAAATGGTTTCGATCAGCAGCAGGTCGGCGCCGCCATCGATCAGGCCGCGGATCTGCTCACCATAGGCGGTGCGCAACTGGTCGAAGGTGATGGCGCGGAAGCCGGGGTTGGACACGTCCGGCGAGATCGATGCGGTGCGGTTGGTGGGGCCCAAGGCGCCGGCGACAAAACGCGGTTTGCCGTCTTCGGCCTGCGCGTCATGCGCGGCCTCGCGCGCCAGCCGCGCGCCCGCGAGATTGAGTTCGTAGGCGATGTCTTCCATGCCGTAATCGGCTTGCGCGATCGTGGTCGAGGAAAACGTGTTGGTCGAGACGATGTCGGCGCCGGCTTTGAAGTAGGCATAGTGAATGTCGCGGATCGAGCGCGGCCGGCTGAGATTGAGGAGATCGTTGTTGCCGCGCACCTCGCGGTTCCACGCGTCGAAGCGCGCGCCGCGATAGCCGTCTTCGTCAAGCTTGAGCGCCTGGATCATGGTGCCCATCGCGCCGTCGAGCACGAGGATGCGCTCACGCATGGCGGCGACGAAACGTTCGCGGGTGGTGGATTTGGACACGGTCACTGAACTTGCACTCCAGATATCAAGCAGCTTGTTGCGCCGCCGGGCGCAAGCCCAGCAGATGGCAGATCGCGTAGACGAGGTCGGCGCGATTCATCGTGTAGAAATGGAACGACGTGACGCCGCGATCGAGCAGATCGATCGCCTGTTCGGCGGCGACGGCGGCGGCGATCAGCTTGCGCGTCGCCGGATCGCCGTCGAGACCGGCGAAGCGTTCGGCGAGCCAGGTCGGCACCGACGCGCCGGCGCGGGTGGCGAAGTTCGTCGCCGCCTTGAAGTTCTGCACCGGCAGGATGCCGGGCACGATCGGAATGTCGATGCCGCGCGCGCGCACGCGATCGAGATAGCGGAAATACAGATCGTTCTCGAAGAAGAACTGGGTGATCGCGCGCGTCGCGCCGGCGTCGACCTTGGCCTTGAGCATGTCGATATCGGCTTCGAGAGTCGCTGAATCGGGATGCCGTTCCGGATAGGCCGAGACCGAGACCTCGAAATCCGGCGCGATGCGCTTGATGCCGCGCACGAGATCGGCGCCATTTTCGTAGCCGCCCGGATGCGGCGCGTAGCGCTCCCCTGCCCCGCTCACCGGATCGCCGCGCAGCGCCACGATGTGGCGCACGCCGGCCTCATGATATTGCCGCACGATGGCGTCGATCTCGTCGCGGGTAGCCTCGACGCAGGTCAGGTGCGCGGCCGGCGTCAGCGCTGTCTCGGTCAGGATGCGTTTGACCGTGGCGTGGGTGCGCTCGCGCGTGGTGCCGCCGGCGCCATAGGTGACCGAGACGAAATCGGGATGGAGCGGAGCAAGCCGCGTCACCGACTCCCACAACGTCTGCTCCATGCCCTCGTCCTTCGGCGGGAAGAATTCGAACGAGACGCTGATCCGGTTATGACCGGGCGGCATAAAACGGCTGGGACGCAACTGACTGATCATCACGCCACCTCGCGCCGCTGCGATGTCGCCATCAGCGCGCGGCTGTCGCGCGCCAGCCACAGCGACACCGCGATCCTGCTCTCGGAGCCGGGCTCCGGTTGCAGGCTCTTGTGCATCACCGGGTCGAGACCCGACTGCACGATCCATTGCGTCACTGTTTCGGGCGAAAAGCCGAGCCGGCGATGCGCGAACTGCTCGCGCAGGAATTCCTGTTCGTGCGGCGCGAAGTCGACCACCAGCAGACGGCCGCCGGGACGCAGCACGCGCGCGGCTTCCTTGATGGCGCGGCCACCGTCGTCGAGGAAATGAAGAACCTGATGCAGGATGATGGTGTCGAATGAGTCGTCGGCGAGCGGCAGGTCGTAGAGATCGCCCTGACGCACGCTGCAATTCTTGAGGCCCGCGCGCTCCAGCCGGTCGCGCGCCAGCAGCAGCATGTCGAGCGACAGATCGAGGCCGAGGCCGCGCTCAATCGCAGGGCCGAACAACTCCAGCATACGGCCGGTGCCGGTGCCGAGGTCGAGCAGCGAACGGAACGGCTTGTCGGCAAGCGCCGCGCGGATCGCGGCCTCGACCGATTCATCGGCGACGTGCAGCTTGCGGATACGATCCCACTCGACGGCATGCGAACGGAAGTAAATCTGCGCCGCCTGCGCGCGGGCCTGGCGCACCGAAGCAAGGCGCTCGCGATCGCGGGCGATGGTCTGGTCGGCGGGGTTAAGATGGTCGAGCAGCGCCCGCGCCACTTCGGCGACGCCGCCGTGCTCGGCGAGCCGGAAGAACGCCCAGGTCCCCTCGCGGAAACGCTCGATCAGGCCGGCTTCGACCAGCAACTTGAGATGGCGCGAAATGCGCGGCTGCGACTGGCGCAAAATGTCGGTCAGGTCGGAGACCGTCAATTCGGCTTCAGCCAGCAGCGCCAGAACGCGCAGGCGCGTCTCTTCGCCGGCTGCCTTGAGGGCGGCGTTGAGGCCATCGAAACCGAGCTGGATGTTAGCGTCGCTCATGTAAGCCCCGGAAGCATCGAGATAGTCCGACCGCGAGAGTTATGGGCGGCTTCCCATCATATAAGGATATACTTATCTCCTTAAACAGAGAATGCAAGACTCTTTGGCAGGCAGCCCAACGCGAGAGCGGTTCTCCTTGATCCGTTAAGCCTACCGCTTAAGCCAACCATTGGTTGTATGTATACAAAAATACCCTCTTAGGCAGAGTATCCCTGCCGGGAATGATCCCGGTTACAGGGAGTAGTAGACATGAAGTATCTGATCATCGCGGCGCTCGGTTCCGCTCTGCTTTGCACGCCAGCTCTCGCCGGCGGACACGGCGGTTCTTACGGCCATGGCGGCTCCAACGGGCACAACGGTTCGACGAGTCAGGGCCTTGGCCTCGGCGCCGTCGTGACGACCGGCAAAGGCGGTCTCGTCGGCACCCTGCTGGGCTCGAAGGGCCGCGGCAACAACGGCCTCGCGGTGAACGTCAATGCCATCACCGGCAAAGGCGGCGTCCTCGGCCTGCTGCTCGGCGGTCACGGCTCAAGCCGCGGTCACGGCTGGTAAGCGGTCTGCGACGACCGCGTATTCAGATTCGGATTGACCGTAACGGCAGTGGGCGGAGTGTTTGCCGCCCACTGCTTTGGCCCCTCGCCGCCTGCAAACTTCTTCGACAGCGACAGCATCGCGACGCCGCCTTTGATGGCGTCGCCACCGAGCGCGGTGCCGGTGATGCGCGCCATCTCCAGCCCGAGCGTCATATCGTTGCCGAGATCGCGATCGACGCCGATTCCGAGCGACATGTTGTCGGAATAGAACGGGGCATCGAGATAATCGATGCGCTGGCGGCGCGCAAAGCCGCGCAATGCCGTTTGCGCATCGAATTGATAACCGAGCGTCACCCCGGCGGACGTCACGACCGCAAGCGGCGAAATCGGAAATGTCGTGTCTTCGGCGCTGCGCTGCGCCGAAATATCCAGGCTGAAGGGCCCGGCCTTCTTGCCGACCGACACTTCATACATCGTCTGACGCACGTCGGAAAAATCCGGATCGTGCCAGAAACCGTTCAGCCGCGATATTGATGCGAAGACGTCCAGCCCCTGATCGTTGAACATGAAAAACAGATAAGGCTGCACGCGCTCGTTATTGCGGCGGAAACCGAAAACGTCAGGCTCATCGAGATAGCGCGTGGCCGATACGTTCAACGACGTTCCGATTTTGGCTTTGCCAAAATCCAGCAACACGCCGGGAATGGCGGTCGCCCGCGCGAAACGCTGCGACTCGGGCAGAAAGTCGCCGAAGACGATGCTGGTCTCGTTCAATGTGGTGTAGCGCAATTCGCCGGTGAGAAACGGACGTATGATACGGCCATCGGCGCGGATCCTCACGGTCTGCACCGCGTCGAACGAACGCAGGCTGTAGTTGCGGGAAACCTCGGCGCCGGTAGTCGAGCGTAACGACCAGTCGTCCGGCAAAGCCGTCTCCGCTTTCAGCGCCAATTTATAGTGTTCGGCCGGGGCGAGGCCGCGCACGGCATAATCGGTGTGCTGCATATCGCCGACCACGCCGATCCTGGCATCGTCGTCGCCACGACCGGCGGCAAAGGCGGCATCGAAACCAGCAAAGCCCGCCGCCCGGCTCGGGCCGGGCTGGAGGGTCGGATTGGCGTCGATGCCGCCGCGCAGCTTTAGGGAAGCAACGAAGACATCCTCCGCCGCGGCTTGAACCGGCAAAATCGATAGCAAAAGGCAGAAGGCGAAGGTCCATCGCGCGCGCCTCGCGCCGTCCCCTGCGCCATCCTGCGCTCCTATAAGTTGCATTTTTTAGAAATACATTTTTAGCGTTAACAGAACGCTGACGGCGGTCCGAGAGGACAGATGCGGCGCCCCGGCTTTGATTCCATCAAAGCCGGAAAGGCTCTAGCTTGGCCGGATGACCATCCCGCACGACACGACCTTCGGCATCCGGCCCGGCGAGCAGGCGGTTGATCTGCCCGACAGCCCCGACGCCGGCATTTACTTCATCGGACGCATCCGCACGCCCTGGCGCGAACGCAAATCCTGCCCGAAGAACGCGCGCGGCTCCGACGCCGTCTGCACGCTCGAACTGGAAGCGCGCTACGCCCCTGCTCTTAAGGAAGTGGAAACCATAACGCACCTGGTGCTGCTTTACTGGATGGATAAAGCGCCGCGCAATCTGGTGCTCCAGGTGCCCGGTCAATACGGCGTGCCGCGCGGCACCTTCGCGCTGCGCTCGCCGGCACGGCCCAATCCCATCGCCATGAGCGTGGTGAAATTGGTTGGAATTGACGGCAACAAACTGTCGGTCGTAGGGCTCGATTGTCTCGACGGCACGCCTTTGCTCGACATCAAGCCTTATTTCGCTTCGGTCGATAGCGTGCCGGAAGCGGTCGTCGGCTGGCACGCCCGCAAAGAATAAATGGCGAATAAGCGAATGCAAACAAACGGTTCCACACGCCCCGGATATTTGACTAAATTGTGATCAGGAACCATTGGTCGGACCAGAGGTTCTCTCGCCGAATGTCACAGCGCGAATCCTGGCGATTGTGTTTCGGAGGGTAAGATGTCCAGCAAATTCACGACCACCGCCTCAATTGGTGCCTTGATTGCAGCCGCGACGTTGGCGTGCGGTTCGGCTCATGCGCAGCAGGCCTATGCTGCCTACGCGCAGCCGCAGAACGCTTATTACGCGCAGCCGCAATACGCACCCGCCGAAGCCGCGCCCGATCAGGACGCCCAACTCGATCCGCGCTTCCAGCGCCAGATCGTCAGCTTCTCGACCAACGAAGCGCCCGGCACGGTGATCATCGATACGCCGAACACCTTCCTCTATTATGTGCTCGGCAACGGCCAGGCCATTCGCTACGGCATCGGCGTCGGCCGCGAAGGCTTCACCTGGTCGGGTGTCAAGCATGTCGAGCGTAAGGCCGAGTGGCCGGATTGGCGTCCGCCGGCTGAAATGATCGCCCGCCAGCCGTACCTGCCGCGCTTTACCGCTGGCGGTCCCGGCAACCCGCTCGGCGCCCGCGCCATGTATATTGGCGGCACCGTTTATCGCATCCACGGCACCAACGACCCGAGCACCATCGGCAAGGATGTTTCGAGCGGCTGTATCCGCCTCACCAACGAAGACGTCGTGGATCTTTATTCCCGCGTTCAGGTCGGCGCCAAGGTGATCGTGCTGCCGCAGACCGTCGAAGCGCGTGCGCCGGCCCAGCCGCGTCAGCAGACCCAACGGCCTCAGCAGGTGGCCCAGCAGGTGTCGATGACTTCGTCCTACGCGGCGCAAACG
This sequence comes from Hyphomicrobiales bacterium, assembly GCA_041691675.1. GTDB lineage: Bacteria > Pseudomonadota > Alphaproteobacteria > Rhizobiales > Xanthobacteraceae > Pseudolabrys. Next base: position 1,327 of record JBEPUC010000065.1, on the reverse strand, counting down.
ATGGAGCCGCAGACCCCGGCCCAGCGCACCTGGTCGGGCATCAACCGAGGCAGCGTCTACTAAGGCCGCCATTTCATCCTTCAAACGAAAGCGCTCGGTCCGCAGGGACCGGGCGTTTTTTTGTTCTCACAATAAAAGCAGTTGCCATTTCCAGGCAGTCGCCGTTTTACGGTATAAGCACGCCGAAGCCGGGCACCGGCATCAAATAAGCATCAGTCGGCACGGCGGATCGAAATCTCCAGCACAAGGAATCAATCATGCGAATCGCGGCAATGGCGGCAGGCGCCGTCGGCGGCTACTTCGGTGCGCGCATGGCGGCGGCTGGACATGATGTGTTCTTCATCGCGCGCGGCGCCAATCTCGCGGCCATTCAAAAGAACGGCCTCACGATTGAGAGCGTACACGGCGACGTGCATCTACCTAAGCCGAATGTCACCGACGATCCCAAGACCGTCGGACCGGTCGACATTGTGCTGTTCGCGGTCAAGCTGTGGGACACTGAAAAGGCGGCTGCCCTGACCAAACCGATGGTCGGGCCGGCGACCCGCGTCATCACCTTGCAGAACGGCGTCGATAGCGTCGAGCGGCTGGCGCCGATCCTGGGCGCCGAGCAAATTGTCGGCGGCGTCACCTATGTCGCCACCACCATCGCGGCGCCCGGAATCATCAAGCAAACCTCGAGCTTCGCCAAAATGCGCTTCGGCCACGTGAAAGAATTGGCCGAAAAAAAGTCCGACGCCGCGCTCGACGCGTTCGTCACGGCCGGCAAGGCAGCCAAGATCGACATCGACCTCTCGGCCGACATCGAGCGCGAACGATGGGAAAAGTTCATTTTTTTGACCGCGATGGCCGGATCGACCGCGGCCTTGCGTTCGCCGATCGGACCGATCGCCGCCGATCCGGAACTTCGCGCATTCTTCCGCCAGCTTATGGACGAGGCTGCGGCGGTTGGTCGCGCCCAGGGCGTCGATCTCGACGATGCCTTTATCGACGATCGGATGAAGGCGGTCGAGAGCACGATCGAGCCGACGATGAAGGCATCGATGGCGCACGATCTCGAACGGGGCAATCGCCTGGAACTCGATTGGCTCGCCGGCCGGGTGCGCGAACTCGGAATCAAATACAACGTGCGGACGCCTGCGAGCGACACGGTCTACACGGTGCTGAAACTGCATCGCGACGGAATACAAAGCTGATAGCCGACGAAAGCGGTTTCCCCTCGTGAGATAATGCAGTAAGCAATACCCAACGAAAGTATGGGGAGTAGGTGCGTGTTCGAGACGTTGCTGCACAAGCGGGACTTTTACGCCGGCGGGATCATGGTCCT
>JBEPUC010000064.1:0-15873 GCA_041691675.1 Hyphomicrobiales bacterium | reverse complement strand
TTGACGAACAGTTCGGCAAAGCCGGCATCGGGTCCGGAATATTCGGTGCCGGCGACCGGATGCGCGGGCACGAAGTGCACGGTCTTGGGCAAGTAGGGGCTCATGTCGCGCACGACCGAGCCCTTGACCGAGCCGACATCGGATACGGTCGCGCCGATGCTGAGATGCGGGCCGATTTCTTTGGCCACCGGACCGCACGCGCCGACCGGGATGCAGACGATGACAAGGTCCGCGCCTTCAACGGCGGCCGCATTGGTTTCGACGACCTGATCGGCGATGCCCAGTTCGGCGACCCGCTTGCGAGTGGCTTCGGAACGCGCGGTGGCAACGATTGAGCCGACCGCGCCTTGCGCCCGCGCCGCGCGTGCGATTGACGAACCGATCAGGCCGACGCCGATCAGAGCGAGGCGGTTATAGAGGGGCGCCGGCGTGCTCACGCCTTCTTCCCCACAAACTCTTTAAGCGCATCGACGACGAGACGATTGGCTTCCTCGGTGCCGACGGTCATGCGCAGGCAATTCGGCAACCCGTAGCCGGCGACGCGGCGTAGGATCAGTCCGCGCCTGGTCAGAAATTCGTCGGCGTCGGCGGCGCTCTTTCCCTTGGCGTCGGGGAAATGGATCAGGATGAAATTGCCGACGCTCGGCGTGACGTCGAGGCCGATCGCCGCGATCTCCTTGCTCAGCCACGCCAGCCATTTGGAATTGTGCGCCACCGACTTCTCGATATGCGCGGCGTCTTCGATGGCCGCGATGCCGGCCTTCATGGCCGGGGTGTTGACGTTGAACGGATTGCGCACGCGGTTGAGCGCATCGACAATGCCGGCCGGCCCGTAGAGCCAGCCGAGACGCACCGCGGCAAGGCCGTGAATCTTGGAGAAGGTCCGGCACATCACGACGTTTTCGCACGTTGCGACCAGTTCGATTCCGGCCTCGTAATCGTTGCGCTGGACGTATTCGGAATAGGCCGCGTCCAGCACCAGCATGACATTGCCCGGCAATGCCTGTTGCAGACGTTTGATCTCGTCGAACGGCACGTAGGTGCCGGTCGGATTGTTCGGATTGGCGATGAAGACGATGCGCGTGCGCGGCGTCACCGCTGCGATGATCGCGTCGATGTCGGCGGTGTAGTTTTTCTCCGGCACCGCGATCGGCTTGGCACCGTGACCGAGCGCATAGATCGGATACATCAGGAAGCCGTGCTGGCTATAGATGGCCTCGTCGCCGTCCGTCAGGTAGGCGTGCGCCAGCAGGTTGAGCAGATCGTCGGAGCCGGCGCCGCAGACGATGCGCGCCGGGTCGAGGCCATAGACGCGGCCGATCGCGGTGCGTAGTTCGGTAATCGCGCCATCGGGATAGTCTTCGAGCTTCGCCGCGGCGGTCTGGTAGGCGGCGACCGCCTTCGGGCTCGGGCCCAGCGGGCTTTCGTTCGATGACAGCTTGATCACGCGCGCGACGCCGGGCGCGTTGCTCTTGCCGGGAACGTAAGGAGCGATGTCGAGCACGCCAGGGCGCGGGGTCGGACGGTTAGCGGTCATCTTCTATTCCATTCATCACGCTGCGGATTGATCCCCTCCTCATTCCTCCCCCTTTCAGGGGGAGGACGACCGTGCCGCGATTTCCTCCCTCCCCTTGAAAAGGGGAGGGAGGGGAGGGGATCGTCCGCAGCAGGCGTCGGGTTCAAATCTTTTCGGCGGGCACCGTATAGCGCGTCGCATGGCTGCCGACGAGGGCCGTCGAGCGCACGGATGCTCCCGCATGGCCGAGCGCCTCGGATATGGCCTCGATCTTCTTGTCCTGCGGCAGCGTCACGAGCAGCGCCGCGCCGTCGAAAGCGCGGTCGGGCACGGCGAGGAAATCGGCCAGCGCGGTGAGGGTCTGCGCTGCCTTGGCCGACCAGCCGGAAACCCGCACGCTCCAGACCTTCGTCTCGGTCGCCATGGCATCGGCCGCGGCCCGCGAAATGACGAAGACGGGCAATGCGGCCGGATGATCGGCGCGCTCGACGAAAGGCAGGCGGGCGATGATCTTGGGCGCGGCATCGAATTCCAGCGCGGTCCACCAAGCGCCACTCCCGGCGACCATCGGTACCAGACCGAGGTCGCCTTTCGAACTCGACACTGCATCGACCACGCCGGCGGCGCCCATATGCGGCACCAGCGGAACGGTAAAGCCGAAATGGAAGCGGGCCGAATCCCGCATCAACGCATCGCCGGCCGAGAAGTCGGCATGGGCCGAAAACGGCGACTGCACGTAAGTGAAAGTCGAGATGATGACCCGCCAGATGCTCTCGACCGTGTCGAGCGGCAGGATGCCTTTATGGCGCTGCACCAGCCGCCGCATCATGTCGGCCTCGCGCATCGGCCGGAACGCCGAGCCGGTCTCCTGGCTCTTCTTGACCGCGATCAGCCGGTCGATGATGTCGCCGCGCTCCATCAAGAGTTGGTGCATCGACGCGTCGATACGGTCGATGTCCTTGCGCAGCTCGTTGAGGTCGGGGGTCTGGCGAGGGTCCGGCATGGGGCATTGATAGGGGGGACAGGCCTCGAAATCAAAGAAAACGTCGACTGCGGCCGCAGATCTGGCCGGAGCCTCGATATCTTGACGGGAACCCTTGCCGGGACTAAACCCTGAACCCGTGGTCATTTGAGCCGGCCGGCTTGCAGCCACGTTAAACAACTCGCTAAACAGGCCGGGGACCCATGTGATCCCGGCCGAACCTTTGTTCAGGCCGGGTTTTTTTATGGCCTGTCGTTCTTCTCCGGATACCTGCCCATGCCGGCCGGTATCCCGATGGTTCGAGTGTCTCGATGGTGATTGTCCAACCGATAAAGGGTGAGACGGAGCGCGGCGATGCCTCGCGCGAAGTGGATCATCCGAGTTCGCAGGTCGCGCATTTCGGCGCCGACAAACCGCTCAAGCTCGACGCCGGCGTGTCCTTCAGTCCGTTCCAGATCGCCTACACGACATACGGCACGCTGAACGCCGAGCGCTCGAACGCCATCCTTGTGTGTCATGCGCTGACCGGCGACCAATATGCCGTCGGCAAACACCCGGTCACCAGAAAGAACGGCTGGTGGGAAACCCTGATCGGTCCCGGCAAGCCGGTCGACACCGACCGTTACTTCGTCATCTGCTCGAACGTCATCGGCGGCTGTCTGGGTTCGAGCGGTCCCGCTTCGACCAATCCGGCGACCGGCAAGGCCTGGGGCCTGGAATTTCCGGTCGTCACCATCCGCGACATGGTACGCGCGCAAGCGATGCTGCTCGATCATCTCGGCATCGATACGTTATTTGCCGTGGTCGGCGGCTCGATGGGCGGCATGCAGGTGCTGCAATGGGCGGCGAGCTATCCCGAGCGGGTATTCGCGGCGCTGCCGATCGCCTGCGCCACCCGCCATTCTGCGCAGAATATCGCGTTCCACGAGGTCGGCCGCCAGGCGGTGATGGCCGATCCGGAATGGCGCGGCGGCCGCTATCATCTCGACGGGATCAGTCCGAGTCGCGGGCTCGCGGTCGCGCGCATGGGCGCGCACATCACGTATCTCTCGGACGCCGCGCTGCACCGCAAGTTCGGCCGCAGGTTTCAGGATCGCGAAAATCCGACGTTCTCTTTTGACGCCGATTTCGAGGTCGAGTCCTATTTGCGTCATCAGGGCATTTCGTTCGTCGAGCGCTTCGACGCCAATTCCTATCTCTATCTGACGCGCGCGATGGATTATTTCGATCTCGCCGCCGATGCCGGCGGCGTGCTGGCCCATGCCTTCAGGGATACGCCCACGCGTTTCTGCGTGGTGTCCTTCACCAGCGACTGGCTGTTCCCGACCTCGGAATCGCGGGCCACCGTGCACGCGCTTAACGCCTCTCGGGCGCGGGTTTCGTTCGCGGAGATCGTCACCGACAAGGGCCACGACGCCTTCTTGCTCGAGGAGCCGGAGTTGTTCGGCATCGTGCGTGGCTTCCTCGAAGGCGCCGGTAAAGCGCGCGGTTTGCCGTCCGACGCCAACGGCAGGAAATGAGCTGACGGTCATGAACGAAGCCAATGCCGATAAAGTCGCGCGCACACCCGGGGGCGCCCGCGTAGATCTCGTTCTGGTCGCGGAAATGGTCGAACGCGGCGCCAAGGTCCTCGACGTCGGCTGCGGCGACGGCGAACTGCTGCGCCTCCTGAGCGAAAGCCGTGATGTCGATGGGCGCGGCATCGAATTGTCCCGCGAGGGCGTCAACGAGTGCGTGTCCAAGGGCCTGGCGGTGATCCAGGGCGACGCCGACACGGATCTTGTCGACTATCCGGACGATGCTTTCGACTACGTGATCCTGTCGCAGACGCTTCAGGCCACGCGGCATCCGCGCGTGGTGCTGGAGCACATGCTGCGCATCGGCCGCCACGCCGTGGTGTCGTTCCCGAATTTCGGCCACTGGACGGTGCGGATGCAGCTTCTGTTTGAAGGGCACATGCCGCAGACCGACATCTTGCCCTATAGCTGGTACGACACCCCGAACATCCACCACTGCACGATCAAGGACTTCGTCCAGCTCTGCAATGCGATCGATGTGAAGATTGAAAAGGCGTTGGCGCTCAACGCCTGGGGTTCGCCGCTGCGGCTTCACGCGCCGTGGTGGTTCTGGAATCTGTTCGGCGAGCAGGGCGTTTTCCTGCTTAGCCGCAAGGGCTGAGGCCGCCATCCCCGCGAGGGCGATTATTGATGCCGCGCCGCACATAACTTGCCACCCATATTGTTGGACTTGTGGCAATAGTATTGTGTCCGTTGAATACAGTAATCAGAAGTAATAGCCTTGTATTTTACAACTAATTTATATTTGAATAACGTTCATCGACGTTAATGAATAGTTAATGCGTCGAAGTCGATCCGAAATGACCTTATATCGAACATGAAGTTGCCACGTTCTCCCGGCGTTTAGGCATTCTACCCACATGAAAATCTGCTTCTGTCGGGTACGTTGCTTAAATCGATAGAGGATTGTACAATATGATACGAGTAAGAAGGCAGGCGACACTCCTGGTGTGTGCGGCGGCGATGGCTGGAATCGCCGGATCGGCCAATGCGAGACCTGTCCATAAATCCACGCATGCGCTGCATGCGGCGACCGTGGCGCACGACACCCGCTCGCCGGACGGTCAACCTTACCCCTTCGTTACCGGTGCGGAATCGGCAAGCGCTGCAAGCGCGACCCGACGCAGCGGCCGTCAGGCGCTGGCCAAGGCGCCCACGGAAACGCGGGTCCGGGGTCGCGGCCAGACACGGCGGCTGGCCCATCATACCAACGATGCGAATGGCGGCTTCACCTCGAATACTCTCGTTTCCGAAGCGCGTAGATATCTGGGCACCAACCCGACCGGTCGGCGCAGCCTGTGGTGCGGCGCCTTCATGGACATGGTGTTGAAGAAAACCGGACATCAAGGCGGCGGCAACCTCGCCAAGGCTTACGCCCGTTATGGCACCCGGGTGTCGGGGCCGCAGGTCGGCGCCATCGCCGTGATGGGCCGCCGCGGCGGCGGCCATGTCGGCGTGGTTTCCGGGATCGACCCCAACGGCAATCCGATCATCGTTTCGGGCAATCACAATCACACGGTCGCGGAATCGGTTTATCCGCGCAGCCGGATTTCGGCCTATGTGGTGCCGAGCAGCAGCGGGTCGTAACGCCCGCGTTCGGACTGGCCGTCAGTAAAAACCGCGTTCCGGAAACGGGGCGCGGTTTTCGCGTAAACCACTTCATCGTTAATTCAATCTCACCGCGCTTTGCAAAATCGTCGTGGTATTCCCGTGCGCAGCAGCCGGCACAAAGCCGGCGTGCAAAAGAACATTGCGTCGGGGGCTCATCATGCGCATCACGGCTTACGCTGCACTCGCTTTGGCTTGCGCGGGTTTGCTGGCCCTGAACCGTCCGGCTTTCAGCCAGTCGATCCCGAAGCCAAAGCCGCACCATGCCGCCGACGCCAAATCCAAAGCGCATGCGCGGGTCGCGCGTAAGGACCTTTCCAATCGCCTTGTCAGCTTCGCCGTGAAACGCGAACCGAAGCGGCCACCTTTGGGTTGGCCGGCGCTGGTGGCGGAAGCGCGCAAATACATGGGCACCAACCCGACCGACCGTAAAAGGCTGTGGTGTGCGACCTTCATGAATATGGTTCTCGCCAAGGCCGGCTACAAAGGCACGAATTCCGACGCCGCCAAGTCGTTCGCCCAATACGGCCATCGCATTTCGCAGCCGAAGGTGGGCGCCATCGCCGTGCTGACGCGTGGCAGGACCGGCGGCCATGTCGGCGTCGTGTCCGGTATTGATGCTGACGGCAATCCGATCGTCATTTCAGGTAATCACGGCCGCAAGGTCGGCGAGGCGACCTATCCGCGTTCGCGCGTGATCGCTTATGTCATGCCATCCGAAACCGGCGCCCACCCAATGCTAGCGGACACGCGTGGCGCTGGCGACAAGCCGGCATCCGATCGCGGTCTCGACTCGCCGATTACCGAATTGCTGGCGGCCATCGATGCCGAGCAGAACCGTGCCAATGACAGCCGGGCCGAACATCCGCGTCAGGTGCCGGCGCAGCGGCGCGATCTGCCGCTTGATCCCGATCTGGCCAGGCTCCTCGGCATCAAACAACCTGCATCGAGTCCCGCTAGATCAGGGTAGTGCCCCTGAGTGTATCGCCGATGGCGATGTTGCCGCCCTCGATCACCTCGGCGTAGATGCCGCAGTCGCCGTGACCGAACGTCTGCAACAGCGTCTTCGGGATTGTCATATCGCGAATACCGGTGCCCGGTTCGACGTTGGTCGCCGCGCAGCGGACGATGCGTTTGACGACCTTGAGCCGCGCTCTGTCGCCGATCGCAATCTCCTGTCCGAGCAGATCGAATTCATGCCAGGCCGGCCAGCCGCTGACATAGATGTTGGCGCGGAAACGGAGCGGATCGAGCGGCTGCCCCACGGCATTCTCGACCGCGGCGACCGATGCCATGTTGATGATCGAGACGACCTTCTTGGCCACGTCGGAGAAACTGTGCGGGCTGCCATCAAATTCTTTTGCCGCACCTTCGCCACTGAGCACCTTGGGCGGACCGTTGAGTTCGTGCGGCATGAAGCGGCGGAAAAAGGCCTCGACGGCGAGCCGGCCCTCCTTGGTGCGCAGATCGCCGCGCACTGCTTCGCGGCCCTCGGCTTGAATCGTCAACGTGTGGGTGGTCTCGTCATAGTCGGTCCGTAGGGCGCCCAGCCGCTCGTTCTTCATCAGCATGAGAAACCGCTGCTTGGGGAAATAGGTCGGTGCTGCCGGATCGAACCCGGTCGGACCGTTCTCGATGGCGTAGAGCCGGTCGGCGGCGATGGTGTGCCCGGCCGTGAGCGCCGCGCTCGGCAAGGCTTGAGCGGACAGGCCCTTCACGGGATAGCGGTAAATCGCGTCGATCCGGGCTTGTGGCGGGGTCATGGAAAAATGGCTTTCGTTCAGCGGGAGCGGCCTGCGCTGGACTATAACAATGGGGCCGCCCCTTCAAACTTGCCTCATGACCCCCCACATAAATTGCTGACCGGGTTGCCTTCGGGGACCCGGAATTAATCGTCCGGTGCCATAATGGGCCGAGGGAGTTGAGAGATGAATTTCGAAAAATACACCGACCGCGCTCGCGGGTTCGTGCAGTCTGCCCAATCGCTGGCCCTTCGCGAGGGCCATCAGCAATTCGCCCCCGAACATATGCTCAAGGTCCTGCTCGATGACCCGGAAGGGTTGGCGGCGGGCCTGATCGACCGTTCCGGCGGCAACTCGCGTCAGGCGCTCCAGGCGACTGAAGCCGCGCTCACCAAACTGCCGAAAGTTTCGGGCTCTGGCGCCGGCCAAGTTTACCTGAGCCCGGCCTTGGCGCGGGTGTTCGACGCCGCCGAAAAGGCCGGCGAGAAAGCCGGCGACAGCTTCGTTACCGTCGAACGGCTGCTGCTGGCGCTGGCGATCGAGAAGGATTCGGAAGCCGGCAAGGCTTTGGCTAAGGCCGGCGTCACGCCGCAGAACCTCAATGCCGCCATCGAAGCCTTGCGCAAGGGCCGCACTGCCGACTCGGCCTCGGCGGAGAACGCTTACGACGCGCTGAAGAAATACGCCCGCGATCTCACCCAGGCAGCCCGCGACGGCAAGCTCGATCCGGTGATCGGTCGCGACGAGGAAATCCGCAGGACGATTCAGGTGCTGTCGCGCCGGACCAAGAACAATCCCGTGCTGATCGGCGAACCTGGCGTCGGCAAGACCGCCATCGTCGAAGGGCTGGCGCTGCGGATCGTCAATGGCGACGTGCCGGAAAGCCTTCAGGACAAGAAGCTGCTGGCGCTCGACCTCGGCGCGCTGATCGCCGGCGCGAAATATCGCGGCGAATTTGAGGAACGGCTCAAGGCCGTGCTCAACGAAGTCACCTCGGCGGAAGGCGGCATCATTTTGTTCATCGACGAGATGCACACGTTGATCGGCGCCGGCAAAGGCGAGGGCGCGATGGACGCGTCCAACTTGCTCAAGCCCGCTCTGGCGCGCGGCGAATTGCACTGCATCGGCGCGACCACGCTCGACGAATACAAGAAGCATGTCGAGAAGGACGCGGCGCTGGCGCGGCGCTTCCAGCCGGTGTTCGTGTCGGAGCCGACGGTCGAGGACACCATCTCGATCCTGCGCGGCCTCAAGGACAAGTACGAACAGCATCATGGCGTGCGCATCGCCGACTCGGCGATCGTCGCGGCGGCGACATTGTCGAACCGCTACATCACCGACCGCTTCCTGCCGGACAAGGCCATCGACCTGATCGACGAGGCCGGCGCACGGCTGAAGATGCAGATCGATTCCAAGCCGGAAGAGCTCGACACCATCGACCGCGAAATCATGCGGCGGAAAATCGAGCAGGAGGCGCTCAAGAAGGAAACCGATCCGGGCTCCAAGGACCGCTTGCAACGGCTTGAGGCCGAACTGATCGAACTCGAAAAGCAATCGGCCGACATCACCACGCGGTGGCAGTCGGAAAAGAGCAAACTGTCAGACGCGCAGAAGCTCAAGACCGACCTCGACGCGTTGCGCGCCGAATTGGCCAACGCCCAGCGCAAGGGCGATTACCAGAAGGCCGGCGAGTTGGCCTATGGCCGCATTCCGGAACTGGAAAAGAAGCTCAAGGCCAATGAGGACACCGACGCCAAGCGCGGCGGCAGGTCCGGCAACATGGTCGAAGAGACCGTAACCGCCGACCATGTCGCCAGCGTGGTGTCGCGCTGGACTGGCGTGCCGGTCGACAAGATGCTCGAAGGCGAGAAGGACAAGCTGCTGCGCATGGAGGATGAACTCGGCAAGCGAGTCATTGGTCAGCGCGAAGCGGTGACTGCGGTGGCGACCGCGGTGCGGCGCGCGCGTGCCGGTTTGCAGGACCCGCATCGGCCGATCGGCTCATTCATGTTCCTCGGACCTACCGGCGTTGGCAAGACCGAACTGACCAAGGCGCTCGCCGAGTATCTGTTCGATGACGAGAACGCGCTGATCCGCATCGACATGTCGGAATACATGGAGAAGCATTCGGTGGCGCGGCTTATCGGCGCGCCTCCGGGCTATGTCGGCTATGACGAGGGCGGGGCGCTCACCGAAGCTGTGCGGCGGCGGCCCTATCAGGTTGTGCTGTTCGACGAGATCGAGAAGGCGCATCCGGACGTATTCAATATCCTGTTGCAAGTGCTCGACGATGGTCGCTTAACGGACGGGCAGGGTCATCGCGTCGATTTCCGCAACACGCTGATCGTGATGACGTCTAACCTCGGCGCCGACTTCCTGGTCAACCAGCCGGAAGGCGAGGACACCGAAGCGGTGCGCGGGCAGGTGATGGGTGTGGTGCGTTCGGCATTCCGGCCGGAATTCCTCAACCGCATCGACGAGATCATCCTGTTCCACCGGCTCAAGAAGTCGGAGATGACGTCGATCGTCGATATCCAGATGGGCCGGCTGCACAAGCTCTTGGAGGATCGTAAGATCGTCATCAGGCTCGACGCCAGCGCGCGCGAATGGTTGGCCGACAAGGGCTGGGACCCGGCCTATGGCGCGCGTCCGTTGAAGCGCGTGATCCAGAAGTCGGTGCAGGATCCGCTCGCCGAGATGATCCTGTCGGGGACGGTGAAGGATGGCGAGACGGTCAACGTCTCCGCCGGCAAGCAGGGCCTGACTTTCAACGGCAAGCTAGCGCAGGCGGCGTAAACTTCTTGATCCCTCCCCCGGAGGGGGAGGGTGGCCCGCCGAGCGAATAGCGAAGGCGGGTCGGGTGGGGCGGTCTGAACCCCACCCGGCTCGCTATCGCTCGCCACCCTCCCCGATCACGGGGAGGGATAAGAAAAATTCTACTTCCACATCCCACGCATCTTGGCGCCGACATCGATCGGCGTGCGGGCCGGGCTTGCGCCCATGGCCGAAGCGGCCTTCGGCGCCGGCCACGACCGATTGTCGAAATGCCTCAAGAGTGAATTCGGAATGAAGCGCGTGCGCTGGGCATAGACGTGGCGTTCGCCGGAGCCGCGCTGGCCATGCGTGTAAAAGCGTTGCGGCACCATGACGTGCAACTGGTCCTTGGCGCGCGTCATCGCCACGTACAACAGCCGCCGCTCTTCCTCGATCTCCGGGGTCGAGCCGGTTGACAAATCGGACGGCAGGCAGCCATCGACCGTGTTGAGCACGTAAACCGAATTCCATTCCTGGCCTTTGGCGGAATGAATGGTCGAGAGGATCAGATAGTCCTCGTCGAGCAGCGGCGGACCGGATTGGTCGCTAGTCGCGCTCGGCGGATCGAGCGTGAGTTCGGTGAGAAAGCGTTCGCGCGTCGGGTAGGTCGCGCCGATCTGCGCCAATTGATGCAGGTCGCCGTGCCGTGCGGCTGCGTCTTCGTGCAGGCGTTCGAGATGAGGCTCGTACCAGCGGCAGGCGCAATCGATCTCGCCCGGCCAGCCGATGGCGTTGCGGCACAGCAGCCCGACGGTTTCGCCGAAGTCCTGCCAGTGTTCGCTCGCCGCGGCCGGCGGCTTGAATTCGCCGAGCGCGCGCACCGGGTCGCCGCTGTCCGCCATGCGCTCCAGCAGACGGCCGGCAGTGCTAGGGCCGATGCCGGGCATGAGTTGCGCGACGCGGAAGCCGGCGACGCGATCGCGCATATTGTGGACCCAGCGCAATACCGCGAGCACGTCCTTGATGTGCGCCGCTTCGAGAAACTTCAGACCGCCGAATTTGACGAAGGGAATATTCCGTCGCGTCAGTTCGACTTCGAGCCCGGCGCTGTGGCTTGAGGTGCGAAACAGCACGGCCTGGCTTTTAAGCGTGATGCCGGCTTCGCGATTTTCCAGAATCTTCTCGACGATGTAACGGGCCTGGCCGACATCGTCGGCGACGTTGACGAGGGCGGGGCGTTCGGCCGACGGCCGGTCCGACCACAGGTTTTTCGTGAAGCGCTCATCGGCCAGTTCAATCACCGCGTTGGCGGCGGCGAGGATCGGCTGCGTCGAGCGGTAATTGCGTTCGAGGGTGACGATCTCGGCCTTCGGCGAAAAATGGCCGGGAAAGTCGAGAATGTTGCGCACGGTGGCGGCGCGGAACGAATAGATCGACTGCGCGTCGTCGCCGACCACGGTGAGGCCGCGCCCATTCGGCTTCAACGCCAGCAGGATCGACGCCTGCAGGCGATTGGTGTCCTGATATTCGTCGACCATCACGTGATCGAAGCGCGCGGCGATGTCCTGCGCGATGGCGCCCTCGACCATCATCTGCGCCCAATAGAGCAAGAGATCATCGTAATCGAGCACGTTCTGCTTCTGTTTGGCCTCGACATAGGCGGCAAACAGCGCGCGCAATTCGCCTTCCCATTCGGCGCACCACGGGAAATGGCGCCCGAGCACCTCGCCAAGCGGCTGCTCGGCATTGACCGCGCGCGAGTAGATCGAAAGGCATGTGCCCTTCATCGGGAAGCGCTTGCGCGTGCTGGAGAAGTCGAGTTCGTGACGCGCCAGATTCATCAGGTCGGCCGAATCCTCGCGATCATGGATCGTGAAGCCGGGATCGATGCCGATGTCGCGCGCATGCTCGCGCAACAGCCGTGCGCCGATGGCGTGAAACGTGCCGGACCAGTTCAGCGACGTTGCGAGCGCCGCGGCCATCGATGCGCTCTGTGCGCCGAACACCTGCGCGGCAATGCGCTCGACCCTAGCTTGCATTTCAGCGGCGGCGCGGCGCGAGAAAGTCAGCAGCAGAATCCTGCGCGGATCGACGCCACGGACGATAAGGTGCGCCACCCGATGCGCCAGCGTGTTGGTCTTGCCGGAGCCGGCGCCGGCAATGATGAGCAGAGGCGGCGCATCGTTGAGAGCCTCGCCGCCAAATTCGACACCATGCTCGACGGCGCGGCGCTGCTCGGCGTTCAGCTTGGCGAGATATGGGGCGCTTGCGGTTATCGGCGCGGCGAAGTTCATGCTCGTACAAAGCATGAACGCGGCGATTCGTATATTGGGGATTGCGCTAGAACTACTTACCGCTCGAAGCAACGCGCGACGGCTTGCGGGCCATGATGCCGTCGAGGCGGTCGCGCTCCTGATCGAAACTCGCCAGCATCGGGCCTGTCAGTTCGCGGCCACGCGGCAGTTTGATGCGCATCGGATCGACGAAACGGCCGTTGACGCGGATTTCGTAGTGTACGTGCGATCCGGTTGACAGGCCGGTGGAACCCACGAAGCCGATGACCTGACCCTGGTGTACGCGTTTGCCTTCTTCGAGGCCCTTGGCATAGGCACTCATGTGGCCGTAGGCGGTTTCGTAGCCGTTGTTGTGCTTGAGCATGATGAACTTGCCGTAGCCCGACTCCCAGCCTTCCTTTTCGACCACGCCATTGCCCGCGGCGTAAATCGGCGTGCCGGTCGGCGCCGCCCAGTCAACGCCGGTGTGCATCTTGGTGTAGCCGAGGATCGGATGGCGGCGGATGCCGAAACCGGAGCGCATGATGCCGGCGATGACCGGCTTGCGCACCAGGAACTTCTTCGCGCTCTTGCCGGCCTCGTCGTAGTAATCGACCAGACCATCGTCCGGCGATTGGAAACGGTAGAATTTCTTGGTTTCGCCGCCGACGGTGAGCGCCGCGAACAGAACTTCGTTGCGGCTGTCGGCGGCGGGCGTTTCTTCTTCGCCGGCATACAGAACTTCAAATGAATCGCCGGGCTGCACTTTGCGCTGAAAGTCGACGTCGTAAGAATAGATGCGAACAAGTTCGTCGATGATCGGACGCGGAATCTGGTTACGCATCGCGGTCTCATAGACGCTGTTGTACAAGCGCACGCCGGATGTATCGGTGTCGTCGTCGTGCTGGTTGCTGCTGTCGGCGATTTCGGTATCGACGTTCCTGACGTCGACGGAAACGTATTTCCCGGTGTCCGCCAGCGCCACCACTGCGTCGATGCCGCTGTCGCTGGCGACGATCACGCGGATCGGCTGCACCTTTTGCGTGCCGGCCACGGGCGACAGCAGCACGCGCAGTTTCTGGCCTTCCCTGATGCCGCCGTCACGGCCACGGACGCCGAGCACCTGGTTGATCGCGCCGATATCGTTCGCCGAGGCGCCAAGGTCGCGCAGGATCGACATGATGCTGTCGCCCTTCTTGGCGATCACGATCTTTTCGTTGAACGGATTGCCACCGGTGGTCTCGGTGGTGGTCTTCGGCATCAGCGTGATGTTCTCAGGTACGACGCGCGCTTCGAAGCCGGCATAGGGATCGGCAGCCGCCGTGCCGGCATAGGCAAGCTTGATGCCGGTGACGTTGGAGGCGACCGGCAGATGGTTGGCGGTCTTTTCGGTCCATTCAGCGGCTTCCTTGACGCGCGCCATCACTTCGTCGTTCGGCGTCAGCACCGCGATTTTGAGCTTCGGCATCATCGGCGCGAGGTCGCGCATGACGAAGGACACTTCGGCGTCGGGCTCGGCCGCCGGCGCATCGTCAGGCGTTGCGGTGCCGTCGGGCGCCGCCTCGGCGAGCATACGCTGCGGATTGAACGGCGGTATCGAGGCGGAGAGATCGGAGACCGTCAGCGCTAAATTGCCGGCAATGCGAACGAACGGGCGCACTCGCACCACTTCGTGGTTGCCGACCCGCGTCGTGGTCGACACGCGGATCAACTGCTTGGCGAAGGACGGCTCTTCCGCAGCCGGCAGCCGATCGCCCTTGCGCACGCCGAGCTTCTCGCTGCCCGCGGTCAGCGCGCCGCGTAACGCCACCTCAACCCGCTCGGGTAGCGAGGCAAAGTTGGTTTCGCCGTCGAGCGATGTAAAAACGGCGCCGCCCATCAAGGCAGCGCCGCATAACGCGGTCAGAATCGTGCCGGCGAACCACTGCACGGAGACGCGACGACGATCGACGAAAGCCGAGGTGCCGCCATCGACGGACAAGGGTGCGTCGTTGCCAAGCTCGATAGCATCGGTATTTTTCGATCGATGCGCACCGCGCAACCGCGTCTGGTCCAAGCTTTACGTCCTCTGCGCCTGCGATCGAAGGCAGATTGCCGCGACCAAAGAACCGGGTTGCCGCCGGTCCACCGACCATGTCGCCAACTAGACGACACCAATTAAAGCGACGGCGATTAAACCGGAAACGGTTGAATCCACCAAAATTGAATCGAGGCCACACGATGCCGGTTGACCCCCAACCCGTCAATCGGGCGTCGCGAGCCTTTTTAACGGGCCACAATCCTGCCGAACGTCTCGTCAAGCAGCTTTGGCCAGATATCCCGGTCCAGGTATCCCTGGTTGGGACTCGTCCTTGAATTCAGCGCTCAAGGACGACCCATGAATATGGCTTGAGTGCGGCATGCCCGCCGCTTTTCACCAGACTTGCCGGCATCTTAGGAGGTACCGGCAGCGATAAGCCGCCGGGATCGGACCGTGGCGGGCAGGGCGTCTGGAACGTCGCCCCGACGGCGGCTGTTGCCTGTCTCCTCGCTGTGCGCTCCTCCAGGGGCGGCCGCGACCCGGTCCGGACGGGAATTGGCCCAAATTATTTTGGAAGCGCGGGCCGCCAACGATCGAAAAATCGACGAAAAAGCCTATAAAATAAGGCTTTCTCGACTGTGACGGGTCCGTTGTTTTTCTCGGTTGACAATCGGAGGAGCCGAAGCCTATATACCACCCATCGGCGCGCCGCTCCGCAAGTTACGGTGCGATGGCGCGCCTCTGAAACTCCTCACTGGTTCAGTGAAAATGCTTCCGATTGTATTCGGAAGCATGAGTTTCGACGGCGTTTGGATGCCTTGTCGGGTCACCGATAAGTGAGGGTCGCCAGACCTTCGGGCTGTTTGAAAAGTGAATCGGAAGAAAGAGAAACGTGGACGGCGGGGTCCTTGCGGACCGGCAGTTTCATGTTGAAGCAATTCAATGTGAGCTACGGTCGGAAGAGACTTCTGACGGTCTACGTTTTCAAAGGTACATCGTTGGTCATTCTCACGAGTGATCAATGGGTGGACCTCGTCAAAACGTGAAATTTTGCGCAAGCGAAAAGACCAGTCAGGTTAAAATTTCTCATCCAACTTGAGAGTTTGATCCTGGCTCAGAGCGAACGCTGGCGGCAGGCTTAACACATGCAAGTCGAGCGGTCGTAGCAATACGGCAGCGGCAGACGGGATAGTAACACGTGGGAACGCGCCCTTCGGTTCGGAATAACTCAGGGAAACTTGAGCTAATACCGGATACGCCCTTACGGGGAAAGATTTATTGCCGAAGGAACGGCCCGCGTCGGATTAGCTAGTTGGTGAGGTAATGGCTCACCAAGGCGACGATCCGTAGCTGGTCTGAGAGGATGACCAGCATCACTGGGACTGAGACACGGCCCAGACT
>JBEPUC010000063.1:0-15878 GCA_041691675.1 Hyphomicrobiales bacterium | reverse complement strand
TCGTTCGTCCACATCGGCGGTCCCTCCGAATCAGGCCCGCCACCCTTGAATCACAAATGATTCATATGATTCAACAACTCACCGGACAGACACTTAAACAATAAATAATTAAAGCTACAACGCAGACTATATATTATATTATTCTGTGTCTGAGAAAAGATATAAACAATGAATACTATATGAAAAGTAGATTATAGCACTTCTAAACGACATTTCTCCGTTTGGAATACTTAAAAACTGAATTCTAATCGTGATTTTCTCTTTCGTCGACGAAAAGGCTGTTATAGCATCGCCCCAACAACGTTTGATGGGGCACAGGGTCAGCAATGCGGAAAGAGTGCGCCGCGCCTTCAGAGGATACGTGCTGAAACCGGCGAGCCTGTGACCCTCGTGATCAATGACAACAACGAGTGCTCGCCATTTGTTTAACGGCGAGAGCGCGCAAGCACGACAACGGCGGCGGCCTGCGAAACGACGTAACTATGCTGCAATGTCGCATTACGTGAACGATCTGGAACGACCTGGAAGTCCGACGACATGAACCGAAGCAATAGTTCATCGCCGCGCTCGCGCGCCAATACACTTGTTGCGGCGCTGGGCGCATTGACGCTGGCTTTCGGAGCCATGACACCCGGGTCCGCGCGCGCGCAAACGCCGGCTGCGCGATCTGCCCCGCCTGCCGCTGCCGCACCGACGGACGCCGTCCCTGCCCCCGCCGCGCCTGTCGCGGTACCAGCAGAACCCAATTCACCCGCTGCGACTCCCTCCATTGGCACAGCGCCGGCCTCATCGGTTTCGCTCAACCTGCCACGCGATCTCTCGCCGTGGGGCATGTTCATGGCCGCCGACATCGTCGTCAAAGCGGTGATGATCGGTCTTGCCTTTGCCTCGGTGCTCAGTTGGACGATCTGGTTCGCCAAAGCGCTCGAACTGATGGCGGCGCGCCGCCGGCTGCGTCACGCTATCCGCGTGATCGGCGCGTCACACGCTTGGGCCGATGCCGCCAATGCCATGTGCAAGCGTGACGACAGCGCCGCCACCATGGTGCAAGCGGCCGACGCGGAGTTGCAGCTCTCCGCCGACGCGCTTACTGCCGAAGGGGTCAAGGAACGCATCGCCTCTCGGCTCGAGCGCGCCGAGGCCGCCGCCGGCCGCGCGATGATCCGCGGCACCGGCATCCTCGCCACGATCGGCGCGACCGCGCCTTTCGTCGGCCTGTTCGGCACCGTCTGGGGCATCATGAACAGCTTCATCGGCATTTCAAAAGCGCATACCACCAATCTCGCGGTGGTCGCGCCCGGCATCGCCGAGGCGCTGCTCGCAACCGCGCTCGGCCTCGTCGCCGCGATCCCGGCGGTCGTAATGTATAATTTCTTCTCGCGCTGGATCGCCGGCTACCGCGCGCTGCACGCCGACGCCGCGGCGGAAATCCTGCGCCTCGTCAGCCGCGATCTCGATCGTGGCGCCTTCGATCGACTGCATGCAAGCGAGCGCCGCCGCGGCGTCGCCGCAGCCGAGTAAGCATCATGGGCATTCGTCTCGACCACGGCGATGGCGGCAACGGCGGTGGTTTGGAGGAGATGCACGAGATCAACGTCACACCGTTCATCGACGTGATCTTGGTTCTGCTCATCATCTTCATGATCGCGGCACCGCTGGCGACGGTCGATATCTCGGTCGATCTGCCGGCGGCCGCCGCCGAACCGCAGCCACGCCCCGACAAGCTGCTGTTCCTGACGCTCAAGTCGGATCTCAGCGTTGCCCTCGACAATAAAGTCGTCGCGCGCAACGGATTGGCCGGCGCACTCGATGGCGTAACCTCGGGCGACAAGCAGCAGCGCGTCTTTGTGCGCGCCGATAAGACCGTGCCCTATGGCGAGTTGATGACGTTGATGAACGAACTGCGCGGCGCCGGCTATCTCCATGTCGCGCTGGTCGGACTTGAGGCGGACAAGGTGACACCGTGACCTGCCGTTTTCCGCAGAGCCTGCGTTGGGTCGCTTGTCTGGCGCTCGCACTCGGATTCCACGCTGCCGGCGCGGCAGCCTTGCTGGCGCGCTGGAACGACGACGCCGACCAGGTCGCCAACGCGCCGGTCATCATGATCGATCTCGCGCCGGTCGCGGCCGCACCCGACACCAAACCGAGCGAAGCGCCCCCCGATCAGGTTGCGAGCAAACCGCAAGTCGATCCGGAGCCGCAGCCGGACAAGCCGCCCGAGCCGGAGGAGGTGACGCCGCCGCCGGAGCGCGAGCCTAACGCTGAGCCTGAGAAGCCGGTCGAAAAAGTGGAGTTGCCGCCTGCACCCGCGCTACTGCCGGAATTGATGGCGGCGCTGCCGCCGCCCAAGTCGATCGAAGAAACAAAGGCCGAAGTCAAACGGGAGCCGAAAAAAGAAGAAAAGAAAGAGGTCAAGAAGAAGCCCCGGCACAAGCGCGCTGCTCTTGCCAGCGCGCCGAGCGCGGCTGACTCGAAAGCGGAGCGCGCGGCCGCGCCGGCACCGGGCGCTTCGGCGCGCAATTCCAATGCGCTGCCGAACTGGACCTCGCAACTGGTGTCGCGGCTGGAGCGCTACAAGCGCTATCCGGCCGAAGCCGAATCTCGCCGCGAGACTGGCGTGGTGAAGCTGGCCTTCAGCGTCGATCGCTCCGGCGGCGTGCATCATGCGCGCATCGTCGGCAGTTCGGGATCGAGTTTACTCGACCGTGAAACACTGTCGCTGCTCGGCCGTGCCGCACCGCTGCCGGCGCCGCCCGCGGAACTGACAAGCTCTGAGATCGCGGTCGTCGTTCCGATCCGCTATAACATTCGCTAATTCGATTCAAATTTTAATAAAATTGTTTGCATGTTTCCCTGCAAAAAAAGCGTTTCCTAACGTGCGTTAACCACGATCATATCTCGGGTGGAACTATCGGCAATCTAACCTTGCGGACGCCCTCTGTGTTCGAAAAGGATGCATGACAGAGGCTCCGCTTGTACCGAACGACAATTCGGTTCGGCACAAGCGGCGACGAAAACAATTCCAGATCTCCCGGCAAGAGCCGTTGGGAATGAGACCATGAAACGAACGATCGCAATTCTGATGACCGGCATTGTGGCCGCCGCTATCGCGACGCCGGCATTTGCCGCCGCCGACAAGCGCAACGAGCGCTTTGCCAACATCGAGCCGCTTGAGACGCTTTCGCGCAGCCGCACCGACGCCGCGGAAGCCGCGGCTCAGGCGCCGGGCGCAGCCAACGTTCTGCTGGAAGCGCTTCGCTGGCGCGGCCGCACGGCAAGTCAGCTCGGCCTGCCGACGAAACTCTGGTGCGCCGACTTCATGAATTTCGTGCTGCATAAAGCGGGCGCCAAGGGCACCAGATCCCGCGCCGCGCGCTCATTCCTCCAATTCGGCAAGAAGCTCGACGGCCCGCGCGTCGGCGCCATCGCCATTATGTACCGCAAGGGGCCGAACAATGGCCACGTCGGCGTCGTGCGCGGCACCGATGGTCAGGGCAATCCGATCGTGGTGTCGGGCAATCATGGGCCGACGGTAACCCAATCGGTCTACCCGAAATCCAAGGTGCTCGCTTACGTGATGCCGCCGGAATACGTTCTCGTCGAAATGGCGAACGCGGCGCGCGCATCGGCCTCGGCCGGCACGCACTGACGGCGACGGACAAGCCGTACCCCGATTGTTGTTTTCATGATCAAAGCGGGCGCGTTCGCCACCAGGCGACGCGCCCGTAAACTTATTAATGTGTCGGCAGCAAACGCCGCCGTGCTGATTTTAATCGCCATTAACTTGACTTGTTAATGCACATCGTTGGTGGCGCGCGAATTAATCTTAACCCACGCAATTGCAAGCAAACGTCGACTCCTTGTCGCCCCTCCCGTTTAAACTCTGGCGTTCAGAAGTGGGGTTCTGCGCCGGCCTAGCGTGGCCGGTTTAAGGCGAGGCGTTATGGTCAAGGGCATACGGCACGCAATGATCCGGTTGACGATGGCGGGAGCAATTGTCGCTTCCGCCTCCTGTTCTGCATTTGCGGTCACGCGCGAACAGGTCAACGCATGCGACGGCAAAGCCAATGTTTCGCTCGACGAACGCGTCACCAGTTGCAATGCCATCATTGAGCAGACGAAGTCGAAAGCCGCCCGATCGAGCGCGCAGCACAACAAGACCGAGGCACTCAAGAAAAAGAGCCTGGCGCAAAAGGAGAAATCGAATTCGCTGGTGAAGCACGGCATCGCTCTGCGCGCCTCGGGTGACGCCGAAGACGCGATCCGCGCATTCGATGAAGCGCTCCGGCTCGATTCCAAGCAGGTCGATGCCTATTACAATCGCGGCTTGGCGCTGCGCGACCGCGGCGACATCGAACGCGCGATTCCGGATATCGAACAGACGATCAAGCTCGACAAGGATAACTCGAACGCGCTCAAGACACTGAGCCACCTCTATTACGACCGGCGCAATTACGAACGCGCAATCGGCATTCTCGATACCGCGATCAAAACCAATTCCAATGACGCAATGGCGTATTACAATCGCGGCATGGCCTATCGCGCCAAGGGCGAACCCGACCGCGCCATTCCCGATTATGATCGCGCCATCAAGCTTAATCCGAACGACGCCGTCGCCTATCAGAGCCGCGGCCTGGCCTACCGCGACATCCGGGATTACGAGAAGGCCATTGCCGATTTCGATCAGGCTATCAGAATCAATCCGGAGTATATCGACCGCGCCATTGTCGACTTCGAGCAGGCGATCAGGTTAGATCCGACAAACGCTTTCGCTTACTACAATCGCGGCCTCGCCTTTCGCGACAAGCGGGATATCGACCGGGCAATCGAGGATTTCGGCCACGCAATCAAGCTCAACCCGAATTATTCGGCGGCCTATTACAGCCGCGGCAATGCTTACGAATTCAAGCGCGACTTCGCGCGCGCCATCGCCGACTTCGATGCCGCGATAAAACTCAAGCCTGACTATGCCATCGCCTACTATGACCGCGCGCTCAGTTATGGCGCCAAGGGCGACGTCGACCGCGCCATCGTCGATCTGACCGACTCGATAAAATACGAGCCGGCCAATGCAATGGCATTCTACAATCGTGGTATCGCCTACCGGCTCAAGAGCGATCGCGATCGCGCCGCCGCCGATTTCAACGCGGCCGTCAAGCTCGACCCGAAATTGGCGCTCGCTTTCTATCAGCGCGGCAACGCCTATTTCGAAAAACACGATCTCGATCGCGCCATTGCCGATTTTACCATGGCGTTACAACTTGGCCCGTCCTATGAAAGCGCGTTCTACCTGCGCGGCCTGGCTTATTGCGACAAGCGCGAATTTGACCGGGCGATCAGCGATTTCAGTCAGGCGATCCGGCTCAATGGCAAGAACGCCCCGGCGCTCCAGAATCGCGGCCGCGCCTTCCGCATGAAGGGCGACATCGAACATGCCTTCGCCGATTTCGATCAAGCCGTCAAACTCGATCCGAAATCGTCGGCGGCATGGAACGACCGCGGTACAACCTATGGACTTCTCGGCGATGACGATCGCGCCGTCGTCGACTTCGACATGGCGATCAAGCTCGATGGCAAGAATGCCGTTGCACGCAATAATCGCGGTTTTGCCTGGCGCAATAAGGGCGACATCGACCGCGCCATCGCTGACTTCGGCGAGGCTATTGCGATCGACCCTGGCTATACAAGCGCCTTCTTCAATCGTGCCAATACGTATTTAGCGAAAGGCGATTTTGATCGCGCCATCGCCGACTATGACGCCGCCGTCAAACTCAATGTCAACTTTGCGGCGGCCTACAACGGACGCGGCGTCGCCTACGATAGCAAGAATGAGTTCGATCAGGCGATTGCGAACTTCAACCAGGCGATCAAGTTCGATCCGAAGGACACCCGCGCCTACAACAATCGGGGCTTTTCCTGGCGCAACAAGCGAGATATGGATCGCGCCATCGCCGATTATAACCAGGCGCTGACGCTCGATGCCAATTACGCGCTCGCACTCTACAATCGCGCCTTCGCTTATTACGACAAGCGCGAGTTCGACCGCTCGACGGCCGACATGAACCAGGCGATCAAGCTCAATCCGAATTTCCGGTCGGCTTTCCTCGATCGCGGCGTCGCCGATTACAACAAGCGCGACTTCGACCGTACTGTTACGGCAGCCAATCCTACGATGGATACGACACCGGCTTATGCCGTCAGCTTCAGCGGCCGTGGCGTCGCCTACGAGAACCGACGCGAGGGAGACCGCATCATCCGCGACGCCAATCAGCCGATCCACGGCAATCGCTACAATGCCTACGTCTATTCGCCGGACACATTCCCGCAGCCGAGTCCGGTGTTAATTGCGCCCGTCGCCGCAACGGCCCCGGCAACGACTGTGGCCAAGACACCATTGCCGTCGCCGCGCGCCGATGTCACGTCGGCCGAGAAGGCGCGCGCCGAAGCGATTGAAACAGATGTGGTGCCGCTGCCGCAGGCGCGACCGCATGGCCGGACGATGCGAAACCGCTCTCCCGAGCCATCCGCCCCGATGCCAAGTGCGCGAGCCCGGATGTCGCAAGCGCGCGCCCCGATGCGGGAAGTCCGCCCGGAACGACATCGCGCCGAGACCCGCCATGTCGATCCTAACCGTGTCGAACGTCGCCGCAACGATGGTTGGTGGCGGTAGGCCTTACGCAGCAATCCTGGCGGCGCTCGTCCTTTAGGCTTGTGCGCGTTCGGCGTTGCGCGCCGGCATGGCGGCGCCGAGCCCGCGCCCGATCATCACCAACACCGGTCCGGGGAGATTTGCTTGCGCCAACTGCGCAGGGAGTTGCGCGATCGGCGCGGCGACGACCGCCTGATCCGGCCGCGTGGCGCGCGCGATGGCCGCTGACGGCGTCGTCGGGTCGAGGCCTTCCGCCAGGGCGCGGGTGACCAGGCTTTGAAGCGTGCGCACCGGCATGTAGATCGCCGTCGTGGTGGCCGGATCGGCCAGCGCGCGCCAGTCGATATCGTCCGGCAGCCTGCCGCTCTGGGCATGCCCGGTGATGTATTGCAGCCGGCGCGAATGCTTGCGGTCGGTCAGCGACAGGCCGAGCCGAGCGGCTGCGCCTTGCGCCGCCGTGATCCCGGGCACGATCTCGACCGGGATGCCGGCCGCCTTGCAGGCGTCGAGTTCCTCGCCGGCGCGGCCGAAGATCAGCGGATCGCCGCCCTTGAGACGCACCACGCGCTTGCCCTGCTTCGCCAGCGACACCATCAGCGCGTTGATGTCCTCTTGTTTGCACGATGGGCCGAAGCCGGTCTTGCCGACCAGAAGCTTGCGCGCTTCGCGGCGGGCGAAGTCGAGCACGTCGCGCGACACCAGATCGTCGAACAGAATGACGTCGGCCGACTGCAACGCGCGCACCGCGCGCAGCGTCAGCAACTCCGGATCCCCCGGCCCCGCCCCCACCAGCGTCACCGAACCGTGCTCGGTGGCGGCACCAAGACCCTTCACCTCGGCGACAAAGCTGGCGAAGTGGTTTTCGGTCGGCGCGGCTTCGGGGTTTTTCACGGCATGGGCGGTAAACACCTGCCAGAATTTGCGCCGCGCGGAGAACGACAGGCCCGACACTTTCAGCGGATTGCGCCAGCGCGCCGCCGCGGCCGCCCATTGGGCGAAGCCATTCGGCAGCAAGGCTTCGAGCTTGGCGCGAATGGCCTGGGCGAACACCGGCGCGGCGCCGTCGGTGGAAATGCCGATCACCAGCGGCGAGCGGTTGACGATGGCGCCAAAAGAAAAATCGCAGAACGCCGGTTTGTCGATCACGTTGACCGGGACGCCGCAAGCGCGCGCCGCCGCACAGAACGCGGCAGCGTTCTCGTCGTCGTCAAAGCTGCCGACCGCGATGGCCGCGCCGGCGAGATCGTCGGGCGCCCAGTCGCGTTCGATCAGAACGATCTCGCCCTTCGGCGCGTCGGCCGCGACCTCACGCATCTCGTGCGACATATCGGCGGCATAGACATCGACGCACGCGCCGGCGGCCGACAGCAATTCCGCCTTCCAGGCGGCCGCGTGACTACCACCGGCCAGCAGCGCCCGTTTGCCGTCGATCGATAGAAATACCGGCAGCCGCGCCAGCGCCGCCATTCTTTCCGGCCGCGCTTCGCGCGGTTTGCGTTCGTTGCTCACGCCGCCACCGAGGGCTGTTTGGGGCCGCTATTGGCGTGGAAGTCGGCGCCGTTGCTCGTCTTGGCGACAAAGCCGGCGCGAATGGTGAAATCGCCGAAATGCTCGCCGTTCTCACGCTTGGCGGCGTAAGCGGCAAAGATCGGATCGAGCGCGGCGACAATTCCGTCATGGTCAAGATCGGGCATGTAAAGCTTGGACATGCGCGAGCCGTCGAAGGCCGCGCCGAGATATAAGTTGTAGCGGCCGGGTCCTTTGCCGACCAGGCCGATCTCGGCGATATACGGCCGCGCGCAGCCGTTCGGGCAGCCCGTCATGCGGATCACGATGTCGTCGGCGGATAGACCATGCGTCGCGAGGCTCTTGTCGAGCGCGTCGATCAGGTCGGGCAGATAGCGCTCGCTCTCGGCCAGCGCCAGGCCGCAGGTCGGCAGCGCCACGCAGGCCATCGAGTTGCGCCGCAGCCCCGACCATGGCGCCAGCAGCCCAGCGTCACGCGCGATCCGCTCAATTTCGGCTTGCCTGTCCGTCGGCACACTGGTGATGATGAGGTTCTGGTTCGGCGTAATGCGGAAATCGCCGTCGTGGATCCGCGCGATCTCGCGTAATGCCGACATCTGCGGTTTGCCGGGGCGGTCGATGACCCGGCCATTTTCGACGAACAGCGTAAGGTGGCCGCGCCCATCCGTGCCGGCGCTCCAGCCGAACCGGTCGCCGTTGGACGTGAATGTAAAAGGCTTCGCCGGTTCAAGCTTCACGCCGCTGCGGCTCTCCACCTCGGCGCGCACAGCGTCGAGGCCGCGATCTTCCACCGTATATTTGAATCGCGCGTGCTTGCGGTTCTTGCGGTCGCCCCAGTCGCGCTGCACGGTCACACCCGCTTCCGCAACGTCGAGCGCATCGGCCGCCGAGCAATAACCCATCACGTCGGCCGTGCGCGGATAGGTCTCCGGTTCGCCATGAGTCATCCCCATGCCGCCGCCGACGGTCACGTTCCAGCCGGCGATCTCGCCTTTGTCGTCCAGAATTGCGATGAAGCCGAGGTCGCTTGCGTAGACGTCGATATCGTTCGACGGCGGCACCGCGATGCCGATCTTGAATTTGCGCGGCATGTAGGTCTTGCCGTAGATCGGTTCGACCACGTCCTCCGGCTCGCCGCCGGCAATGCGCTCGCCGTCAAGCCAGATTTCCCGGTAGGCCGGCGTGTGCGGTAGGAAACGCTCTGTTGCCGCGCGCGCGAACTCGATTGCCGTCGCGTGGGCGCGCGATTGATCGGGATTGACGACGCACATCACGTTGCGGTTGATGTCGCCGCATGCCGCTATCGAATTGAGCAAAACGGCGTCGATCGCCTTGATGGTGTCCTTGACGTTCGTCTTGATGACGCCATGCAACTGCACCGTCTGCCGCGTGGTCAGGCGCATGCCGCCATTGCCGTAATCGCGCGCGATTTTGTCGAGCGCAAGCCATTGTGCCGGACTCAGGCAGCCGCCAGTGATCCGGACGCGGATCATGAAACCGAATGCTTTCTCCATCTTCTTGCGCGTGCGCTCGGGGCGCAGATCGCGGTCGTCCTGGAGATACATGCCGTGGAATTTGACGAGTTGCTGGTCGTCCTCGACGATGGCGCCCGTCACCTCATCGCGCAGACCTTCGGCGATGGTCCCGCGCAGATAGCGGCTGGCTTCCTTGAGGTGTTCGTTGCGCGAAACGTCGTCGGTCATTTGAGGCCTCCTGTCCGGGACGCGTCGCAACCGCGAAGCGGTGCGCCGCAGAGCCGGGACCTTTCCAGGTTCAGTGTTTGTAACGGCCCCGGTTCAGCGACGCGTCACTCCGCGCGGGTCGCGCTTCGTGCCGCACCGCGCCCGGGACAAGGACTTTAGTACGTATCCGTCAGATAACGCTTGTCGCGCTCAAGACCGGCCACCGCCTGCTCGGCCGCTTCCGGCGTCAACGCCTTGACGTCGGCATAGGCCGCAACCAGCGCACCGCGCACGTCTTTGGCCATGTGCATGGCATCGCCGCAGACATAGAAGCTGGCGCCGCCGTCGAGCCAGGCGACGAGATCGTGCCGTTGGTCCCAAATCTTGTGCTGGACATAGACCTTTTTCGGCGTGTCGCGCGAGAAGGCGACGTCCATGCGGGTGAGCGCGCCATCGGCGAGCGCTTCCTGCCAGTCGAGTTGATACAGGAAATCGTGTGTGAACTGACGGTCGCCGAAAAACAGCCAGCTCTTGCCGCTGGCGTTAACAGCGCGGCGCTCCTGCACGAAGGCGCGGAACGGCGCGACGCCAGTGCCCGGCCCGACCATGATGATGTCCTTGTCCGGCGCAGGCAAGGCGAAATGCTTGTTCGGCTTGAGCTTGACCCGCACCCGGCCGCCGCGCTTCAAGCGCTCGGCGACATAGTTCGAGGCCACGCCCTTGCGCGCGCGGCCATTGGTGACATAGCGCACGGCCGAGATAAGCAGATGCGCCTCGTCGCTGACTTCCGCGCGTGACGACGCGATCGAATAAGCGCGCGGCGCCAGCGGACGCGTAACCGCGTGCAGGTGTTCGGCCGTCAGATGCGTCGGGAACATAGCGATCAAGTCGATGAGCTGGCGGCCGATGATCCACTGCTTGGCCTCGCCGTCGTCGATCAGCGTCTTCACATAAGTATGGCCGGTTTGCGTGGCGTAGGTTTCGATCGCCTTGTAGGAAAGCGTGGTGACGTCGCGCGACTTGATGAAGTCTTCGCGCAGTTTGGCGTCGCCGGAAAGACCGGCAAGCTTCAGGAGCTCATCGACATAGACGGGATCGTTCTCCGCATAGACATCGAGCGAGTCGCCCGGCTGATAGGCCGGCACGCCGCCGTCGAAGGTGAGCGCGAGATGCACGGTCTCCTTGTCGGAGCGAGACGAGTTCAAATTGACCAGTTCGGTAATCTCGGCCTCGACGATATCGGTATTCGGCGAGCGCGCCGGCTTGCTGAAATCGACTTCGATGACGCTGCCGCGCGAGGCTTCGTCCTGTGGCGGCGCGAGAGTCTTGACCGCGTCGCCGATCCAGCGCGTCGCCGGCTCGGCAAAGTCGAGATCGCAATCGACGCGGGTGACGACGCGCTTGCCGCCCAGCGCCTCAAGCCGGGCATCGATTGCCTTGCCGATGGCGCAGAATTCCACATAGGCTGTGTCGCCGAGCGCCAGCACGCCGAACTCGACGCCGTCGAGGCGCGGCGCCCCCTCTCCCATGAACTCACCGTAGCTGCGCACGGCGCGTGCCGGCGGTTCGCCCTCACCCCATGTGGCGGCAATGACGACCAGCTTTTTCGCCGAGGCCAAGGCGGTCATGTCGAGGTCGGCCATATCGAGCAGCGTCGGCTTCAGCCCGTTCTTGCGCGCGCTCTTGGCAAAGTCATTGGCCAGCTTTTCGCAATTGCCGGACTCACTGGCGTAGAGGATCGTGATGGGCTCGGCCGGGCGCGCCGGCGCGGAAGGCTGCGCCGCACCGCCCTGCACCGACTCGACGCCGGCGAGAAAGCCGGCCAGCCACGCGCGCTGCACGGCGGAAGCCGGGCCGACCACGCGATTGAGAAGGGCCACATCCTCTTCGGTGAAGGGGGCGGTTTTAGGAATGGTGGCAAAACTTGAGGACATAGAGCGACCGCCTTGCGAGCTGATGTGCCCCTAAATAGAAGGATTTTCTGTTTGAATACAATGATGGTCGCCAAATAAGGACATTTATTCCTCCATAAGCGATATGGCGCTATGTTTATTATCTTCAAACCCTGAACCGGGAGAACACCTTCGCGTCTGCGAACTAACCTGTGGACCGCCCGCCCGCCGCATCCTCTCAGCACGGGTTCCGCTTATGGTTCACGGCAGCATGACCACCGTGGCCTACCGGAACCGCCTGCGCGCGCTGCTCACCCCTGCCGAGCGCCGGGTATTTGCCATGCTCGACACGCCGCAGAAGATCCAGACCTTCGTCGAGCGGGTGCCGGCCAATTATTGCCTTGATGGCGATACCGCGATGTCGCCGCGCCGCATGCTGAAAACGAGGCTGGCGCATTGCGTCGAGGCCGCGGTCTTCGCGGCTGCGGCGCTCTACTTTCACGGCAAGGAGGCTTGGCTGATCGACATGCGGGCGCTGCCGTCCGACCAGGACCATGTCATCACATTGTTCAAGGAGCGCGGCCTGTGGGGCGCGATCAGCAAAACCAACCACGCCATTTTGCGCTGGCGCGACCCGATCTACCGCAGTCCGCGCGAACTGATGATGAGCTACGCGCATGAATATTGTCTCGCGAGCGGCCGGAAATCGCTGCTGGAATATTCGCGGCTGTTTACATTGTCGCGCCATGCGCCGAGCCGCTGGCTGACCTTGGCGGAAGACCTCGACTGGCTGGTGCTCGCGCTCGACGACTTGCCGCATGTGCCGGTTGCGCCCAAACGCGCGCTCCGCAAGCAGCGCCGCGCCACCAAAATCGAATTGCGCGCGCAAGAATTGCTGGAGTGGCCCGATCCGCGCAAAAATAAGCGGCCACGCAAACGAGCGTCAAGGCGCGCGTCGGTCTCCAAGATGAGACGCTGATTGTCCGCGCCGACAGTCGCGATTAAGATGATCGCAATTGATCCTTCGCGATCGATCTTTGGAGACTTCGCGCGTGGCCCCCCTTGTCAACCGCCGAAAATTGACCGTTGCCTGGGGCGATTGCGACCCGGCCGGCATCGTGTTCAATCCGCGCTTTTTTGAATTCTTCGACGCCAGTTCATGGCTGCTGTTCGACGCCGCACTCGGCGTCAAGCCGCAGGACTTAGGCTCGACTTACGGCATCGTCGGCATTCCGCTGGTCGATGCACGCGCCAATTTCATCAAGCCGGTGAAGTTCGGTGACCTGATCGAGATCGCGACGCAGGCGAAGAATTTCGGGCGGTCGAGCTTTCAGATCGAGCACCGCCTGACCATCGGCGGCGAACTGACGGTCGAGGGCACTGAGACGCGCGTGTGGGCATCGCGCGACCCAAACAATCCGGACCGGATCAAAGCGTTGGCCATCCCGCCGGAAGTGGTGGCGAAGTTTTCCCAATAGTCATTCCGGGGCGCGAACGAAGTGAAGCGAACCCGGAATCCATAGTCACAGACCGGGGGTATGGATTCCGGGCCCGGCCCTTCGGGCCGCCCCGGAATGACGAGAAATTAAGCAATCTTCACGTACTCGAAATCGCCTGCTTTGTTGTCGATACCGACTTTTGGCGGCGCGATCCAGCTCGCGAATTTGGCCGGCTCGGTTTCCGGCTGCATCAAGCTCTCGATGAAATCCTTATCGCCATCGGATGGCAGGAAGTCGCCGCGCCGCGCATTCCAGTCGGCGTCGGAAAGCTGCTTACCGTCGATATCGGCCTTGATGGCCGCGAATTCGCCAATGCCGCGATGAAAGGCGACGCTCGGCAGTTTGATCTGGAACGGAATGCCGAAGCCTTCGATCACCTTGTTCCAGCGGGCAACGCCGACATTGCAGTCGACGACGTAGTCGTCGCGCAGTCGCATGTTGAGCGCCGACAAAGCCGGCGCATCGACGTTTTTGATCTCGCCATCGACCAGCCGCAGCACCGGATAGGTGTCGTTCTCGAGCGTATGGTCGTCCTTGAGCCGTTCCTCGCGGAAACGGCCTTTGATGCCGGAATGGAAGGCATTGGCCGCATTGGTCGAAATCTCGTTGCCGAACAAATCGAGCGTCAGCGAGAAATGCAGGTTGGCCTTCTTCTGAATCGTCGGCAGATCGATGACGCCGAGTTTGCGCACGGCGGCGATGTCATAAGGATCGGCGATACCGGCCTTCTTCATGGCCTCGCAGGTCGCCTGGATCACGCGCGTCACGCCGGTCTCGCCGACGAACATGTGATGCGCCTCTTCCGTCAACATGAAGCGGCAGGTGCGTGACAACGGATCGAAGCCGGATTGCGCCAGCGATTCGAGCTGCATCTTGCCGTCGCGGTCGGTGAAGAACGTAAACATGAAGAACGACAGCCAGTCCGGCGTCTTCTCGTTAAAGGCGCCCAGCATGCGCGGCGTGTCGGCATCGCCGGAGCGGCGTTGCAGCAGCGCTTCGGCCTCCTCGCGGCCATCGGCGCCGAAATATTTTTGCAGCAGATAGACCATGGCCCAGAGGTGGCGGCCCTCCTCGACATTGACCTGAAACAGGTTACGCAGGTCGTAAAGCGATGGTGCTGTCTTGCCGAGGTAGCGCTGCTGCTCGACCGAGGCCGGCTCCGTGTCGCCCTGGATGACGATGAGGCGGCGCAGCATCGAGCGGTATTCGCCGGGCACTTCCTGCCAGGCCGGCTCGCCCTTGTGGCGGCCGAACGGGATGGTGCGCCCCTCGACTTGCGGCGCCAGCAGCACGCCCCAGCGATATTCCGGCATGCGCACATAATCGAACTTGGCCCAGCCTTTCGGATCGACGCTGACCGCGGTGCGCAGATAGACCAGCGACTCCTGAAAGCCCTCCGGGCCCATGTCGTTCCACCAACTGATGTAACCGGGATGCCATTTCTCCAGCGCGTGCTTGACGCGCACGTCGCTGCCGAGCCCGACATTGTTGGGGATCAAGCCGTCATAATCGACTGCCGCGATGTTCATGGCGCATTCCTCTCGGCTTTTCCCGGGCGCGGTGCAGCGCTCTCGCGATGCCCCGCAGACCCGGGATCGTTACACATTCCGAATTTGGAACGGCCCCGGCTCTGCGGTGCATCACTGCGCTGACGCTTGTGCTGCACCGCGTCCGGGGCAAGCTCCATCACACTCTTTCCTTCGCGTAGGTCGGCGACACGCCAGACCCGTAAAGCTTGAGCGCACCCTGCTCGCCGATGGCATTCGGCCGCTGGAAGATCCAGTTCTGCCATGCCGTCAGCCGGCCGAAGATTTTGGTTTCCATCGTCTCCGGCCCTGCAAAGCGCAGGTTCGCTTCCATGCCGGTCATGGCGTCCGGCGAAAAGCTGGCGCGTTCTTCGAGCATGACGCGGAGTTCGTCGTCCCAGTCAAAACTTTCATAGGCTGTCGTAATCAGGCCCAGGCTGTCGGACTCCTCGGCCTCGACGGCAACGCCGATCTTGCTTTGCGCGGTCTTGATCGACTCCGGCTCGCCGAGAAAGCGCGTTTGCAGCCGGGTCAGACCATTGCCCATCGGATAGAGGCCGAAATTGACATGACCGAGGGTGATCGCGGCGGGCGGACGATTATCGCCCTCGCGCGTGCCGATGAGCATGCATGAACGGTCGGCGGCAAACGCCAGTTCGGCCAGGGTGCCGGCAAAACATGAACCCGGCTCGATCAACGCGATAAAGCTCTTTGGTGTGGTGTCTATGCGCTTGAGCGTTCGCTTGAGGTAATGACGAATCTCGCGCATCAGCCAATCGCTGTCGTACTGGCTGAGAAACGCATCGTAATCCAACACGGTGAGCGCATTGCCTTCGGTACGCAGCAGCACCACGCCGATTGCCGCCTCGTTGGCGCGCAAATGCAGGATGGCGTCTTCAAGTTCGCGTGCCACCGCTAGCGGCCAGAACTTGTCGCCAAGCGCATGCGCGGCTTCCAGCGAGGCGGGTTCCGAATCCGACGGCGCGCGCACGGTGATAGTGACCAGCCCGCGCGGCCGGTCGATTTCGACGTCGACGTAAGTGTACGAGATGCGGTCGGCCTCGATCGTGCGCGTCAGGGGCCCGAGGACGATGCCTTTGGCG
>JBEPUC010000062.1:0-17229 GCA_041691675.1 Hyphomicrobiales bacterium | reverse complement strand
AATAGAACCCTGCACCGTACAAGCTGCAAATCTTCACGTACTGGACCGGTTTGGCCTTAACGGGAAGATCGGCGGCCTGCGCGCCGGCAACCGCGACGAGACCCGCCGCCGTACCGAGCAATAGGCTTTTCACCATCTTCATCTTGAACCTCCAAAACATTGTTTATTGTGAGAGGGTTCCGTATCCGCCAAGTGCGACAGCACCGTTGGAACTTCCCCTTGCTCCCCGCAAGCCGGGCCAACGTCGACCCGAAAAGCACGACACGGGGATGCCCCCTCCGTCGCAATTTGGACATTAGCGGAAGGTCCCCCCGGTGCAACGAAGAAGCGTTCCACCCACAGACTGATGGAACGCTTTTCAAACAAGTGTTGCGTAAAAAACACGCAACAGAATAGTCATTAACCATGCTCTAATTGCCTGGTCGCCTGAACGCGTGGTGCCAATATTAGTCCTTTAATTTCAAATGCTTAGCTATTTAAAATCGGCACAATCATGGATTTCATCGCGATAGTATTACTATCCCCGCAATGCATTCTGCGCCGGTATTGTAACCTCCGCTCATCGTCTCTCTCCGACCGGCAGTTGCGCTGTTTGCCCAATCGGAGGGCAGCGAAATCGCCGAAGTGATTCGGGCCCAACTCGCCAAAGCGCCACAACTGGCGACCGAAAAGGCCACATTTTCGGCGAGCGTCGAAGCAAGCAATCAACCTGCATGAGCGCAGGAATGCTGCGAAGGAACCGAGCCAAGGCATCGACTTTTGGCTGAGATGAAACTTATCTCACAGCAGGGGTCAGCGCGGTCGTCCCATTAAGTGCGCGCCGACGCCCCTCTTCGCTTTTTTGGAGCGACGATGGCACCACCGTTGCCGGGCTTGATGGCCAAGAGATTTTGCAACTGGCTGCGCGGCTGTACCAGATCACTCAACGAATACGCATCAAGCACCTCGACGAATGCCGCCTGCGCGCGGTGCAGAGCGCCTCGCAGCACGCAACTTGGGTAAATCGCACAGAACGCGTCAATCGGTTTGAAACACGGCACGATCGCCATATCCGGCTCGGTATAGCGAACGACGTCGCCGAGGACGATGGTCTTGGGTGGCTTGGCAAGGCGCAGCCCGCCGCTACGGCCCCGCACCGTTTCGATGTAACCGGCAACGCCCAACTGATGGGCAACCTTCATCAGATGGTTTTTGGAGATGTCGTATTTCGCGGCAATCTCCGCGATGGTCGCCAATCCATCGTTCTTGACGGCGAGGTACATGAGCAGCCGCAAAGCGTAGTCGGTATAAATGGTCAGGCGCACATGTGGTCTCCCCGGTCGCTAAACATGTATTTCATATCTTGCTTTTTGACAACCAGCGTGAGATGCAGGTTTGACCCACATTACAGGCGCGGAACTCATGGGCATTCATACATTCGGAAATAGGTTGGCTTGGCTGCTGCTTCTGCCGGGCGATGCGGCATGTCGGTCGATGGGCCTCAACGAGTCCGAGAGCGGCCACCTTATACGCATGCTGGTCAATTCGCTGGTGTGGACCATCCTCGGCGTCGCCGTCGTCTCGATGGTGGCTTAGTCATGCCGGCCGCGAAACTGGACGAAATGACGGAGGAAGCCATTCGTCGGCTGGTCGATGATTTCTATGCGAAAATACGAACCGATCCTGAACTCGGTCCGATCTTTTTGCGCGCGATCCCCGGCGATTGGGGCCCGCATCTCGAAACAATGCGGAAATTCTGGTCCTCGGTCATGCTGACCTCGGGCCGCTACAAGGGAAACCCCGTCGCCGTCCATCATCGTGTGACCGGAATAGAAATGGAATTATTTGACCGGTGGCTGGATCTGTTCGAGCGGACAAGCCGGGAAATATTTATCGACGAACTCGCCGACGCGCTTCTCGAAAAAGCCGTCCGCATCGCGGAGAGCCTCAAGCTCGCGCTGTTTTACCGGCCCGACCGGCCTTGGCCGGCGAAAGCTTCCTGACCAGCGCCGATACGATTGGCCGGCCGGCTATCTATCCGGCCGAAGCCTCAGCCGGATAAGCCAGAGAGACATTCGATACCGGCATCGCGCCGGCTGTCATCCGCGCCTGCTCCACACGATCCTTGCCCAAGACATGATAAACTTCATCGTCCGCGGCGATGAGATAATCCGTGATAATTCGGCGGTGACATCGCCACCACACGGCCTCGGCGCACATGATCGCACATTGCCGGTGACGACCGAGATCACGCAGTTCACTCAAGCCGGTCCGGAATTCGGCGCTCATCGCGTAATCAGCATAATTATGGAAGCTTCTGTTGAGCCAGAATCCGTTGACGCTCTCCGCCACGTCGGTCTGGCGCGCGCGCCGCCCGCCAAGCGCCGCAATAGGCGTGTATCCTATTTGGAAATCGGACAAAGAAAGCGGAAGTGTATCGATATTATATTGCGGATTGCCGCGTGAACGCGGAATCTTGCGGACATCGACGAGATGATTGACGCCGACGTGCCGGAGAATGTCGATAAATTCGGCCAGCGGCGTGGTCGAATGGCCGATGGTGTAGAACCTGTTTGCTGTCATGACACCCGCAAGCACCCATGCTGCCGACAATAAATAACCGCACGCGTCAAACCGCTATCTTCGTTGCGTCAGCAAGCTTCCGCTTCAAGCTGCGCATTTCTTCAAATTTCGCTGTCACATCGCGCATGATCGCCGCCACACCCTTTATGCTGCCGGCTTCGTCAAGCAACGGGATAATCGTAAATTCGACGGATATCGGCGTGCCGTCTTTCTTAATGCCGGGCACTGCCAGAATATCGCCGTGACCGTAGCGGCTTTCGCCACCGGCCATAACAAGCCGGTAGCCGTCCCCATGGCGCTTTCTCAATCGCTCCGGAATGATGATGTCGAGCGATTGACCTATGGCCTCAGTGCCGGAATAGCCGAAAATGCGTTCCGCACCCGGGTTCCAGAAACGCACGATGTTGTCTTTATCGGCCGCGATGATGGCATCGGAGGCCGTTGTCAGCAGCGCGTTGGCAAGAACGTCGAAATAGCCCATCAATAAACCTCTAAAGGACAACGCGAAAAAAACGCCGGGGCCCTCATCGAGAAAGCCGTCTCAGTGCAGACCCCTTGTGCAAGGCGACGTGATCGGTTTTATCGCTCGCGATTTCGTATTGCGGATCGTCCTCGCTCGCATGATGCACGTATCCTTTGTAGACGACCTTTTTTCTATGCACTTTTATAATTCGGCCGCGAACGCGGCCGGCTTCCGAATTCCAGCTCACATGATCGCCAATCTTTAATATCCTTGCCATGGCGGCGGCCTCTCCAGAGCCCAACGAGAGCGCATTAGCACCGTCATTTCAGGATATGTGCAATGCACGATATAAAGCAATATGTAAGATACTTCTATTTGGAATCTGCTATGTTCGCAGCCGGGCCGATACGAATTTTCGCCGCGTTGCTCGATGCGATTTTGCGTCGCTATCGCCTAAGAACGGATGGATGAGATGGACCTGGACCCTCTCCTGCTTTCACGGCTGCAATTCGTCTGGGTCATTGCCTGGCATATTCTGCTGCCTGCACTCACCGTAGGGCTGGCGTCTTATATTGCCGTGCTCGAAGGCATGCATTTCGTGACCCGCAAAGATGTCTATCTCCGAGCATCGACCTTCTGGATCAAAATATTTTCCGTTTCGTTCGGCATGGGTGTCGTATCGGGCATCGTCATGCCCTTCCAGTTCGGCACGAACTGGAGCCGCTTTTCCGACATAACGGCAAATATCATCTCGCCGCTTCTTGCCTATGAGGGCCTGACAGCCTTTTTTCTGGAGGCGGCTTTCCTGGGCGTTCTGCTATTTGGCCGCAACCTGGTGCCTCGCTGGGCGCATCTGGTCGCGGCGCTCATGGTTGCGTTCGGGACCCTGTTGTCATCGTTCTGGATTCTATCGACCAATAGCTGGATGCAGACTCCGGCTGGCTATGAACTAATCGACGGCCGGTTCTTTCCGAAGGATTGGTGGCAGATCGTCTTCAATCCGTCATTCCTCTATCGGCTTTCGCATACCGTCGTCGCCTTTTACATCACGACAGGATTCGTCGTGACCGGAGTCGCGGCCTATCTGATCCGCGGACGCCGCTTCGTCGAGGAAGGCCGCGTGATGCTTTCCATGACGCTTTGGCTATTGAGCATCCTTGTGCCGCTGCAAATCTTCATCGGCGACCAGCATGGACTCAATACACTGGAATATCAGCCCGCCAAGCTCGCCGCGATCGAAGCCCATTGGGATACCGGACGCAGGGTCCCCCTCACCTTGTTTGCCATCCCCGACCAGGCCAACGCCACAAATCATTACGCATTGGAAATTCCGGCTCTCGGCAGTTTGTTGCTGACACACGATTCCAACGGTGAAATCAAAGGTCTTAAAGACTGGCCTGCCGACCAAAGGCCACCGGTCGCCATCGTCTTCTTCGCATTCCGCCTGATGGTCGGCGTCGGTACGCTGATGCTTGGGATATTGGTGCTGAGTTGGTGGCTGCGCTGGCGTCAGCGGCTTTACACGGCGAACTGGTTCCTGCGTACATGCGAGTTCGCAGCGCCATTGGGCTTCATCGCTGTTCTGGCGGGCTGGACGACGACCGAGGTCGGCCGGCAACCGTGGACAGTTTACGGCCTCTTACGCACGGCAGACTCCGTCTCTCCATCATTAACTGGCGGCGATGTTCTTTTATCGCTTCTAGGCTACATCGCCGCCTATCTGATCATGTTTCCCGCGGGAGTCATCATCATGGCTCGCATCGTCAAAAAAGGACCTATCGGATCGTCAACGACGGACGTCGCTGTCGAAAGCGGGCGCCCGCAAGCGCCGGTGCAAGCTCTGTCGCACCAGACTGGGGAGAGATGACCATGACACATTTCGCTCTCGATCTGGTTCCGCTATGGACTGTCATTCTGGGACTGGGGGTATGCTTTTACGTCATCCTTGATGGCTTCGATCTCGGCGTCGGCATTCTTTACGGATTCGCGCCGGATACCTCGTCACGCAATCTGGTGATGAACTCGATCGCACCGATCTGGGACGGAAACGAAACCTGGCTTGTGCTCGGCGGCGTCGGCCTGCTCGCGGCCTTCCCGTTGGCGTTCGCAATCATCATTCCTGCTGTGTATTTTCCCATTCTCGTCATGCTGCTGGCGCTGGTCTTTCGCGGCGTTGCGTTTGAATTCCGGCTCCGCGATGCCGAACACAAAACATTTTGGGACCATGGCTTTTGCTACGGTTCGGCGATTGCCACCTTTGCGCAAGGGTTGGTGCTTGGCTCTTTCATTCAGGGCTTCGAGGTCGATGGCCGCCACTACGTTGGATCGTCCTGGGATTTCCTGACGCCCTTCTCAGTATTGACCGGAGTCGCATTGCTGTTCGGTTACAGCCTTCTTGGCGCTGGGTGGCTAATCCTCAAGACGGAAGGCGAGTTACAGTCTTGGGCAAGATCGCTGGGCCGCTGGTGCCTGATTGGTGTCGTTCTCGCGGTCGGCATTGTCAGCGTCTGGACGCCGATCATGAACGCGAATATCGCGACTCGATGGTTTTCCTGGCCTAACATCGCGTTCTTCAGCCCCGTGCCGCTCATTACTGCACTGCTGGCGATCTCGGCATGGCGCTCGCTTAACAAACAGACCGAGATCGCCCCATTCGCATCCGCCATAGGCTTGTTTCTCATGGCTTATCTGGGTATCGCCATCAGCCTCTGGCCGATGATCGTGCCCTACCACTACAGCCTCTGGGAGGCCGCCTCAGCGGAGAGCACGCAAGCCTTTCTTGCGGTCGGAACATTGACGCTGCTGCCGGTGATTTTGATGTACACGGCGTGGTCATATTGGGTTTTTCGCGGCAAAGTTCGCGCCGATATAGGTTACCACTAGTGGCTAATCAAAAAGGATTCCATTAAGTCATGCCCGAACGAGAAGATCCGCGTACCATCGCCGCGACAAATGGAATTGGCGACGATACTGCCTTTGGCGCTGTAACCCCGCCGATCTATCTGTCGAGTTCTTTCACGTTCGCAGGTTATGAAAAGAGCCGCGGCTACGACTATTCGCGGACCGCGAATCCAACGCGCGATCTCCTCGGCGATACGCTCGCGAAGCTGGAAGGCGGCGCGGGCGCCGTGGTGACGTCGTCGGGCATGGCGGCAATCGACCTCGTACTGGCGACGCTGACCGCAACGGATCTGGTGATCGCGCCTCACGATTGCTACGGCGGCACTTACCGGCTTCTCGCGGCGCGCGCCGCCAAAGGCCAGTTCAAGCTTTTATTTATCGACCAGAACGACAACGGCGCGCTTGCCGCCGCGCTTGCTCAATCGCCGGCGCTCGTCCTCATGGAGACGCCGAGCAATCCGTTGATGCGGATCGTCGATATTCGCGCCATCGCCAGCCTCGCCAAGGCCGCCGGCGCCAAGGTAGCCGTCGACAACACGTTCCTGTCCCCTGCCTTGCAGCAGCCAATCAGCCTCGGGGCGGATTATGTCATCCATTCCACGACGAAATATCTCAATGGACATTCCGATGTCGTCGGCGGCGCCGTCATCGCCGCGGACCGCAAGGATGCCGAGGCGCTCGCGTCCTGGGCAAACGTAACCGGCGTCACCGGATCACCGTTCGATGCCTATCTCACCTTGCGCGGCCTGCGATCGCTTTTTCCCCGGATCGAGCGCCAGCAACAAACCGCCACGGTTATCGCGTCGGTCCTGGTGCAACATAAGGCGGTTTCGGCGGTTCATTATCCCGGCCTGTGGTCGCATCCCGGTTATGAAATAGCCAAACAACAGCAGTCCGGTTTCGGCGCCATGCTGAGTTTCGAGCTTGTCGGCGGCGTCGACGAGGTCCGTAAATTCGTCGAGACGCTTTCGGTATTTACCTTGGCGGAATCCTTGGGCGGCGTGGAAAGCCTCGTCGCTCATCCAGCCACCATGACGCACGCCGGCATGTCGCCGGAAGCGCGGCGCGTCGCCGGCATCAGCGATACCTTGTTGCGCATGTCGATAGGGCTGGAGGCGGAGACCGACCTCCTCGACGACATAACAAGGGGCTTCGACGCACTGAACCGCTAACGTACCCGGCGGACGTCAGCTTTCCATCAGGAGTTTTGCTGGCGCTCTTACAAGTTGCCGGGCGCGGTCAAAAGCAATCGCCGCCAGCCCCAGGAGCTTGGTGAACTCCATGGCAATGTAGAGACCATGGAGATCGGCCGGCGGCGGCGTCCCGCCGGCAATGATCAATCCGACGCGACTGTCCAGAAGCGGCAACATCCAGACCGTTTCGACAATGACAAGCAGACCGGCCGCAATGGCGAGAAGCCGGAGCCACGCGGTTCCAGCACCGAATGGAAGCACGATAAGTATCGCGGCCAAAACCCATTCAATCTTGTTGAAGGCATGAAAGGTGTGCCGGCCAACGTCGAGCGCGACGGGCAGCGACAAGCTTGGGGCCAGGAATTTTACGGGAGTCGCGAGGAAGGCGACGCCAAGCAGCAGACCAAGCCACAACATGGCGACAGCGAAATACGTCGCCGCCCACCGCCGATTTGCC
Organism: Hyphomicrobiales bacterium; assembly: GCA_041691675.1. GTDB lineage: Bacteria > Pseudomonadota > Alphaproteobacteria > Rhizobiales > Xanthobacteraceae > Pseudolabrys. The sequence continues at coordinate 9,653 of JBEPUC010000062.1, read as the reverse complement.
ATTGTCTCCATGCGCTTTCCTTGCCTGCATTCCGGTCAGCTTATAAGATACATTTTACTTACTTCTTATAGGACGAACGCACAAGAAGCGAACGCTGACGTGAAGCGCAAGCAATCGGCCGGGAGCGGTATTACCAGTGGCAATTGAATTTGACGGTGGCGACCCGGTGGTAGATGCGACGCTACTCAGCGAACTACTCGCCATTCCGCTCGAAGATGTCGCATCGCTTATGCGCAATCGTGCAATAACCTGCGTCTGCGAGAGCGGCGCCGATATTCATGCCGGTGAATTTCGTCTTACGTTCTTCTATAAGAACCGGCGCGCCCGTTTGCGCATCGACAGTTCCGGACACATTATTCAGCGGTCGGTCATTGATTATGGTCAAGCGCGGCCCCCGGAACCGCATGATAGCGTCAACGGCCATCGCCGTGGCGGCCCTTGAAAGGCGGAAACAGCGATCTTATTTTCGGCCAACGTGCAAGGACGACCTTGCGAAATTCAAAACCATTTTGTCCGGGGACGGCCCCTTCCTCAAATCGGAGTCGGGCCATGCCCTGGATTCTGTTGATACTGGCCGGCATTTTTGAAATCGGTTGGGCCATCGGCCTGAAATATACCGACGGCTTTACCCGCCTGTGGCCGACGCTCGTTACCGTCGTTGCCATGGCAGCGAGCCTGGCACTTCTCGGCCTGGCATTAAGGTCCCTTCCTTTAGGCACCGCTTATGCGGTCTGGACGGGGATCGGCACGGTCGGGACGGCGTTGCTGGGAATGGCGCTTTTCAATGAAAGTGCCGATCTCATCAGATTTTCTTGTATCGGCCTGATCGTCTGCGGAATCGTCGGGCTCAAGCTCGTGACGCATTGACAAAGGGCCCGTGACGCGAGGCGTCCTGGCGCAACACCATCGACTTAACGGCTATTGGGCGTCGACGATGATTTTTCCCTTCATGTTGGGATGAAATCGGCAGTAGTAGTCGATCGCCCCCGCCTTTTTCAAAACGACGGTAGCCGTTTTCTTGATGGGGATCGTCACGTCCCAATCTCCGTTGCGCGCCGTCGCGGTATGGACGAAGGCGTCCTTATTGACCCATGCGATGGTGTCGCCGACCTTGGCGTGTGTCTCCAAAGTGGCGAACGCCATCTTGTCGATCGTTATCGTGATTGTTTCCGCATGCGCCGAGACGGCAACCGTTGCAAATATCAACGCAGCAAAAAGATGCCATCTCGGCGACATGGTATGTTCCTTACTTCAACGACGCGGCGACGTGTTCGGCATGCTGCTCATGCCCTTGGAATATCTTGAGCCCGGTCTCGAGAAGGCTCTTGAGTTCGGCGTTATTTGCCGACGGGATCAGGACGGTTTCAAGCGCACCATCCACGGTCTTGTGGTAGGCGACTTCATTGGCGACGTAGGCCCGGTCGAACGCCGCGCCGGAGAGCTTGGCCAGTTCCGCCTTCTTGGCCGCCGCCTGCTTGGTCAACGAGCGGCTGGTGTCGTTGTCTTCCGGCGTGACTTTCAACTTTTTGACCAAAGCCAGCGCCTGCTTGTTCACGGCCTCGTGGTCCCGCACCATGTTTTCGGCGAATTCGCGAACCATTTTGTTTTTGGACTTGGTGAGGGCTTGTTTGGCCGCCGCAACGTCGATCACGCCGGCGGTGTAAGCGATATGGGCGATCTGAGGATCGGTCGGCTTCGCCGCGCCTTGAGCGTATGCGCTTCCGCCTACCAATCCCAACATGGCAACGGCCATCGTCAATCGAACTAACATGTGATTCTCCCTTGGCCGGACTCCGAAGTGGAGCCCGGCATCGTGTGTCGGTATCGCTTTGATGGATGGCGCGAAAAAAGGTTCCCGGAAATCGTTCGCGCGCGCGACGCGAAACCAAATTATTTTCGGATTTTTTCGAGTTCTGTTTCCATCGCCAGTTCGGCCTGGAGATTTTCGAGATCGCGGAAGATCGACGCCACGGCCATCGTGCGCCCCTTGCGCTTGTAGCGCAGCAGGCAATCCTTGGATGAAATATCGCCTTCGAGCGCAATTTCATCCCATTGCTCGGCATGACCGACATAATTGATCGGCACGTCGTAATGCTGGCTCCAGAAGAACGGCACGGCGTCAAATCTTTCCCGGAGCCCCAGCATGTTTTTCGCCGCCGTCTGCCCTTGGCGCTCGGCGACGACCCAATGCTCCACACGGATGCTTTCACCGGAATAGGCGTCCGGCCAGCGGGCGATATCGCCTGCGGCGTAGATGCCGCGCGCGCTCGTCTCCAGATAAGAATCCACCATGACGCCGCGATCGACCGTGAGGCCAGCCTTTTCGGCCAACGCCAGGCGCGGCCGCACGCCGATACCGACGATGACGATATCGACATCGAGAGACGCACCGCTCTTGAGCGTCGCGCGTCCGCCCTCGATCGCGGTCACGGTATCCTGGAGGTGGAAGATCACGCCGTGTTCTTCGTGCAGGGCCCGCACGAACGCGCCCATTTGCGGCCCGAGTACGCGCTCCATTGGCGTTTGTTCGGGCGCCACCACATGAACCTCGACCGAACGCGCCCGCAACGACGCCGCCACTTCCAAACCGATAAAACTCGCGCCGATCACCAGCGCGCGACGTGCCCCTTTGATCCCGTCGATAATGGCCTGGCAGTCGGCGAGCGAGCGGAGCGTATGGACATTCGGCTGATCCGCACCGGGGACGGAGAGCCGGACCGGCTCCGCTCCCGTCGCCAGCAAGAGTCGGTCGTATTTGAGATTCTTGTCGCCCGCGATCATGATCTCGTGCGTCTTGACGCTCAATCCAATGACCTCGGCATCCCGGCGCAGTTCAATATCGTTGTCGGCATAGTAATCGTCGGGCCGCAACGGCAGCCAATCCTCGGGCGCGCTTCCGGCCAGATAGTCCTTCGATAGATTGGGCCGATCGACCGGCAAAGAACCTTCCCGGCCCAGCATGACGATGCTGTTTTTATAGCCGCAGCGGCGCAACATTTCGGCCGCGGCGAAACCCGCTGCGCCAGCGCCAACGATAACGATTTTTTGCGGCGCCTCCCCGGACGGCTTTGACACCGCCATCGTCTGGGGCGCCGGCTTGTCCTGTTTACCGGTGACGAATATCCGCCCGTCGCGCTGCGACACTTTCCAGCACGTCAACGGGCTCAAGGCCGGCGCTCGCACGGCCTCGCCGCTGCGCAGATCGAAACAGGCGTGATGCCATGGGCATCTCACGCTGGTCCCGACAACAATCCCTTCGCCAAGCGGCCCGTGATAATGGCTGCATTGGGCATCGATCGCGAACACATCCGTGTCCGTTTTCACGACCAGGACCTGGTCTTCGCCGACATGACCGACGATCTTTCCATCCACCAGATCCGCGACGCCAATACCAAGCGTCAGATCGGGGCCGCTGGGCGGAGGGGTGTCGTCGGTCATGACTCTATCCTTCGTTCACTCGGCAACCATAGCTAACAATTCGCGCCGCAGGTCGGCATTTTCGCGAAAGCAGCCCAGCATGCGCGTGGTGACAAGGTCGGTGTCCGGCTTATGGACGCCACGTGTCGTCATGCAGTGATGCGACGCCTTGATAACGACCCCGACGCCTTGCGGTTTCAGAACGGAATTCAACGTATTGGCGATTTGCGCCGTCATCTTCTCCTGAATTTGGAGACGCTTCGCATAGGCATCGACCACCCGCGCAAGCTTGCTGATGCCGACGACGCGCCCCCTCGGAACGTATGCCACCCATGCCCGGCCCACTATAGGCGCCATGTGGTGCTCACAGTGGCTTTCAAAGCGAATGCCCCGCAAGACGATCATCTCATCATAACCTTCGATTTCATCGAAGGACTTTTGCAACAACATATCCGGGTTCTGTTCGTAGCCGGCGAAAAATTCCTCCAGAGCGCGGGTGACGCGCGCCGGCGTCTCCAGCAAGCCACCCCGCTCCGGATTATCGCCCGCCCAACGAATGATCGTGCGCACCGCCTCTTCGACTTCGGACCGTTCGGGCCGTCGGGACGCGGCCGGCAGGGCTCTGACAGACTCAAGGGCATGGACACTCGGACTCATCGTCAAATCTCCTGGCGCCGATCGCCGCGAGTTGTGCGGACGTGGGTGCGTCACACTGCAAGATGAATTCGGAAAGAAGAGGTTTTAGCCTTCGGCCGGAAAACCAAGCCGCGTCAGAACGGCAACGGTCGTCCTCTCGCATCGCTTGCCGGCGAACGGAAACGCATCGACCATCACGGGGCCGATCTGCTGCTCCAGTTTCTCGCGCACCAGCTTGCGCGCCCGGTGTAACCTGGTTTTCACGGTCTCGGTTTTGATGCCAAGGAGAGCGGCCGTTTCTTCGACAGTCATGCCTTCAATCACGCGCGTGACGAAGACCAGCCGGTAAACCTCCGGCAGCTCGTCGGTGGCCTGTTCGACGAGCTGGAGGATTTGTCGTTGGGCCATGGTCTGTTCCGGATCGGCGCTCTGGGCGGATAGAGGAAACGGGATGACTTGCGCTCCGACGGCCGCATCGTCGAGAGACGTGATATCGACCGTGGGACGTCGAGCCCGGAGCCGCCCCAAGGCCTCATTGAGAACGATGCGGGAGAGCCAGGCGACCAGGCTTGATTCACCGCGGTAAGCGGCAAGATGCGTGAATGCGGAAACGTAGGCTTCCTGGAGAGCATCGTCGGCCTCGGTGCCGTTGCGCAGGACGCTCCGCGCGATCCGGTACAGCCGCCGATTGTAACGCTGCATGATCGAGCGGAAGGCACCCGCATCGTGGGCCACCGCCCGCCTGACAAGCTCGGCATCCGCCACGTCTTCGGGATTGAGGCGATCGGTCTTTGACTGGATCATGCGCGGGTCCTTTCTGCCTCCTAGATGGAATTAACAACAAAAGGTTCCCGGAAAATCCGCCCAAAGCGGAAAAAGATACAAAGCATTCGGCGCGCCCCGGCACTGGAAAACCACACCTGCCACGTCTATGGTTCCACGCCCGTTACAGGGCGCACGGCGTCCGCTCGCCAACGATTATATAATGAAAGTAGTAGGGAGAACCACGATGGCCAAACAACGTATCAGCTACATCGCGCTCGAGGCGATGGACGCCAAAATGCGCGCCGAGATGGAGCGATGCCAGCGCGAAGGCACACCGCGTCCGGAGAGTTCGGCCATCCGCGCCCATGTGCCCGCCTGCTTCTGGTTCTTCGCCGATTCCTGGAACAATATTTTCCGCAATGGCGTCCTCGACCACGCCGTCAAGGAATTATGCCGCCTCTACGTTTCCCGCTCGGTTCAATGCGAATATTGCGGCAACCAGCGTTCGGTAAAATCGACGACGAGCGGCGCGCTCATTGAAGATCACGTCAAGGATTTGTTGAATTTTGAAAAGTCGACCAAATACACCGACCGTCAGAAAGCGGCGCTGGCTTATGCCGAAGCGATCACCTGGCATCTCAATACCGACGATGACTTCTGGGCGCGCATGCACGCTCATTTCACCGAAGCTGAACTGGTTGAGCTTGGCTGCATGATCGGCCTGACCCTTGGCCAGCAAAGCTGGTTACGGCTGCTCAATATCGAACACCACGCGGTTCTCCCCGGCACGACCGCCTCGATGGCGCCGGGCTATGAAGACATCGCCAAGCTCAAACAAACGAAATCGTCGCAAGACTACTGGGCTAAATCGAAGCCCGCCGACAGCACCACACCCGCGGCTTAGCCGCATGAATGCCTAAAGCGCAGGGCTATCTTTAAAAAAGGCGGGCTCGTCGGAGCCCGCCTTTTGTTCGATCATAATTACTATCTTCGTGTTCGTTCTTCTTGTGGCGGCTAAAGCGTTTTCGAGCGAAGTGGATACCGGTTCGCGTGAAGAAAACGCGTCAAAACAAGAAGCTGGAGCCCCGGCTTTGATTCCATCAAAGCCGGAAAGGCTCTAGCCGCGATCACGCTGGCCGGCCAGACTGCTTTCCCGCCCCAGTGTGCTTTCCACCAATCGTTTGAGCTTATGGATGGCGGCGGTCACCGCCTGGTCCAGATTGGCCGCATCGCTGGTCACGGCAACGGGTGGACGGCCGCCAAGACGCGCCTCCATGGTGCAATGAATATCGTCCGGGCCGCCCTTCTGGCCGTTGGCGTCGGTGAGATGGACTTCGACGCGCGTGACCCGGCCGGCGAAGCGATCGAGGGCGGTGGTAACGGCCTTCTCGACTTGCGCCTGCCGCTCCTCGGTGCATGAAAGCGTATGGTCGGTGCTGATTTCGATTTGCATCGGTCCTCCTTTTTATCCGTTATGGAAGAACAACCGCCGGGAGCACGGTTCCGTTCGGCGCGGCCGCCTTGTTTTTAGCCCCCTTTTTTCCGGGCGGTTTCGCGGTTTGTCCGCGCCCTTTCCGATAGATCGGGTCTGTATCGTCTTTCCACATTGCGGCTCACGCCTGGCGCCGCCGTTAAAGCACTGACTCCGTTTCGAGAATCAGCGACTCCGGAACCCTCATTCCCCGTTTTATCCCGGGCTTGTCCCCGGTTTGGCCGCGTTGGAAAACTAGCTGTGGGTAGCCAGCCATCCCCATTTTCCGTCATTTTTCCTTCATTCGCCTAGGGCGGAAAACCTAGTTGCCGAGGCGGTGAAAAACGCTTCCCGAGCCGGATTTCTGGCTCAATACTCAGCCCGTTCTCGTCGCGGTTTGTCCCCATTTTCCACCGGTTTCGCACAATATATAGTTTCTTAACTGGACCGACCCACTATGGCTTGACGGAACGCGTGAGTCCTCTTAGTTTTGTTTTCGTTCGGTCGGGTTGAGTTCAAGTTCCCGCCGGGCCCTCAAATGATGCTTCGTTTGGAGTTATTCCGCGCCAGAAATGGCGTTTGGGAACGGGGATTTATTGTGTGCCGGACACCTCAAAATGTCCGGGAGTAACCGGTGCCGAACCAGAGCATCGGACTTAAATGAGGCAGGCGGGTCGAACAGAGCCGACGAGCGAATTGGACGGACAAGGACAGGTCCGTCATCATCGTCGGCGGTCGCGACCGCCGCCCGGACATTGAAAGGGCTTGAGAGCCATGCGGATCGAACGGCGCTACACCAAGGACGCGGGCGAAGCTTATGCCGGCCTCGCATTCCGGCTGACCACCTCCGAGATCAAGAATCCGGACGGCTCCATTGTCTTCAAGCTGGACAATGTCGAGGTGCCGGAATTCTGGTCGCAGGTCGCCTCCGACGTTCTGGCGCAGAAGTATTTCCGCAAGGCCGGCGTCCCTGCCCTTCTCAAGAAGGTCGAAGAGAACACCGTGCCCTCGTTCCTGTGGCGCTCGGTCGCCGACGAGGAAGCGCTCGCGTCCCTGCCGGAGAAGGACCGTTATATCGGTGAGCACTCCTCCAAGCAGGTATTCGATCGTCTGGCCGGCACCTGGACTTATTGGGGATGGAAGGGCGGCTATTTCGATAGCGAGGCCAATGCCCAGGCGTTCTACGACGAACTGCGCTTCATGCTCGCCAACCAGATGTGCGCGCCCAATTCGCCGCAGTGGTTCAACACCGGCCTGCACTGGGCTTATGGCATCGATGGCCCGAGCCAGGGGCACTATTATGTCGATTTCGAAACCGGCAAGCTGACCAAATCGAAATCGTCCTACGAGCATCCGCAGCCGCACGCCTGCTTCATCCAGGGCGTCAATGACGACCTCGTCAACGAGGGCGGCATCATGGACCTGTGGGTGCGCGAGGCGCGCCTGTTCAAATACGGCTCCGGCACCGGCTCGAACTTCTCGATGCTGCGCGGCGAAGGCGAAAAGCTGTCCGGCGGCGGCAAGTCGTCGGGCCTGATGAGCTTCCTCAAGATCGGCGACAGAGCCGCCGGCGCCATCAAGTCGGGCGGCACCACGCGCCGCGCCGCCAAGATGGTCGTCGTCGACGTCGACCACCCGGATATCGAGCAGTACATCGACTGGAAGGTGCTGGAAGAGCAGAAGGTCGCGGCGCTGGTCACCGGCTCCAAGACTAACCAGAAGCACCTCAAGGCCGTGCTCAAGGCTTGCGTCAATTGCGAAGGCCAGGACGACGATTGCTTCATGCCGGACAAGAACCCGGCCTTGAAGCGCGAGATCAAGCTCGCGCGTAAAGCCTTTGTGCCTGACAACCTGATCAAGCGCGTCATCCAGTTCGCAAAACAGGGCTACACCGACATCCACTTCCCGATCTACGACACCGATTGGGACTCGGACGCCTATCTCACCGTCTCCGGCCAGAACTCGAACAACTCGGTGCGCGTCACCGACGAATTCCTCAAATCGGTCGAGGCCGACGGCAACTGGGACCTGTTCAACCGCACCCGCGGCGGCAAGATCGCCAAGACCGTCAAGGCCAAGGAGCTGTGGGAAAAGATCGGCTACGCCGCCTGGGCCTGCGCCGATCCGGGTCTGCAATTCCACACCACGGTCAACGACTGGCACACCTGCCCGGCTTCGGGTCCGATCCGCGCATCGAACCCGTGCTCGGAATATATGTTCCTCGACGACACCGCCTGTAACCTCGCCTCGCTGAACCTGCTGACGTTCCGCGACAAAGAGACCGGCGCGTTCCAGGTCGAGTCCTACGAGCACGCGGTGCGGCTGTGGACCGTGGTTCTGGAAATCTCGGTGCTGATGGCGCAGTTCCCGTCGAAACAGATCGCGCAACTGTCGTATGAGTACCGCACGCTCGGCCTCGGCTACGCCAATATCGGCGGCCTGCTAATGACCTCCGGCATTCCTTACGACAGCGACGAAGGCCGCGCCTATGGCGGCGCGCTGACCGCGATCATGACCGGCGTCTCCTACGCCACCTCGGCCGAGATGGCGGAGAAGCTCGGCGCCTTCCCCGGCTACAAGAAAAACCGCGAGCACATGCTGCGCGTCATCCGCAATCATCGCCGTGCCGCTTACAACGAGCGCACCGGCTATGAGAAGGTGGCGACGCCGCCGGTGCCGCTCGACCATGCCTCGTGCCCCGACCAGACACTCGTTGCCCACGCCAAGGCGGCGTGGGACCGGGCGCTGGCACTCGGCGAGAAGCACGGCTACCGCAACGCGCAGTCGACCGTGATCGCGCCGACCGGCACCATCGGCCTCGTCATGGACTGCGACACCACCGGCATCGAGCCCGACTTCGCGCTGGTCAAGTTCAAGAAGCTCGCCGGCGGCGGCTACTGGAAGATTATCAACCGCGCCGTCCCCGAGGCGCTGCGCACGCTCGGCTACTCGGAATCCCAGATCGCCGAGATCGAGGTCTATGCCGTCGGCCATGGCGGTCTCGGCCAGGCCCCCGGCATCAACCACACCACGTTGAAGGCCAAGGGCTTCACCGACGAGGTCATCGCCAAGATCGAGAAGGCGCTGCCGACCGCGTTCGACATCAAGTTCGCCTTCAACAAATGGACGCTGGGCGAAGCCTTCTGCCGCGACACGCTCGGCCTTACCGCCGAACAGCTCGCCTTGCCGACTTTCGATCTGCTCGCCGCGCTCGGCTTCTCCAAGCGCGACATCGAGGCCTGCAACATTCACGTCTGCGGCGCGATGACCGTCGAAGGCGCGCCGCACCTCAAGCTCGAGCACTATCCGGTGTTCGACTGCGCCAACCCGTGCGGCAAGATCGGCAAGCGCTACCTCTCGGTCG
>JBEPUC010000061.1:0-17236 GCA_041691675.1 Hyphomicrobiales bacterium | reverse complement strand
TAGGCGTGGCCGATATGCGGCACCCCGTTCGGGTAGGAAATCGCGGTGGTGATGTAAAACGGCGTTTTGTCGGGCATTTTTCGCTTTTGCAATGGATTATGGCCCGGAAAGCCGGGCCGCGACGGGTCTGGCGGTTAGGTAACAACCCCCCGTCCCTTCGGCAAGCGAACCGGTCAGCGATGGGGTCGCGGTTGCCCGCCCCGCGCGCTACCAGGTGCCGGCGCCGCGCTCGCGTGCCGCGTAGCCTAACGCACCCGTGAAGCTCGGCTCATCGTCGCCGGAGTCGCGGCTGTAACGCGATGCGTAACGCCGCGCCGCGCCGCTGCGTGTGCCGCCTTCCTGCGCCGCAGTGCGCCACGACTTGTTGCCGAGGTTAGGCACCACCACCATCCGATCGACCTTGCCGTCGAGGAAGGCTTGCAGGAATCGCTTGTAATCCTTGAACGAGACGCAGCCGTTCGACTGCCCGGTCGGCCCGAGCATGTACGTGTGCGCCAGCATGCCGTCGCGACCATGCATCTTGCCTTCGTCGAGCGGATTGAGGCGAATGGCGCGCACACCGTGGAAGAGCTGCTCGCGCAGGCTCAGGTCGTAGACGTTGGGTGGCGTCGGCCCGCGCATGCGGACCTTGATGTAACGCGGATCGTCGATCTTGTCGTAGAGGCCAGAGTGAGCCTCAAGCCTCTCGCCATTCGGCAGATAGACCGTGTGCGCGGCAATGTCATAGACCGCCGTCCGGGCGCCGGTATCGGGGTCCATCGCCGAGCGGTTGTGGGCTTCCTGCGGCACGGCGCGCTTTTCGACGGCAACGGGAGGCGGCGTCGGGGCGATGGCGGCCAGTTTCGGCGCAGGCGCCGCCTCGGGGACCGGGGCGCGGGCGATCTCGGGCTGCGGCGCGACTGGCTCCGGCACGGGCAGGCTCGGCCGCATGTGCGGCAGCGGCACGCGATCTACCTTGGCAGTAACGACAGGCGGCGGCACCGCCCCTATATCTTTTGGCGTTGCAGCCGGCTCAAGGCGCGCAATCTGCACCGGCAACGGCGTGCGCCTGACCTTGGCGGCGACGCGGCTCTGCGGCACTTTCACCACATAACGGGCATAGAATTCAGCAGCAGTCGTGACGGCCTGTTGACTGGCTGCGGGAGCAGGTATGGCGTCCGGATCGTAGGACGTTGCAAGAGTCCCCGGCCCGGTTAGGGTCGTCGAATAGACGTGGCCGGTGCTGACGAGGCCGGTGCGGACAATCAACGCGGCGCTTACTGTCGCGACGGCTGCAAGCACCGCGACGAAAATAACCGCGCCGATCCCGTTGATGAGGCCGCCAACAAGCGCGCTGGTAACAACGCGGACAAACCGCGCCCCGTCCGCCAGTGCGAAGCCGCGAGTGTCAAAGGATGCAGCGCCGTCAATCGTTACGGTGTTGGCACTCATACACGCAACTCGAACTCAACTGCATCAATGACGCCGTACGGCTGCCCGCGCATGCAGGGCGCCGACGCTTAAACATGCAGCGATTAAGGTTAAACGAGGGTAAAAGCTGGCCACGCAAGGGCGGAAAATTCCATAGCGAAACCGGATGCTTAAGCCGGCCGCGCGCGCGGCGGCAAAACATCGCGGATCAATCCGGAACCGAAAGAGCGAAACGTGCGTTCTTTGCCTTGCTTCGTCGAAACCATCCCAAGAGCCTGACATGACATCGCGCGAATACCTTCTCAACCAAGCTCAATTCTGCCGCCGCGCTGCGGCTGAAGCCGTCGATGGCTTTATCGCCAGCGAACTGATGAGTTTGGCCCGGAAGTTTGAGCAGAATGCGCGCCAGATTTTCACGGGTGAACCGGCGATCTGCATGGCGGTCACCAAGCCGAACTAGCCGCGTACCGGCAGTTCCGCCAGTGCAGCGACTCACGTAAATATTGCGCATGGCATCATGCAGCACGACGGCACCTTATAGATCGGCGGCAAGCCCTGTCGTCTTCTCGTTATTATTTGCATTTGTGGCTGTCGCGCTGTTCGCCGTTTTGCCGGCGCGTGCCGATCCGATGAAGTGCAGCAGCGAGGAAAAAGCCTGCATCGCCAATTGTGGCAAGGCCGCGCGCACGGCGGTGTCGGTCTGTCTGACCAATTGCGGCGCCCGCAAATCCAACTGTCTCAGAACTGGCTGCTGGGACGACGGCACGCGAAAGTATTGCGGCCTTTCAAAACGGTAATCGTCGTCGCTCCGTGAGAGCGCGCTCGCGGCATCAAGCACCGGTGCGGGAACTCGCTTTTTTTTAAGAATCCGTCACGCGAATCGCCTAGCTTCATCGTCATGGCGCTTCGTCGATTACGGATCGATACGGCACAGGGGTCATTCGGGACCAAATCGCTCCCGGACGCCGGTTTGCCAGCCGCCTTCAGCGCATACACCACAAGCCGAATTGGCACGTTTGATGCCTCTCCAAGCGGGCCGCGATGCGGCTTGCTGGCTATGCGTCCAGTCCATGCGCACTTACAGTCCATCATAGGAGTCGGCCTTGGGTAAGAACCTGAACAAGAAGAGACGCCGTAACGATCGCTTGTCTGGTACCGCCGAGATCATCAACTTCCAGCATTCGAAGTTCGAAACCGAACGTGTCCTGCCTCCTATAAAAGCGCTCAACCCGACCCAGGCCGACTATCTCGACGCTCTGCGCAAGTGCCCCCAGGTCATCGTTCTCGGGCCCGCCGGCACCGGCAAGACCTGGATCGCCGCGACCCACGCTGCCGACCTGTTTCGCAACCGCCGTATCGATAAGATCATTCTGACGCGGCCGAACGTACCCTGCGGCCGTTCGCTCGGCTTCTTTCCCGGCTCGCTCGAGGACAAGTTCGCGCCCTGGGCCGCCCCGGTTGCCGAAGCGATCAAGGATCGCATCGGAAAGGCCGCGTACGACATCGCGCTCAAGAATGGCGCGATTGAATTGGTGCCGTTCGAGGTCATGCGCGGCAGGTCCTGGAAAAACGCCTTCGTGCTGCTCGACGAGGCGCAGAACGCCACTCCCGCGGAGATCAAGACGTTCCTCACCCGCATCGGCGAGGACTGCACCGTCGTCATCAACGGCGACATCAGCCAATGCGACCTCGACGTCGGATCGGGCTTGCGCACGGTCATCAATCTGATCGAGACGCAGCATTTGCCGGTGCCAGTGATCGAATTCACCCGAGGCGACATCGTCCGCTCCGGAATCTGCGCGATGTGGGTCAATGCCTTCGAGGAGGCCCACCTCTAGATATTTGGCGTCATCCCGGAACGCTGTGAAAACGGCGTTTCGGGATGCTGAAATCCGCGCTGGGAAAACAAACGGCGCGTAAATATTCGCGCCTTGTTGCTGTTGACGGCGGCACGCCCGCTTGCGCGCGCCTGAAAAAACGGGACACTGCGCAGCCCGTTTTCATTCGCGAGACAAGCCCCGAGAGCCGCCAATGAGCGCCGCGCCGACGATCGATCCCGCCCATGTGGTTGTGCGGGAGGACGTGAAGGGATCGCCCTTCCCGGTCGATCTCATGTACGTCGAGATGGTCGACGGCGCGTATATCCCGATCGGCATGCGCAAACCTGAAGGCAAAGGGCCTTTTCCGCTGGTGCTGTTTGCTACGGGCAATGGCGGCGGCGGCATGACGATGCTGCGCGACCACATCCAGACCAAAGGCTGGACGCAGGATGAGATGCTCAAGGCCGGCTATGCTGTGGCCTGGATGCGCTATCGCGCCGAAGTCGATTACGCTTACGACAGGATCGGCAAACTGATCCAGTCAGGCCGCCAGCATCGGCAGTTGTTCAACCGTGGGCCGCTCGAATACGAAGACGCCATCGCTGTCGCCGAATACGTCAAGACCCTGCCCTATATCGACGGCGACCGGCTCGGCTACATCGGCGTCAGCCATGGCGGCGAAATGGCGCTCAAAATCGCGTCGGAATATCACGGCTTCAAGGCGTTCGTAGCGAGCGAACCGGCAAGCCATGAATTCCTCCGCCTTAAGCCGGACGAAACCGCGCATGTCGATCCGAAAACCGGCTTGCTAAATGTCGAGAAGATGCTGATGCGCGAGCCGGAAAAAGTCCGCCCCCGCATTACCGAGGAGGTTGCGCGCGCCCGCGTCGCGCCGATCGATACGCCGTTCTTTGTGCAGGGCCGCGACGACGACGAACTCCAGGGCATCTTCCGTGTCAGCTACGATCTGCTGCGCGAGGCCGGCAAGGACGCGATCTGGAAAAGCTACGATCACGACCTGCACGGATTTATCTACCCCGTGCGCGGCGCAAATGGCGCCTATGCGCCGGACGCCGTTCAACTGGCGGCCTTCGCCGATACGTTGGCGTTTTTCGACAGATATCTCAAAGCGTAATTGCGTCCACCCGGGTGGACGATAGCTAAAATGCCGAGCGAATGAGCCGGATTTCGATCCGGTTATATTCGTGAATTTGCCGCCAATGGTGTTGAAGAACCGGCTCCGGCGCGCCATATACAGCGTGAACTGTCCCCCCTCAGGAGAATCCATTGAGCCAGTTTCGAAGCCCCGACGTTTTGGAACGTCGGAATAATGCTGCCGCCGTGAAAAAGGCGATGTTGGAGAAATTTCGCGCCGCGGTTCAGGATCCAGCCCTCGAAGATAAGCGCCTGCAACGACTAGCCATCCAGGAAGCGCGCGAAGCGCGTCAGGCCGAACGCGAAGCTGCCCGCAAGGTCCGCGAGGCCGAACTGGCCCGGCTTGCCGCCATCGAAGCCGAACGCCAGGCCCAGGCCAAGCGCGAGGCGGAGGAGCTGGAGGCGTTGATTGCCGCGGAAAAGGAAGCCGCCGAGCAGGCGCTTTTGACGGAACAAAAAGCTGCCCGTGATGCCCGCTACGCGGCGCGCAAGGCCGCCAAGAAGGAACGTCGGCGCGGCTATTGATGGCCCCCCGCGTTTTGAGCGCCGGTTGATTCAAGCGCATTTTTGATGCCGACAACAAAAATCCCGCCGTGGCGAACACGGCGGGATTTTGCGTTTAGGCGCTCAACCCACGATCAGAAATGATAGTTGAGGCCGGCGCGGACGATATTGCTGTTGCCGCTGCCCGAGACGTTCGTGGTTCCCGGCGGGACCGGAACATCGCTCGGCGTGCCGGCGTAGAGGTATTCCACCTTGCCGCTCCAGCGATCCCAGAGCATCGCTTCGTAGCCGGCGCCCGCGGTCCACGTCCAGTAATTGGCGTCGGACGAGAACGGACCGGTCGTTGAAAGCGTACCGTCGAGAGTAGCCTTGCCATAGACCGCGCCGCCGGTGGCATAGATCATCGAGCGGCCGAAGGCGTAGCCCAGGCGAGCGCGGCCGGTGGCGAAGTACGGCGTCTTGGCGGTGGCGGAAAGGGCCGTTGCGCCGATCGTCGTATTAATATCGCCGCTGCCGGTGCTGCCCTGGAAATCGGCTTCCAGGCCGTAAACAAAGCTGCCGGCCTGCCAGTTATATCCGAGCTGACCGCCTCCGAGAAAACCGTTGCCCGATGCACTGTAGGAGCCTGTGGCGCCGCCGAGCGTGATGTTGCCGTCGCCGCTCGACCATCCATAGCCGGCGTTGACGCCGACGTACCAGCCGGTCCAGGTGAATTCAGGCACATAAACCGGCGCTGACTTGTAAATCGGCGCGCGAGCCGGCAGGTCGGCGGCCATCGCATGTGAAGCCAGTCCCATGGAAATTCCGGCTGACAATCCTACGGCGAGCGTTGTACCGGCAGCGAGCGACATCAGTGAGTTTTTCATGTTACCTCCGAATCGGATTTTCAATTTCGGGGTCATCAAGCCATGCTGAAAAAAAGAATTCCTTAACGTGGTAACCTTTCCGTTGACGGGGCGGTCCAAGTCCGGGCTCCGGGGTCATCCGGCGCTTAAAAGTGCGTGCCGGGCCTCGATCCACCGGAAGACCTAACCTCCTCCGGTTGTTCCATCCGGCTTCCCTGAGGCGGTGAAGCCCGCCGCAGCTCTAACGGCCGTAGTCGGTGACGGCTTGCAGCGCTCTCTCGTCGTCGACGATGTAGTCGCGAACAACCGGAACATCGTCGCGTCGTTGCGACAGCAGCAATTGAAAAACCATGTTGGAGCCGTGGAGAAAGCCAAGCTCGACCGCGCTCAGATAGAACTCCCACATGCGTGCGAAGCGCTCCCCCATCAGGCCGACGACGTCAGCCCGGCGCGCCATGAAGCGTTGCCGCCAGTGCCGGATGGTCCAGTAATAGTGCAAGCGCAGTATCTCGCAGTCGGCGACCCAAAGATGCGCCCGCTCGGTCGAAGCGAACACTTCCGACAGCGCCGGCACATAACCGCCGGGAAAGATATATTTGCGGATGAACGGCGCGGTCGATCCCGGCGGCGACATACGCCCGATGGCGTGAACGAGCGCGAAGCCGCCGGGCGTCAGCAAATTTTGCACGCTGTTGAAATAGTCGTCGAAGTGGGACACGCCGACGTGCTCCATCATGCCGACCGAGACGACCCGGTCGAACTTGCCGGTCAATTCGCGATAGTCCTGTTCGATGAATGTGATTTTGTCGGCAACGCCGGCGGCCTGCGCGCGCCGGCGCGATTCCGCCAGTTGCTCGGGCGAGACATTTATGGCGGTCACGCGCGCGCCGCAGGCCGTGGCCAGATAGATCGCCAACGCACCCCAGCCCGAGCCGATTTCCGCGACCGTCATTCCCGGCTCTAACCGAAGCTTGGCCGCGATGTGGCGCAGCTTGTTGTGCTGCGCGGTCTCAAGCGGTTCGTCGGGATGGCTGAAATAGGCGCAGGAATAGCTCATCGTTTCATCGAGCCACAGCCGATAGAATTCGGCCGGATGGTCGTAGTGGCTGCTGACGTTTTTCGCGGCTTTCCCGAGCGGATTGGACTGGTGGACTCCGCGCAGATTGCGCCAGACCTTGCGCAGCGCCTGTTGCAATGGATGCGACGCTAGTCCCTGACGATTGACCGAGAACAAGAGCAACAGGTCGTAGACGGTGGCGCCATCCTCGAAGATAAGCCGGCCGTCCATGTAGGCTTCGGCGGCGGTCAGTTCGGGATTGAAAAACAGTTCGCGTTCGACCTTGGCATCCATCAGCCGGATCGTCACCGCCGGACCGTTGGTCCCGCTGCCGAACCGATGCGTGCTCCCGTCGTGGAGATGCAGCGTCAGCGCACCGTTCTTGATGAACCGGCGCAGCAGATGTGGCAAAAATCGCATGGGCGCTAGTCCACCAAAATAAACGAAAATCGTTGCAGGTGTCTCGAGCCGCTGTCAACTCCGCGCTGTGTCAGCCAGCAGACCGAATACTGTGAAGACCAGTGGTTTGCGTTCGAGATTATAAGTTTCAACATCGCGCGCGACACGATTGACCTTTTCCCAGGTCTGCGCCGCCTTGATCATTTGCGCATCGGTCGTCGATGCCGCCGCCTGTGCGTTGGCGCCGAGACGGCCGGCCAGCCAGCCATTGACCATGTCGATGAAGGTCGCAAGCGTTTGCGGCTCGCTGCCTGAAATCGCATCGCCAAGCGCGTGCAAAGCACGTGGGTCCGGATTTGGTAGCTGGTTAAACAAGTCGAGGACACGTTGGCGTAACGCCAGCGCCGGTCCGTCGAGAAAACGCAAAGCGCGACCAACGCTGCCGTCGGACGCAGCGGCGGCTTGCGCAATGTGCTCCTCGTCCAATTTGTCATCGCTGCCGCTGGTCGCCGCCGACATCGCCTGTTTCACATCGGCGGTGTCGAGCGAGCGTAGCAACAGGCGGCGGCAGCGCGAGCGGATCGTCGGCAACTCGCGTCCCGGTGCGTGACTGATGAGCAGCAGCAGCGTGCGTTCCGGCGGTTCCTCCAGAACCTTCAGCAGCGCATTGGCGCCTTCGCGCTGCAAGTCGTCGATGGCATCGACAATGGCGATACGCCAGCCGCCCTCGCCCGCCGTCGAACCGAAAAACGAAACCGTGCGACGCACGTCATCGACCCGGATGACGGTGTAGAGCTTGCCGGTCTGTTCGTTGATGGAGCGCTCCAGCACCAAAAGGTCGCCTTGCGCCTGCGCCGCGATGCGCCGGCTGACCGGATGGCCGGCATCGACCGCGAGCGAGGTCGCGGTTTGTACCTCGACGGCGGTCGGGTCTGGATTGGCCAGAACAAAACGCGCGAGCCGGAATGCCAAAGTCGCTTTGCCGATGCCCGGAGGTCCGCCGATCAGCCAGGCATGTGGCATCCGCGTGCTCTGGTAAGCGTCGAGCAATGCGCGCTCGGCCGCGGCGTGGCCGAACAGCGCCGTGGTTTCGCGCGGCAAAAGAATATCGCGGTCGGCGTCCTTCTCGCTCACGGTGTCGCGGCCTCCGCGGTCACTGTCGAGCCACCCAGAAGCCATTGCTCGACAATTGCGCCGATGCGTTCTTGTACCACGTCGCGCGGCGCCCGGCCGTCGATCACGACAATACGTTTCGGCTCACGTTCGGCGAGAACCAGGAACGCCTTGCGTAGTTCCTCGTGGAATTCGATCGTCTCCGATTCAAAACGATCGGCGGCGCTGGTCCCGCGCCGGGTCTTCGCACGCGCCAGCCCGATATTGGCCGGCACGTCGAGCACAAATGTCAGATCGGGCATGGTAGCGCCGACGGTGACGCGTTCCAGCCCGCGGATCAGTTTCATATCGACTTTGCCGAGCACGCCCTGATAGACGCGCGTCGAATCGACGAAGCGATCGCAGATCACCCATTTGCCGGCGGCGAGCGCCGGTTCGATGACGGTGCGGACATGATCGTCGCGCGCCGCGGCGAAGAGGATCGTTTCGGTCTCCGCCCCGAGGGGTTTGGCGATGCCGGACAAGATAATGTGGCGGATGATTTCGGCGCCAGGCGAGCCGCCCGGCTCACGCGTCAGCACGACCTCAATCCCGCGTCGCTCAAGCATCACGGCCAACCCGGCGGTATGGGTCGACTTGCCGGCGCCCTCGCCGCCTTCAAAGGTGATGAACTTGCCGCGCATCATGTTCCTGGAGCGCCGCACTGCGCTGTCATAACCGCTGCGCACCGGCGCGGAACAGGCCGATGACCAGCTCGGACACGGCATCGACGGCGCGCTGCGACAACGTGCCTTTGCCCACCGGCTCGGCGGACTTGAGCGGCATCTGAAGGATGACGCTGTCGTTCCGCCATACCCGCAACTCGCCGATTGGCGTGCCTTGGGCAACCGGCGCCGGCACCGGGCCATTGTAGACGATGCGGGCGACCAGACGATCGCCGCCGCTTTTCGGCATCATCACCCGCACCTCACGGCCGGTGACCAGCGGCACATAGCTCTCGCTGCCGCCATAGACCTTGGCGGTGCCGATGGTCTGCCCTTCGGCGAACAACACGCGCCGCTCGAAATTTTTAAAACCCCATTCCAGAAGTTTCTTGGCTTCCTCGGCGCGTTCCTTCGCGGTCCTGAGACCGTTGACCACTACGATGAGGCGCAAGCCATTCTGCACCGCCGATCCGACCAGCCCATAGCCGGCTTCCTTGGTGAAGCCGGTCTTCATGCCGTCGGCGCCGATCTCCATGCCGAGCAGCGGATTGCGATTTTGCTGACGGATCTTGTTCCAGGTGAAATCGCGTTCACCGTAGATTTTGTAATAATCAGGATAGGTATTGATGATGTAACGGGCCAGGATGCCGAGTTCGCGTGTCGTCACCTGCGTACCGGGATCAGGCAGCCCGTTTGAATTGGCGAAGGTCGATTTCGGCATCCCGATCTCGCGCGCGCGTTGAGTCATCTTGGCGGCGAAAGCCTGTTCGGTGCCGGCGAGCCCCTCGGCGAGCACGATGCAGCCGTCATTGGCGGACTGAACGATTATGCCGTGCAACAGATTATCGACGCTGATGCTGCTGTGCAGCGCGGCGAACATGGTCGACGAACGCGACGGTGCGCCGCCTTTGCGCCAGGCGTTTTCGCTCACGGGAAATTCGTCGGTGAGCTTGACGCGGCCTTCCTTGAGTTCGTGGAAGACGTATTCGGTCGTCATCAGTTTGGCGAGGCTGGCCGGAAAAATCAGCTTGTCGGCATCGCGCTCGAACAGCACGCCGCCGTTTTCGGCGTCAATTAGGATGGCGTGCGGCGCGCTGATCGGTGGCTCGTCCTTGCGGGGCGCATCTTTCTTGGCGGCGAGACCCGAACTCGGTTTATGCGCGAGGCCAGATGCCGGCCGGTGCGCCGGCGTAGCGCCCTGCGCGAACGCACAGAAGCCCGCCAGCAAAAGCGTGGCGGTCAGGAGAGTTCCAATCCTGAAATTCCAGTGACTCATGCGCAAACCGCTTCATCCCGGGCCGACGAGCCCATACCGTCTCTCGACGGTTAAATATAGCGGTGATGAGACGGGCGTCGAAGCGGCTTTAATACAGGCCGCGGCCGCCCATGAACCCCGCGTGACCATCATAACGGGTCGGGGCGAAAGCGGATACTGTCGAAGCCGCTGCGGGGGCTGAAACGGCGCGGGAAATGTGCGGCGCGGCCAAATTCTGTGCTGCCGAGGCCCGCGCTGGTGCGATCGGCTCGGCTTCAATTTCCCCGCCGCCGTGCGAATCAAGCGATGCGAACTGCCGCGTTCCACCAAATGGCCGCTCCGGCGGCCGAGGTACGTTCGTCAGCGGTCGCGCATCGAAATAGGCCGGGGCGAAAGGTCTATTGGAGGCGACCCTGATGGGGGCTGCCGCGGGTCGCTCGACCGACGCCTCGTCGGCCGCCTCGTCCGCCGCCTCAAGACTCTTGTCCAGCTTGGCGATCGACGTCTCCGGCTGCGTGCCCTCACGCAAGGTCGCCATCAGCTTGCGATCATCGGAACCTTCCAACGGGGCGCGGCCGACATATTCGACCTTCACTCTGGCGAGGCCGTGGCCATAGAAATTGAGCAGCTTGGCCGTCTTGACCGACAGATCGATGACACGATCCGCGGCATACGGTCCGCGGTCGTTGACCCGGACCACGATCGACCGGTGATTCTTGAGGTTCGTCACCCGCACATAGGAGGGCAGCGGCAGCGTCTTATGCGCCGCCGTAATAGCATTCATGTCGTATATTTCGCCGTTGGCGGTGTAGCGGCCGTGAAAGTCGTCGCCATACCAAGAGGCAATGCCGGTGGCGGTGTAGTTGGCATCTTCTTCCGGGATATAGACACGGCCCGCCACTGTGTACGGCTTGCCGACGCGATACCGCCCGCCGCCTTTCGGCACCGGCTCACCCGGCGCTATCACGCGGGCGCTCGCGGAAACGCCATATCGCGGGTCGAGTTTACCGGACAAGCCCCCCGAGCAATTAGCCAATGCCAAAGAACCGGCCGCAACGGCGAGCACGCGCGCGAGCAGAAACACCCTTGCGCTGCTCTCCGCCCCACCCATTCCGATGACCGACCCCGATTGCTGTGCGTTAAGCCTAACCCGTGCCGGGCGTGCCGTGAACCACGGTGCCGGTTCGTGGTAAAGAATTTATTGTAGGCGAATCTTTCGGTCGGGTTCGCGCACCGTAACCAACCGGATAGCCAAGGTTTTTGCGGGTTGCAAGCCTCTCGCACAAGGGCCATTGAACTGCGGCGAGTTTTCCTCCAACAGTCCACCGGCGCGGCGATCCGCGCCCAATTGTGTCGGAAGGGTGGCCGAGCGGTTTAAGGCACCGGTCTTGAAAACCGGCGTACCTTCACGGGTACCGTGGGTTCGAATCCCACCCCTTCCGCCAGCCGGCCTTTCCATCGGCTTCCACCCATTTCCACTGACATGCATTAACCATCGATATAATAAGGGTTATTCGTTCCGTCTGCTTCCGGTCGCCTCCACTTGAAAGCATCCGCTTCCGAGCCTACCTTGTAGACTAGTTCGTGGGTCAATAGGGTTTGAGTTCGAACTTTGCTCGTGCGCGATAGCGCCGCTCAAAATCGAACTCGATTTGTAGACCGGAGAGGTCCAATGGCGCGTGAGAGCGAAAAGCTGACCGTGAAGGGCAAGAACGGCGTCGAGACGCTGGCCAAGCAACCGGGCACGCATGGAGACGGCAATGGCCTCTATCTCCGCGTCAAGCCCGATGCCGGCCAATGCAGTTGGGTGCTGCGCTACATGCTGCACGGCAAGGCGCGATGGATGGGGTTAGGTCCCTATCCGCTCGTGTCGCTGGCCGATGCTCGTGCGCGTGCCGCTGATGCCCGCCGGCTTCTCCTCGACAAAGTAGACCCGATTTCCGTGCGGGAAGATCACCACGCGAAGGCCAAGCTCGACGCTGCCGCGCGTGTGACATTTGCCGAGTGCGGCGTCGGCTACATCGATGCTCACAAGGCGTCTTGGAAAAATGCCAAGCACAGGGCTCAATGGGAAGCCACGCTTCGCACTTACGCCTATCCGATCATCGGCACGCTCCCGGTTGCCTCTGTCGATACCGCGATGGTCCTCAAGGTGCTGCAACCGATCTGGAATGAGAAGCCCGAGACGGCCAAGCGATTGCGCGGACGCATCGAAGCGGTCATCGATTATGCGACGGTTGCGGGCTATCGCCTCGGGCCGAACCCGGCGCGCTGGAAAGGCCACTTGTCGCACATGCTGGCCAAGCCTTCGGCTATTCGTCCGGTCGAACATCATGCCGCCCTGCCCTATGCCGATCTGCCCGACTTCATGATCGAACTGCACAAGCAGGAAGGCATCGGCGCCCGCGCGCTGGAGTTTGCGATCTTGACCGCCACGCGCACGGGCGAAGTCCTCGGGGCTCAATGGCCCGAGATCGATCTGGTCGCCAAGCTTTGGACGATCCCTGCGGTGCGCATGAAAGCGGGCAAGGAACACATTGTCCCGCTGTCGCCGCGCGCGGTCGAAATTCTTGAAGGCTTGCAGCCCGATGCTCCTGAGGGATTTGTTTTCCCCGGTCGCGACGGCAAAAAGCCGCTGTCGAATATGGCATTTTTGATGTTGCTCCGACGCATGGGCCGTGACGATCTCACGGCGCACGGCTTCCGCTCGACGTTCCGCGATTGGGCCGGCGACCGAACTAGCTTCGATACGCAGACCATCGAACATGCTCTGGCCCATGGCATCAGTGACCGGACGGAAGCGGCTTACCGGCGCGGCACCGCCATCGAGAAGCGCCGGCATCTTATGCAGCATTGGGCTGACTTCGCTGCGTCCCCCGCTAAGGCTGATACGGCCAAAGTCGTGCCGATCAGAGAGGCCGCGCTATGACCGAGCAAGCAGACAATGACTATGATGACTTCACGGCTATACTACCGGGAAGTTTTGTCGGCATCTACATTGGCGTTATTGGCCAAAATCTGGCGGGCGGCGCGCAGATCGTTTATCTTGCTGCCGGAGCTGCCGTTACAGTTGCCTGTGCAGGAATTATCACCCTCAAGGCGCGGAACTGCCTCCGCGAAGCTGGCGTTAAGGCGTAAACTTGAGGTCGCGGCGCTTCGTAGTTGCCCTGCGCATTACGAGGTCCCAAAGTGGTCCCCTGCGACACAGGCGCAAATAGCCAAACCCGAGGGATAATCATTGCCCACTAATGAAGCTTCGCAAGCGGATGGACTGCCAGAAGGAACGTAAGGGGACACAAGAAGCACCTTCCAGGACGGAAAGTCCCGCAAGTGTCCCCGCAGTTTGTTCGTCGGACGCTCTCGGCCAAAATTGAAAGAGAGCATGGAGCTTGATCGCTGCCGCTTAGTAGCTTTGGCGGAACAAAGGCGCTATGTACGTGGTTGGAGTAGAGGTCACGTCGGCATTCGCCACCCGTGAACTACCGAAAGAACCCAATGACAGTCCAGACAGATCAGCGTTCGACGAACGTGCTCGTCGTCGAAGACGAACTCGTCCTACGCATTCGGGCGGTCGACATCGTCGAGGACGCCGGCTTTACTGCAATTGAAGCTGTCAACGCCGATGACGCGCTTTCGATCCTTGAGGCGCGCTCCGATATCTCTCTCTTGTTCACGGATATTCAGATGCCTGGGAAGATCGATGGTTTGATGTTGGCGCATGCTGTGAACAAGCGCTGGCCAGAAATTAAGATCGTCCTGGTCTCGGGCCAGTTAAAGCTGACTGAGGACGAAAAGCCCGCTGATAGTCGCTTCTTCGGAAAGCCCCTGGAGGTGAAACGTATGATCTCCGAATTACAAGATCTCGTTGGAGCGGGCGTGCTCGCGATTGTGCCTGAAGCGATCATTCCCGCAGCCCTCGAAGGATCATTGAATTCGGAGGCCGAATCTCGTTCCGCAACCCAGGATAATTTGACAGCAGAGAACGATAGCCTGCGCTTATTGCTTGAGCAAGCAGGCATCGACGCTAAGGCTTTGTTAGCGCAAGCCGGCATAGACGCAGAGGAACGGGAGGCCGCTGACAAGCTACAAAAGCTGATCCTTCAAGAACTTCATCATCGTATCAAAAATACATTGGCAACCGTGGGGGCTATTGCGACGCAAAGCTTGCGCACGGCGACCAACTTTGAACACGCGCAGCACGCGATTGAAGGCCGGTTCGCGGCGCTGGGTCGCGCACACGATCTGCTAATGCAGGCACGGTGGGCTAATGCAAGCCTTGAGCAAACCGTTCGGGCAGCCACGGAACCTTTCGAGGGTCAAGGTACGGGGCGCTTCTTGATTGAAGGACCCGACATCGCAATTACGTCCGCCGCGGTCATCGCTTTGGCAATGACTTTCAATGAACTCTGCACCAACGCGACCAAGTTTGGTGCGCTTTCAGTTCCTGCCGGTCGCGTTGCGATCGAATGGCGAGTCGATAACGAAAAGCAACGATTGCGATTGACATGGATAGAAAAGGGCGGTCCCGCCGTCGCTCAGATACGTCGCGAAAGTTTCGGTACACGTATGATGGGGTCCCTCGGATTGCAACTGAATGGTCAAGTCCACTTGGGTTACGAACCTGACGGCTTCATCTATGCGCTCGACGCACCCCTCAGCGCCTTCACTGTGACTAATTAGCAAATCAGTTTCAAAAGGCTGGCCCGTCGGTAAGCGCGTCGTCGGTGGGAAATACTTAGAACAAGGAACCATCATTGAAGCAGATGGCGAACCAAAGATTAAATGGGATGACGGGCGCACAAGCTACTTCGATCGAGAAAAGCCTGCGAATGTAAAACTGATCGAACCAAAATAGTCTCGCGCCTTGGCTTTCCGCTCGTCCTGCGCCACGATCGTAAGCGCACCATCGGGAAGCGGACGCTGTCGCTGCAGAGTATCCGGCCGGCGCCGCCAGTTGTTTACATTCAATGTTTTAGCAAAAGTGACGCTGCCAAACTTATGCGCGAAATAAGACGTTTTGACCTGGAACAGCCCAAGAACACGGAAAACTTTTTCGACGAGACGTTGAGTCTTCGAACAGGGGAATCGGCATTAGCCGGAGAACTCATTTGGAAAACCATGCTGGCTCAAGCTGACGCGGCGAGTGGTGGCGGTCCTCTTTGGCAAGCTGGGCAATATGCCAATGCGTTCTGACCGGATTGGATCACGCTCGAAAGCCGCATTGTTGATGACGCGACAAGGGGGGGCACAATGCCATTGGCTTGGAGTGACCAAAGAGAACCCGGAGAGACATCCTGCTACAAGCATGTCGTAGCAGAGACCCCGCTCGGTGATTTGATAATCGAGTGGAAGGGCTGGAAGGATAACGATAGCCCGGGATGTCAGATGCCCTGGGGCGAATACGTGTCCGGACGGGACCTGGTTGAAGCGAAGGCCAATATACAATCTGCATGGGATGCCATGTCAGCCAAAGTCGCCGCGCTTGCCGAGCGCCGAGTACAGACTTAACCGCCGCTAAGCATAGAGATCGAGAATTGCCATCGGCTCGGCGCACGGTAACAAAGTCGGCCGGCCAGAAAAATGCAACTGACTGCGTTAGCCAATGAAAATGGTTGCTGAATACTTAGAGAAAGCGCTCGATTTTGAGCGCCTTGCGAAGGATGAGACAGATTCCGAACTCAAGGAAAGTTTGTTTGCGCAGGCACAAGCCTATCGAAAATTGGCCGAGGAGCGCACTAGGAGGATGGGCTGGGCCCCTCCGCCACTAAAGCGATGACCGCTTCCACCTTCACCCGACGCGGCCTCGACACAGAACTCAGCCCGCAACGCCCTGGCGCCGGCACGCACGATTGGGAGTTCCTGATTGATGGTCGTGCGGCCGGACGATGCTACATGAAGCCCATCGGCTTACTTTGGGTCTGGCATTGGACGTTGTACGACACGAACGCCGCTGGCCAAACCAAGATAATCGAGCAAGCTCAGGAAGCGTTCAAGACCGCCTTTGAAAAGCATCGTGAGTACCTGACAGAGATCTGGCGCAGGCGCGGCGGAGCCGTCTAGCCGGACTCCCGTTTCCAAACATTATTCTGATGGGAGAGCCAGAGCATCAAGGTGTTCGACGCCTTCTACCGCACCGGCTCGCTGGTGTTCGGCGGCGGTCATGTGGTGCTGCCGTTGTTGCAAGCATCGGTCGTGCCGCCAGGCTGGGTGAGTAACGATGCGTTCCTTGCCGGCTATGGCGCAGCGCAGGCGGTGCCGGGCCCGCTGTTCACGTTCGCAGCCTATCTCGGCGCCGTGATGGGACCTCAGCCGAATGGCTGGGCCGGCGCGGCGCTCTGCCTGGTTGCGGTATTCCTGCCATCATTCCTGCTGGTGATCGGCATGTTGCCGTTCTGGGATCAATTGCGGCGGCGACCGCTGGCGCAATCGATCCTGCGCGGGGTCAATGCCGCGGTGGTCGGCTTGCTGCTTGCCGCGCTCTATAATCCGGTATGGACGGCCGGCATCACCGGCCCGTACGATTTCGCCTTGGCGGTCGCTGCGTTCCTGCTGCTGTTCATGTGGCAGGTGCCGCCGTGGCTGGTGGTGATGCTCAGCGCTGCGGGGGGCGTGCTGATTTCCCGTTTATCGTGACGCCTTCGAGCTGCCGAATCATTAAGTGAGCTAACGGCCGAAGATGCAGACCGCTTTGGGTCATTCGCGACATTTGCCCATTTTTGGAATGTCCGCTTATCCCCCGATAGCGGCCGAACGGGCGCGCGGTTTCCCCCTAGGTCAGGGTTGAGACCGGCTCCAAAGGCGTGATTCAAGCTCCCAAACTGGAGCCTCGAATCATGCGCTATGAACTCACAGATTTTGAATGGGCTGCCATCAGACGGTTCCTTCCGAACAAGCCCCGTGGCGCGGCCGTGTCAGCCAAGCATAGAACCCACCCCGCGAGACACCGAGCGCCCCGCACAACCATCCCGCCGGCC
>JBEPUC010000060.1:0-18221 GCA_041691675.1 Hyphomicrobiales bacterium | reverse complement strand
GGTCGTTATGCTTGCCGCCGGCGCGCACGCATTTCTGCGAGGTGGCGGCGCGGCTGTAGGGCCGCTTTTCAAGTCCGGTGAAGACGTTCTTGAACTGCACCATGCCGGCATTGGTGAACATCAATGTCGGATCGTTGCGCGGCACCAGCGACGACGACGCCACCACCTGATGGTCGTTCCTGGCGAAGTAATCCAGGAAGGCCTTACGAATCTCGTTGACGCCGCTCATGACCTTTGGCCGCTCACTCTCGTTTGACCGGGGCCGCCCCGTCGGGCGCCGGCCCGGTGGAGACCCTAAATCCCCGTCCGGCTTGACGTTTTCAGCACGCTATTTAGCGGTGGGGGTGCGCAGAGTCCAGAATGGGGCCCCCGCACGACACGCGGTCGCGCGGCCTCGCCGGGGCGAACGCCGGCGAACTTTGAAACCTTCGCCGCCTCGCCTATTTGGCCGGCTATTGCACAACCCTCGCCGGCTCGCTGCTGGCGATCCCGCGCGCCCGGACGATGAGCGCGCGCCCTCGCTGCGTCACCTTCCCGGCCGGGCAACCGCGCGATGCCTGCCGTTTCGCCAGTTCGCGGCTGGCTGTTGCACGACCCTCAACCGCGACCACCCGCACCATCGCAAACGCAATCGCCCCCATCCTCGGTGACGGCCGCTTTATGCAGCCGGGTGCCGATGGGGGCGATGCGTGACGCAATACGAAACTTATCGAACGAAACTTTCCGAACAAAACTTGCCGCACGAACTGCCGATCAGCACACCGATTGTGCCAACACGCCAGCACCTTGACCGGACGGCAGCCGATCAGGCCGCGCGCGCCGCCTTGGCCGCTTTCGCGGCCTTGATCTTGGCTGCCTTGGTATCGGCCTTTTTGGCCTTCGCCGCGGCTTTATCCGCCTTGTCTGCTTTCTTTTCCGCCACCTTGGACTTCGCCTTTGCCGTCATCGGCGTGGTCCCGTCCTTGGTGGCGGCCTTCGTTCCTTCCAGCGCCCGCTCGCGCGCGTTCTTGCGCTTGGCGGGCTTGGGATGAGCGGTCGCGAGAATGGCCGCTTCCGGCGCATCGGCGGCGGCATCCAGCGTCACCGAAGCATCGCCACTCGACATGATCGCTGTTTCAGGCTTGTTGGTCGGCTTGGGCGCTTCAGGCGGGAAAGTAACCCGCGCCTGTGCCGGTTCTTTTGCGATAAGGGTGTCTCCCGTCACGGAGGACCGCTCGTCACCAAGACCAGCGCCGGACGATGGCATCACGCCATCAAGGTCCGGCGTGCCCGGAGCTTTTCAAGCCTCGGCAGTGCCGTCGTCGTCTTTCTCGTTCTCGCCGGCCATGATGACTTCGGCGATCACACCCGAGTTGGCGCGCACCTGCGTCTCGATCTTGGCGGCGATATCGGGATTTTCCTTCAGGAAAATCTTGGCGTTCTCGCGGCCCTGGCCGATGCGCTGGCTGTCGTAGGAATACCAGGCGCCGGATTTCTCGACCACGTTGGCCTTGACGCCGAGGTCGATCAGCTCGCCGACCTTGGAGACGCCGGCCCCGTACATGATATCGAATTCGACCTGCTTGAACGGCGGCGCCAGCTTGTTCTTGACGACCTTGACGCGGGTCTGGTTGCCGATCACCTCGTCGCGGTCCTTGATGGCGCCGATGCGGCGGATGTCGAGGCGCACCGAGGCGTAGAACTTGAGCGCGTTGCCACCCGAGGTGGTTTCCGGCGAGCCGTACATCACGCCGATTTTCATGCGGATCTGGTTGATGAAAATCACCATGGTGCGCGACTTCGAGATCGAGGCCGTCAGCTTGCGCAGCGCCTGGCTCATCAGCCGCGCCTGAGCGCCGGGCTGCACATCGCCCATTTCGCCTTCGAGTTCGGAGCGCGGCACCAGCGCGGCCACCGAGTCGACCACCAGCACGTCGACCGCGCCGGAACGCACCAAAGTGTCGGCGATTTCCAGCGCCTGCTCGCCGGCGTCCGGCTGCGAAATCAGAAGCTCATCGACATTGACGCCGAGCTTGCGCGCATAGACCGGGTCGAGCGCGTGCTCGACGTCGACGAAAGCGCAGATGCCACCCGTCTTCTGGGCCTCGGCAATCGTGTGCAGCGACAGCGTCGTCTTGCCGGACGACTCAGGCCCGTAAATCTCGACAACCCGCCCGCGCGGCAGGCCGCCGACGCCGAGCGCAATATCGAGCCCGAGCGAGCCGGTCGAAACCACCTCGACGTCGAGCGATTTGTCGGTCTTGCCGAGCTTCATGACCGAGCCCTTGCCGAACTGGCGCTCGATCTGGGAGAGCGCGGCCGACAGGGCTTTGGACTTGTCCATGGACGATCCTTCGACGAGACGCAGGGCAGGCTGACTCATGTGTCGCTCCTTATGGCCTTAGATTCGACCCCCGACAACGCGGATGAGCTTGCCGCGGGCCGAGATCGACTGTGAAATCAACGTACACTATTTGTTCTCTGTTCGCAATATGTTCTTTTGATCGGTATCGAGGCGTCTGCCTGGGCAGTAACTCTGCTCTGGGCCCCGTCGCAGGATATAACGTGTGCCGGGGCTAGGTTTCAGGCCGGTTTGGAGCGATCATGGAACCGGGACCTGCCTTCAGCCGTTTTCACCGGGATAGGCAACAAAAGGAAACGACCATGCGAACATTCATCAAGACGATTCTGGGCGTCGGTATTGTCGCTGCGGTGGGTGCCATCTCGGTGGGGCCGAGCGCCGCGCAATATTATAGCGGCCCGGGTGTCGGCATTTACGTCGGGCCGACGCATCATCGGCATTACCGCCGGGCCTACGTGCCGCGCCGCCATTACGGCTACCGCCACCAACGCCGTTACGGCTATAATGGCTGCCGTTACGGTTTCACCGTCCAGGACGGCGTGTGTAAGCCCTATCGCGGCTACTAAAGCTCGCGGCGGCTGAGAATCAGCAGCGCGCTCGGCCGAACTCAGGCCCATTGCCTGACGTTCGGCCGAGCGCAGCTTTTTATCAGCGTTTCAATAAGGCGAAGAGCCCGCCTCGACCTCGCTGAGCATGAGCTTCAGCGCGGCCTTGCCGGCACGACTGGCCTCGGCCATCGATTCGAAAAAAATCTGGCTGTGCTCGATCGGACTGGTGCGCCCGGCGCGATAAATCTCCCACCGCCAGGGCTTCGGCGGATTGGCGCGGTTCTTCACAACAACGGAAAAGTCTTCATGGTCGATCATGCCGGCAATATAGCGGCTAAATCGCCGGAATGACCATTATTTTGAAATTATTTGCACGCAAATACAGGGCCGATTACCGGCATATCTGCCGGTTTGCGTGACATCGACTGCCCGCCCATCGTGAGCCGCCGCCGCTTCTCTGAGGCGGGGTTTAACGATTTGCATACCTCTTGCCTTGATACGACCTCAGGCGCGTCGTCAGACCGCCAGCATTTTACCCTAGTCATTCATGGCGATTGCGCGCGAGAATGGCTAGCGATGAGAGCACAGGCTTACAATGGGGACCCCACGGGCGCGGAAAGCGCGATGTGGCATTCATGAAGTATCGAGGGGTGGATAAATGGTGGATCAGTGCGTGCGACTGGGCTTGGCCATCATCATCATCGCGCTGATTTCCATAGCCCTGTACCAGTTTTCGGGCTACTCGCCGTCGAGCTGAACGTCGCATTGCCAGATCGAGAATAGCGATTGCGGTCGCGCTCGGCGGCACCCGCCGCCCGCGCGGCGGCCGTCTTTCCGGGAAGTCCCGCATGCGCTAGCCTGCCGGCGTTTCTCCGAACGGCAGCGCAACCTTGACCGAAGCCATCGACACCCGCCTTTCAGCGCCGGCTGCGCCGGTGGTGTCGCCGTTGCGCTTACCCTATGTCGCCGCCGCGCTCGCGGCCTTTGCCGCGATGACGGCCGCGATCCTGAGCGACAGCCTCTGGTTCCTCAATTTCGTCCACGTCATGAGCGGCGTCTTGTGGACCGGCATCGACCTGTTCATGGGCTTTGTCATCGGCCCGGTGCTGCGCCGGGTCTCGTTCGACACCCGCCGCGCGATGATCGCCGGGATCATGCCGCGCACGTTGATCCTCATGCCGACGCTATCGACCATCACCTCGACCGCCGGCTGGTTCATGGCCGTACGGATGGGTTTCCTCGATCTCGGCTACCCGGAATTCTGGTGGGTGATCGCAGCGCTCGCCATCGTCACGGTGCTGACCGTGCAGGGCCTCGGCTATCTGCTGCCGACCAATCTCAGACTTTACTTTGAAATCCTCAAGGAAAATCCCGACCAGGACAAGATGAAGCGCATGATGCGTACCTATGTGCGCGTCGTCGCCGTGCAGGGCTGCATGCAGGTCGCGATCATCGTGGTGATGGCGCGCTTCGCGACGGGGTTCTGAACCGGCCGGAAAGCCTGTGCCTTTGCTGGTCAGGCCGTCCCGGATGGAACATTTCGCAGCCTCAGCCATTGCTTTTGGAACGTCCGTCTGACCGGCGGCGCACCATCGTCGTGCGTCGCTTTGGCTATTTGATGGGCATTCTTCGGGGAGCGGGAGGCGCGGGCCAAGCGCCGTGTCCGTGCCGGACCATAGTGGGAATTAACGAGTGACAAGACGCGGGATTCTCCTTGGCGGCGTCCTCCTGGTCGTTGCCGGCGGCATTTACCTCTACGCCTCATCGGATCAAACGGCGACGCAAGGTAGCGGCAACGCCAAATCCGTCGCCGCCGCGCCGGTGACGACGGCCGCGGCCAAGAAAGAAGATTTCGCAATTCGGCGCCGCACCATCGGTGTCCTTGAATCGCCGGCGACCGTCGTCGTCAAATCGCGCCTCGAAAGCCAGGTGCTCGAACAACATGTGAAGGACGGCGAACTGGTCAAGAAGGGCGACAAGCTGTTCACCCTCGACGATCGCGCCGTCAAGGCCACCATCGCGCGCGACGAGGCGCAACTTGCAAAAGACCAGGCGACAGCGGACCGCACCCAGATCGACCTGGAACGCTATCAACGTCTGTCGCAGACCAATGCGGCACCGGCCCAGCAACTCGATCAGGCGACCGCCGACCACAAAATCGCACTTGCCGTCGTCGAGGCGGACAAAGCGCAAATTCGCGCCGACAGCCTGCAACTCGACTACGCCACGATCCAGGCGCCAATCGGCGGCCGCGTCGGCGCCGTGCGGGTGACGCCGGGCAATCTCGTCAGCGTCAACGACGCGACCGGCCTTGCCACCATCACCCAGATCAGGCCCATTCGGGTCAATTTCACATTGGCCGAGCGCGATCTGACATTGCTGCGCAAGGCCTATACCGCCGACACGCCGGCGGTGGTGCGCGCTTATACCCCCGGCGACAGCAAGCCGCTTGCCACCGGCAAGCTGACCTTCGTCGATAGCACCGTCGATACCACCTCCGGCACCATCGCAGCCAAGGCCGAATTCACCAACGAGCATTTCGAGCTTTGGCCCGGCATGTACGTCGATGTCGAAATCGATCTAGCGGTCCGGCCGGACATCGTCATGATCCCCGCCGTGGCCATCCAGAGCGGCCAGCAGGGTCCGTTCGTCTTTGTCGCCACCCCGGACAACAAGGCCTCGATGCGCAAGGTCGAATTGCTCGGTGTCGAAGGCAATCTTGCGGCCCTGACGTCCGGGGTGAAGGACGGCGAAAACGTTATCGTCGAGGGCCAGATGCGCCTCACCGACGGCGCGCGCATCGACATCGTACCGCCTGATGCCAAACCGGAAGCTAAGCCAGACGCCAAGACCGCGCCCGCCGGCGACGATGCCAAGGCCGAGGCCAATTCCGGGACGAAGTCTGGGGCCAATTCCGGGACCAAGGCCGGGGCCGGCCAATGAATATTTCCGAATTCTGCATCCGGCATCCCGTCGCAACGACTTTGATGTCGGTCGCGCTCGTGGTCAGCGGCTTGTTCGCCTATATGTTTCTCCCGGTCGCGGCCCTGCCCCGCACCGAATTCCCGGTGGTCAACGTATCGGCCTCGCTGTCCGGCGCTTCGCCCGACACCATGGCCAATTCGGTGGCTACGCCTTTGATCAAGCAATTCTCCGCCATCGCCGGCATCGACACCATCAGTGCCACCAGTTCGCAAGGATCGGTTTCAATCGCCTTGCAATTTGAACTCAACCGCGACATCGACAGCGCCGCCGCCGACGTACAGTCCGCGATCGCGCGCGTGCAACGGCAATTGCCGGCCGAAATGACGGAGCCGCCGAGCTACCGCAAGGTCAACCCGGCCGACGCGCCGATCCTCATTCTTGCGCTCAGCAGCGATATCGCGCCGCTGCAGGACTTGGACGCCTTCGCGCAGCAAGTGATTTCTCCGGCGCTGTCGACCATCGACGGCGTCGCTCAGGTGCAGGTGTTCGGCAGCCAGAAATACGCCGTGCGAATCCAACTCAATCCCGATGCGCTCGCGGCCCGCGGCATCGGCGTCGATGAAGCGCAGGCGGCGATTGCGGCTGCCAACGCCAATACGCCGGTCGGCACACTCAAGAACGCGAGCCAGTCCCTGACCATCCAGGCGCAGACCGCGCTTTCGAACGCCGAACAGTTCCGCAGTATCATCGTGGCGACGCGCGACGGCCGGCCGGTGCGGCTCGGTGAACTCGCGGTCGTCACCGACTCGGTCGAGAATAACCAGACCGCGAGCTGGTATAACGGCAGCCGCTCGATCATCCTCGGCGTATACCGTCAGCCCGAGGCCAACACCGTCGATGTGGTCAATCGCATCCGCGCACTGCTGCCGACCTTCGAGAGCCAGTTGCCGCGGGCTGCCAAACTGAACGTGTTGAACGATCGCTCGGTTTCGATCCGCGATGCCGTCCACGATGTGCAACTGACGCTGGCGCTGACGGTCGCGCTCGTGATTATGGTTATCTTTCTGTTCCTGCGCAAAGTATCGGCGACGATCATCCCGGCGCTGGCGGTGCCGATTTCGTTGATCGCAACGCTCGGCGTGATGTATCTGCTGAATTTCAGCATCGACAACATCTCGCTGCTGGGGCTCACGCTGGCGGTCGGACTCGTGGTCGATGACGCCATCGTGATGGTCGAGAACATCCATCGTCACATGGAAGAGGACGGCCTCAACGCCTATGACGCCGCACTCAAGGGCAGCCGCGAAATCGGCTTCACCATCATTTCAATCACCGTCTCGCTGATCGCCGTTTTCATTCCGGTGCTGCTGATGGGCGGCATCATCGGCCGCATTTTCAACGAGTTCGCCCTGGTGGTGACGGCCTCGATCGTCGCATCGGCCTTCGTGTCGTTGACACTGACGCCCATGCTGGCGTCAAAAATCCTTCCCGAACCGATAAAGAGCGTGCCGGGTGCGGCCCCGCACGGCTGGGGCGACCACTTCGAGCGCGGCTTTGCCGCCGTGCTACGCGGCTACGACCGCACGCTGCAGGTGACCTTGCGCCACAAACCGTGGATGCTGGTGGTGTTCTTCGCCACCTTGGCCGGCACCGCGTGGCTTATTACGGTAACGCCAAAGGGTCTGTTTCCGCAGGAAGACATCGGGCAATTGTCGGTATCGACCGAGGCGCGGCAGGATATCTCTTTCGAGGGCATGGTGGCGCTGCAAGAAAAGGCCGCCGACGCCATCCGGCGTTCGCCGCACGTCGCCAACGTCGCCTCGATCGTCGGCGGCAACGCGCTCAACAGCGGCCGCATGTTCGTCGAACTCAAGCCTCGCAACGAACGGCCGGCGCTGCAAAAGGTGCTCGCCGACCTGCGCCGCGACACCGCCGGCATTCCCGGCATCCGCACCGTCGCGGTCCCGGTGCAAAACCTGCGCATCGGCGGGCGCTCGAGCAGCGCCGAGTACCAGTTCGTGCTGCAGAGTTTGAACCGGCCGCAACTGTATGAAGCGTCGCAGAAAATGGCCGATGCGATGAGCCACGACAATAGCTTCGCCGACGTCAACAGCGACCTTCAGGTCAATGCAACCGAAGCGACGCTGATCGTCGACAAGGACAAGGCGGCCTCGCTCGGCATAACCGCGGCGCAGTTGCGCTCAACGCTCTATTCCGGCTTCGGCAGCCGCCAGGTCTCGACCATCTACAGCACCGGCGACAGCTTCGCCGTCATCATGGAATTCAACGACAAGGCGAACTGGACCACGGCCGAACTGCCGGACATCCGCATCCGCAACAGCGCCGGCAAACTGGTGCCCATCGGCGCCTTCGCCCGCATCGAGCGCACCGCGGGATCGCTCACCATCAACCAGCTCGGACAACTGCCGGCGGTGACGATTTCGTTCAACCTGCCGGCCGG
Source organism: Hyphomicrobiales bacterium (assembly GCA_041691675.1). Lineage (GTDB taxonomy): Bacteria > Pseudomonadota > Alphaproteobacteria > Rhizobiales > Xanthobacteraceae > Pseudolabrys. The sequence goes on along the minus strand of JBEPUC010000060.1, from coordinate 9,946 downwards.
CGTCTCCCTCGGCGATGCGGTGGCGCGCATCGACCGATTGAAGGCGCAGCAGAAATTCCCAGACTCGCTGACCACCACCTTCGCCGGCAATGCAAAGACCTACGAGGAATCGGTCGCCAATCAGGGTATCTTGCTGCTCGCCGCCGTGGTGACGATCTACATCGTTCTCGGCATCCTCTATGAGAGTTACATCCACCCCTTCACCATTCTCACCGGCCTGCCCTCGGCGGTGATCGGCGCGCTGCTGGCGTTGCGGCTGTTCGGCATGGACCTGAGCCTGATCGCCGTCGTCGGCCTATTGATGCTGATCGGCATCGTCAAGAAGAATGCGATCATGATGATCGACGTCGCGCTCACGACGCAGCGCGAAGGTCTGCCGCCCGAGAAGGCGATCTATGAAGCGGCGCTGTTGCGGTTCCGCCCGATCATCATGACCACGCTCGCCGCGCTGCTCGGCGTATTGCCAATCGCCGCCGGCTTCGGCGCCGGCGCCGAACTGCGCCAGCCGCTCGGCGTGGCGCTGGTGGGCGGCTTACTGGTGTCGCAGTTTATCACGCTCTACATGACGCCAACGCTCTACGTTTATATGGAGCAACTGGCCGCCGGCGGCCGCCGTCTCTTCCGCTGGGTGCGGCACCAGCCTCCTGCGAAAGCCAGGCCGGCGTTTCAGGGCGACGCCGTGCCCTAAAGCCGCTTGCTGAAATAATAGCGCCGGATGCCGCCGCCGACGGTCTTGTTGCTGGCAGCGGCGGCGGCCGCCTCGCTCTCCAAAGAATATCCGGCGTTGCGATAAAGCCGCAGCGCATCGCCTTGCACTTCCGAGGTACTCAATTCAAGCCGGCCTATGTTCTGCCGGCGGCATTCTTCTTCGGCGAAGCGCAGCATCGTGCCGCCGATACCGCCCCGGCGTTTCGCCGGATCGACATACATGCGCCGCAGCTCCATCGCGTCTCCCGCCGCTGTGCGTTCCAGCCCGAACATGCCGGCGATACCGTCATCGACAACCGCAACCCAGAACGCCCCCTGACGTTCGGCGTAATACTCCTCGATGCGGTCGATCTCTTCCCGCAGCGACAACGCGATGTAGCGCTCGAACGCCTGCTCCATCCCCGGCGGCGCCAGCAGCCGATTGACCTCGACGAACAGATCGCGCGCCGCGGCAGCATCTTGCGCGGTGTAAGCCCTGATCGTGACCTGCGCGACCATCCAAAAAAGCTCTGCGGTTGATCATCATAACATGCCTTGACCGCACCTGCTCGCGCCCGGCACAGTATCGGCGCAGCCATCGCGAACCCTGCCGGGCTCCTCCATGACACGCCAGCCCAATGCGGTCGATTTCTGGCGCGGCTTCGCGCTGATCACGATCTTTATCGATCACATCCCCGGTCTGTTCTATTCGCATTACACGCTGGTCAATTATTCGATCGCCGACGCCGCCGACCTGTTCGTATTCCTGGCCGGGTGGTCGCTGCGGCTGATGGCGGACGGCGGCGGCCGCCACATGCCGACTCGTGACGTCATTCTGCGTCTGCTGGCACGCGCGCTCGAACTCTACGCCGCGCAGGTGCTCATCACGATGCTGGCCATCGCCATGCTGGCGGCCACCGCCATCGAACTCCACAATCCGTTGCTGCTCGAATGGCACAACGCCGCCGCCGTGTTCAACGACCCGGTGCCGACGCACATCGGGCTTGCCACGCTCACCCACCAGCTCGGTTATTTCGATATCCTGCCGCTTTATGTCGTGCTGATGCTGATGGCGCCGCTGTTTGCCTTCATCGACCGCACCCTGCCGGGCTGGCTATTGCCGCTGTCGGTCGGCTTCTACCTCATCGTGCTGGTCTTCAGGCTGACGCTGCCGACCTGGCCGGTCTCGGGCACATGGTTCTTCAACCCGCTGGCCTGGCAGGTCGTGATGGTGCTTGGCTTCGTCATGGCCCGCGCCGATGCCGGCCCCGGCCTGTGGGTGCGCCGCCATATCGTCGCAATCCGTATCGTCGCGGTGCCGATCGTAATCCTCGGCGCCTGCGTCGCGCTGTTCGACTGGTGGCCCGACCCGACCAGGGTGCCGAACCCGAAACTGTTCTTCATCGTCGACAAGACCTACGTCACCCCGATCCGGTTGATCCAGTTCCTGTCAATCGTCGCCGTGTTTTCCGCGGCGTTCCCCTTTATCCGCGCCGCCGCCGATTGGCCGCCCGCGCGGCAGGCGGTTGGCGGGTTGATCGCGATGCTGGCAATGCTCGGCCGCAATTCGCTCTATGTGTTCTGCGTCGGCTCGCTGCTGAGCCTGTCGGCGCAGATCGTGCGTTTCTACTACCGCGGCACTGTCGGCATCGACACGGTCGTGTTAATTCTTGGCATCATCATCATGGCGGTCACCGCATGGCTTGCCGAATCGCGTCAACGGTCAAAATCCGGTTCCCGGCCCGCGTCGTCGCCGCAGCGCTCCTGAGCCTGACGGTCGGCCTGAATGCCGCGCGGGCGCAAAGCCCGCCGGCCCAACAGGATACGACGGCGCAGCAGGGTGTGCCCGCTTCGGCCGCCGACGCCGGCTCGCTCAATTTGTCCAATTCGCCCAATTCACCCTTGACCAAAGCCTGCCAGCCCGGCTCGACCGCGCAACCGGAGCAGTCGCCGCTGCCCAACGTCGCCGCCGCCTTGGCGCAGCACAAGCCCGTGCGCATCCTTGCCTTTGGCGCGGCGCCCGGCCGCATCACCGCGCGCAGCGGTGGCTATACGGCGCTGATCGAGCAGATGCTGGAACGTGCGCTCAAGGGCACCGACGTCGTCATGATCAATCGCGGCGTCTCAGGCGAACTCGCCGCCAATGCCGCAACCCGGATGAAAAACGAAGTCGCGCTCGAAGAGCCGGATCTCGTCCTCTGGCAGGTCGGCACCAACGATGCGCTGGCCTATGTGCCGGCCGGCGAATTTGCACTCATCGTCAAGGATCAGATCGGCTGGCTTAAGCGCCATAATGTCGATGTCGTGCTGGTCGGTTTGCAATTCGCCCGCGAGATGCAGCGTGACGCCCAGTATATCGAGGTGCGCGAGGCGCTTCGCCAGGTCGCGGCGAAGGAGAACGTGATCGTCATCCGGTTCTTCGAGGCAATGCAGATCATCGACCGGATCGAGGCGCAAGGCGGACCGGCGCTGGAGGCCGACGACATCGAACGCACCGATGCCGGCTATAATTGCCTCGCGCAATATGTCGCCCGCGCGATCACGCTGGGCGTGTTTGCCAAGAACATGCCAAAGCGAAGGGGCCAGTAACTGGCATTGTTCGCCACGCGCCGTCTCCCCGCCTCGTCCTGAAGGACGAGAATGGAGAAATCTCGGCGCTAAACCCCCAGATACCGCTGCAACACTTGCGGGTCGGCCTTGATCTCGGCCGCCGGACCCTCGTGAACGATGTGACCGTTGTTGATGATGTAGACGCGCGTCGCGAGCGCCAAAGTCGCCGCGAGGTTCTGCTCCACCAGCACGATGGTCTGCCCGGCCGCCGCCAGATCGCGGCAGGCCTTGACCAGATCGCGCACGATCACCGGCGCCAGGCCCTCGAACGGCTCATCGAGCAGAATGATCTTGGGGTCGCGCACCAGCGCCCGCGCAATCGCCAGCATCTGCTGCTCGCCGCCCGACAGGTCGGTGCCGCGGCTGCCGCGGCGTTCCTTGAGGCGCGGGAACATCTCGTAAATACGGTCGAGCGGCCATTTATTCTTGGCGGTCAGTCCGGCGAGGATGATGTTTTCCTCGACGTTGAGGCTGCCGAAGATGCGGCGGTCTTCCGGCACAAGCTGCATGCCGGCCTGGGCGATGACGTGGCTCTTGCTCCCGGCCATGTTGGTGCCGTCGAGCATCACCTGCCCGCTCCGCGGCGTCACCACGCCCATCAGGCTCTTGAGCGTCGTCGACTTGCCGGCGCCGTTGCGCCCGAGAAGGGCGACGACCTCATTTTTCTCCACGCGCAGGCCGACATCGAAAAGGATGTGGGAGTCGGCGTAATAGGCGTTGAGCCCTGAGACTTCGAGCAGGCTCATTCGAGCACCCCACCAAGATAGGCTTCCTGCACCGCCGGATTGGCCTTGATTTCGTCGGGCGTCCCTTCCACCAGCACGCGGCCCTCCTGCAAGACGGTGACGCGCTCGGCGAGTTCGAACAGCGCATCCATGTCATGATCGATCACGATCATGGTGCGGCCCCGGCTGATCGATTTCAACAGCTTGACGGTTTCGACCCGCTCCTGCGGGCTCATGCCGGCGAGCGGCTCGTCGAGCAGCAGCAGGCTCGGCGAGGTGGCGAGCGCCAGTCCGATCTCCAGCCGGCGCTTCTCGCCATAAGCGAGGTCCGACACCTTGGTGTCGGGGCGGCTGGTGAGCCGCACCAGTTGCAGCGTCTGATCGACCTGCTCCTTGAGGCCCGGGATTGACTCCGTATTGCGGAACATGTCGAGTTTGAACCTGCCGCGCAGGTCGGCGAGCACCGCCACCGTCAGGTTCTGGCGCACCGTCAATTGCGTGAAAAGCTGGTTGACCTGATAGCTCTTGGTCAGACCGAGCTGACAGACATCGGTGACGCTCTTGCCGGTGATGTCGCGGCCCTCGAACAGAATGGTGCCCGAGGTCGGCGGCACTTCGCAGGTCAGCATCTTGAAGAAGGTCGACTTGCCGGCGCCGTTCGGCCCGATCACGCCGCGCAGTTCGCCGTGATTGACGGTGAAATTGATGTCGCTGTTGGCGACCAGTCCGCCATAGCGCTTGGTCAGGCCGGTCGCTTGCAGGATCGGCCCCGAGGTGCGGTCGCCTTCCCGCCGGTGCGGCCTCATCACCACCGCGGCAGCGGCCGGCGCCGTCTTGAAATCCGCCAGCGATTCGGCCTCGCTGGCTTCCTTGACTTTGTTGGCGCCGGTGGCCAGTTCGTACAGATCCTTGATGCCGCCGATGATACCTTTGCGCAGGAACGCCACCAGCAGCACGAACACAGTACCGAGCACCAGCTTCCAGGCCGCGCCGAGACCCAGCGCCGATTGCAGGAAGTCCTGCAAGAACAGCCACACCGCGGCGCCCAGCAGCGGTCCGAACAGCGTGCCGGTGCCGCCGATCGCCGTCTGCATCACCAACTGACCCGACGTCTCGAAGGTAAAGGCGTCCGGCGGCATGAAGGCCTGCAACACGCCGAGCAGCCCGCCGGCGAAACCGGCATAGGCGGCCGCAATCACGAAGGCGGTCAGCTTATAGCTGTGGATGTTGTGGCCGACCGCCTGTGCCCGCAGCGGGTTGTCGCGGATCGCGCTCAGCACCGCGCCGACCGGCGAGCGCACGATGCGCAGCGCGATGACGATGCCGACAAAGTAGCACACCGCCAGGAACTGATAGAGCGACCAACCGGTGGTGAAATGCAGCGTGCCGAAACCGAAATTGAAACTCGGCGTCGGCACGCCGGGCAAACCGTTCTCTCCGCCTGTCCACTCCGCCAACGGATTGAACTCGACGAAAAAGAAGACCTCCGCGATCGCCACCGTGATCATGGCAAAGTAGATGCCGGTGCGGCGCAGCGCGATCAGACCGACCAGATAACCGACAACCGCGGCCGCTATCATGCCGATGACCAGCGCCAGAAACACATTGGGAAAGCCGGCGCGCGTCAGGAGCCATGCGGCGACGAAGCCGCCGGTGCCGTAGAACGCCGACTGGCCGAACGACAGCAAGCCGGTATAGCCGAACAGGATGTCGAAGCCGATGCCGAACAGACCCCAGACCAGGATGCGGTTGACAGTGTTAGGCGCGAAGCCGAGATGCGGCAGGATAAACGGCGCGACGATCAGACCGATCGCCGTCAGCAGTTCGACAAGATAACGGTGCTTGGTGAACATCAGACGACCACCTTCATTCGCGGCCGCGCGTGCCGAGCAAGCCATAGGGGCGCAGCACGAGAACGAGCGTCATGGCCGCAAATAACATCACGTAAGCGTAACCCGGGTTGAACATCGAGGTGATGCTGATGATCTCACCGGCGATGAGGCCGCCGAGAATCGCGCCGGGGAACGAACCGACGCCGCCGATCACCACCACCACGAAAGTCTGCACCAGGATGTTTTCGCCGATACCCGGCGTCAGCGACACCACCGGGGCATTGACGATGCCGGCAAAGCCCGCCGCCATGGCGCCGATGCCGAACACGATCATGAACACGCGATAGACGTTGATGCCGAGCGCATCGACCATGGTCGAGTCCTCGATGCCGGCACGCACGATCATGCCGATCCGCGTGCGGTAGAGGACGATGAACAGCGCCGACAACGCCACCGCGATGATGCCGACCACCGCCAGGCGGTAGGTCGGATAGAACATGAAGCCGAGCGACGTTATGCCGGAGAATAACGGCGGCGCCGGAACGATGTAGGACAGGCTGCCGAAGAAGAGGCGCACGACTTCGACGAAGACGATGCTCAGGCCGAAGGTGACCAGCAACTGGTCTTCGTGCGGCCGGCTGTAGAAATGACGGATGATGACGCGCTCCATCACGATCCCAACCAGCGCCACGAACAGCGAGCCGGCGAGAACCGCGACGATGAACGATCCGGTATAGGTGAAGGCGACATAGCCGGCGTAACCGCCGAGCATGAACATCGCGCCATGCGCGAGGTTGAGGACGCCGAGCGTGCCGTAAATGATGGTCAGCCCGGAGCTGATGAGCGCCAACAGCGCGCCGAGCGCCAGCCCGTTGAAAAGCTGCGATACGAAATTAGCCCAGTTGACCATGTCGCCCCGTCGCCAATCGGCCGCCGTTTGAGGAACGTCAAGCGGTAAACGTCATAAGCTTGACGCCGCGGGCGGCAATAGCCCGCGGCGCCGAACCTGTTTACACCGGTCTCAGGTGTAGTCGCCGAGCTTGCAGCCGAACGCGTCGGGCTTCTGCATCACGCCCTCGCCGGGCACGATTTCGACCACATCGTAGTAGTCTTCCTTGCCCTTCATGTCCTTCTGCTGCTTGCCCTTGACGATGATGACTGGGCGAACGCACTGGTGATCTTCCTTGCGGTAGTGGACGTCACCGACCAGCGACGGGATCTTTTCTTCCTTTTCGTACTGCTTGATCACGTCCGGCGGATAGAAGCTGCCCACCTCTTCGACCATGCGGGCCCAGTGCAGGAAGCTGATGTAGGCGTTCTCCGCGCCCCACTCCGGCTTGTAGCCGAACTTCTTCTCGAAGGCGGCGTTGAACATCTTGGCCAGCGGGTACTTGTCCTCGATCGACCACCAGTAGTCGGTCGCGGCATAGACGCCCTGCATCAGGCCGCCGGTCTCGCGCGCCAGGAATGGCACCTGGTACGGAACGACGAGCTTCATCTTGTCGAGCACGCCGAACTGCTTGGCCTGCTGGATCGACAGCACCGCATCGTGGCCCCAGTTGACGTTGATGAGGATGTCGGCGCCGGAGTTGGCGACGTTGAGCAGATAGGACGAGAAATCCGGCGCGCCGAGCGGCGAGACCTGGTTGGTCACCGTGGTCCAGCCGGCGTCCTTGGTGTTGTCCTGCACCGACTTGGTCACGGTGTGACCGTAGGTGTAGTCCGGCGTCATGTACGCCACCTTCTTGTTCTTGCCGAACTGCTTGACAAGAACCGGCGCGATCGCCGCCGCGGCGGTCTGGCCGTAGAAGTTCTGGCGGAAGCCGTAGCGCACGCAGTCCTTGCCGGTCGTGTCGTTCGAGCCGGAAATGCCGCATACGAACAGCACCTTCTCGCGCTGGGCGAGCTTGTTGAGCGCGACCGCAACCGCCGACGAAGTGCCGCCGGTGATCATCACCGCCTTGTTCTCGGAGATGAAGCGCTGCTGCGCCTGCACGGCTTCGTTCGGCTTGGCGCCCGAGTCGGCAACGCCGAGCTTGAGCTGCTTGCCGAGCACGCCCTTCTTGGTCTTCGGCGAGATCTTCTTGGCCAGCTCATTGCCTTCGTTGAGATGCTCGATGGCGAGCTGATAGCCCTTGAGCTCGTCTTCGCCCTGCACCGCGTAGGTGCCGGTGCGCGGCACCGAGGCGCCGATGAACACGGTGTCGCCCTGCGAACCGGCCGGGAACGTGCCGATCGGCGGATGGTCGGCGGCAGCGGCCGGCATCATCAGGCCGCCCGGAAGCATGACGCCACCGGCCAGACCGACGCCGACCTGCAACACGGTGCGGCGTGATAGATGCTTGGAATCTTGATCGCGATTTTTCATCAGGTTTCCTCCGTCTTGTTTTTGGCCCGGGCTCCGGGACGCTCCCGGCGTCCCCGCCCAGCCACGTTTTGAAATCAAGTCTGTTATTATCGTTGCGTATCGCGTCGTCTTGGCCGCACCCTTTTCAAGGATTGGGCCTGCCGGATGCCATTATACGATGTCCCCCTCGGATACGCATGAAGGATCTCGGCGAAGCGCCTGCGGAGGGCTTCGCCAAAGTCCCCGTTCAACGCCACCATGGCGTATGCAAACGGCCTTGCCGTCAATGCCACTTTCGTCGAGGGCTTGGCACGCGGCGGATGGCGCAAGGTCCGCTGCGGCACGGAGCCGTCCGATGCGGCACATTATATCAGCGGCAAATCAAGGGCCGGCCGGGACGAACCGGCCGAAGTTTTTGCATTGCAACATAAGGGCTTCAGCCTGAGGCCCAGCCCTGCAACAAATCGCCGCGTGGCCAGAACCCCGGCTTTGAGAGATTCAAAGCCGGGGGTTCTGGTTTTTTTGTTTGTCGCGTTTTCTTCACGCGAACCGGTGTCCACTTCGCTCGAAAACGCTCTTTAGCCGAGGTTAAGCTCCTTGAAAAAATCATTGCCCTTGTCGTCGATGACGATGAAGGCCGGGAAGTCGACGACCTCGATGCGCCAGATCGCCTCCATGCCGAACTCGGGATACTCCTGCACTTCCACCTTCTTGATGCAGTGCTCGGCAACATTGGCCGCGCTGCCGCCGATGGTGGCGAGATAAAAGCCGCCGTGCTTCTTGCAGGCGTCGCGCACCTGCGCCGAGCGGTTGCCCTTGGCGAGCGAGATCATCGAGCCGCCGGCTGCCTGAAACTGGTCGATGTATGAATCCATCCGCCCCGCCGTTGTCGGCCCGAAGGCGCCGGAGGCATAGCCGGCCGGGGTCTTGGCCGGACCGGCATAATAGACCGGATGGTTCTTGAAATAATCCGGCAGCCCCTCGCCCGCTTCCAGCCGCTCGCGCAGCTTGGCGTGCGCCAAGTCGCGCGCGACGATCAGCGTGCCGGTGAGCGACAGCCGCGTCTTCGTCGGATAGGACGACAACTGCGCCAGGATATCCTTCATCGGGCGGTTGAGATCGACCTTGACGACCTCGCCGCCCAGTTTTTCCTGATCGACGTCGGGCAGATACTGCGCCGGATGCTCCTCCAACTGTTCGAGGAACACGCCGTCCTTGGTGATCTTGCCGAGCGCCTGACGGTCGGCCGAGCACGATACGCCGAGCCCGATCGGCAGCGACGCGCCGTGGCGCGGCAGTCGGATGACGCGCACGTCATGGCAGAAATACTTGCCGCCGAACTGCGCGCCGACGCCGGACGACTGCGTCATCTTCAATATTTCGGCTTCCATTTCGAGATCGCGGAACGCGTGACCGTCCTCCGAACCCTTGGTCGGCAGCGCGTCGAGATATTTGGTCGAGGCGAGCTTCACCGTCTTCATCGTCAGTTCCGCCGAGGTGCCGCCGATGACGATGGACAGATGATACGGCGGGCACGCCGCGGTGCCGAGCGTCATGATCTTTTCTTTGAGATAAGCGAGCAGCCGGTCGCGCGTCAGGATCGACGGCGTCGCCTGAAACAGAAACGCCTTGTTGGCCGAGCCGCCGCCCTTGGCGATGAACAGGAACTTGTAGGCGTCTTCTCCCTCGGCATAGATCTCGACCTGCGCCGGCATGTTCGACTTGGTGTTCTTCTCCTCGAACAT
>JBEPUC010000059.1:0-18648 GCA_041691675.1 Hyphomicrobiales bacterium | reverse complement strand
GCCGTGCCCTGCACCACCGCGACGCCTTCGGCTTCCAGCAACTCGGTGACGAAGTCCTCGTCGGTGGCGAGCTTCTTTCCGGTTGGCGTCGACTTGCCGATGGTGCCGGCGCAGGACGGATAGACATAGAACGCGCCTTCCGGCGTCGGACACTTGAGGCCGTTGGCCTGGTTGAGCATCGACACGACGAGGTCGCGGCGCTCCTTGAAGATGACGTTGTGCTTGGCGATGAAATCCTGCGGACCGTTGAGCGCCTCGACTGCCGCCCACTGCGACACCGCCGCGGGGTTCGACGTCGACTGGGACTGGATCATCGCCATCGCCTTGATCAGCGGCTCCGGGCCGCCGGCATAACCGATACGCCAGCCGGTCATGCAGTAAGCTTTGGAAGTACCGTTGATCGTCAAGGTGCGCGGATAAAGCGTCGGCTCTACCTGCGCCGGAGTCGCGAACTTGAAGTCGTCATAAGTCAGGTGCTCGTACATGTCGTCGGTCATGCAATAGACATGCGGGTGCTTGAGCAGCACGTCGGTCAGTGCCTTCAGCTCGGCATGCGTATAGGCCGCGCCGGTCGGGTTCGACGGCGAGTTCAAGAGCAGCCACTTGGTCTTCGGCGTGATCGCCTTTTCGAGTTGCGCCGCCGTCAGCTTGAAGCCGCTTTCCATGGCGCAGACGACTTCCACCGGCGTGCCGCCGGCCAGATAGACCATGTCCGGATAGCTGACCCAGTACGGCGCCGGGATAATGACCTCGTCACCCGGGTTCAGCGTCGCGACGAAAGCGTTGTAGAGCACCTGCTTGCCGCCGGTGCCGACGATGATCTGCGATGGCTTGTAGTCGAGGCCGTTCTCGCGCTTGAACTTCTTCGACACCGCATCCTTCAGTTCGGCGATACCATCGACCGCAGTGTACTTCGACGCCCGGCCGCTCTCGATGGCCTTGATCGCCGCCGCCTTGATGTTGTCCGGCGTGTCGAAATCCGGCTCTCCGGCGCCAAGCCCGATGACGTTGCGGCCCGCCGCTTTGAGCGCGCGCGCCTTGTCGGTCACCGCGATGGTCGGCGACGGCTTGATGCGCTTGAGGCTGTCCGCGATAAAGGCCATGGAGGGCTCCAAAAACAGGTCCGGATTGCTGGAATTGCCCGTGTCGTAATCGGATGGTTGGGCAACAGCAAGTCGCAAAGTTTGATGCATTGATCAAGCTTGTTGATGGGGCCCTCATCCTGAGGAGGGCGCGCCAGCGCCGTCTCGAAGGATGGACAGATACGCCGCCCTCGCCCTTCGAGACGCGCCTTTCAGGCGCTCCTCGGGATGAGGCTTTCTCGCAACCCTCCCTTAAGCCTGCACTGCTAACTCTGCCCCATGGCCCGTTTTCTCGATCTTCTGAGCACCGGCGCATGGCTGACCCGCGAACGGGTTCGGCTGGTCGCGCTCGCTTTGCTGGCGGCCTCGATTCTCGGCGTGGTTTTCCTCGCGGCGACCTCGGATGGGCGCAACGATAGGTTCGGCCGCCCGCTCGGCACCGATTTCTCCAATGTTTATGCCGCCGGGACCTATGTGCTGGACGACCAGCCCGCGGCTCCCTTCGATCCGCCCCGGCAATATGCCCGCGAGCAGGCGATCTTCGGCCCGGCGACGCAATTCTACGGCTGGCACTACCCGCCGTTTTTCCTCGGCCTCGCGGCATTGCTCGCGACGATGCCGTACTGGCTAGCGCTGCTGGTGTGGCAGGGCACGACGCTGGGGCTTTATGTGCTCGCCATTCGCGCAATCCTTCTTTTACCCTCCCCTGGAGGGGGAGGGTCGCGCGAAGCGCGGGGTGGGGTGAGCGAAAAAAATTCACCCCCTCCCGGATCGCTTCGCGATCCGACCTCCCCCCTCCAGGGGGAGGTGAAGAAAGAATGGCTTCTTCTCGCGCTCGCCTTCCCCGCCGTCTTCGTCAATCTCGGCCAGGCGCACAACGGCTTTCTCACCGCGGCTCTATTTGGCGGCGCGCTCGTCCAACTCGACAAGCGACCGGTCCTCGCTGGCGTTCTGTTCGGTCTGCTCGCCTATAAGCCGCAATTCGGTCTGCTCATTCCTCTGGTGCTCATCGTCAGCGGGCGCTGGCGCGTCATCGTGGCCGCCGGCGTCACCGTCGCAGCGCTGGCGCTCGCCGTGACGCTCGCCTTCGGCACCGAGGTCTGGACCGCATTCTTTGCTTCGACAAAATTCACGCGCGACGTCGTGCTCCAGCAAGGTCAGACCGGCTGGTACAAAATCCAGAGCGTGTTCTCGTGGGTGCGCATGTGGCACGGCGGCTTGACGCTGGCCTATGCGATGCAAGGCGCGGTTATCGCCGCCATCGCCGCCGCGTTGATCTGGCTGTGGCGAAGCCCCGCCGCTTTCGCCATCAAGGCGGCGGCGCTGATCATCGGCTCGCTGCTCGCAACGCCCTACGCGCTCGACTATGACCTGATGCTGCTGGCGCCGGCTATCGCTTTCCTCGCCGCCGATGGCCTCGCGCGCGGCTTCGCCGCCTGGGAGAAATCCGTGCTCGCCGCGTTGTGGCTTGTACCCCTGATTGCACGCTCGGTTCCGCAAGCCACGCTCATCCCGCTGGCTGCACCGCTGATGCTGGCGGCCTTCGGGCTCTTGCTGCACCGCGCCATAACGGAACCGGGATTTGACCGCGGCAACGCGCAAAGCCTTTGGCGTTTTCCGGCAAGACTCCTAAAATAAAGTCTCATAAAATAGCGCCGCAAGAGCCGGACCACCGGCCGCGATCTCGTCACCAGGGAGTGCGCGCCATGAAACTGTCCGCCGATCAGGTCAAAGCCTTCGACCAGCAAGGCTACGTCTTCTTTCCCAACTGCTTCTCGGAAGAAGAAATCGCGCTGCTACGCACCGAGGCCGATCGCATCCTCAAGCTCGAACGTCCCGAAGTCTGGCGCGAGAAATCCGGCGCGCCGCGCACCGCCTTCGCCGCGCATCAATTCAACAAAGTGTTCGAGGTGATGTCGCGGCATCCGCGCCTCGTCGAACCGTTGATGCAGTTGTTCGGCGAGAGCGTCTACGTCCACCAGTTCAAGCTCAACGCCAAGGCCGCTTTCGAGGGCGACGTTTGGCAATGGCATCAGGACTACGGCACCTGGGCGCGCGACGACGGCATGCCCGAGCCGCGGGCGATGAACATCGCCATCTTTCTCGACGACGTGCTGCCGATCAACGGCGCGCTGATGATCATTCCGAAATCGCACAAGGACGGCGTGTTCGACGCCGGTCATGACGTGACCACCACGTCTTATCCATTATGGACGCTGGACAAGGAAACCGTGACGCGGCTCGCCAACGACGCCGCCGGCCCCGACGGTGTCGGCATCGTCGCGCCGACCGGCAAGGCCGGCTCGGTGCTGATGTTTCACGGCAATCTGGTGCATGCCTCGCCGCCCAACATCACACCCTACCCGCGAAAGATCGTGTACCTGACGCTATGTGCGGTATCAAACCACATCACCAAATTCACCCGGCCGGAATTCATCGCCCATCGCGACTTCACGCCCATTGTGCCCGTTGCAGACGACGCCCTTGTCGAATATGCGCGCGCCCACAAGCAGGCGGCGGAATAAACAACGGAATAAAATTTTCGATTCCAGACCGCGCACGACATTCGTATTTTTGATGTGTCGCATAAATCGAAACGCATATGGCTGAATGTTTGCCGCATGTGTCGGTGATATGTCACATATATAAGAAACAGCCGTAGCAAAACTGTCGTGCGCCGGCCTTTTAATTGCCGGACTTGCCACCCATATCCGGCGCGACAGCACGAGGACTGCTTCGCATGTACACGCTCTATTCGATGCAACGCTCCGGCAACAGCTACAAGGTTCGCCTCGCTTTGGCGGCGCTGAACATTCCCTATGAGCTGGTCGAGATCGACATCTTGCAAGGCGAAAGCCGCACGCCGGAATACCTCGCCAAGAATCCGAATGGCCGCATTCCACTTCTGGAAGTCGCGCCCGGCCGTCATCTCGCCGAGTCGAACGCCATCCTCTGGTATGTCGCCGGCAGCACGTCGCTGGCGCCGGAAGACCGCATCGAGAAGGCCGAGGCGCTGCAATGGATGTTCTTCGAGCAGCACAGCCTGGAGCCCAACATCGGCGCCGCCTATTTCTGGCTCTGCCTGATCAAGGGCGGTCGCGATCTGCAAAGCCACGCGCTTGAGGACTGGATGGAAAACGGCTATCGCGCGCTCGGCGTGATGGACATGCATCTGGCGAAGCACGATTACTTCGTCGACAAGCGTTTCACCATCGCCGACATTGCGCTGTACGCCTACACCCATCTGGCGCACGAGTGCGATTTCGACCTGACTCGCTTTCCTAACGTGCGCGCCTGGCTCGACCGTATCGCTCGCGAGCCGGGATATGTGGCCATGGACTGGCAGCCGCAGTCCCTTGCGGCAGCCGGCTGACGTGATTCGCTGGAAAAGCTGCCAGGAACGGCGTTTTTAACCTCTGGTTAACCATTGGGCGCGCGAAAACCCGCTTTTTCGGCCTCCACCACAAAAATGCCGTGGTTCCTCGCCCGCGAAGCCGCAATGGCGCCGAACCAACGCCCGGTTCGCGCGTTATCGCTTGCTGATTCAGTAACGAGTATCCCGGTCAATTTCGTGGGTACGTCATGAGCAAGCACATTGGTCGAACCGGTTTTGCCGCTCCTCCCGAGCGTGCGCTTGGCCGCGAAAGCCGGCATACGATCTTAGCCGAGTTGGCCACAATCGCCGGCCTGGTCGTCTCCACCCTCATCGCCATGACTGTCGTTACCGTCGGTATCGCTCACGCCAGCGTGGCCGATGGCGTGATCGACAACGACGGCGGCCTGTTCGTCATCGCCCTGATGCTCGGGCTGTTTTTCATCGGTTTGGGCGGTCTTACATTATTCCCGCCGCCGGATCGGCATCGCCACCGGCACTAGGAAAACGGCTCGCGTACAGATCCCTCCATGTAATTCCCCCATGTGAAACCATCAAAGCAGCGCGGCGTTGGCGACCATGAAACACATCGCATTCGCCCTCGTCGCCGCGCTGGCTATTCCGGTCGCCTCTGCCGCTGGCGCACAGACCTATCCATCGTCCGCCGGACCGCTCGCGGTCGAAACCGTCGCCAAAGGACTGGTGCATCCCTGGGCGGTGCAATTCCTGCCTGACGGCCGCATGCTGGTCACCGAGCGGCCCGGCCGCATGCGCATCGTCGCTCGCGACGGCGCTTTGTCGAAGGCGGTCGGCGGCGTGCCGGCGGTTCATTCCGGCGGCCAGGCCGGGCTGCTCGACGTCGCGCTCGACAAAAACTTCGCCCAGAGCGGCACGATCTATTTCTGCTTCAATGCCGGCACTGACAACAATGTCGCGGTATTGCGCGCGCATCTCGACGCCAGCGCCGATCCGAAGCTTGAGCAGATCAAGGAAATCTTCCACCAGACCGGTCCCGCCGGGCGCGCCAATGTCGCCTGCCGCATCGCGCAAGCGCCGGATGGCAACCTGTTCGTCACGCTCGGCGATCATTTCGGCGCCAAGGAGTTGGCGCAGAAGCTCGACAACACCATCGGCAAGATCGTGCGCATCAAGCCGGACGGCGGTGCACCCGCCGATAACCCGTTCGTCAACCGGTCCGGCGCGCTGCCGGAAATCTGGGCTTACGGCCTGCGCAACGCGGAAGGCCTCGCCTTCAATCCGGCCGACGGCAAATTGTGGGAACAGGAACACGGGCCAATGGGCGGCGACGAGGTCAACATCATCGTCAAAGGCAAGAACTACGGTTGGCCGGTGGTGAGCTATGGCGTCAATTACGACGGCAGCATCGTCGGCGACGGCAGGCAGAAGGCCGAAGGCATCGCCGATCCTCTCTGGCACTGGACGCCGTCGATCGCGCCGTCGGGCATGGCGTTCTACACCGGCGATCTGTTCAAGGGCTGGAAGGGCAGCCTGTTCAACGGCGCGCTCAAGTTCAAGTTGTTGACACGGCTGACATTGGACGGCGACAAGGCGGTGAAAGAAGAACGTCTGTTGAAGGATCTCGGCGAACGCATCCGCGACGTGCAGCAGGGCCCCGACGGCGCGTTGTATCTTTTGACCGACAACGAGGCCGGACGCATCCTGCGGGTGTCGCCGGCGCAGTAGCTAACCGGCCGCCCCCAGCCAGAATATCCCGAAAAGGATCGTCACCACCGTCAACGGCGCGCCGATGGCGAAGTATGGCCAGAACCGGACCTCGACGCCGCGCGCCTTGGCCCGTTGCGCGACGATCAGATTGGCCACCGAACCGACCAGCGTGAAATTTCCCGCCAGGGTCGCGGCCATGGCGACGATCAGCCAGGCGCGCTGCGGGTCTTGCAGTTCGCGCACGAACGGCTTGAGCACCAGCACCGCCGGCACATTACTGACGATATTTGATAGCACCGCCGTCACCGTCGCGAGCCAGGCGCCATTGTCGAGATGCAAACTGCCGAGGAGCGCGGGCAGATGCGGCGCGATCACCGTCTTCTCAAACCCGGCCACGACGACGAACAGGCCGGCGAACATGATCAGCAGCGGCAGGTCGATCTCGCGGTAAATCTTGGCCGGGCTCACCCGCCGCGTCAGCAGCAAGAACGCACCGCCGACAATCGCCACCTTGGCGACCGGCTGGCCCATGAAGAACAGCACCACCATCGCCGCGACCACCAGCACGGTCTTGATCATCAGCGGGGCGTGATAATGCAAATCGAGATCCGCCGTCGCCAGGCGATCGCCGGAGAAGAATTCGCGGCGGTAAAAGACCACGATCAGCGCCAGCGTCACCAGCAACCCGAACACCGCCACCGGCGTCAGCGCCGCCGCGAACTGCGAATAAGGAATGCCCGACAGGCTGCCGATGATGATGTTCTGCGGATTACCGGTGATGGTGGCGACGCTGCCGATATTCGAGGCCATCGCGATCGCCAGCAGATAAGGAACCGGGTTGCGCTTGAGCCGCTCGACGACGTCCAGCACGAGAGGCGTCATGACCAGACAGATCGTGTCGTTAACCAGAAACGCCGAGAGCAGCCCCGACGCCAGCAGCACCGCGACCAGCAGCCCGAGCGGCCGGTGCACGTGCGTGGCGATCCAGGAATTCACCAGCCGGAAAAAGCCGGACACCCGCAAATTGGCGACCACGATCATCATGCCGATGAGCAGCGTGATGGTGCCGAAATCGATGGCCTTGTAGGCTTCGTCCATCGACATCACGCCGCAGCCGACCATCAGGCTGCCGCCGAGCAAAGCGGCGCCGGCACGATCGATGCGGTAGACGGGAATCTTGCCGAGCGCGAGCACCAGGTAGGTCGCGGCGAAGATCGCCACGGCGACGGCTGTGTTGAGGTCGGGCATTGAGGCCTTAACCGCGCTCGATTGATCGTCCCGCTGGTATCAGCGGGGCATCGCCCTGTCCATTAATCGTGACGTCTAAAACCCGCCGGCGTGCGCCTTGCGCAAGGCGGCGCGCATATCCTTGACCTGGCCCGCATCGACCGGCGGGACGTGGTTGCCCCAGGCGGCTAACCTGCGCCCGCTGCGGCGCGGCGTTCGACTGCTTGCTCGACGGTAATTGCTGGTGCGCGGCCGAGCCGGCGCGGTTGCCTATTCCCCGGCAGGCGCCGGCAAATTCATCCGAGGACTGCCTGTGTCCGGCATGCCTGCGAAGCGCCGCCGCCATGGTCTCGACACGAACCGATTTTATCTGAGGGACAATCGAACCCCTCCAGATACGGCCGAGCGCGACTTTAGGACAAAGGCGCGCCCGGCCTTTATTTGGCAAGAGCCCGCAACGCTTATGTTTCGACTGTTTGAACGCGCGCTCAAGACCACGGCGATTCCCGAGCAGGCGGTGCCGCCGCCCGGGCTGGCGGCGTTCTATTGGCATTTCGCCAAACAGGCGCGCTGGCTGTTCGCCGGCCTGTTCGCCATCGGCTTTATCGTGGCGCTGCTCGACGTCACCATTCCGGTATTCATCGGCAAGGTCGTGACGCTGGTCACCAATGCGACGCCGGAAAACGTCCTGAGCGAGAACTGGCCGATGCTCGCCGCCATGGCGGCGGTGATGCTGGTGCTGCGCCCGCTCGCTTTCGTCTCGCAGCATCTGCTGATGAACCAGGGCATCGCCGCGAACGTCTCCAACCGCATCCGCTGGCAGAACCACTGGCATGTGGTGCGGCAGTCCTGGTCGTTTTTCCAGAACGATTTCGCCGGCCGTATCGCCACCCGCGTGATGCAGACCGGACCGGCGATCCGCGAAAGCCTGGTGGCGCTGCTCACCGCCGTCTGGTTCATCCTGATCTACGGCACGTCGTCGCTTCTGCTTCTGGCGCATGCCGACCCGTGGCTGGCGCTGCCGGTGACGCTGTGGTTCCTCGGCTACATCGCGATGCTGCGCTTCTTCGTGCCGCGAATGCGCGACCGCTCCAAGCTGATGTCGGAAACGCGCTCGATGCTCACCGGGCGCGTCGTCGATACCTATACGAACATATTGACGGTCAAGCTGTTCGCCCGCGCCAAAGACGAAGACGCCTATGTGCGCGAGGCCATCGACCAGCACACCGAACGCTTCCACCTGTCGCTGCGACTCAACACGCTGTTCGCGCTGACGCTGACGCTGCTCAATGCGATGCTCATCACCGCGACCGGCGCCTTTGCGATCGCGCTGTGGCAGCACGGCGACATCACCGTCGGCACGGTGGCGATGGCGCTGCCGATGACGACGCAGATCGTCGCCGCGTCCGGCTGGGTCGCTTGGCAGATCACCGGCATCTTCGAGAATATCGGCGTGGTGCAGGAGGGCATGATGACAATCGCCCGCCCCCACACCCTGCTCGACAGACCGGAAGCGCCGGAGCTTGTGGTGTCGCGGGGCGAAGTCGTCTTCGACAATGTGCGCTTCGGCTATGGCCGCGACAGTGGCCTGATCGACGGCCTCACGCTCGACGTCAAGCCGGGCGAGAAGATCGGTCTGGTCGGCCGCTCCGGCGCCGGCAAATCGACATTGGTCAATCTGTTGCTGCGCTTCTTTGACGTCGAGGGCGGTCGCATCCTCATTGACGGCCAGAACATCGCCGAGGTCACGCAGGAAAGCCTGCGCGCGCAAATCTCGGTGGTGACGCAGGATACATCCTTGCTGCACCGCTCGATCCGCGACAATATCCGCTATGGCCGGCCCGAAGCCACTGACGCCGAGATCGTCGCCGCCGCCCAGATGGCGCATGCGCATGACTTCATCCTCGACCTTGAAGACCAGCTAGGCCGGCGCGGCTACGACGCCCATGTCGGCGAGCGCGGCGTCAAGTTGTCGGGCGGCCAGCGCCAGCGTGTGGCGATCTCGCGCGTCATCCTCAAGGACGCGCCGGTGCTGGTGCTGGACGAGGCGACGTCTGCGCTCGACAGCGAAGTCGAGGCCGCGATTCAGTCGAGCCTCGGCGCGCTGATGGCCGACAAGACCGTGATCGCCATCGCGCACCGCCTCTCGACCATCGCGATGATGGACCGGCTGGTAATCATGGATCGTGGCCGCATCGTCGAACAGGGCACGCACGACCAACTGCTGCGCGCCGACGGCCACTACGCCGCGCTGTGGCGGCACCAGTCCGGCGGCTTCATCGTCGAGCAGAACCGGCAGGCGGCGGAGTAGCTTGTTTGTTGCGCTCAAGGTCGGCAGGATAAAGCGGTTTTCGGATAAACATCATGCGCAGGATGAGAGAGTAGAAAAAATGGTCACGGAAATTGCCCAGATCGACGTCAAGCCCGGCATGGAAGCCGAATTCGAAGCCGGCGTGACCAAGGCGACGCCGATTTTCAAACGTGCCAAGGGCTGCACCGGCATGCGGCTGGAGCGCTCGGTCGAAAAACCGCAGCGCTACCGGCTGTTCGTCAAATGGGCGACGCTGGAAAACCACACCGTCGATTTCCGCGGCGCGGCGGATTTTCAGGAATGGCGCAAGCTGGTCGGTCACTGTTTCGCCAGCCCGCCCGAGGTCGAGCACGTCAGCGAAGCCGTAAAGGGATTTTAGCTTTCCGTCATTCCGGGGCGCGACCGAAAGATCGCGACTCCGAAACCCGCACGGCACGGCGAGTCGGAGGCGTTGCCGCCTGCGTATAGTGCTCGCGCTTGGCTTCCAGCATGTCGAAATCGGCGCGCTTGACCACCGCTTCCAACCGCTCGCCGGGCTCGCTCGTCGCCAGACCGATCGACAGGCTGAGCGGAAGCTCGGTGTAGAACTCGTTATTGATGGCGATGAGATCGAAAATCACCTTGATCAGCGCCTCGCCCTCGGCGCGTTCGGTGTTGGGCAGAATCACGGCGAACTCGTCGCCGCCGATGCGCGCCGCTTTGGCCGGCTGGTCGATGATCGAATTGAGCACCTCGCCGGCGCGCCGCAGCAGAGAGTCGCCGGCGGCATGGCCGAGTTCGTCGTTGGCGGCTTTCAACCCGTTGAGGTCGACCATGATGATGGTGACGGGTCCCGAGCTTTTGCGCTCCAGACGATTGAGTTCGTCGGCGAAGAACGAGCGGTTGCACAGCTTGGTCAGCGAGTCGTGGCTGCCGAGATATTCGAGATAGGCCTCGGCCTTCTTGCGCGCGGTAATGTCGGTGAGCGCGACCTGAACCAGCGACCAGTCGTGCTCGCGCCCCGGCAGCACCGAAAACTGCAACAGCAGGTTCAGCTTGGTGCCGTCGAGCGCGTAGTTGACGACCTCGCGTTGCTGAAACAACTTGCCGGCCCACAGGTCGATAAGCTGCTCGCGGAAACACGGCTCCATCTCGTCGCGCATGATGGTCGGCAGGCTGTTGAGCAGCGTGGCCTGGTCCGGCGCGCCGAAAAGTTCGAGCGTGTGCCGGTTGACGTCGATGATGCGGATTTCGCTGATGCAGCGATGGACGAACTCTTCGTGTACGTCTGTGAAGACGCGCAGATCGGTGATGCCCTGCGACCGCACCTCGTCGATCAACCGCTTGACGCCGGAGAAATCCTCAACCCAGAGCGACACCGGCGAATGCGCGAACAGGCCGCGCGCGTAATTCTCGCTGCCGATCAGCAGGCGCCGCGCGTGCTCGCGGTCGGTGACATCCTCGATGGCGAGCAGGACGCGCGCCCAGCTCTCCTCGTAGCCCGGCAAAATCGTCGCCTTGAGCTGGATGTCGAGCCGGTCGCCGTCGAGGGAATAGTTTACCGTATTGCTCGAAAATTCTGATTTGCCGTCCCAAAGCTGGACCAGTTCCTCGATGTGCGTCGCCAGCATGTCGTCGCGGAACACGCGCTCGAGATTGCCGACCAGATGGTCGAGGTCGTTCGCGGCGAAAAGATTGAGCGTCTGGCGGTTGACCTGAAGCACGCGGATTCGGCTGGCGCATTCCTTCACCCGGCCCGGGTGACCCGTCAGATGATCGCGGAGCGACGTCACGCCGGCCCGCCGCCACGCCTCGAAGAGCGCCTTGACGCCGCTGTAATCCTCGAGCCACAGCGACACCGGCGCCAGATCGAATATTTTGCCGCTGGTATCGATGGCGGGAGAGGCGGATGCGACAGGGAAATCCGTCATGGCAGGTCCTTCGCGGCGGGTCCTTCACGAATGGCAAATCCGGGCGCGAGCCCGTGCGTGAGACCCTTTTTGCCACACCGAAGATGAGCAATTCCCTTACGTCGGGACGACGGCAATGAGCCGATGAGGCGCATTAGAGTGGAGGGAACTTCGGATCGGCGCAACGGCTTTCTGGCGCACTCTCCCCACCAGGGGCCTGATCCCGGCCCCGTCGCTAAACCACCAGCCCGGTCAGCGGCTTCACCTTCTCGCTGCCGGGAAAAACGTCACGCGCCAGCATGCGTTCGTCGGCGCGCAGGTGGTCGCGCAGAATGCCCTTCAACACCGCGCGCAGATCGGTCGTCGGCTTGAGGTCCCGGCTTTCGTATAAGGCCGCCTCCGAAACGCCCGGCCAGTCGCCGATCACGCGGCCGCCTTTGAGCGCACCGCCGGCAAGCAACGCCACCGTCGCGGTGCCGTGATCGGTCCCTTCGGTGCCATTGATGCGCGCGGTGCGGCCGAATTCGGTGACAACCGCGACCGCCGTATCCTTCCAGGCCTCGCCCATGCCGCTTTCGATTGCCGCCAGCGCGCCGTCGAGCGCGCCGAGCAGCACCGACAGCCGGCCGTGCGCCGCGCCTTCGTTGGCGTGCGTGTCCCAACCGTCGAACGCCAAGGCGCCGACGCGCGGGCCGTCCGGCCGCGCCAGGAATTTTGCCGCGGCACTCGCAGCCTCGGTGAAATACATCCGCAGGCCGGCGTAAGGCCCGGTCAGTTTGGGCGCGCCGGATTTCATGTCGCCGCGTGCGATCGCGGCGAGCGCGCTGCGTTCTTCCAGTGCCCGCGCCAGCGCCGGATCGGTATGGCGGTAAAGATCGAGCAACCGGCTTACGGTATCGTCGCTCGCCGGTTGCAGGCGCGGCGACGAGTAGGACAACACCTTGGCCGGACCCCGCACCACCAGCGGCGCGATCGGACCGACCGCGAAAATCTCCTTACCGGCGACGCGTTCGCCGCGCTGCATGCCGACAAGCGCGCGATTGAGCCAGCCGCTCTCGCTCGCTCCTGGCCGCGTCACGCCGCTTTCCAGCACGTCCTGCCCATCAAAATGCGAGCGCTCGCGATAGGGCGAGGCCACGGCATGAACGATGCTCGCATGCCCCGCCTTGTACATGCGGTGCAAATTCGGCATCGCCGGATTGAGCGCGAACATGGAGTCGAGCGGCAGCGCCGCGTTCTCCCCATCAAGCCGCAATGCATCGTCGCCGCGCAACCGGATCCAGTCCGGGTCGCCGACCGGCGCGACGGTAGCGAGACCATCAAGCGCGCCGCGCAAAACGATGGTGAGGAAGCGCGGATCGCGGCCCTCGGCCAGCGCCAGTTTCGGCATATAGGCCCAGGCAAACAGAGCGCCTGACCCCAGCAGCAGTTCGCGGCGGGTGGCACGATGCGGGGGGAATGTCATGGCATCACTCGGTTTGGTTAGCGGCGTTGGAATTCGGGCGTCATCAGCAACATCGCAAGGGCCTGCGGCCGGCTCTCCGCCCGCGCCAAAGTCTGTTTCGTCTCGGCCGACATCAGCGGCCCGAACGTGCGTGTCGCCACCGCATCGGGATCGACGCCGGGGCCGGCGAGCCGCGCCATGCGATTGGCGATATCGAGCCGTTGCGGCAGGCCATCCATCCAGGCGGCGCTGTCGTCCGAAAAACCGTTCGGCGCCGGCGGCCGCCACAACGGCTCGCCCAATAAATTGAGCGCCCGCAAGAAAGGCCGTACGTCCTGCGGGTTCATGTCGAAGGCGCGCAGACCGTCGATCAGCCATTGCGCCGGCTTCTTGAGTTTGCTGCGCGGCGCGGCCCAGGCTTCCGGCGCGGTCACCAGGGCCTTTGCGATTTCCCTGAGATCGCCGTCGCTGTCGAGATAACTTTGGGTGAGCAGCGCGACCAAAGCTGGCGGCGGTTCGTCGGCGACGAAATGCCGGACGAGCTTGGTGGCGATGTGTTTGGCCGTCGCCGGATTCTTCGCCAGCGCCTCAAGCACGGCGCGGCCCTGCCCGATACCGCCGTCCGGATAGTCGCGGCCCATGACCTGCTCCGCGCCGGGCTCGTGCAGGTTCGGGTTGAACCTGAATTCGCCGCCACGCTCCTGTTTCAGCGGCACCACGGTCCAGCCGGTGATGACCTTGGCGAAACGCGTGACGTCATCCTGCGAATAGCCGGTGCGCACGCCGACGGTATGCAGTTCAAGAATTTCTCGCGCCAGATTTTCGTTGATGCCCTTGCCGCGGCGCTGGCCGGCGCGCGAATTCGGACCCATCGACCGCGCGTTGTCGAGATAGTGCAGCATCGCCGGATGGGATTCGACGGCGATCAGCATGTCGGCGAATTTGCCGGTGATGTGCGGGCGAATGGCTTCGCGCTCGAAGGCGCCGCACAATGCGCGCACCTGACCCTTGTCGGCCGACACGCAGAAATGGTTCGACCAGAACCAGACCAGCCGTTCGGCGAAGCCGGTCTCGGCGGCGAGCGCGGCATCGAGCCGGGCCTTGGCTTCTTCGAGATAGATTTGTCGGGGAATGCCGGGCTGTTGCTTGGGCTTCGCGTCGGACTTTTGATCGGGCTTGGCCACCATATCCGGTTTCGCCGGCGGGTTTCGCGCTGCCTCGCGCGCGGCGGCTTGAGCGGCGTCCTGCTCCGCCTTCGCCAACAGCCGCGCCGCCTTGCGCTCCTGCCGGAAATCGAACGCGGCGCGCGCCGCTTCGCCAACATTGAGCAGGTCGTCATTGACGATTTGCCCGGCACCCGGCTTTTCGAGTTCGGCCAGCAGCGCCGCCCGCACGT
This sequence comes from Hyphomicrobiales bacterium, assembly GCA_041691675.1. Lineage (GTDB taxonomy): Bacteria > Pseudomonadota > Alphaproteobacteria > Rhizobiales > Xanthobacteraceae > Pseudolabrys. The sequence goes on along the minus strand of JBEPUC010000059.1, from coordinate 4,240 downwards.
CCGTTGCCGGCGCGCCGGATTTGGCCGCGAAACCGAAGCGAACGAGCGCGGTGTTATTTTGATTCTGAGGGTCGACGGCCATGCCCTACTCACCAGTCTCTCGCCGCAGCCTCGTCATCCGACGAAACTCCGGCGAGTTTGCGGCAGCGACGATGAACGGACAATGACCGGCGCGGTCAGTCGGCGAACTTGGTGGACGGCACCTTTCCCCGCCCGCCGACTCCCCCCATATTCGGCCGATGGCGAACTCCCCTCCGAAAAATCCGGCCAAAAATCCGGCAAAGCCGAAAAAAGACCCTGCCCGTCCGACGCGCGCCAAGGCTTCGCGGCCGCCCGACGCGCCGATCGAGGATTCGCTGGCCGATCTGCTCAATCCGGCCATCGGCAAGGGCACCGCCGGCATGGGGTCTGGCACGGGAATCCAGCCCCCCGTCGACAATTCGTGGGATCGCCGCCGCGATTTTTCCGAGGCCCACAGAGCGCGCAAATCGACGCCCAAATCCGTTCCGTTGCCCGACGGCTTCGAGGAAGCGCCGCAATCGGACTTCACCGGCGCGCCGGTGACCGGCCTCGATCCGGCTTTGGCCAATGAACTCGGACTGGGCGACGGTAACGACGCCGCGCCTTCCGACGCCGACCGCGCCAAAGCCGTCAAGGACGCCATCATCGCCCGCGCCGGCGGCGATCCGAAATATCGGCTGCCGCGCGCCGACCTGCCGCAAGGTCCCGGTGGGCTGTCGTCGATGGGCGTCGAGGCTACCGCCGACGCGCTGGAGAAACTGCTGCGCGAGGGCCGCGAGGAATTCCGCAACGAGGCCGAGACCGGCCACGTCTGGACGCCGCATCGCCCGCCGCGGCCGGAAAAATCCGAAGGCGGCCAGAAGTTCGTCATCAAGTCCGAGTTCGAGCCCAAGGGCGATCAGCCGGTGGCGATCCGCGAACTGGTCGAGGGCGTCAAGCGCAGCGACCGCACGCAGGTGCTGCTCGGCGTCACCGGCTCCGGCAAGACCTTCACCATGGCCAAGGTGATCGAGGCGACGCAGCGCCCGGCGCTGATCCTCGCGCCGAACAAAACCTTGGCGGCGCAGCTCTACGGCGAGTTCAAGTCGTTCTTCCCCGACAACGCGGTCGAGTATTTCGTCTCCTATTACGACTACTACCAGCCGGAAGCCTACGTCCCGCGCACCGACACCTACATCGAGAAGGAATCCTCGATCAACGAGCAGATCGACCGCATGCGCCATTCGGCGACGCGCTCGCTGCTCGAACGCGACGATGTCATCATCGTCGCCTCGGTGTCGTGCATTTACGGCATCGGCTCGGTCGAAACCTATTCGGCCATGACGTTCACGCTGAAACAGGGCGCGAGCATCGGCCAGCGCCAGTTGATGGCCGACCTCGTCGCGCTGCAATACAAGCGCACGCAGGCCGACTTCTTCCGCGGCTCGTTCCGCGTGCGCGGCGACGTCATCGAAATCTTCCCGGCGCATTACGAGGACCGCGCCTGGCGCGTGTCGCTGTTCGGCGACGAGATCGAGTCGATCCACGAATTCGATCCGCTCACCGGGCAGAAGACCGACGAACTGGAATTCGTCAAGGTCTACGCCAATTCGCATTACGTCACGCCGCGCCCGACGTTGATCCAGGCCATGAACTCGATCAAGGAGGAGCTGCGCGTCCGCCTGCAACAGCTCAACGCCGCCGGCCGCCTGCTCGAGGCGCAACGGCTCGAACAGCGCACGCGCTACGACCTCGAAATGATGGAAGCCACCGGCTCCTGCGCCGGCATCGAGAACTATTCGCGCTACCTCACCGGCCGCAGGCCCGGCGAGCCGCCGCCGACATTGTTCGAATACGTGCCCGACAACGCGCTGGTGTTCGCCGACGAGTCCCACGTCACCGTGCCGCAGCTTGGCGGCATGTTCCGCGGCGACTTCCGGCGCAAGGCGACGCTGGCCGAATACGGCTTCCGCCTGCCCTCGTGCATGGACAACCGGCCGCTGCGCTTCGAGGAATGGGACGCGATGCGGCCGCAGACGCTGGCCGTCTCGGCAACGCCGAGCCATTGGGAAATGAACGAGGCCAATGGCGTCTTCGTCGAGCAGGTCATCCGCCCCACCGGACTGATCGATCCGCCGGTCGAAATCCGCTCGGCGCGCACGCAGGTCGACGATCTCGTTGGCGAAGTGCGTCAGGTGGCGCTGGCCGGCTATCGCTCGCTGGTCACGGTGCTGACCAAGCGCATGGCCGAGGACCTCACCGAATACATGCACGAACAGGGCATCCGCGTACGCTACATGCACTCGGACATCGACACTTTGGAGCGCATCGAGATCATCCGCGACCTGCGCCTCGGCGCGTTCGACGCGCTCATCGGCATCAACCTGTTGCGCGAGGGCCTCGACATTCCGGAATGCGCGCTGGTCGCCATTCTCGACGCCGACAAGGAAGGCTTCCTGCGCTCGGAGACGTCGCTGATCCAGACCATCGGCCGCGCCGCACGCAACGTCGACGGCAAGGTCGTGCTCTATGCCGACCAGATCACCGGCTCGATGCAGCGCGCCATCGAGGAAACCAACCGCCGCCGCGAGAAGCAGGTCGAATACAACACCGCGAACGGCATCACGCCGGAGAGCATCAAGAAGTCGATCGGCGACATCATGGACTCGGTCTATGAGCGCGACCACGTTCTGATTTCGACGGGCGGCGCCGATAGCGGCGAGTTCGGCGACGCCGCCACCATCGGCCACAACTTCGAGAGCGTGCTGTCCGATCTCGAAACGCGCATGCGCGAAGCCGCCGCCGATCTCGACTTCGAGGAGGCCGCGCGCCTGCGCGACGAAATCAAGCGCCTGCGCCAGACCGAGCTGGCGGTGGTCGACAACCCGACCGTGCGCAACGTGATGGTGACGCAAGACCCGAAGCTGAGACGCGCGACTTCGGCTAAGAAACCGCGCGGCGGCGCGTCGTCTTCCAATCCCTCCCCCGCAGGGGGAGGGTCCCGCGGCGGAGCCGCGGGGGGTGGGGCCGCACGCGGCAGCGATCCCCTCTCCCGCCCGCACAAACCGGTGCTCGACGAAATGGGCATCGCGAGTTGGCATGAGTTCAAGCCGGCGAGGCAAGGCGATCTGCAACGTCCGCGCAAACCAAACCTCGACGAAATGGGTCCGGGTGTTGAATCGATCCCGTCGCGCGCGGATAATCAAGGCCCGCGCTCGAAGCTCGGCCGGCCGGGGATGCGGGGCGGGTTTAAGAAGAAAGGGCGGTAGGCCCAACAGTGTATCAAATCATGATACATGCTCTTGCCGTCCGTATCAGATAATGATACATATCATCCATGATCAAGTCCTTCAGGGACCGGACCACGGAAGCCGTATCGAGAGGCGAGAGCCCGAAGGGCTTCCCATCTGATCTCGTGAAGGTCGCCCGCCGCAAGCTTGGCTATCTCGATGCCGCGCATGATTTGCGCGACTTGAAGGTGCCGCCGGGCAATCGGCTTGAGGCTCTGAGCAAGGACCGTCAGGGACAACACTCGATCCGGATCAACGATCAATTCCGGATTTGCTTTCGCTGGACTCCGCAAGGCGCCATCGATGTGGAAATAACCGACTATCACTAGGGAATATCGCCATGGCTAAAAAACTTCCTCCTCTCCATCCTGGCGAAATCCTGCGCGAGGAATTTCTCGTGCCGCTCAACCTGTCGCCCGGCGCGCTGGCCAAGGCGATGGGCGTGCCGCGCACGCGGGTCGAGCGCATCACCGCCGAGACCAGCGGCGTCACCGCCGACACCGCATTGCGCCTGAGCAAGGCGCTCGGCACCTCGACGCAACTCTGGCTCAATCTGCAAAACAGGTTCGATGTCGAGACAGCGGAACACGCGATCGGCAAGGAGCTGCGCAAGATCGTGCGGGTGACCAGCGACGCGGCGTAGCACCTTCCGCCTCATCCTGAGGAGCGTCGCGCATGCGACGCGTCTCGAAGGATGGGCGGCCCATGGTTCGAGACGCGCACCTTTTGTGCGCTCCTCACCATGAGGGCCGAACAGACGCCGTCATCGGCCAACAACGCGCGCCGTGATGACCGGGCTCGTCCCAGCCATCCACGTCTGTCTTACCGCCTAGAGTAAGTCGTCATGCCCGGCACAAGGCCGGGCATGACGGTGGAGGCGCATCGGGAACCTTAAACCCCCTCAATACCGGACCGCGGAATAGCCCCCGGCCCCCAATACAAAACCCCCC
>JBEPUC010000058.1:0-18897 GCA_041691675.1 Hyphomicrobiales bacterium | reverse complement strand
ACCCCCTCCCGGCGGCCCCCCGCGTCTTTTTTTAAAACCCCCCCCTATCTTTTGGGCGGCGCCGCGGCCGTAACCCCACGCGCGCCGCCCAATCCCGCCGGGCGCCGGGTGTACCCCGGCTCACGGACACCGCGCCGTGACTACGGCGGGCCACGGACCCATTCCGGGCGATTGTCTGGCGGACGACCGTTGCCCTCGCCGCGCGCGAAATTTGCAGACGGCCGGCACCTCTGGTCAAAAATGGCAACGACGAGCGAATTTCATTCCCGCACCTTTTCACTTAGGTGCGGGAACGGAAATTCAATAAATACAGTCAGTTAAACTGGTGCGGCCGAGAAGACTCGAACTTCCACGGATTGCTCCGCTGCCACCTCAAGGCAGTGCGTCTACCAGTTCCGCCACGGCCGCGTTACGGCGGATCGTGTAACAAATAGGGTCAGCAGGGACAAGGGCCAGCGGCCGTAGTCCCGGCCTCGATGGGCGGAAATTTTGCCGCGTCATCAAGCCGTTATCCCCGGCCCTGGACCGGCCCGGCGGCGCCCGCAAAATAAAGGCCGAATTGGGCCGCTGGCGGGGCCTAGCGCATATCGAGCGGCCGCGGCAGCAGTTCGCCGACCTCGACTGCGATACGATTCCCGTTGACGACGACCGTGCCCTTTGCGACCGGCAGGTTGTTCGCCAGGATATTGACGGCATCGTCCTCGCCGGCCTCAAGCTCGATAATGGCGCCGCGGCCGAGCCGCAGGACCTGATGGATCGGCATGGTGGTGGTGCCGAGCACCACGGTGATGTCGATGGAAACCTTGTCGAATGTGGCCAAGTGCCCAACTTCCTGTCATGTCCTCCCCGCGAGTCCCCGGGGTGGTTCAGAGCACCATGGCTATGGTTAATCAGCAGTTAACATGCGCGATCAATTGACCCTCGGGATGCCCGCGCCAGCCGGCGCAGCCGCGGTGGAATGGCGCGTCGCCGACGCCCCGGTCGGCTATGAGGACGCTGTCGCCTTTATGGAGGCTCGCGTCGAAGCCATTTCAAGGGGCGACGCGCCCGAACTGGTTTGGCTGGTCGAGCACCCGCCGCTTTACACCGCCGGCACCTCGGCCAATCGCGCCGACGTGCTTGATGCGCGGTTTCCGGTCTTCGACAGCGGGCGCGGCGGCCAGATGACCTATCACGGGCCGGGCCAACGGGTCGGCTATGTGATGCTCGACCTCAAGCGTCGCGAGCCCGACGTGCGCCGTTTCGTCGCCACGCTGGAGGAATGGATCATCCGGACGCTCGCCGCCTTCAACGTGCGCGGTGAGCGGCGCGAGGACCGCATCGGCGTCTGGGTGCGCCGTCCCGACAAAGGAGCGGACTCTGAGGACAAAATTGCCGCGCTTGGTATCCGCGTGAAGAAGTGGGTGACGTTGCACGGCGTCGCCATCAACGTCGAACCCGACCTTTCCCACTTCGGCGGCATCGTCCCATGCGGCGTCAGTGTCGCCCGTTATGGCGTTACGAGTCTCGTCGACCTTGGACACCCGGCGACGATGCTCGAGGTTGATATGGCGCTGCGCGCGTCGTTCGAGGAATTATTCGGCGAGACTGGCCGTTAAAGCGTCGGCAGTAGCGAGAAATCCTCGCCGGCGACGCGGGCACGCATCTCCGCTTCAGTACCATCGCGCCGGTGGACGGCATCAACGCGGGCGCCGGGCGGGCCGCGCCGGCACGCCACGATTATGTCCTCGATCGGTTCGGCCTCCCCCTTGAACAAAGCTTCTACCGAACCGTCGCGACAATTGCGCACCCAACCTTGCAGGCAATGCCGTTCGGCCTCGCGCGATACGAAGGCGCGATAGCCGACGCCTTGGACGCGACCTTGCACGACGACATGAACCACGATCTCGACGCCCTCCGGCATCAGCCTCCTCCGAATGGCGATGCGGCTTGCCGTCAATCGATGCGACGATCGACGGCGGCATCGAGCCGGTCAATCTCGCGCTCGTAATCGCTGGACGTTCGGTCTTCCTGGTCTTCGTCGTGGATCGGATGCTGCGGATTGCCGCCATCTTCGGTCGGCGTGAATCCGCCGCCGGCCGGGGTCTCTTCGCGGGCACGGCTGCGCGGCGGCATCGTCTCGGGCCGCGTTTCCGGCAAATCGTTGCGGCGATCCTCCGAGAGATCGGGTGGCGTATTCGTTTCCAGATCGGGCGCCGGGCGGGTTTTGCGACGTGGAGGCATGAACCAATCTCCCTGTGCGATGCCGGTTCGGTCCAACGCGGGGAGCTATATCTTGTTCCGGAATTCGGACCATTTGGCCGGGTTCGGACTTATGCCGGTTCAATTTCGCCGGTTGGGACGGCGGCGATCAGGCGAATTCAAGGATGACAGCGTCGACCGCAAGACTATCGCCCGGCTTGGCATTGATCTTCTTCACCGTGCCGTCGACTTCGGCGCGCAGCACGTTCTCCATTTTCATGGCCTCGACCACAGCCACAGTTTCGCCGGCCTTGACCTCCTGCCCTTCGCTGACCGCGACCGACACGACGAGACCGGGCATCGGGCACAGGACGAACTTGCCCATGTCGGCGGCCTGCTTCACCGGCATCAGCCGCGCATAGGCCGCTTCGGTTTCGGTGTAGACATAGGCTTTGGTCTGGACGCCCTGATAGGACAGCGCAAAGCCGTTCGGCAGATTGCGCACCTGCACCGCCACCGGATGGCCATCGACGGCGCCGCTCCACAGCGGGTCGCCTGGTTTCCAGTCGGACATCAGACGCATGGTATCCGTGCTCTTGCCGGGAAAACGCACGCCGATGGCGCCGTTCTCACGCCTGACCTCAAGCCTGTATTCCTTGTCGCCGAGCCAGACCGCGCGTTTGCTGTCGCGCACCACGCTGCGGCCGGTCATCTGGCCGGAGATTTGGCGTTTGCGCTCCCCCAGCACCGTATCGATGGCGGCGGCAACAGCGGCCAGAACCTCGGCACGCTCGCCGTCCGGCACTTGCGGATGGAAGCCCTCCGGAAATTCCTCGGCGATGAAACCGGTCGACAGCTTGCCCGACTGCCACCGCGGATGCGCCATCAACGCCGATAGAAACGGAATGTTGTGGCGGATGCCGTCGATGACGAACGCGTCGAGCGCCTCGCCCTGCGCCTCAATGGCCTCGCGCCGCGTCGGCGCATGGGTGACGAGCTTGGCGATCATCGGATCGTAGAACAGCGATATCTCGCCGCCTTCGTAGACGCCGGTATCGTTGCGCACGGTGACGCCATCGCTGGTCCGTTCGGCCGGTGGACGATAGCGCGTCAGCCGGCCCGTCGAGGGCAGGAAGTTGCGATACGGGTCTTCGGCGTAAACGCGGGACTCGACTGCCCAGCCTGTCAGCTTGACGTCGCTCTGCTTGATCGAAAGCTTTTCACCGGCGGCGACACGGATCATCTGCTCGACCAAATCGATGCCGGTGATCAATTCGGTGACCGGATGCTCGACCTGAAGCCGCGTATTCATTTCCAGGAAAAAGAAGCTCTTGTCCTGCCCCGCGACGAACTCGACGGTGCCGGCGCTGTCATAGCCGACCGCCCGCGCCAGCGAACAAGCCTGCTCGCCCATCTTCTTGCGCGTCGCGTCATCGAGCAAAGGCGACGGCGCCTCTTCGATGACCTTCTGGTTGCGGCGCTGGATCGAGCATTCACGCTCGCCGAGATAGATGACATTGCCGTGCTTGTCGCCGAGCACCTGGATTTCGATGTGGCGCGGATCGGTGATGAATTTCTCGATGAACATGCGGTCGTCGCCGAACGACGATTTCGCCTCCGACTTCGACCGGGCGAAGCCTTCCGCCACTTCGGATTCCGAGTAGGCGATGCGCATGCCCTTGCCGCCGCCGCCGGCCGACGCCTTGATCATGACCGGATAGCCAATCGCATTGGCGATCTTCACCGCCTCTTTTTCATCGGCAATGACGCCGAGATGGCCGGGCACGGTCGAGACCTTGGCGGCGGCGGCCGCTTTCTTCGACTCGATCTTGTCGCCCATCGCCGCAATGGCCTTAGGGTTAGGCCCGATGAAGACTATGCCCGCCGCTTCGAGTGCCTTGGGGAAGGCCTCCCGCTCGGACAAAAATCCATAGCCGGGATGGACGGCCTCGGCCCCGCTCTCCTTGCAGGCGGCGACGATCTTCTCGATGACCAGATAGCTTTGCGCCGCCGCCGGTGGGCCGATCAGGATGGCCGTGTCGGCCATCTCGACGTGGAGCGCATCCTTGTCGGCCTCCGAATAGACGGCAACCGTCTCGATGCCCATTTTGCGCGCGGTTTTGATGATCCGGCAGGCAATTTCGCCCCGATTGGCGATCAGAATGCGCTTGAACATGCGTCGCTTATTTCCCGCCGCGAAACCGGCAGGAGAACCTTGCGGCACTGCAACGAAAAGTCAATGCGAGCCTGCCTCTCTCCCCGATGACGGAGGCAGCGGGCGAGCGATAAGCGACGCCAGATCACCATCGCGATCATTTGATAGTTCACCGGGCGCTAACCCCCCATCCGAGAAGGGGGATGGCTAGAATATCCCTTTCGCGGCACAGGCTATGCCGCAGGCTTTGTTCTAAATCGAACGCGGCTACACTAAATCGACACTCTTTATCGTCGGCCCTATTCCGTCTTCGCAGGCAGGTCTATATTAGGCGAAGGACGCATTTCCACATTAAATTGGAGACTTGTCATGACGTTAGCAATTGGCGACACCGCGCCGGACTTCGAGGCGGATACAACCGAAGGCAAAATCCGGTTTCACGATTGGCTTGGCAATTCATGGGGCGTGTTGTTTTCGCACCCCAAGGATTTCACGCCGGTTTGCACCACCGAACTTGGCACCATGGCGCGGCTCAAACCCGAGTTCGACAAGCGCAATACCAAGATCATCGGCCTTTCGGTCGATCCGGTCGACAACCACAAGAAATGGGCGGATGACATCAAGGATGTCGTCGGCTTTGCGCCGAATTATCCGATGATCGGCGACACCGAACTCAAGATTTCCAAAGCCTACGGCATGCTGCCCGCTTCGACGTCCGGGACCGCCGAAGGACGCACGCCGGCCGACAATCAGACCGTGCGCAACGTGTTCATCGTCGGGCCGGACAAGAAGATCAAGCTGATCCTGGTCTATCCGATGAGCACCGGACGCAACTTCGATGAAGTGATCCGCGTGCTCGACTCGCTCCAGCTTACCGCCAAGCATCGCGTATCGACGCCGGCGAACTGGAAGCAAGGCGAGGATATCATTCTCGGCGGCGCCATCACCGATGAGGAAGCCAAGACGCTTTATCCGGGCGGCTACAAGCAGCCCAAGCCGTACATCCGGATCGCGCCGCAGCCGAAGTAAGCGTCGCGTCTTTTACTGCTATAGAACGAGGGGTGCGGAATCATCGATCCGCGCCCCTCTTTCTTTTTGCCCTTCCGGAGCCTCATCGCAATGACCGACGTCAACGAAGCGGCCAAGACGCAGCCGGCTTTCGCGCAATTCCTCGGAATCAGGATCACGCATATTTCGCCGGAGCGAGTTGCCGCGGAATTGCCAGTGCGCGATGACTTCAACAATCGCTTCAATGTCATGCATGGCGGCGCGATCATGGCGCTGGCCGACAATCTCGGCGGCACCGCGGCAACCGCCAACCTCAAGGACGGCCAGTACACCACTACGATCGAGAGCAAGACCAATTTCTTTGCCGCGATTCCCGTTGGCGATGTGGCTTATGCCGAATGCACGCCCTTGCATCGCGGGCGAACGACGATGGTCTGGCAGACGCGTATCACCCGCGGCGATGGCAGGCTGTGCGCGCTGGTGACGCAGACGCAGATGGTGCTCGAACGTAAGATGTGACCGGACTTTATCTGCCGTTGATAACTCACGCCCTCGTCGTGCAAGCACTGCGGCAGAATCCGTCTTTCATCGCGGTTGTCTTTATCTAAAGCTCGCGGATTAGAAGAGCGTTTGCAGTTCGCGCAATCCTCGCGTCGGAATGCCGCGTGATGCAAACGATTGACACGCGCAATCGACAATCGCTACCTTGATTGAAACCGCGTTTCGCTCTCGCGAACGACGATTTCGTCGCATGCTTGCGCGGTCGACGACGATCCAACGCAGTTCGCACGCCATCACGTGAAGCCGCATTCAACTCCGGCATTTCGAACTGCGGCAAGCTTTGACACGAGGAATGGATGACGCAGGGTAATCAATCAACCGTGCCGCCAATGAGCGGCGGCAACATGCTCGATCAATCGTTCCGGACATTCCTGGCAGAACTGGAGACGCGCGGCGAACTCATTCGATTCAAAAAGTCCGTTCATCCGACAGAGAACATGTCGGCTATCGAATGGAAGACATACGCTGACCTTGGCAAAGCCAGTCTCTTTACAAACATCGAGGGCCATCCCGGATGGCATGCCTGCAGCCAGATCGTTGCCGATCGACGCAAATGGGCGATTGGCCTCGGCCTCGAGGAAGCGACGTTCTTGCAGGAGATCGGCAAGCGTTTCAAAAATGCGATCGCATCGACGCCGCACAACGGTGAGGCGCCGGTCAAACAAATAAAGCTTCTCGGCGACCAAGCCACCCTGCTCGATTTGCCGACCGCGAAAGTTTCGGAGCGCGACGCGGCGCGGTACATTCCGTCGGGGATTACCTTCGTCAAGGATCCCGATACAGGCGTCGGCAACCTTTCATTGCATCGGCTTCAGATCATGGGGCCGAACAAGACCGGCTTCGTCATGCTGCCACGCCACGCGCGCGCGATCTACGACAAGTATTCCAAGCGCGGCTTGCCGACGCCGGTCGCCATCGTCATCGGCGTGCATCCCGCCATCTGGCTATCGGCCGGTTACACGACGGCGCCGGGTGTCGATGAACTGGGCCTGGCCGGCGGCTTGTTTGGCCAAAGCATCCGCACGGTGAAATGCGAAACGGTCGATATCGATGTGCCGGCCGATGCCGAGATCGTCCTCGAAGGTGAACTCGTCCCCGGCAATCATCTCGAGCCGGAAGGACCGTTCGGCGAAGTGACCGGAACCTATCCCGACCCCGGCGTCGCTCATGTCTTCAACCTGAAAGCCATTACGCGGCGGCGCGACGCTATTTATTACGCCCTGCATTGCGGGTTTCCGCCGACCGACACCCAGTCCACGACGGGACTGGGCATCGAACTCGCGACCATGGAGCATTTGCGCAGCGTCGATGGCGGCCTCGATCTCCTCGACGTCCGGCTGTTGACCGTGTCGGGACTATTGGCATTGGTCATCAAGCTCCGGCCGCGCGTCGAAGGCCAAGCCAAGATCGCCCTGATGGCGGCTTTGTCCGGGCCTTATCAGCAGCCGAAGATGGCGATCGCCGTCGATGACGACATCGATGCATCCGATCTCCGACAGATATTCTGGTCGATCGCAACGCGGGTCCGCGCCGACCGCGACGTCATCATGATCCCGAATGTAAAGGTCTGGGGCTTGGACAATGCTTCTCCCGTCGTTCCCGGCGTCGAAGGATTCCAGCGTGTCGGGACGAAGTGGATGATCGACGCCACCAAGCCCGCGGTCACGATGCCGAAAGAGAGAGCGCGCTTCGACATGGCGCTGCCGCCCAATCTCGGCACGCTCGATCTGAAGGACTACCTGCCCTGAAGACCGGCAACGGTTGCTCAAGAAAACGAGGCCCATGGCAAAAAGGAGAAAGAGGCCCATGGCAAAAAGGAGAAAGATGATGCTCACACTCGCGACCAGACCAATCCGCCGCGCGGGGGCGATAACGGCGCTATCCATCGGCATATTGATCGGAAATGCGATATGCGGCGCGAGCCTCGCGTCCGCGGCCGACTTTCCGGATCGGCCTGTCCGCATCGTTGTGGGCTTCACCGCCGGCGGGCCGACTGACGTGCCTATTCGCTTCATCGCCGACAGACTGAGCAAATCAATCGGCCAACCGGTCGTCGTCGAGAACAAACCCGGAGCCGGTTCGATGTTGGCTATCCAGGATGTTTTATCGAAGGAACGGGACGGCTACACCCTGCTGGCATGTACCTACTTCGATCCGGTCAACACGCTGCTCTACAAGCAGGCTCATTACAAGGTCTCGGATATCGCCCCCGTTACGCTGATCTCGAGATACGATTACGCCATCGCCGTTTCAAAGAAACTTCCGGCAAAGAACTTCAAGGAGCTTGAGGACTACGCCAAGGCCAATCCGAACAAACTCAATTACGGCCATCTTGGTATCGGGTCGTCGCAGAACCTCGTCGCGAAAAAGCTGGAAAAGGTTGCCGGCATGAAGATGACGGGTATCCCCTACAAGGGCGCTGCCGATGGGTTACGGGAAGTTGTCGCGGGACGGTTGGATTTCTTTGTCGGGCCCCCCTTCGTTGTCATGCCGCTTGCCACCGCGGATCGCGTCAACGTGCTGGCGGTGACGGGTAAGGACCGGTTGAGCTCGGCACCGAACATCCCGACCCTGACGCAAAGCGGCATTCCGATCGTTGCTTACGCATGGCTCGGCATCTGCGCCGGCTCCGGAACGCCGAAGCCCGTGATCGATTATCTCAACAGCAAACTCGAGCCGATTCTCAAATCGGATGACTATAAGGCGTTCATCACCAAGTCGGGGTCCACGCCCGCCTATTCGACACCGCAAGAAATGCAGACCGTGATCGACGATACCGTCAAGGACGCAGCGCCGCTGGTGAAGGAGTTCAACCTCGTCCTGGATTAAAACGTCCAGCGTGACTAACCCACGCTACGCCGCCGCATCCTTTCCGGAAGCGGCGGCGTTGTCATGTCGGCTTGAGACGCGCGCCGCGATTGACCAGCACGACGCCCGCAGCGCAGATCAGCATGCCGGCAATCGACAGCGCATCGAGTTTCTCGCCGAACAGAAGATAGGCCATCAGCGCGGTCACCGCCGGCACCAGATAAAACAGGCTTGCAAAGCCGGTGGCCGCAGAGCGACGGATCAGCCAATACATCAGCCCGACGCCGGCGATCGACAGCACCAGCACCAGCCAGGTGATCGCGAATATCAGTTCCGGGCTCCAGTGGATGACGCGGGTCTCGAAGGCGAAGGAGGCGCAGCCGAACAGGATGGCGGCCCCGATATATTGCACCAGATTGCCGGCACGCCAGTCGATCCGGCCGCAATACCGCTTCTGATAAAGCGTGCCGAAGGTGATGCCGAGCATCGAGATCACGCTTGCGCTCCAACCGAACACCGAGCCTTCCGCGACCATTTGCCGATCGTGCAGCACCAGCGCGACGCCGGCGAGACCTAACGCGAGCCCAAACCATTGCAGCTTCGATACGCGTTCGCCCATGAAGCGGTTGGCGACGGTCGAGGTCAAAATCGGCTGTAAGCCGGGGATCAGCGCGGAAATCCCGGCCGGCACGCCCTGGCTGATGGCGATGAAAACGCCGCCGAGGTAGAGCCCATGCACCATCTGGCCGGCGATCAGACTGTGGCCGATTTCGGCCCGGCTTGGCACGCGCGCGCCGCCGATCAGCGCGATCAATCCAAGCAAGATGACGACGCAGCTCATGCGCACGGCGAGGAACGTCATCGGCTCGATATAAGGAAGCCCAAATCGAGCGCCGATGAAGCCGGTACTCCACAACAGCACGAACAGCACCGGCGCGGCTGCGATCGCCAGATTGGTCAGGCGCATGAACTTTTCCGCATCAGGTGAGTCTTAATCGGTTCCGAGGCATACTCGGGGAGCGCCAATAGCTTCATAATGGAACTCGGGAACTGCGTATAGCAGGGATGCAAAGTTAAAATAACTGGGAACCGTGGCATGACTCGGGGGGTTTCTTCTTCGTCGAAATGACCCATGAGGAGGATGCGCTATGTCCGATCCGCGTTTTACCGATCCGCGCGTGAACGATCCGCGGAACACTGACCCGCTCCTTTCCGAGCCCATGCCGGTCCGCACCGACCGATCCGGAAGCATGTGGGGATGGATCGCAGGTTTGGCGGTCATCGTCGTGATTGTACTGATTGTCGCTGCTGGCTGGAACAACGGCACCAATACCGCCGAAAACATCACGCCGCCGGGCTCGGTCTCGACGCCGAGTACCGCGAATGCGCCGGTGCGCAACGTCACGCCGCCGAGCACCACGGGTTCTGGCGCGACGTCGCCGCGACCAGCAACGCCGGCTACTCCTGCTACTCCGTCCACGCCGCCGGCCCAATAACGGCGCGCGCGGTAGCGGCTAGTGAAAGCTGTCGATCCGGCGTCCGAGGACGCCGGATCGAGCAGTACGGAAGAAGCCATGACGGACATGAACCCGGATGATCGTTTCATGAAAGATACGAAAGTCGACCAGAACAAGTTGCAGGTCGACCCGATGTTGAAGGAAGGCCGCCGTGGAAAGGGCTCCACCTTTATCATCGTCGGCTTTCTCGTGATCGTCGTCGCGATAACGGCAGTCGCCATTGGCAGCCATCGTCAAGAGCCCGGTCAGGCTGCAATCGATGCACCACCCGGCGCACCGGGAACGCCAAGCGTGCCGGTGACGACGGGTTCGGCAACCCCGACCGGTCCAGTCACGCCAAGCGGGCGGACCACAGGTTCAGCGGTGCCGCTGTCGCCAAATCTCCAGACCCAGCAACCTGCCCCGCCGCCGTCGAACAGCAGCACGCAATAGGATTCCGTTCGCCTCCCCATCCTAGGTCTGAAACGCTGCATCGATTGGCACACGGTAGCCGTTGGCCAGTCGGTTGGTTTCGTTGGCCATCCCCGTCACCGCCATTAACTCACCGAACATCGCATCCGTCATGCCGGCCTTGCGCGCCGCCGCTGTATGGCTGGCGATGCAGTAGCCGCAGCCGTTGGTGACGGAGACCGCAAGATAGACCATCTCCTTGGTCAGTGAATCCAGCGTGCCCGGCGCCATGATCTCCTTGATGCTCTCCCAAGTGCGCTTGAGCGTCGTCGGATCGCGCGCGAGATGTTTCCAGAAATTGTTGACATCCGGCACGTTGCGCGCCGCCTTGATGTCATCGTAGACCGCGCGCACCTCCGGCGAGGCGTCGGCATATTCAATCAACGCTAGCGTCGGCATCGTACACACACTCCTTTAATGCGGGCTTTTGCACCATCCTGTCATTGTGCGGCCGGGTCGCGCAATCCTTGTAAAAGCACGTCCCATCGCACAGGCCGTCTAAGACGATCGAGGAAATCGGCGAGGAAATAGCCGGCGAGCGGGAATAACTGACCGCCGCCGTGGTTTGTTGAGGTTGGATTCTCGGGAGGAACCGCCATGTATCACACTACACGCCGCGCCGCTCTCGCCTTTATCGCCGTCGCCGCCTTTTTCGCCCTCGCCTTCTTCACCGGCGGCGCATTGGCGCAACAGGGCACGACACCTCCGGTTGGTCCCGACTGGTCGAAGATTACCGTCAAGACCACCGATCTCGGACACGCGACCTACATGCTCGAAGGCCAGGGCGGCAACGTCACCGTTGCTGTGGGCGAAGACGGCGTGATCATGGTGGACGGCCAGTTCGCACCGATGCACGACAAGCTGAAAGCCGCGATTGCCGCGGTGACATCTGAGCCGGTCAAATTTCTCATCAACACCCATCACCATGGCGACCACAGCGGGGGCAACGCGGCATTTGCAGCCGATGGCGCGACCGTCGTCGGCCATGTCAACGAGCGCGGCATTCTTGCGAATGGCAGCGTCAGCAATAACACAATGGCGAAAATCCCGCCCGTACCGGAAAACGCTCTGCCGGCCAAAACCTATACCGACGCGATGACGCTCGAGGTCAAAGGCCGCAGCGCGCAACTCAGGCACGCCGCCAATGCCCACACCGGCGGCGACACTTACGTCTACTTGGCCGACGCCAATGTGCTCGCGACCGGCGATACCGTTACGATCAAGCGTTATCCGAACATCGACTTTCTCAACGGCGGCAGCATCCACGGCGTGATCGCAGCGGCCGACGCCTATCTCGCGCTCACGAACGATGCGACCAAAATCGTGCCCGGCCACGGGCCGCTGACCGACAAAGCCGGCGTTACCGCCTATCGCGCGATGATGATCGAGGCGCGCGACCGCATGATGAAGCTGATCGCCGACGAAAAAACTCTCGATGAAGTGTACGCACTCAAACCCTACGCCGATTTCGACGCCAAACTGGGAGCCAGCGAGCCGATGGCGAAGAGCTTCATCCGCGTGGTTTATTCGAGCCTGAAGCAATAGACGCTACCGCCTCTAGCGCGGGTTACGCGACCGCGGCGCTGCGTTTTCCGGCACCGATCATGATACCGGAAACCGTGCCGTATAGCGCCGTCCATGCCGCTTTCACTTCGGGCGTGAAATCGTCGCCGAGCCCTTTCTCGAGCGTCCACAGGAGTGCCTCGCCGACTTTGCCGTAGTGCTCGTCGCGGACGCCGTAGCGCACGTGACGCTGCGACAATTGTTCCAGCATTGCTGTCAACGCGCCCGGATTCCTGAGACTGCCGATGGCGACGGCGAGCGTTTCCATCAGCTTGCTCGCCACCTTGTCGATGTCGGAAGTGAACATCGGGCGCACATCCGGCGCGATCTCGAACAGCCGTTGGTAAAACAGCTTACCCGCCGCATCCTTGATATCCATGACCTTGACGAACGACAGGCGCACGAGCTGTATTTGTTCCGGCGTCATCGCTAAACTCCGTGGGTTAAGCCCGCAACCGTTCGATATTGGCGGTAAAGGCGCGAACACGATCTCTGATCATCATCGTCTGCTGCGCCAGATGTTGCGCGGCGATGCTCACTTGCGCGACGTCATGGCTGTTTGTCTCGGTAAGCTGTTCGATGACGGTAATGGATTTGTCGACATGGCCGACGCCGGTCGCGACCGATTCGACGCTGCTGGCGATGGCGCCGGTGCCGGCGACCTGCTGGTCGACAGCAGAGGCAATGCCATTCGCTACACGGTCCAGTTCGCGGATCTTTGACGACACCGCCTGGATCGCCGCCACCGAACGATTGCTGGTTTCCTGAATGGTGGCGACCCGCATCGCGATGTCGCGGGTTGCGTCGGCGGTCTGGCTGGCCAGCGCCTTGACCTCCTGCGCCACCACGCTGAAGCCGCGCCCCGCCTCGCCGGCGCGCGCCGCCTCGATGGTTGCGTTGAGCGCCAGCAGATTGGTCTGCGCGGCGATGCCGCTGATGAGGCCGGTCACGTCGCCGATCTCGTGGCTGACGGCGACCATTTGATCCATCGTCGCACTGGTGCGCGCGGCTTCGGCGACGGCTTGCGCCGCGAGCGCCGACGATTCCACGGCGCTGGCGCCGACATCGTGGATGGTGCGCGCCAGCTCCTGCCCGGCGATCGCCGCCTTCGCGACCTGGCGTGATGTCTCTTCCGACACAGCCAGCACCGTGATGACCTGAGCGCTGGTTCTGGCCGACGACGCTCCGAGACGGTCGGCATTGCCCATCAGGCCGGCCGCGCTGGTGTGAAGTCCATCGACCGATTCCTGCATCTCGCTTTCAAAGCGATGCAGCAGCGAATTGAGTTCGGCGGCCCGCGCCGTCGTTTCCGCAAGCGTCGTTTCGCGCACATTCGCCGCCCGCTCAAGCTCCATGGCGCTGCGCTCGGCCGCCCCGCGCGTCGTCGCCAGTTCGGCGAACGCGTTGCGAATGATGGTGCCGATGGCGATCAACATGCCGGACTCGACGATGACGATAAAACCGTGGATCAACACGCGCGGCAGATCCTCGCCACCGGAATAGATTGCTTCCGGCATCAACCAGTTGAACGTCAGATGCTGGACGGCGATGAGGCCGGCCGCGAGCACGATGGGACGCCAGCCGCAAAAGCCCGACAGCATTGCCAGCACGGCGAAATAATAAAAATGCATCTCGATCTGCCACGGGTGTCCCCTCATCAGGAACACCAGCAGCGACGTCTGTCCGACGAGACCGACCGTCAGGGCGTAAGCCACCATGCGAATGGGACGACCAAGACGGTACAGCAGCGCCGGCACCGCGGCAAAGGCGATGGCCGCGACAGCGGTACCGGTGACGTCGAGACCGCGCGCCGCGGCGATCGCGATCAGCGGCGGCACGTGCAGCGCCGTTAGCACGATCAGCACCTTGGCTACGAGGGTTCGCAGTATATCGAGGCTGGTGACGGATACTCTCATGGCACGACACCGCATCCGCGCAACGCCGCGGCGTCGGCCACCAGCCACGCCCCGTGTTCGGACGCACGCGCCGCGTAACCGGCATCAACCGGACGCACGACGACGATATTGGAGAACGCGCCGCCTTGCAGCACCTGCGCACCGGCATCCGTCGCCGCGGCGAACGCAAAATCGGCTCCGATCCAGGGCGCGAAGATGACAGCAACAGGCGCTAGCGGATCACGCGGCGTCAAGGCAAGACGCGCGGTGACGACAAGGCCGAGGCATGCGACCCCTGCGATGAGTGCCGTATCAAACCAATGATTGCGAAAAAGGGCGCGCACGGCCTGCCATTCGTAAATAACATCGGGATTTATGGATTAATGAGGTTAAATATTGCTTCTTTAATTCTCGCGATGAGAGGCGCAAAACACCGTTGCAACCTGAGGAATGGGTTTAACCCATCACGTAATCGTTAGCGGTGTGATTGTGCCTATCTGGTCGAGCGGCGAAGGCGACAAAACGATCCTCATCCGTTGCAAAAACAGACATGCGTATTCGCCCGCGGCGCGCCACGCGCTCGATCGTTTCTGGAATTTAGTCAATAAAAAAATGCCGGGGTTGTTAAAATTCTCCGTCGTCCCGGGCGACCGAGCAAAGCGAGCAAAGCAAGGAAGACCCGGGACCCATACGCCGCAGCGCATCGAGAAGGCACGGCAGCAAGGCGTCATGCCCGGCACAAGGCCGGGCATGACGAACTTGAGGAAGGCCCTAATGCATTGGCTGCATTCTGAGTCAGACTCTCAGGATGACGGCAAAAGCACATCAGTCACGCCTTTACGGCGGTACGCCCCTGCCCGATGCACCGTCGGCGCTATTCGAGGTTCTTGCTCGGCGGAAACTCACGCGAGAACACCGGCTGCTTCACCGCCTCCTTCGGATCGAGAGTCCAGAACTGGCTCACCTGCGGATACTTCTTGATGATGGTGTTGGTGAGCTTGCCGTTCACGCGCGCTACCTTGCGGATGTAGATGTCGAGCACCGGCGTGCCGTATTCGTCAAGCCGCACCGGGCCGATCGGGCCGTGGTCCAGACGCACGTCGCGCATCGCCTTGAGGAACGCCTCCGCATCGTCGGTCTTGCCGTTGGTGGTTTTCAGCGCCTCTTCGATGATGAGCAGCGCGGTGTAGGGACCCGCGGTGTAGAAGCCCGGATCGTGCTTGTATTCGGCGTTGATGCCGGCGACAAATTTCTTGTTGTCCGGGGTATCGAGGCCCGCCGCGTACCAGCCGCCGGTGTAGACGCCGACCGCTTCCTCGCCCATCACCTTGAGGATGCCCTCGTCGGTCATGGTCGTGTTGCCGAGCACCGCCATCTTGCCCTTGAGGCCGAACTCGGCGAAGGACTTGAGGAAGCGCAGCGGGTTCGAGCCGGCAAAGCCGGTGTAGATCGCATCGATGTCGGGTTTGATCTGGGCGAGATAGACGCCGTATTCCGGCGCGTTGAGCGGCGGCCACAGCTTCTGCACGATCTTGCCGCCGGCCGCCTCGAACGCCAGTTGGAATCCGCCGGCGCCTTCGTGGCCATAGGTGAAATCCTCGGCAACGATGGCGATCTTCTTGAAGCCGAGCGTCTTGGCCGCGTAGTCGCCCAGCGGATAGGTGACCTGCGGCGCGGTGCCGAAGGCGTGCAGGACGTAAGGATTGGGCGCGCGGCTCTTCAAGTCCACCGTGGCGGCGGACGTGGTGGTGATCAGCGGCACCTTGGTGTCGTGAACGTAGCCGTCCATCGCCAGGGCTTCGTTGGTCGCCAACGGGCCGATCATCACCGCGACCTTATGGCGCTCGACCAGTTCCTGGGTCTTGCTCTTGGCCAGCGCCGGGCTGCCCGCGGTATCCTGGGTGATCAGTTCGACCTTGCGCCCGGCGATCATGCCGTTGCGCTCCTTGAGGAACAGCGCCGCGCCCTCCTCCTGCTGCTTGCCGCCGGCGGCCAGCGGACCGGTGTTGACCGTGAAGAAGCCGATCTTGAGCGGCTCCGGCGATTGCGCGAGCACCGCCGGCGCCGGCAGCACGCTCATGGCCGCGCCCGCCTTGAGCAACGTGCGGCGCGAGATTCCGGATCGGTTGATTTTTCCGGATCGGTTATTTTTGAATGACATAGGCGCTTCCCCGCTTGCTTTGACGTTTCCCTTATGACCGGGAAATCGGCTGCATGATGAGCCAGTCTATGAGGCCGGACAAGGCGGGGTGCTCCGCCCGCCGCCTGTCCCTGACCAACCCCGCCCGCGCGGTAAAATTCGCGGGTGGCTAGGGGGCGCGAGGGAAACAGACAAGGCGGGATTACTGGATTCCGTCTTTTCGGGATGACCGCACAGGGGCGATTGTCATGGCCGGGCTTGTCCCGGCCATCCCGCTTAGGAGAGCAGCACATCCCGATGCCGGACAAGCATAGTACCGACAGACCATTAAACGCTCTGATTGTGTTATATTCCGCTAGGGAGGACCGCCATGCCCGATACTACCGTCACTCTCGACCCTGAATTACACACGCGCCTGATGCAATGGGCGCAGGAGCAGCGCCGCACCCTGCCCGCGCTTGTTCACGAAATCCTTGTAGCCGCCGAGCGCGTGCGCGCGAATTATGATCCGACGATGGATAGAACGACGCGGGTCATTCGCATGTGCCGCGATGGCGGGTGTGGATTGTGTGAAAGGCTGGAGCCACTGTTTGCGGAGGGAAAGACGGAAGCGCCGACAGAATACCATAGAGCGCGTTAGCCGAGGCGCAACGCGCTGCGCATCACGAACGGCGGATTACGCTTAGCTCATCCGCTCTATATGTTGCGCGCTGACGCATTCGATTTACGACTGCTTCTATCTTGCGCTGACCAACCGCAAACGCTGCGCGTTGGCAACGACGACTAGCAATTGCTGACGCGGCGAAGAAGCTGAAAGGGTTGAGGGAAGGGCGTCATGAACGACGCTTTCTGTGCTTTGCCTTGAGGCATGAGTTCATGAAGTCGAATCCAAGAGACGTCAGACAAGCAAAAGAACACGTAGCTCTAACCCCCCACTCGCTCTTGATCGGACGTTGAGGGTACCAGATCGAGAATTCAAACCGTTCCATTAGGCCAAGGCTGACAATATTGTCCACGCTATCTATTCCAACAGAATCTCTGTCGATCGGCCCGGACGTGCTTCCAGAATAGCCTTCGGCGGCTTCATAGACACTCACGTCGTATAATAGAGGAATAAAATCTACACGCCAAGCACTAAGATGAATGCATCTTTCTATCGATTTTTCAATTTCGGGCGTGAATATACCGCGCTTCTCGATTTCGTCCCGCAATCCCCAACCGAGCTCATAGAACTGGGTCCGAAACGTTTCGGCGACGTCTTGTTTATCATTTACGTTCCAAAGAGAGGGATTAAACCCTTCTTCCCAATAGTGTTCCACGCGTTTCATGCTGCGATACAAGCCGAGAATAAATTTTGCGTCCTCAGAAGATAATTTTTTCAAGACATCAATATAAATTGCTTGCCTTGCGCTATATGATGTCACGGCCGAGGCGAATAACGATGCCCACATATCGACTAACGTTTTTTCTTTTTCAGTATCTTCCAACGAGGCCGCTTCTAAAAACGGAATTATGAATTTAATCGGAACAGTTCGCGGGTCAATATTTTCGTCGTCACAGAAATCTTTTGCACGATTAAGGATACGAATTGCACTTTTCCATCGAAAAAAGCGGACATGATCTGCCAAATAGCCTGACAATTCCTTTCCTACGCCTCCGACAAGTGGAGATAGTGCCTTCGTCAAGAGTTTCGAAACCTCAACAGGCATAGCCACGCCTCCACATTCCTTCAACTCCCCTTGCAGCAAATTGACCGAGATATTTATAGATCGAGTGGCAGGCGGGCCCGATAATTTCTCTGAAGTGCTGCTGAAACTCACTCGAGACCGTCACGCCCGACCTGATGCTTGGCGGTCACATCTTAGTTGCATAGCTCTATAGTAAAGTCCTGGATGGGCGGGACAAGCCGGCCATAACACCGCTCTGAGGCGCAATCTACCTCCGTCGCGCTGAGACGCGAGGCCGAAGGCCGAGCCTCGAAGGGCGACGGCCCGCTTAGACACCTCGGCCGCTCATCCTTCGAGGCTCGCGCAAGCGCGGTAAAATCTAGAGCGGCAAATTATCGTGCTTCCGTCGCGGCCCTTCGACATGCTTATTCCGCAGCATCGCCAGCGCCCTTGCAATGCGGCGCCTTGTCGAGTGCGGCATGATGACGTCGTCGATATAGCCGCGCTCGGCGGCGACGAAGGGCGATAGAAAGCGATCCTCGTATTGTTTGGTTTGCGCCGCGATTTCCTCCGGCGTACCGCCGCGGAAGATGATCTCGACCGCGCCCTTGGCGCCCATCACCGCGATCTGCGCCGTCGGCCACGCATAATTGACATCGCCGCCGATATGCTTCGACGCCATCACATCATAAGCGCCGCCGAAAGCCTTGCGCGTGATGACCGTGACCAGCGGCACGGTGCACTGGCTGTAGGCGAACAGCAGCTTCGCGCCATGCTTGATGAGACCGCCATATTCCTGATCGGTGCCGGGCAGAAAGCCGGGCACATCGACGAAGGTGACGATCGGAATTTCGAACGCATCGCAGAAGCGCACGAAGCGCGCCGCCTTGCGTGAGGCGTCGGAGTCGAGCACGCCCGCCAGCACCATCGGCTGGTTGGCGACGAAGCCGAC
>JBEPUC010000057.1:0-19834 GCA_041691675.1 Hyphomicrobiales bacterium | reverse complement strand
AAACGTACCAGTTGAACCGCCAATCTGCCCCGGAAACGTGAAAAAACACGAAATCCACCACCCAGCCATAGGCTACACTGTCGATGCCATTGCCGATCGCTCCGCCGATGATGAGTCCGAGCGACACCGCCGTGAGCCGGCTCTCGGCCCGGGATAGCCAGGCCCAAAGCAGCACCACGGCGGCGGCCTTGACGCCCAGCAGCACCCACTGCCCGAGCGCGCCGGAGGTCTGGAACAGGCCGTAGCTGATGCCGGTATTACGCGTGAGAACGAAATCGAAAAAGGGCCCAAGCCGTGTCGGATTGGCTTCGAGGTCATAGACGAACAGCAGATATAATTTGCTGGCCTGATCGAGCAAGCAAGCAAGCGCGGCCACGGCAAGGCCGAAGGCTGTGAGGGGGCCGCGGAGATAGCTCAGCAGGTTCATTCGGCCACGCGCCCTACTCCGCCGCCTTGCGCATCGTCTCCCATTCACGCAACGCCTGCGCGTCGCGAGGCGAGACATCCGGGAAAGCCGGGTCGGCACCGATGGTGTTGAGAATTTTCCAAGATCGCGCGCATTTGGTGCCTTCGGCAAGCCCGGGCACCACCGCAACGCCGGCGACTTCCGGCGACCGGAAGGCCTCGGCCGGGCCCTCGCCATTCACCAAGGTCGCCGCCGAGGTGATGCAGATTTCGGCGAGATCGACATCGAGCACCGCCTCGTACAGTTCCTCGTTCGACACATGCACGATCGGATGCGCCTCAAGCGACGAGCCGATGCGCTTTTGCGCGCGTTCGATTTCGAGCGCGCCGGTGACCACACGGCGCACCATACGAACCTTGCGCCACTTCTCGGCCAGCGCATCATTGCGCCAGCCGTTCGGCACTTCGGGGAACGTCTCGAGATGCACCGACTTGGTGTCCGCGCCGTAGCGCGACAGCCAAGTCTCTTCCGCCGTGAAGCAGAGCATCGGCGCCAGCCACGTCACCGTGCAACGGAACAGATGATCGATCACGGTCAGCGACGCCTTGCGCGTCATCGACGAATAAGGATCGCAATACAACGCGTCCTTGCGGATGTCGAAATAGAACGCCGACAGATCAGCGGTCATGAACGCGCTCAGTGCCGCGAAAATGCGCTTGTAGTCGAAGTCAGCATAAGCCTTGCGCACCAGCTCATCGAGTTCGGCCAGCCGGTGCAGCATCAGCCGCTCAAGCTCGGGCATCTGCGCAAGCGCCACACGTTCGTCGTCGTGGAAATGCGCCAGTGAACCGAGCATCCAGCGCATGGTGTTGCGCAGCTTGCGATAGGTGTCGGCGGTGGATTTGAGGATTTCCGGGCCGATGCGCAGATCGTCGGCATAATCCGACGCGCACACCCACATGCGCAGAATGTCGGCGCCGGATTGTTTGATGACGTCCTGCGGCGCGGTGACGTTGCCGGTCGACTTCGACATCTTGCGGCCCTGCTCGTCGAGCACGAAGCCGTGCGTCAGCACGACATCGAACGGCGCGCGACCGCGCGTGCCGCAGCTTTCCAGTAGCGACGAGTGAAACCAGCCGCGATGCTGGTCGGAGCCTTCGAGATACATCACCGTATCCTGGCCGCCATCGACCTTGCGTTTGATGCCGGCGAGTTGCGGAAAATGCTCCGGGTCTTCGAGCACGAAGGCATGCGTCGAGCCTGAATCGAACCAGACATCGCAGATGTCGTCGACTTTTTTCCAGCCATCATTGGCGAGCTTGCCAAGGAAGCGCTCGCGCGCGCCGTCCTTGTACCAGGCGTCGGCGCCCTCCTTCTCGAACGCCTCGACGATGCGCAGCTCGACCTCGGGGTCTTGCAAAATCTCGACCGAGCCGTCCGGCTTTTCCTTGATGAAGACGGCGATCGGCACGCCCCAGGCGCGCTGGCGCGAGATCACCCAGTCGGGGCGGCTTTCAATCATGCCGTTGATGCGGTTCTCGCCGGCGGCGGGCACCCAGCGCGTCGCCTTGATGGCCGACAACGCGCGATGCCTCAGCGTATCGCCCTGCTTGTCAATACCTTGATCCATCGCGATGAACCACTGCGGCGTGTTGCGGAAGATGATCGGCTTTTTCGAGCGCCACGAGTGCGGATACTGATGCTTGAGGCGGCCGCGCGCGATGATGTTGCCGGCTTCCGCCAGCGCCGCGATGACAGCGTTGTTGGCGTCGCCCTTCTCGCCCTTGTCGTTGATGACGCGCTTGCCCTCGAAACCGGGAGCCTGCGCGGTCAATGCGCCGTTTTCGTCGACGGTGTAGGGAATCGCCGGATTGATGCCGCGCGCTTCAAGCTGCGCCTTGTTATCCATCCAGACTTCAAAGTCCTCGCGGCCGTGGCCCGGCGCGGTATGAACGAAGCCGGTACCAGCGTCATCAGTGACGTGATCGCCTTCGAGAAGCGGCACCGCAAAGCCATAACGAGCGTCTTTGTCCGATAGCGGATGACTACATGCGCCGACAGACAAAGCGTCTGCACTGATGCTTCTTACCTTTTCATAGCCAACGACCTTGGCTGCTTTGAACACATCGGCGGCAAGCTTATCCGCTAAAACATAGGTACCGCCGACCTTAGCCCAGTTGTCAGCAGGCGCTTCAGTTACGCGATATACGCCGTAGGCGACTTTCTTCGAAAACGAGATCGCGCGGTTGCCGGGCAGCGTCCAAGGAGTAGTCGTCCAGATGACGATTGACGTTGGTTCTAACTTGTCTGCCACAGGATGCTGTTTTCCAAGTTCGTTCCATTCGACCATTCTTGGATCGACAGACGGCCCACTACGAACAACCATGCGACAAGGAAACTTCACCCACACCGTATCGCTGGTATAATCCTCGTATTCGATCTCGGCTTCGGCCAGCGCGGTCTTCTCGACCACGCTCCACATCACCGGCTTCGAGCCGCGATAGAGCGTGCCGTTGGCGGCGAACTTCATGAGCTCGCGCGCGATCTGCGCCTCGGCCGGAAAGCTCATTGTCGTGTAGGGATGATCCCAGTCGCCCTCAACGCCGAGGCGCTTGAATTCCTCGCGCTGCACGTCGAGCCACTTCTGCGCATAGGCGCGGCATTCCTGACGGAACGCGACCATCGCGGCGGGATCGGAGAAATTCGGCTTCGCCTTGTTCTTGGAGCGGTAGTTCTCTTCCTCGATCTTCCATTCGATCGGCAGGCCGTGACAGTCCCAGCCCGGCACGTAGTTCGAATCGTAGCCGAGCATCTGCTGCGACCGCGTCACCACATCCTTGAGGATCTTGTTGAGCGCATGTCCGATATGGATGTTGCCGTTGGCGTAAGGCGGGCCGTCGTGCAGCACGAACTTTTCCCGGCCCTTGGCCTCGGCGCGAAGCTGGGCATAGAGGTCGGTGTCGTGCCAGCGCTTGAGGAGTTCGGGCTCCTTCTGCGGCAGGCCGGCGCGCATCGGGAAATCCGTCTGCGGCAGGAACAGGGTTTCGGAATAATCGCGTTCGGGTTTGCTCATGGCGCGCTATGTAGCAGGGTGATTCCGCAGGGGAAAGGCTGAAGCCGTCGTACCCGCGAAGGCGGGGACCCAGTAAACGCAGGCAGCACAGGGGTTACTGGATGCCCGCTTTCGCGGGCATGACGACCGGCGGCTAAATCTTGCCCAAAACCGGAAACGCTTGACCCGACCGCTTCAGCGCGTCCCGCGCCTCGGTGACATCATCCGCCATTCGCGCTTTCAGATCGTCGATCGAGGCGAATTTCTGCTCCGGCCGGATCCAGCCGATGAAGGCGACATCGATGGTCTTGCCGTAGAGATTGCCGGCGAAATCGAACAGGAACACTTCCAGCAGCGGGGCACCGGCATCGAACATCGGCCGGACGCCGAAGCTGGCGACGCCGTCGTAGCGCGTTCCGTCCACGTCGACGCGCACCGCGTAAACGCCGTGCCGCAGCGCGCAGGACGGATCGAGCCGGATATTGGCGGTCGGAAATCCGAGGTCGCGGCCGCGCTTTTCGCCGTGAATCACCTCGCCCGACACGAACCACGGCGCGCCCAGGAGTTCGGCCGCTTCCGTCACCCGGCCCTCGGCGAGCGCGGCGCGCACCGCGCCGGAATGCACCGGCCGGCCATTGTCCTGAAGCGGCGGCACGATATCGACCGAAAAGCCGAGCCGCAGCCCCTGCGTCGCCAGATAATCCGGCGTGCCGGCGCGTTTTTGCCCAAAATGAAAATCGAAGCCGATGGCCGCGCCGGCAATGCCGAAGCGGCCGATCAGAATGCGTTCGATGAAATCCTGCGCCGAGGTGGCGGCCAGCGCCGCGTCGAAGCGCATCACGAAAGCGCCGTCGAGCCCGGTCGCCGCCAGAAGGCGTAGCCGGTTGCGTTCGCTCGACAGGCCGAACAGGGCAACCTCTGGCTGGAAGAACCGGCGCGGATGCGGTGTAAACGTCAAAGCCGCCGCCTTGCGACCGAGCGAGGCCGCGCGGCGCCGCGCCGCGTCGATCACTTCTCGGTGACCGCGATGAACGCCATCGAAATTGCCCATCGCCACCACCGCGCCGTAAAGCGCGGTTGGGTCGTCATCGTCGCGCACGACGGTGAAGGCTTTGGCGTGTGGGCTGGAATCGTTCATTTCGAGGGAGCCTTTACGCATTTGCCAGCGCCTGGGGCAATCGCGCATTTGTACCGGTGGATAGCGTTACCGGTCCGTTAACAAACCTTCAAGTTAACCGCTTATTCAAAATACCGCGTCTACAGTTCGCCAACTCTTGGGGGCGCCCCATCGCGGGCGATGCGCTATGGCTGTCGACCATTCGATGCCGGTTCTGATCGTCGATGACTACAACACGATGATCCGAATCATCCGCAATCTGCTCAGGCAGATCGGCTTCGTCGAGATCGACGATGCGAGCGACGGTTCCATGGCGCTGGCCAAGATGCGCGAGCGCAAATACGGGCTGGTGATCTCGGACTGGAACATGGAGCCGATGACCGGTTACGACCTGTTGCAACGGGTCCGTGGCGAACCCGGCATCTCCGAAACCCCGTTCATCATGGTCACCGCCGAGTCGAAGACCGAGAACGTGATCGCCGCCAAAAAGGCCGGCGTGTCGAACTATATCGTCAAGCCATTCAACGCGCAGACCCTCAAGACCAAGATTGAGGCGGTCTTCGCCGACGCCGCACCGGCGGCACAGGCCCCTGCGGCGTAGTTTCTCCTTAACCCTTCCCCTTGTGGGGAGGGTAAGAAAGCACCCGACTTCCCTCCTCCACCGCGCACGCTATATTGCGCGCTGGAGGACGTATGATGACCATACCGGTGAAACCACCGACCGAAGAACCGCGCTACATCCGGCTCAACGAGGCGGATAACGTCGCGATCATCGTCAATGCCTTCGGCATGCCGGCCGGCACCCGATTTCCCGGCGGCCTGACGTTGCGTGAATTCGTGCCGCAGGGGCACAAGGTGTCGCTGACCGACATCGCGCAGGACGCGCCCATTATTCGCTACGGCGAAATCATCGGCTATGCGCTCGAAGCCCTCCCCGCCGGAAGCTGGGTCGAGGAATCGCGCGTCCGCATGCCCGAGGCCCCGAGCCTCGACGGGCTCGAACTCGCCACCCGGACGCCGAAGCCTTTGCCGCCGCTCGAAGGCTATACCTTCGAGGGCTACCGCAACAAAGACGGCTCGGTCGGCACCAAGAACATCCTGGCGATTTCGACCAGCGTGCAATGCGTCGCCGGCACGCTCGAGATTGCGCTCAAGCGCATCAAGGACGAGTTGCTGCCGAAATACCCGAATGTCGATGATGTCGTCGCACTCACGCACATCTATGGCTGCGGCGTCGCCATCAACGCACCCAAATCCGAAATTCCGATCCGCACGCTGCAAAATTTGGCGAAGCATCCGAATTACGGCGGCGAAGTCATGGTCGTCAGCCTCGGCTGCGAGAAGCTGCAACCCGAACGCCTGATGCCCGAAGGCAAGGACACCGCCGACACCAGCATCATGCGCTTGCAGGACGAAACGCTGACCAGCTTCGGCGCCATGATCGAATTGATCATGCGGATGGCCGACGATCGTCTCAAAGTGCTCAACGCGAGGAAGCGCGAGACCTGCCCGGCCTCCGATCTCGTCGTCGGCATGCAATGCGGCGGCAGCGATGCCTTCTCCGGCGTCACCGCCAATCCGGCGCTCGGCTTTGCCTCGGACCTGCTGGTGCGCGCCGGCGCGACGGTAATGTTCTCCGAAGTCACCGAAGTGCGTGACGCCATTCATCTGCTGACCCCGCGCGCGGCCAATGAGCAGGTTGCGCGCGATCTCATCCGCGAGATGAAGTGGTACGACGACTATCTCGAAATGGGCGGCGTCGATCGCAGCGCCAACACGACACCGGGCAACAAGAAAGGCGGCCTCAACAATATCGTCGAGAAGGCGCTGGGCTCGTCGGCGAAGTCCGGATCGAGCGCGATCTCCGGCGTCCTTTCGCCGGGCGAACGCGTGCGCGAAAAAGGCCTGATCTTTGCGGCGACGCCGGCATCCGATTTTGTCTGCGGCACGCTGCAACTCGCCTCAGGCATGAACGTCCACATCTTCACCACCGGACGCGGCACGCCTTACGGATTGTCATCGGTGCCGGTGATCAAGGTGGCGACGCGCAACGAGCTGGCGCAACGCTGGGCCGATCTGATCGATCTCAATGCCGGCACCATCGCGACCGGAGAGGCCACCATCGAGGAGGTTGGCTGGGAAGTGTTCCGGCTCATTCTCGATGTCGCGAGCGGCAGGAAGAAGACCTGCACCGACAAATGGGGCCTCTACAACGCCCTGGCGCTGTTCAACCCGGCGCCGATTACGTGATGGCTTTTTTACCCTCCCCTGGAGGGGGAGGGTCGCGAGCAGTTGCGAGCGGGGTGGGGTGAACTAGCTTCTTCAGTTTAGCTCACCCCACCCCGACCGCTCTCGCTACGCTCAAGCAGTCGACCCTCCCCCTCCAGGGGAGGGTAAGGAAGAACCTCACCACACCAAATGCCGCATCACCGCGGTCGGCATCTCGCCGGCGGCGGCAAACACCGTCTTCATCGCATCGGTATCAGGCTCGTCGCGGCCGCCGAATTCTTCGGCGTGAATGCCCGCCGCCATGAACAGCATGTCGATGCCGAACGACCGCGCGCCCTTGAGATCGGTGCGCACCGAATCCCCGATCGCCAGCACGCGCGTCATGTCGGCCTTTTTGCCGGAGATCGCCTCGGCCTTCGCCAGCGCCATCTCGTAGATCGGCCGGTACGGCTTGCCGGCGAAAAGCACCTCGCCGCCCATGGTGGCATAGAGATCGGCAATCGCGCCGGCGCAATAGACCAGCCGGTTGCCGCGCTCGACCACCAGATCGGGATTGCCGCACAGCATGAACAGCTTGCGCTTGAGCATGATGTCGAGACGGGCGCGATAGTCTCCCGGCGTCTCGGTGTCGTCCTCGTCCAACCCGGAACAGACGACGTAATCGGCGGTCTCTAGCGGCGCAAACTTGACATCGAGGCCGGTGAAGATCGGCTGATCGCGCGGCGGCCCGATGTGACAGAGCGTCTGTCCCTTGCGGCCGCGGATCACATCGCGGGTGACGTCGCCGGACGACACGATGGCGTCGTAGGCCTCGTGCGGCACCCGCAGATGGTCGATCTGGCGGATCACCGCCTCGCCCGGCCGCGGCGCGTTGGTAATGAAGACGACCGTTTTGCCCTGCGCCCGGACACGCTCCAGCGCGTCGCAGGCGGCGGGAAACGATACTTCGCCGTTATGCACGACGCCCCAGACATCGCACAAGAACACGTCATAGGCCGACGCAAGCGCCGAGAAATGCGGAATCAAATTTGGCAAGATTGAAGACCGATCAAATGCTGGGGGTGCTGGCGCGCAGATATTCGCTCAAGGTGGTGTTCGCCGCGCGCTTGGGCTCCGGCGGCGCGGCTTCGCTAACGGAGCCCTGCAATGCCTCGGCCCGCACCGGGCGCGGCGCGGAGAACAGGAAACCCTGGCCGAAGCGGACGTCGTAATCCAGCAGATCGACCACCATGCCTTCGTTCTCGATGCGCTCGCCGATCAGGTCGATGCCGGAGCGCGCCATCAGGTCGGCGAGGTCCTCGGCGTGAATGTCACTTTGCGCGCTTGCGGCGCGGTTGAGCAGCAGCTTCGCCGGCACTTTCAGGAAACGGAACGAGCGGTCGGCCAGTTCCTTGGCCTCCATGCGCAGGTCGGTGACGTGATCCATCGAGAAACGGAAGCCGCGCTCGGCCAGCGCGGACAGGCTCTCGTGCTCCAGCGGTCCGAAAGCACGATAGGCTTGCTGCGTGAACTCGAACGTCAGAGAGCCCGCGAGCGCGCGATTGGCTTCCATGAAATCGAGGAGTTGGCGGAAATAGATCGTATCGGTCAGCGTCGACGCGCTGATGTTGCAAAACAGGCCGACGTCGCGGCTCTTCAATTGCAGACGCCGCACCACCTGGACGCAGCGGAACACCAGCATGTTGTCGATCTTCGGCATCAGCCCGATGCTTTCGGCGATATCGATGAAGTCGCCGGCCGGAACGATATCGCCCTGCTCGGTGCGCAAACGCGACAGCGCCTCGTAGAACCGCACCTTGCGTTGCGGCAGCGTCACGACGGGTTGCAGATAAAGATCGATGCGGTTGCTGTCGGCGGCGTTGGCGATCATTTCGCCGATGGCCTCCCGGGTCATGCCCTGGAAACGCCGCGCGCCGGTCACGGCGTCGGTCTCGTTCAGCGTCAGCGGCACGTCGACATCGTCCGCCACGGCGGCGGCCGATGCCGCCCCCCGCGCGGGCATGGCGCCGTGGTCGCGAAAAATCTTCTCGTGACCGGCGACGGTATCGGCGATCTGGCGCACCAGCCCGCCCAGTTCACCGATTTCGGCGGCAATCGGATCGACCGCGCCGCGGGCGCGGTTAACGGTGGTCTCGACCCGGGTTTCGACGGCGGCGAGCCGGCGCGACATTTCGGCGACCTGATGCGACAAATCCGCGGTGCCGCGCGACAGATCGCCGATCTGGTCGCCGAGCAGGATGCGGTCACGCAGCCGGGTGGTCGTGGTGTTGTAGAGCGCCAGCACCGTGAGTACCGCCAGCGCCGCGGTGGCTGCCGTCCGGAGATCAAGCTTGAGCCCGAGATAGAGCACCGCGCCGACCGAGGTGGCGATCAATGCCATGCAGACCGCAATGAAGATGGCGCCAATACGGAGCATCGAAATCGATCCTGGAAAGCCTCAAACCCCGCGGCGTCCCCCCAGACGCACCAAGCGATTCGCACGGGCAAAGCCTAATGTTCCTGAGGCGGCGCGTCCGCGCAACCGGGAATTCCTGCTATGGTAACGAGGGGGCGTCCGATTTCACCGCGAGCGGCCTCAATCGCGCTGCTTCAATCCCGGGCCGTTATCCGCCCCCCTTCACTTCCGGAACTTTTGACTGATGCGGCCTTCGCGCTTTTCGACCATTGTAACCGGCGTCGCGGCATCACCCGGCCGTGCGCTGGCGACTATTCTCGCCATTCACACTGTGGTCTGGACTGCGCTGCCGACGCTGCTTTACCTCAACCTGCCGCTCGATCTGATCGAGGCGCTGATGTATGGGCGCGAATGGCAGCTCGGCTATGACAAGCTGCCGCCGCTGCCGTGGTGGCTTGTGGACGCCGCCTATCGGCTGGTCGGCCACGACTTCGCGTATTATTTGTTGGCGCAGATCGCGGTGGTGACGGCCCTCGCGGTGGTCTACGTGGTCGCCCGGCCGCTGACCGGCGCCTTGGGTGCGCTGGTCGCGGTGCTGATCGTCGACGGACTGCACTATCTCAATTACACTGCCGCCAAATTCAATCATGACGTCATCCAACTGCCGTTCTGGGCGCTCGCCGGCTATGCGCTGCACCGGGCCTTGCGCGGCGGCCGGATCGGCCACTGGCTGCTGCTCGGCTTCGCCGTCGGGATGTCGTTGTGGGCGAAATATTTCGTCGTCGTCCTCGTCGCACCGATGGCCGTCTTCGTGCTCATCAACGACGACGCCCGCAAATGCCTCAGGACGCCGGGGCCTTACGTCGCCGCGCTGGTCGCTTTTGTCATCATGGCGCCGCACCTGCTCTGGCTGGTACGCAACGACTTCCTGCCCTTCGCCTATGCCGAACACCGCGCCGTATTGTCGCGCGGCTGGTACGACCATCTCTGGCACCCGCTGCAATTCGCGCTGAGCCAGTTGTTCTTCCTGATCCCGTCGCTGCT
This sequence comes from Hyphomicrobiales bacterium, assembly GCA_041691675.1. Taxonomy (GTDB): domain Bacteria; phylum Pseudomonadota; class Alphaproteobacteria; order Rhizobiales; family Xanthobacteraceae; genus Pseudolabrys. The sequence goes on along the minus strand of JBEPUC010000057.1, from coordinate 9,591 downwards.
GATCGCCGCGCCGTTATTCATTCCGCGCCGGACGCCGGATGAAGCCCCGATCTCGTCGCAGGCTGACGCCTACGACATGCGCATCGTCACCTGGCTTGCGTTCGGCCCGTGCGTCGCGGTGCTGGCGCTCGGCGCGGTCACCGGGCGCGGCGCGGTGGCGATGTGGGGCTACCCGCTCTGGATGTTCGTCGGTTTGTGGCTGGTGCTGAGCGCCCGCCGCGCGCTCGACGGCCGGCGCCTCGGCCGCATCGTCACGACATGGGCCATCGTCTTTGCCTGTCTGGCGCTCGCGTTCGTCGGCAATTACGACGTGCTGCCGCGTTTCGATCATCGCTACCGGGCGGTGTTTTTCCCCGGCCAGAGTCTGGCGACGCAGATTTCCGACGGCTACCGCGCCGTCACCGGCCAGCAGGTCGCTTACGTTATCGGCAGCATGTGGGACGGCGGCAATATCTCGCATTATGCGCCGAGTCATCCGCGCGTTCTGGTCGACGGCGAGCCCGAACGCGCGCCATGGATCGACCTCAACGACCTCAAGACGCGCGGCGCCGTGGTGGTGTGGACCGGCGGCGATGCGTCCAGGATGCCGGTCGCTTTCCGCAAGCTCTTCGGCGATGCCCAAATCCAGACGCCGTTCAAGCTGCGCTATCGCCGCGGCGACGGCGAGGTCACGGTCGGTTGGGCGATTTTGCTGGCGAAACCAGCATTTGCGAAGGCGGGCAAATAGCCCGCCTCTCGCGACCGGTTAAGCCACCTGCTTGATGATTGCCGCAACCTTGTCGAAGATCTCGCCGATCTGGGCCTCGGAAACGATCAGCGGCGGGCTCATCGCGATGGCGTCGCCGGCGGTGCGGAACATGATGCCGTGATCGTGGAAGCCGGCTTCCAGCGCTTCGTATCCGCGCTTGCCGACAGCGTCCGGCCGGCTGGCAAGTTCGATGCCCGCGGTCAGGCCGACGGTGCGGATGTCGAGCACGTTGGGCAGACCTTTAAGGCCCATCGCCGCCTGCGCCCAGATCGGCTCAAGCTTGCGGGCGCGCTCGAACAGGTTTTCGTCGCGATAGAGGTCGAGCGTGGCCAGACCGGCCGCGCAGGCCAGCGGGTGCGCCGAATAGGTATAGCCGTGGAACAGTTCGATGCTGTGTTCGGGGCCTTTCATGAAGGCGTCGTAGATGCCCTTGCGCGCAATCACGCCACCCATCGGCACCGAGCCGGACGTGATGCCCTTGGCGAAGGTGATGAGGTCCGGGACAACGCCATAGCGCTCGGCGGCAAAGGCATAACCGAGGCGGCCGAAGCCGGTGATGACCTCGTCGAAGATCAACAGGATGCCGTGCTTGTCGCAGATCTGGCGTAGGCGCTTCAGATAACCCTTCGGCGCCGGGATGACGCCGGTCGAGCCGGCCATCGGCTCGACGATGACGGCCGCGATGGTCGAGGCGTCGTGCAGCGCCACCAGCCGGTCGAGTTCGTCGGCGAGATGTTCGCCCCACTCCGGCTCGCCGATCGAAAAAGCCTGCTCGGACCGGTTGTAGGTCGAGGACAGATGATCGACGCCGGCCAGCAACGCGCCGAACTGCTTGCGGTTGGCGACCATGCCGCCGACCGAGATGCCGCCGAAGCCGACACCGTGATAGCCGCGTTCGCGGCCGATCAGGCGCACCCGCGAGGCGTTGCCGCGCACGTTGTGATAGGCCAGCGCGATCTTGAGCGCGGTATCGACCGCCTCCGATCCCGAATTGCAGAAAAATACGTGGTCGAGATCGCCCGGCGCCAGCGCCGCGATCCGGCTCGCCAGTTCAAACGCTTTCGGATGGCCGAACTGGAAGGTCGGCGAGAAGTCGAGTTCGGCGGCCTGCTTCTGGATCGCGGCGACGATCGGCTCGCGATTATGGCCGGCATTGGTACACCAAAGGCCCGCCGAACTATCGATGATCTTGCGGCCTTCCGGCGTGACGTAATGCATGTCCTTGGCGCCGGAGACCATGCGCGGACGCGCCTTGAAAGACCGGTTGGCGGTGAACGGCATCCAGAACGGCTCGAGATCATTGGGAACGCCGACCGCGGTCGGGCTTTGACGGGTAAGCGGCATCGGCTTTCTCCTGCGCAAGGCGTATGGGCACGTTAGCGGCACTCTAGAGCCTTTCCGGCTTTGATGGAATCAAAGCCGGGCTCTAGCTTTCTGTTTTGACGCGTTTTCTTCACGCGAACCGGTACCCACTTCGCTCGAAAACGCTCCAGGCGCATCTGCGGCCGACGGCCATTCAAGCATTCTATTAGTTGTAATTCTTTTTACGCACAATTAATGGTTGTGTGATTTGCTGCCTGCATGGGCCGCTTCATTCGTCTCGTCAACCGCATCGCAAAGTGCCGTCGGGCTGTCGCGGCGGTCGAGTTCGCCCTCATTTTCCCGGTCTTCGTCGCGCTGCTGTTCGGCATCATCATCTACGGCTCGTACTTCGCCGTCGTCCATAGCGTGCAACAGCTTGCCGCCGAGGCCGCCCGCAGTTCGATCGGCGGCTTGAGCGACAGCGAGCGTTCGACGCTGGCGCAGAACTATGTCACCGCGAATGCCTCCTCCTATCCGCTGATCGCCGCCAAGCATCTCACGGTCGATGCCGCGCCGTCGCCGCGCGACGCCAATATCTTCGTCGTGACCGTCGACTACGACGCGTCAGGCATGTTCTTCAACCTGCTGCCGCACTTTGTGCCCGCGCCGCCACCCAACATCGTGCGAACCGCCGTCATTCCGCGCGGCGGCTATTGACGGGAGTTTGCCCGATGTCTGTCGTGAGGAAATTCGCCGCCGACACACAAGGTAATGTCGCGATCATGTCCGCCATCTGCATGGTCGTGATCATGGGCACGACCGCGCTCGGCGTCGATCTCGGCAAGATCTACACCGACCGCCGCCACGCGCAGAGCACCACAGACCTTGCCGCCATGGTGGCGGCCGGCGATATCGGCCGCGCCAGCAAAGCGGCGGCGGCTGTCGTTCAGGACAACGATTTCACGCCAAGCGCGCCGGCGAATATCGAGTTGGGCGTCTACGTCGCGGACCCCGCGCTCGCTCCGCAAAACCGCTTCACGCCGAGCGCGGCCGACGCCGCCAACGCCGTCCGGGTGACATTGACGACGCAGACGCCGTTGATATTCGGCAAGATCATTACCGGCACCGACAGTTTCCGCATCCAGACTGTCGCCACCGCGGCGACGACGGCGATGGCGTCCTTCGCCATCGGCTCGCGGCTGCTGTCGGTCAATGGCGGCCTGCTCAATCAACTGCTCGGCGGTTTGCTCGGCGTCAATATTTCGCTCACAGCCATGGATTATCAGGCGCTGATCGACACAAAAATCGACCTGGTGGATTTCATGAATGCCTATGCCGGGCGCGTCGCTGTCACGGCCGGCACCTATAATTCGCTGCTGGCCTCCAACGCGAAACTGACCGATGTGGTCGCTGCGATGTTCGATGCTCAGAAAACAGCGAACGGGAACAACGCCGCCACGCAGGCGCTGGCGAGCATCGCGACGGCGGCAAACGGGTCGACCGCGAAACTGCCACTGGGTTCGCTCGTCGACCTCGGACCTTACGGCGACCTTGCCATCGGCCAGAAGCCGAAAGTCGGCGCCAAAATTTCCCTCTACGATTTGCTCACCGCGACCGGCCAGATCGCCAACGGCAAGCATCAGATCGCGGTCGGCCTCAATCTCAATCTGCCGGGCATCGCATCGGCGTCGCTCAAATTGTCGGTCGGCGAACGGCCCGTCGGCACCAGTTGGGTAACGGTCGGCTCGCGCGGCGCCAGCGTCCATACCGCACAGACACGTATGTTGCTGACGGTGCGGCTTGGCGGCAGCGGATCGATTGCCGCGGTCAACCTGCCGATCTACGTTGAAGTCGCCTCGGGCACCGCAGTCCTGAATTCCGTCACATGCGGCAGGCCCGATATCGGGTCATCGACGGTGGCTTTGGGCGTGACGCCGGGCATTCTCGACGCCTGGATCGCCGACGTGTCCGACTACGATTTCAACAATTTCTCGATGGCGCCCAATCCCGGCCCGGCATCGTTGGTGAATGTCATCGGCATCGGCGTCACCGGACGGGCGCATGCGAAGATCGGCGACACCACGCCGACCACGGTCAATTTCAGCTACGCCGACATCATGGCGCAGACCCGGAAGACCGTCAGCACGACGAGCTACGTATCGCCGCTGATGGCGAAACTGATCGACGACCTCACGCTGAATGTTACGGTGGGCGGCCTCAACCTCGGCCTTTCGCCCATCATCACCAAGACGGTCAGCGGACTGATCGCCGCCCAGACCGCCCCGCTTGACCAGTTGCTCGCCAGTCTGTTGAGCACCGTCGGCGTCGGTCTCGGCCAGGCCGATGTCTGGGTGTCCGGCGTGCGCTGCGACGGCGCGGTGCTGGTCAACTGACTGCCTTCGGCGGCTTGCCGCCTGTGGCGCTGCTTGCTACGACCCCGCCGATGGCCGATTCAAAACCCAAAAAGCTCAAAGCCCGCCTGCCGCGCGGCCTCGCCGACCGCGGACCCGCGGAGATCGCCGCCACGCGCGCGATGGTCGAGACCATTCGCCAGCAGTTCGAGCGTTACGGATTCGATCCGATCGAGACCCCGGCGTTCGAGTTCACCGATGCGCTCGGCAAGTTCCTGCCCGATCAGGACCGCCCGAACGAGGGCGTGTTCTCGTTCCAGGACGACGACGAACAGTGGATGAGCCTGCGTTACGACCTGACCGCGCCGCTGGCGCGCCACGTGGCGGAGAATTACGGCACCGAAAAACTGGTGCTGCCCTATCGCAGCTACCGCAACGGCTACGTCTACCGCAACGAGAAACCCGGCCCCGGCCGCTTCCGCCAGTTCATGCAATTCGACGCCGATACGGTCGGCAGCGCGTCGATGGCGGCCGATGCCGAGATGTGCATGCTCGCGGCCGACACCATGGAAGCGCTCGGCATCAAGCGCGGCGACTATGTGGTGAAGGTGAATAACCGCAAGGTGCTGGATGGCGTGATGGAAGCCATCGGGCTCTCCGGTGACGAGAACGCCGGCAAACGACTTACTGTTCTGCGGGCAATCGATAAATATGATCGTCTCGGCTCTCAAGGCGTTAAGGAGCTACTTGGCGAAGGCCGCAAAGACGAAAGCGGTGACGTTACGAAAGGCGCAGGACTCAGTCCCGCGCAAGCAAATCAAATCCTGAACTATGTCGAAGTCCAGATGTCAGAGGAGATTGGCGACCAAGAAGGTATGTTCGACGACTGGCGCGGTGTCGTCGGCCCAAGCCCAACTGGCCACAAAGGCGTTGAGGAACTGGAAGAGATAGCGCGCCTGGTCCGAGCAAGCGGTTATGGACAAGATCGAATAGCCGTCGAATCAAGCGTCGTCCGCGGTCTCGAATATTACACCGGCCCAGTCTACGAAGTTGAACTCACCTTCGAGATTAATGACGACAAGGGCCGTCCGGTGCGCTTCGGTTCGGTCGGCGGCGGCGGGCGCTATGACGGACTCGTATCGCGCTTTCGCGGCGAGCCGGTGCCGGCGACCGGCTTCTCCATCGGAGTCTCGCGTTTGCAGGCGGCGCTGACCGCGCTCGGCAAGCTCTCCACCAAACCGGAACGCGGCCCCGTCGTCGTCACCATCTTCGACCGCGACCGCGTCGCCGATTACCAGCGCATGGTGCAGGCGTTGCGCAATGCCGGCATCCGCGCCGAACTCTATCTCGGCAATCCCAAGAACATGGGCAACCAGCTCAAATACGCCGACAAGCGCGGCAGCCCTTGCGTCATCATGCAGGGCAGCGACGAGAAAGCGCGCAACGAAGTCACGATCAAGGATCTCATCGTCGGCGCCGAGATCGCCGGGCTGTCGAGCGAGCGCGAGGATTACCTCAAGAAACAGGCCGAGGCGCAGTTCGCGGTGCCCGAAGGCCAGCTTGTCGAAGCGGTGCAAAAGCTGCTGGCGCGCCACGGATAAATCCGTGGCCGCTCAAGCGGCGGATTTACTCCGCCGCCCGTCTTGCCGCCACGATCTGGTCGGCTGTGCGGCCCGACAGTTCGGCCATATGGTCGAACTTGTAGGTGAACGAGCCGACACCGGCCGTCGCCGAGCGCACCTCGACGATCAGATCGCCGATTCCGGCTTCCGCCATTTGCGCCCGCACCACGTCCCAGCCGTCCCAGCCCTCGCGCGTGTCGAAGCCGAGAATGTGGCCGCGCCGCCCCGACAGGATCGCATTGACGCGCGCGGTAGCGTCGTTCGGGCAGACGATCTCGACCTGGTGGATCGGCTCCAGCAACACCGGCTCGCATTGCGGCAATCCATCGGCAAGCGCGATGCGGCCGGCGGTGCGGAACGCCATGTCGGAGGAATCGACGGAGTGATAGGAGCCGTCGGTCAGCGCCACCTCGACATCGACCACCGGGAAACCGAGCGGCCCGTGCTTGAGCGCATCCTTGACGCCCTCCTCGACCGCCGGAATGTAATTGCGCGGCACCACGCCGCCGGTGATTTTATCCTCGAAACGGAATCCGGATGAGCGCGGCAGCGGCTTGATCTCCACCACGACATCGCCGAACTGGCCGTGGCCGCCGGACTGCTTCTTGTGACGGCCGCGAATGGTGATCGGCTTCTTGATGGTCTCGCGATAGCCGACAATGGGCGGCATCGTCAGGACCGGCACAAGATAGCGTTCGCCGAGACGCTCGGTGGCGACGCGCAAATGCATCTCGCCCTGGCCCCAGATCACCACCTCATGGCTTTCGGCATTGTGATCGATGCGCAGCGACGGGTCTTCATCGGTCAGTTTGGTGAAAGCCTGGCCGAGCTTGACGTCGTCCTTGCGCTCCTTGGCCTGCACCGCGATGGCCAGCACCGGCGCATAAGGCGCGACCTTCACCATCGCGCCGCGCGCCTGCCGGCCCGACGACAATGTATCGCCGGTCTTGGCGCCATCGAGCTTGCCGAAAGCCACCGTGTCGCCGGCCGAAGCCGGCCCGCGTTTGGTGAAGTTCAATCCGGTGGCGGTCAATACGCCCGACACGCGGCCGGCGTCCGAGGTCGGCGTCAGGAACGCGGCTCCCTCGCCGGCCTCGCCCGACAACAGGCGCACCATCGACATCTTGCCGCCATGCGGCGTGTGGAACGTCTTGAGCACGAGCGCCACGGCATCATAGCCGGGCTGAATGCCAAGCCGCTGCGCGGTTTCCTTGACGCCGGGCACTTCATGCCGCAGCGCCTTCAACAACCGCAGCACGCCGTTGGACCGGGTGGCGACGCCGAGCAATACAGGACACACCTCGCGCTCGCGCAATTCCTTGGCGAGATCGTCGAACACCTTGTCGCGCGGCGGCTCCATGTCGCCGAGAAGTTGCTCCAGCAATTCGTCGTCGTGATCGGCCAGCGTCTCCAGCATCGTGAAGCGCGCTTCTTTTTCGCGGTCGCGATTTTCGCCGTCGAGTTCGATGACCTCGGACGCGGCGCTTTCCCGATAGACGTGGGCGCGCTCGAGCGCGAGATCGACGAAACCGGAAACGATATCGCCGTTCCAGATCGGAATTTGACGCAGCAACAGCGGTACGCGCGATGCCGGCTGCAACAGCTTGATGGTTTCGCGGACGCGCTTGTCGGCCTTGTCGATTTTATTGAGAAACAGGAAATGCGGAATGTTCTGGTCTTCGAGTTCGCGCAGGATCAACTGAAGCTGCGGCACTTTCTTTTCGTCGGCTTCGCAGACGACGACCGCGGCATCGACCGCCGGCAGAACGCAGCGCATGTCGTGAATGAATTCGATCGATCCGGGGCAATCGACGAACGTATAGCTGTCGCCCATGAATTGCGTGGTGGCGAAGGAGGCTTCGACGCTCATTTTGTGATGGCGGGCTTCCTTGCTGGCATCGCCGACGGTGGTGCCGGCCTCAATCGTGCCTTGCCGGGGAATGACGCCGGTGCGGGCGAGGATCGCTTCGAGCAGCGTGGTCTTGCCACTCTGGAAGGGGCCCACCAGCGCGATGCACCGGGGACCCTTTGAACTTATGGAATTGGCACTCTTCTTCTCGGGACTCTTCGCTTCGGGACGCTTGCCGTTCTGTCCCATTCTCAACCTCCCTTGCGGCCGGGAGATGGACCAATTTTACCCGGCCCGAGCAGGCATCGTCTCAGGCAATGCCGGGGCTGGCAAGGGGCTGACGAGGGTGGTGTATGGGTGAATGTGAGGTACTACCGCCGCCACAACCGTCACGATCCGCATAAAAACGAATAGCGACCGATGTCAGCGCGCGGTGCGCCCCAGCAGCAGGCCGATCACCGCCGTCGCCGCCAGCGTTGCCAGCACCGCCTCGCGCGATCCATTACGCATGACGCCGGTCGCCGCGGCGATAGACTGCTTGCCAAGTTCGGATGCTTTGTCCTGGGCCAGAGTTCCGATATTGGATTTGAGGCCCGCCACCGCGGCTTGCGTTTTACGCAACGCGTCGCGCGCGTCGGCTTTGATCTTATCGATTTCCGGCGGCGGGATTGCCGCCGATGAACTGGCGCGGATCGCCACGATGCTGAACATCAACAAAGACAGCACCAGCGCCGCACCGCCTGCGACGCCCAGCCCGGCGAGCGTACCGTGCCAAAGCGCCACCCAGTAATACAGCGCCGCAAAGCCGATAACCACGGCGATCACCAAAAACACCAGCCCGACGGCCACCAAGGCTACCATGATGCCGGCGGCCGCGACCTGCGTTTTTACCTCGCTTTTGATCTCATAGATGGTGCGCTGCTTGTATGCTTCGGCGAGGCCGGCCAAACGCGAAACCTGACCTTGCAACGCGCTGTTGATAGCCGACGCGACCCCGCCGAACATTAACCGCGACCTCGCGACAACATTCCGATGATAATGCCGACGACAAGCGTGCCGCCGAGAGTTCCGAGCGGATTGCTGCGCGCCCGATTTTCAAGTTCCGACACAAGGGTTTTGGCCTGGGCCTGCGCGCTGTCGGCAGCGGAACTGGCCATATCGGAAACCTGGTTGGCCACAGTCGCGCCGATGCCCTGCGCCGTCTTGTAAGCTTCCGAACCGGCATTTGACGCCAGCTTCGACAGCGTCTGCTGAATGGAGGACATGTCTTCTTTCAACTTGGCCATGTCCTGCTTGAGATCGTCGCCCGCGCTATTGGCTTGATCGGCGATCTTCGACACGCCCCGGTTGAGCCTGTCGTTCACGTCGTCCTTCAGATTTCCGGCCTGTGCCATAGCGTCGCTCATCGCAATCTCCATCGGATGGGGAAATGTTCTCTCCCCGCGCCAACGGAACCGCGCGCCTATAGTTCCTGACGCGACGAAATTAAAAAAGTCGGCGCCGCAGGAACGGCGCCGACTTTAATCTTTGACATATTCAGAACCGACGAAGCGATAGGGACTTATTTCAAATTGCCGCAAAAGCGCTGGATGCGCGTGCAGGCGTCTTCGAGGTCCGTGGTTTTGGTCGCATAGGAAATGCGGAACGCCGGGCCGAGGCCGAATGCCGTGCCCTGCACCACCGCGACGCCTTCGGCTTCCAGCAACTCGGTGACGAAGT
>JBEPUC010000056.1:0-20156 GCA_041691675.1 Hyphomicrobiales bacterium | reverse complement strand
GTAAAAGTCTCGGCGGCAAACCCGCTGCTGGAAAGGTCGAGCTGGCGCCAGGCGCTGGTCTTTCCCGGAATACTTTCGTTGAGGATTATAATGGCTTCGCTTAATGCGATCGCAGCTTGGAGATCAAGGGGGTATACCGGATGCGATACGAGCAGCTTCTCTTGAATAGACGTCTAGCACGCAACGGGACATTGCTCATTGCCTTCGTGATCACGATCCTGTCGATCGTGCCGGCTGGGTTTCGACCAGTGGTCGCGTCGCACGATTTTGAACACATCGCCATCTATCTCGCGTTCGGTTTATCGGCCGGCTTGTCCTATCTCCCTCGGTTCTCCGCTCGCATTTGCGCTGCCCTGGCGTTCTTTTGTGTGGTGATTGAAGTTCTGCAGCTCGGCATCCCAGGGCGCCATGCTCGAATAGAGGACTTGGCATTAGACCTCATAGCTTCGCAATTTGGCTTCGCTATTGCCGGCCTCCTTGCTGCTTTGCCGCACAAAAAATAGGCGATCCAACGTGACGGCGCGACCGACGCCGCGTTTCCAAGATGGATGCCTTCATGCACCTCGGCACCTTTCTATGTTGGGTAACCGACCACCATTAGAGAACTGGATTTAAACGCCCAAATATCTTCATGCCAGGAGACGCGAACACAAGCGGCAATGGGGGCTAGATGACAATCATCCGGTGCGACGAAGCGGCACCTCAATCATTGCATGCCAACATCTGCATTGTGGGAGCGGGCGCGGCCGGGATAACCTTGGCCTGTGAGCTCGCGCATACCTCGCTCTCCGTCCTGATGCTGGAGGCTGGAGGTCTCGCCACGGACACCGCGCTTGCGCGTGAATTCTCCGGGCTTGCCAATTTTCCGCACCCGGAGCCTTCTCTCTTCAGAGAGTTCGTCTTTGGCGGAACGACAAAACTATGGGGAGGGCGATGCGTCCCATTCGATCCCATCGACTTCGTAATTCGGGAGCACGTGCCCAATAGCGGATGGCCAATCCGCTACGACGAGGTTTCTCAGTACTATCAGCGAGCATTAAAGTACTGCGATGCAGGCGCATTCGACTTCGCAATCGCCAGTTCTCTGGACGCGCCACATTCTCCAATTGCAGACACGTTCGAGAGTGACTTCTTCTTCGAGCGTTTAGAAAGATACAGCTTTCCGACGGATTTCGGCGCGCGCTATCGAAAGGCGATAAGACAATCGAAAAATATCACGGTTTTGCTAAACGCGCGCTGCATAGCGCTGACGAGGGATGCCGGAGAGGACAGGATTGAAGCGGCTGACGTTGCCCATCCGAATGGAATGCGACGCAGGATCGCAGCCGACACTTTCGTTCTTGCGATAGGAGGAATTGAAACGCCGCGTCTCTTGTTCGCGTCCGATCCCAGGGGGCCCGGCTTCGGTAACCAAACGGACAGACTGGGCCGCTTCTATACGTGCCACTTTGAAAACATCTGCGCTAAGCTTGTGCCTAATGGAACGCCGATAAAGTTTGGCTTCGAAAAGACACGCGACGGCGTCTATTGCCGTCGCAAAATCCAGATTCTGCCGGCCGCTCAACGGGCTCATCGATTGCTGAACACCACGTTTCGCTTGCACTTCACCAACTATTCGGATGCAAGCCACGGCAGCTCGATCATGTCAGCGATTTTTCTCGCCAAGGCTCTGTTACGCAAGGAGTATCGGCAGATTATGGACGGCCAAACGGATCCGGTCAGCCGGTCGCACACATGGGAACACTTGCTCAATATTCTCGCCGGCTTGCCACAACTCGCGAAGTTTGGATTTGATTGGACTCTCTTTCGATACCTGGCACGCCGCAAGTTGCCGTACACGCTCGTGCCGAACGCCGACGGAAGCTTTCCGTTGGAATTGAACTCAGAACAGACACCAATCGAGTCGAGCCGTATCAGGCCTACTCGCGAGGTTGACAGCTTCGGCGTCCGGCGCGTGGCCGTCGATTGGAGAGTTCGCAGCGAGGATCTCGAGGCAGCGTATCGGGCTCTGCGGTTGTTGAAGAGCGATCTCGCAAAGCATACGACGATCAGCCTCGAAGTGAACGAGGATGTCGTATTGTCTCAGATACGGCGGTCGCCACCGATCAAAGGGCACCACATCGGAACCGCGCGGATGGCTGCCAGGCCGAGCGAAGGGGTCGTCGATAGAAATTGTAAAGTCTTTGGCCTGCGCAACTTGTTTATCGCAGGTTCAGCAGTCTTCCCAACCAGCAGTCACGCCAATCCAACGCTTACAATCGTAGCACTGGCGGCGCGGCTAGCCGATCATCTCAAGGAAGCATTTTGAGGAGGTCGGCATTCCGGGCGCGCCATCTGAGCCGCGGCGAAAGCGACCGTGCCTTACAGCGACGGCGAATAACGTAGCTTAAAAAAGAGAGGCCCCCAGCTCTTGCGAACCGAGGGCCTCGACGGAAGGGACAGTGCCGGGTTTCCGCCCCAACCGCTAGCACGATGGCGTCTGGCTGAAACCGGATGCCGGATTTGCCTACTGCACGACCTCGCCATGCAGCGCGATGTCGAGACCTTCGCGTTCGGCTTCTTCCGAGACGCGCAGGCCGATCACCATCTTGATGACCATCAAAATGATGAAGGTGCCGATAGCGTCATAGATCAATGTGCCGAGGATACCGTAGACTTGGGTCATCACCTGGCCGGCGTTGCCATCGATCAGGCCGCTGCCGAGCGCGTTGATCGCCTTCTTGGCGAACACGCCGGTCAGCAAGGCGCCAATAATGCCGCCGACCGCATGCACGCCGAAGGCGTCCAGGCTGTCGTCGTAGCCGAACATGTGCTTGAGGCTTGTTGCGCCCCAGTAGCAGCCGACGCCGGCGGCGGCACCGATGACGAGCGCGCCGAGCGGATCGACGAAGCCCGATGCCGGCGTGATCGCGACCAGACCGGCGACCGCGCCCGAACAGATGCCGAGGATCGAGGGTTTGCCCTTGAGCGCCCACTCCACGAACATCCAGGCCAGCGCGGCGGTGCCGGTGGCGATCTGCGTCACTGCCATCGCCATGCCGGCGGTGCTGTTGGCGGCAACAGCCGAACCGGCGTTGAAGCCGAACCAGCCGACCCACAGCAGCGAGGCGCCGATCATCGTCAGCACCAGGTTGTGCGGCGCCATGTTCTGGGTGCCGAGACCTTTGCGCTTGCCGAGAACCAGCGCACACACCAGGCCGGCGACGCCGGCGTTGATGTGAACGACGGTGCCGCCGGCGAAGTCGAGCACGCCGAGGCCGCCGAGCCAGCCGCCGCCCCACACCCAATGGGCGATCGGCGAATAGACCAGCAGCGACCACAGGCCCATGAACCACATCATCGCTGAAAACTTCATGCGATCCGCGAACGCGCCGCAGATTAAAGCCGGCGTGATGATGGCGAAGGTCATCTGGAAGCACATGAACACCGACTCAGGGATCGTCGCCGCCAATGCGTTGACGTTGTCGGGGCCCATGCCGATCAGCAAGAAGCGGGAATTGCCGCCGAGATAGCTGCCGCCTTCGGTGAAGGCCCAGCTATAGCCGATCACCATCCACAGAACGGTGACCAGCGCGGTGATGGCGAAGCTCTGCATCACGGTCGCCAGCACGTTCTTCTTGCGGACCATGCCGCCGTAGAACAAGGCGAGGCCGGGAATGGTCATCATCAGAACGAGCGCGACCGAGGTCATCATCCAGGCGGTGTCGCCGGAATCGGTTTTGCAGGCGCTGAGAATCGGCGGCTTGGCGGTCGCGTCGCAAGCCGGCAGCGGAGCGGGTGCAGCGGGAGCAGCCGCGGCCGGTGTGGCGGCAGCCGGAGGCGTCGTGGTCTGGGCGAATGACGAATTATACGTCACTGTGCTCATGAAAAGGCCGAGCAGAAGACCTAAGGCCAAAGCCAAAAGCCCCGCACGGGAAGGTTTCTTCAACGTCATGGTCTAACTCCTGTCCGAAATTTCTGGTGCGGGTTACTAGAGGGCCGCTTCGTCGGTCTCGCCGGTGCGAATGCGCACGGCGCTGTCCAGCCCGAAGACGAAGACTTTTCCGTCGCCGATCTGACCGGTCTTGGCGGCTGCGGTGATGGCGCTGATGACTCTGTCGACCTGGTCCGTCGCGACGGCGACTTCCACCTTGATCTTGGGAAGAAAGCTCACCGCGTATTCGGCGCCACGGTAGATTTCCGTGTGGCCCTTCTGCCGTCCGTAGCCCTTGACCTCGGTCACGGTCAGGCCCTGGACCCCGATGGAAGTCAGAGCATCCCGGACCTCGTCGAGCTTGAAAGGTTTGATAATGGCCATGACGATTTTCATGGATTCGAATCCCCGCTTGGCCCGTTTTGACGTCACGCAGTGCGGGCGGTTTCACTGAGCCGGGCCGCGCGAAGCACGCTTCGCAGGCATGACCGGAGCTATAGAATCAAACGCCGTGCCAAATGCCGGCACGGCGCTATCCTGCTGATTTAATGAATGAAATTTGAGAACGCCAAAACGGAATTGCTGGTGGGTTCCGTGATCGCCTATTCGTGCGCCAGCCGTTAAACGGCACGCCTAAAAATTAAGCAGCAGAGAGATTGAAGCGCGATCCGGCTATTGCAGCGCCTCGCCATGCTGGCTGACATCGAGGCCCATGATCTCGTCCTCGTTGCGGACCCGCAGCGGCACGATCGATCCGATGATCTTGAGAATGACGAAGGTCATGCCGGCGGACCACAACAGCGTGACGCCGATGCCGTAGAGTTGCGCCAGCAACTGATGCGTATTGCCTTCGAGCAGGCCGGAGACGCCACCGGGTAATTCCGCCGTTGCCGACAAACTGCCAACGGCGAACACGCCGACCAAGGCGCTGCCGATCAGTCCGCCGATGCCATGCACACCAAAGACATCGAGCGAGTCGTCATAACCCAGCTTGAGCTTGAGCCAGGTGCAGGCCCAGAAACAGACTCCGCCGGCAATGATGCCGATGAGCGCGCCTTGCATCGGCATCACGAAACCGGACGCCGGCGTGATGGTGCCGAGGCCGGCGACCGCGCCGGAAATGATGCCGAGCACCGATGGCTTGCCGCGCGTCCACCACTCCAGCACCATCCACGTGAAGGCGCCGGCGCTGGCAGCGAGATGCGTCGCAACGATCGCCATGACGGCGCGCGAATTGGCGCCCAATGCGGAGCCGCCGTTGAAACCCATCCAGCCAACCCACAATAGGCCGGTGCCGATCACCGCCAGTGACAGGTCATGCGGCGCCAGATTCTCGTGGCCGTAGCCGCGCCGTTTGCCGACGACGATGGCCGCGACCAGACCGGCGACGCCCGCATTGAGATGAACGACGAGACCGCCGGCGAAATCGACCACGCCGTATTGGCCGAGGAAGCCGCCGCCCCAGATCCAGTGCGCCACCGGCACGTAAACGAGAAACAGCCAGAACACGCAGAACAGCAGAAACGCCGAGAAACGCAGGCGGTCCGCGACCGACCCCGCCACCAGCGCCACCGTGATGATGGCGAAGGTCATCTGGTACAGCATGAACAGGCTTTCCGGGATGGTCTTCGCCCACGGCGAGATCGAATCGAGCGTGACCCCCATGAGGAAACCGCGTGTGAACGTGCCGATGAAGGCGCCGTCGCCGGTGAAGGTCAGGCTATAGCCGGCAATCGCCCACAGGATCGACACCAGAAATGTCGCCGCCATGCATTGCGCCATGGTGGCGAGCACATTTTTCTTGCGCACCATGCCGGCATAAAACAGCGCGAGACCCGGGATCGTCATCATCAGCACCAGGCCGGTGGCGGCGATCATCCACGCGGTGTCGGCTTTGTCGATCTTGCCGTCAATGGTTTGCGCGAATGCCGGTGTTGCGATCAGTGACGCGATGAGGGTGGCCACCGCCGTGGCATGGCGTCCTGGCGCCTTTGTCATTTCATTCCCCCGGAATTTATCGGCTCTGTTTATATTGCGTTTCACCACCCCCGTTCGTCCCCGCGAAGGCGGGGACTCCGGGCGGCAAGCAAGGTTTTCAATTTGAGTCTGGATTCCCGCTTTCGCGGGAATGAGCGGCGTGTGAGCGACGGGTCAAAGTTCTACAGCGCATCGACATCGGTCTCGCCGGTGCGGATGCGCACGGCATGTTCGACCGGCGTCACGAATATCTTGCCGTCGCCGATCTGGCCGGTGCGTGCGGCGGTGGTGAGGACATCGACCACCTGATCGACCTGGTCGCTGGCAACGCCGACTTCAATGCGAACCTTGGGGAGAAAATTCACGGCATATTCGGCGCCGCGATAAATCTCCATGTGACCTTTCTGCCGGCCATAGCCCTTGACCTCGGTCACGGTCATGCCGTGGATGCCGATGCGGGTGAGGGCGTCGCGCACCTCGTCCAGCTTGAACGGCTTGATGACTGCGATGACCAGCTTCATGGCACCCCTTTTCCGAATTCCCCGAATTCGGCCGAAGCTATCCGGCCGCGGCTTAAAGATTAAGCGGGATTATCGCCGCTCCCACAGGCGGTCGCCATCAATCAATAGGGGCTGACATCTAGTCCTTACGCCTGATCCGCACCAGCCCTTCCTGTGCCACCGAGGCGACCAGCGTGCCGTCGCGGGTGAAAATCAGGCCGCGGGCGAAACCGCGCGCGCCGTGCAGATTAGGCGAATCCTGCGCGTACAGCAGCCATTCGTCGGCCCGGAACGGACGATGCAGCCAGAGCGCGTGATCGAGGCTCGCCGCGATGAATTCCTTCTCGAACAAGGTGCGGCCGTGCCGGACCAAGGCGGTGTCGAGAAGTCCCATGTCGGTCGAATAGGCCAGCACGCATTGATGGATCCCCGGCACGTCGGGCAGCGGCGCGGTGGTTCTGAACCAGACATGGAAGCGGCCATCTTCGATCTTCTTGCCGAGATAACGTTCGTATTCGACTGGACGCAATTCGAGCGGACGCTCGCGCTCGTAATAACGCCGTACCGGGTCGGGCATCGTCGGCAGCATATTCTTGCGAACTTCGGCCTCGCTCGGCAGCGCTTCGGGCATCGGCACGTCGGGCATGATGGCTTGATGGTCGAGTTGGCCGGACTCATTGGCATGGAACGACACCAGCATCGAAAAGATCGGATGGCCGTGCTGGCGCGCGGTGACGCGGCGTGTAGTGAAGCTGCCGCCGTCCCGCATCCGGTCGACGTCGTAGATGATCGGCACCTTGGGGTCGCCCGGCAGCAGAAAATAGGCGTGCAGTGAATGCGGCGGCCGGCTGACATCGACGGTGCGCACCGCCGCGACCAGCGCCTGGCCGATCACCTGGCCGCCGAAAACGCGCTGCCAGCCGGCCTGCGGAGAGTTGCCGCGATAGAGATTGACGTCGAGCGTCTCAAGGTCGAGCAGTCTGAGCAGGTCGGCGACGGCGGGAGCGGTAGAAGACGGCGACATTTGGCTGATCCGGGGCGTGGTCGAAACGGTCGCTCAACCTGCTATGCTGGATCGGGATTTACAAGGAACCAGCAAGGTATCTCGATGAAAAAGGCCGATAGGCAGCGAGCGCAAAACCGTACCGACGTGGTGATCGGCGGTGCCGGGTTTGCTGGGCTGGCGCTCGCCATTGCGCTGCGCCAGGCGCTCGGTGAGGCGTTCACCGTCGTCGTCGCCGATCCGGCGTTGGCCAGCGTGCCGTCGAAAGATCCGCGCGCCACCGCGATCGCCGCGGCGGCGCGCCGGCTGTTCGAGGCGATCGAGGTCTGGGATGCCGTGGCGCCGACGGCGCAGCCGATTCTCGACATGGTCGTGACCGATTCGAAACTCGACGACGTGGTGCGCCCGACCTTCCTCACCTTCGGCGGCGAGGTCGAGGAGGGTGAGCCCTTCGCGCATATGATCGAGAACCGGTATTTGATCGACGTACTCGTGGCCAAGGCGAAAGAACTCGGCGTCGATTTGCGCGCGACCGCTGTCGCCAGCTTCGAAAATTCGCGGAGCGGCATCGATGTGACGCTCGCCGACGGCGAGACGCTGGCGGCGCGTCTGTTGGTCGGCGCCGACAGCGCGCGCTCGCAGATCCGCGAGCAGGCTGGCATCGCCTCGCACGGCTGGCATTACGATCAGTCGGCGATCGTCACCACCGTTGGTCATGAGCGCGCGCATAATGGGCGTGCCGAGGAGCATTTCCTGCCGGCCGGTCCGTTCGCGATTTTGCCGCTCATGGGAAACCGCTCGTCGATCGTGTGGACCGAGAGCAAGGACGAGGCCGCGCGCATGGTGGCGCTGTCGGACGATGAGTTTCACGACGAACTGGAAAAGCGGTTCGGCCTGCATTTCGGTGATCTCACGGTCATCGGCCCCCGGCGCGCCTTCCCGCTTGGCCTGTTCACGGCGCGCTCGTTCATCGCCGAGCGTCTGGCGCTTGTAGGCGATGCCGCGCATATTATTCATCCGATTGCCGGGCAGGGCCTCAACATGGGCCTGCGCGATGTCGCGGCGCTGGCGGAAGCCATCGCTGACGCAGCGCGGCTCGGCATGGATATCGGCGCAGGGGATGTGCTCGAGCGTTATCAGCGCTGGCGGCGTTTCGACACCATGAGCATGGGCGTCGCCACCGACGGCTTGAACAAATTATTTTCCAACCACTCCGACGTGCTGCGGCTGGCGCGCGACGTCGGCCTCGGCGTGGTCGAGCGCATTCCTTCGCTCAAGCGTGTGTTCATCCGCGAGGCCGCCGGGTTTACCGGCGACGTGCCGAAGCTGATGCGCGGCGAGGGGGTTTAGCTCAGCTTCACGCTTCCCACGTGATCCTGAAACGCCTCGCGGCTTGAGATGGCGTCGTACCAGCGGTCGAGGTTCGGCGTTGACGGGCGGCCGGGCACGAGCAGCCGGTAGCGGTAGCACATCACGCCGACCGGAATGTCGCCGTAGGAAAATGTTGGGCCGGCGACGAAAACGGTCTTGCCGAGCTGGGCATCGAGCATGCGCATGTTCTCGACGGTCTTGTCCTGGGATAGTTTGATCGCGGCCATGTCGCGCTTGTCTTCCGGCGTGCGGATCAGGCCCCAGAAGGCGGGCGTGATGCCGGGACCGACGACGGTCAACTGCCAATCCATCCATTGGCTGGCGAGCGCGCGCTGGTGCGCGTCCTTCGGCTCAAGTGTGTCGTTCTTGTCATGCTTGCCGGCGAGGTAGCGCACCACGCTGTTGGATTCCCACAGCAGGAAGCCGTCTTCTTCTTCCAGCGTTGGCACCAGCCCGTTCGGGTTCATCGCTAGATATTTCGGCTCCTTGTTCATGCCGTAGGCGCCGCCGATGTCGATACGTTCGTGCTCGATCCCGAGCTCGCCGACCGCCCACATCGCCTTTTGTACGTTCGACGAATTATTGCGGCCCCAGATTTTGATCATTGGTGTTTCCTTATTCCCGTTTTTGCGTTTGCTTTTTAATCGTCATCCTGAGGTGCGAGCATAGCGAGCCTCGAAGGATGACAGCCGAGGTGTTGAGGCGTTTTGGCCGTCGATCCTTCGAGGCTCGGCGCGTGCCGCGCCTCGCACCTCAGGATGACGGCATATAGCTTCTAATCCAGCCGTCTCGCTTCTTCCGGCAGCATAATCGGAATGCCGTCGCGGATCGGATAGGCGAGCTTGGCCTTGCGCGAGATCAACTCCTGCCTGGCTGCATCGTATTCCAGCGTGGTCTTGGTCAGCGGGCAGACCAGGATTTCCAACAATTTTGGATCGACGCTGTCGGCGGGCCGCTCGGGTGAGGCGGGCAGATCGGTGGGCATCGGCGGCTCCTTACTGCAACTGCGGCTCGCCCTCGACGTTCTTCTTGGCAAGTTCGATTTCGGTGATCGCTACGAGAAGATCGGCGCGGGTTTTCAAGTCCGGCGCTTCCAGCAGCGCCTGCTTTTCGGGGGGGCCGTAAGGCGACATCATCGACAGTCCGTTGACCAGAGCTTCGGTCGGCGCCTGTTCGATATCTTCCCAGTCGGCCTTCATGTCGTTTGCATCCATGAAGTCGGTCAAGGCGCGCAGCAGGGCCTCACGATCGACCTCATCCTCGCCCTTGCGCGGCGTGAAGTCATCGGCGAAAGGCGCATAGCTGACGCGGCATTGCCGGTACGGCGTCTTGACCTTGAGTTCTTCTTCGAGACGGAAACGCGATACGCCGGTCAATTCGATGATGTAACGGCCGTCGCCGCTCTCGGCGAACTGGGTGATGCGGCCGACGCAACCGGTCTTGAACAGGACCGGTTTGCCGCGCGGCGCCTCATGCGCGCTTTCCGGCTGGATCATGCCGATCAGGCGGTGACCGTCGCGCAGCGCATCGTCGATCATTTCCAGATAGCGCGGCTCGAAAATGTTGAGCGGCATCTGTCCGCGCGGCAGCAGCAGCGCACCCGGCAGCGGAAATACCGGAATGGTAGCCGGCAAGTCGGCGGGGCCACGATATTCGGCATTCATTGGCATGACACCATCTCCTTGCGCGTCAGCCTCGATGACAGCCTCATTCTACGCAAACAAAATCGACGACAATTTTTTACGGCCTTCGAGCGTCGCCGGATCGGTCGGGCCCCAGGCTTCGAAAAACGTCACCAGTTGCTTGCGCGCGCCGTCATCATTCCATTTGCGATCGCGCTTGACGATCGACAGCAGGTGATCGGCGGCCTCGGTGCGCTTGTTAGTGCCATTGAGGGCGACGGCGAGTTCGAAGCGTGCCTGATGATCGAGCGGATCGGCGGCGACCTTGCTCTGCAATTCGTCGATCGGGCCGGCCGCCATGGCCTGTTCGGCCAATTCGAGCGCGGCGCGTGCAGCCGCCACCACGGCGTCGCTCTGCTTGTCTTCGGGAATGATCGCCAGCGTCTTTTTCGCCTGTTCGATATTGCCGGTGGCGATATAGCAGCGCGCGAGACCGGCAAGCGCGGCGATGTTGGCGGAGTCCTGCGCCAGAATGGCGGCATAAATATCGGCGGCGTCGCTGGCATTGCCGGCGGCGAGCGCGTCGTCGGCGGCGCTCAACTGGTCGGCGCCTTCATCGACGATCTTGCCCTTGGTCAGCCGTTCGAGAAAGGCGACCACTTGCGATTCAGGCAACGCGCCCATGAAGCCGTCGACCGGCTGACCGTTGGAAAAGGCGATGACCGCCGGGATCGACTGGATGCCCATCTGACCCGGAATATCCGGGTGCTTGTCGATGTCCATCTTGACCAGCTTGACCTTGCCCTTGGCCGCCTTGACGACCTTCTCCAGGATCGGCGTCAATTGCTTGCACGGGCCGCACCACGGCGCCCAGAAATCCACCAGCACCGGCTGGGTCTTGGAGGCCTCGATCACCTCCGTCATAAAGGATTGCGTCGTCACGTCGACGATTGCGCTATCGGCCGCAGCCGTTTTGGTGTCCCCGCCGAATCCCAGCATAGTCCTTAGCCTCTCAATGTTCCTTGGCGGATTAAATGGGCATCACGCCCTCGAATGCAATCGTTTCAGCCGGCTTCCGGCAAGATGCCGGAAACCCGCTCGATTCTCGGCGAATGCCCGGTCGCCTCCAGGAATTTGACCATGTCATCCCGTGCAACCGATGTCGTCATGGTGTTGGCCAGCGGGTGGGCGTTGATGATCGCATGTTCCATCAGGACGGTATCGAGGATCACCGTCACCCGGCCTTTCGTGTCGTTGATAGCACCGAAGGCAGTCACCGAACCGGGCGTCACCCCCAGAAGCTCGCGCAGCAGGTCGGGCGAGCCGAAGGAAAACCGCCCGGAAGCGCCCAGCACCCGGTGTAGGCCTTTCAGATCGATTTCGGCGTCTTCCTCCGCGACCACCAGATAAACCGACTGTTTCTTGTCGCGCAGGAACAGGTTTTTGGTGTGGCCGCCGGCGATTTGGCCGCGCAAAGCCTGGCTTTGCTCGACCGTGAACAATGGCTGGTGGCGCACCGTCGGGTGCGGAATGCCCAATCCATCAAGATAGGCGAAAAGCTGGTCCGGGGTCGTTGTCATACCTTAATAATCCCGGATTCTCGGCAGTTGCAAAGCCCGGCGGCATTTGGCATAGGGACGGGCTTGGCGGCCGGTCCTGCTCGACCGGTCAAATACTGACGATGGATGCGGGTGTAGCTCAGGGGTAGAGCACGACCTTGCCAAGGTCGGGGTCGAGGGTTCGAATCCCTTCGCCCGCTCCAGTCAGCCGGCGCTTTTTGGTGCCGTCGCTCCGTTTTCTCGCTGTAAAACAAGATTTAAGGCCGCGCCGTTAGGCGACAGGCTCGGCGACGGCGCATTCGGCAATCTCGTGACAGCCGGTGATTCCGTGCGGGCGCTTCGCTTGCCGGCCCGACGCAGCGGCAACGCCAGGCCGGTGCCCACCAGCAGCCAGAACGTCCGCTGATAGACCATATCCGCCGGCCCCGACATGATGGCGAAGCCGATGATGCACAAAACGATGACCACGGAGGCGGGTTCCGCTTCGCGGCGCGCGCGCAGCCATTCAGTCACCGAGACGTAGGTGCCGGGTATCGCAAAAATCAGGAAGCCGATCGCGCCCAACTCGGCAAGCAGCCAGAGCACGGTCGAATGAATGACCAATGGGATTCCGCTGGTGGCAAGAATATTCAGATGCCGGAACGCGCCGAGGCCGGCGCCGAAGAACGGGTGACCGAGAAACAGCTTCCAACCGCCGATAAGGGTGAGCATTCGCTCCGAGCTTGACGCTTCGGTCGGGATAATACCCGGTACGACCGCCGGCGCATGAAACACGGCGGGCACGCCCATCGCCAAGACGACAGCAATACAAGCCGCGCAGCCAAGCGCCAGTGCGATTTCCCGAATCGTCGCGACGCGCAGCCAGACGCCGGCCGCGAGCACGCAGGCAATCGAGATCCAGCCCGAGCGCGAGCCGGCGAACCAGAAAGCCGTCAGCATCGCCGCCAGTAACACGATGCGAAGATTTTGACGGCGCACGACGACAAGCATGGCTGCCGTTGCCATCAGCAACTGAAAGGCGAGGAAATTGTGATTTTGCGAAAACGCTTCAATCGCTTCCGGCTCGATGATGGCGGGCGGCAAGCCGGCGCCGGCGGCGTTCGCCGCGACCAGACCTATCTCCAGCAGGATGACCGCGATAGCGGCGCCGAGATAACTCAGCATCATGATACGGAAAGCGGCGTAGCCGCCGGCATTGACGATCAGTGCGCCGGTCGTGGCAAAGCCGAGCAGGACGAACCATCCGAAGAAGCGGTTTATCAGTGCCCAGTCGGTCCAGCCGAAACGCGAGGCGCCGATCAACAGCGACGCGCCAAGCGCCAGCGTCATCGCAGCGATCGACAGGTTCAAATATCGCACACGCCATTGCGGCAATTGACGCTGCTGTACGGCGCGGACGATAAAGAGCGCGCCTCCCAGCAATGCGACAGGATCGGCAAGATTGACGTTGAGCAAGCCGGAGCCGATCGGCACGTAGATCTGGAAAAGCACCAGGATCGCGGCCGTGATGGGCAGGCACCACGCCAGCGCCATCATGAAGTCGATCGGTTGGGCCACTGGCGCCGCAGCGGCCGTTTCGTGTTGTTCGGAGCGCGACCACCCGCACGCCGCCAGCAGCGCCATCGATAGCATTGAGCCGGCGCCGATGAGAACGGCGACTGTCAAAGCGGTATTGGCGGCGACGCCAATGAAACCGAGCGTGACGATCGCGCTCATCTCGCGCACGCCCCAGCCGGCAAGACTGATCGGCACGCTCGCGGCGAACATCACGACGGCGGAGGCGGCGAACAGTTCGGCGACCGGGACGGCAGGCGACAGAGCGTGAGCGGCGACGACATAGGCCGCCATCATCGGCGCTTGAACCAGCAAGGTCATTCCGATGATGCGAAGGAAAGAGCGCGCGAAATGCTGGGTGAGGAAAGGCGCCAGCGCCTGGGTCGCCGCGCGGCCGTATCCGAGCAAACCGGCGGCGATCGTCGCCGCCGCCAAGCCGCAGACGATCTTAATGAGCGCGAGCCCACCAGCATCCTGGTCGATATAAATCTTGCCGAAAATGTAAACCGCGCCGCCCAGCGCAATCAGACCGGACAGGATCGCGGCAACGATGCGCTCATACAGGGTCACGACGACGACGGCCGCGAAAGGCATGTTGGTGCGGCGCATCATGAAGCCGCGCGCCATCAACTGCCCGGCGAGCTGGAAGAACAACGCACCGGCGAGAGTGCTGGCGCCGACCGTCGCCATGGCATGACGGAAACGAACCGAATGGCCGGTCTGCTCCGCGACAACCTTGAAGCGCAGCGCCGCCGCCAGCGCATTGGCGAACAGGCCGACAGCAACGAGACCGATCGTGGCCAGCGACAATTTTTTGAAGCCGCCGAGCACGTTGTCGAAGCCGTAATAATAGCCGACCAGTCCGATGCCGATGCCGAGGAGGGCAACCGAGATGGTGGGCCTTAAGATTTTCTTCACGAAGTGAGTGATTTTGCCCGGCGCCGCCGCATCCGTGTCCGCGACATTAGACGGTTGCCGCGGCATCGTTTGGCCGGCCAACGTAGGTTTCGGGAAATTGCTGAGCGGCATAGGGCGAAAAATTCCGACGAGGTCAAATCAAGTGGCGCAACACGATTGCAAACACGATTTGACCATCTCAACATCGGATTGCGGCCCTTAATTGGCCGAAAGTGACTAACTGAAACATACGCTCACCCGGAAAGTTCCGTCGGCCACCTGACTCATCGTCATGCGCGCCCACCCTGACGCACTGGTGCTGCGCCGATGACCCCAATCTCGATCGGTTATCAGTAGCCCGCCGCGAGCGCGCCGCGCGTCCGCGTATCGGCAGCGCCGACATAGCCGCGCGGCGCGAATTCGGTCTTCGGGATGACTTCGATGGAATTGGCCGAGGTGTGCGGATCGGTCGGCACGATATGATGGCCGCGCGCCTTCAGGGCATCGAGCACGGCCGGCGTGAAGCCCGGCTCGACCAGCGTCTCATCCGGCAGCCATTGATTGTGAATGCGCGGCGCCGTCACCGCGTCGGCAATCGACATGTGGAAGTCGATCACGTTGGTGATGACCTGCAACACGGCGGTGATGATGCGGCTGCCGCCCGGCGAACCGGTGATGAGGAACGGCTTGCCGTCCTTGAGCACGATGGTCGGCGTCATCGACGACAGCGGCCGCTTGTTCGGCCCCGGCAGATTGGCGGCGAAGCCGACGAGCCCATAGGCATTCGCCGCGCCGGCCTTGGCGGTGAAGTCGTCGAGTTCATTGTTGAGCAGCACGCCGGTGCCGTCGGCGATCAGGCCGAGCCCAAAAGAGAAATTGAGCGTGTAGGTGTTCGACACGGCGTTGCCGTCGCGGTCGATGACGGAGAAGTGCGTCGTGTTCTGCCCTTCGGTCGCGGCCGGCTTGCCGGCATGAATCTCGGCGGCCGGCGTCGACTTGTCGGTGATGGTTGCGCGCAGCGTCTCGGCATATTTCTTCGAGGTCAGGCCCGCGACCGGCATCTTCACCGAATCCGGGTCGCCCATGTAAACCGCGCGATCGGCATAGGCGCGCTTCATCGCCTCGATGAAATAATGCAGCGCCTCGTCGCCGCGGCCCATCTTGTTGAGATCGTAGCCTTCAAGGATGTTCAGCATCTCGATCAGATGCACGCCGCCGGACGACGGTGGCGGCATCGAGACGATGTCGTAGCCGCGATAGGTGCCGCGCACGACGGGCCGCTCGATGGCGCGGTAGTTCTTCAAGTCGTCGGGCGTCATGATGCCTCCGGCCTGCTTGACGGAGGCGGCGATCTCGCGCGCGATGGTTCCCGTATAAAACGCCGACGGCCCGTGCTCGGCGATGGCTTTAAGTGTGTCGGCGAGATCGAACTGGATCAGCCGATCGCCGGCGGCCCACGGCTGGCCGCCGTTTTTGGTGAGAATGCCCGCGGTCGATGGCCAACGCGCCAGACGTTTGGCCGCTTGCGGAAATGAATCGGCAAGGTCGTCCTGCACCGGGAAGCCCTGTTCGGCGAGCCGTATCGCCGGCGCGATCAGGTCGGCGAGCGTGAACTTGCCGGAACCGTATTTGTCATGCGCCAGCGCCAGACCCGCAACGGTGCCCGGCACGCCGACGGAAAGCCCCGTGTCGCGCGATTTCACCGGGTCGGGATTGCCCTTGTCGTCGAGGAACATCGTCGGCGTCGCCGCCGCGGGCGCGGTTTCGCGATAGTCGATGGCGATGTCGTGCTTGTCGGAGTCTTTGGGGTCTTTAGCGAGATGGATCACCATGAAGCCGCCGCCGCCGAGATTGCCGGCGCGCGGATAGGTCACGGCGAGCGCAAAGCCGACGGCGACGGCCGCATCGACCGCGTTGCCGCCGCGATCGAGAATCTCGACGCCGATGCGGGCGGCGGTGCGTTCCTGCGCCACCACCATGCCGTTGGTGCCGAGAATGCCGCGTGCCGGCGGGAAGGTTTTCTGCGTCGTCGCGAGTTGCGGCGCCGATTGCGCGAGCGCGAGCGATGCGCTGAGAACAAACGCGAGGATGGCCGTGAGTGATCGCATTATCATGGCACGCATTTCCTCGCTCGACCCCGCGAAAGCGGGGACCCAGTTTTTTCAACGCTAACTGGATTCCCGCTTTCGCGGGAATGAGCGGAGTTTGCCGTTGCGCTGCTAAAAATCAACGCGCCTGCCCATGATAGTTCACGTTCGGCCGCATATCGGTGGCCGATGCGACCCGGTTCGACATGTTAAAGAATCCGACGATTGCGGCAATGTCCCAGATGTCGCGGCTGGAGAATCCGGCGCGGCGCAGGTTCTCGCGGTCGCCTTCCTCGACATCGGCGGGCGACGCCGTCAGCTTGACCGCGAAGTCGAGCATGGCGCGCTGGCGCTTGCTCAGGCGCGCAGCCCGGTAATTCATCACCATCTGCTCGCCGAGCAGCGCATTGCCGGAATATTGCCGCACCGCCGCGCCGTGCGCGGTCAGGCAATAGTAGCAGCGGTTATGTGACGACACCGCGACGGCGATCATTTCGCGCTCGAGCTTGCTCAAGCCACTGTCGCCCAGCATCAGGTCGTTGTACATGGCGGCGAAGGCTTCGAGCTTGGCATTGTCGAAGGCGTAGGCCGCCAGCACGTTCGGAATGAAGCCGAGCTTGTCCTGACATTTTTGGAAATAGGCGGTCATCGCCGGCGACAGCGTGCCCTTCGGCAGATCGAGCGCGATGATCGGCATGTCGTCCGGCGGCGGCGCGACCGATTTGCCGGGAGCGGCCGCATGGCTCTTCTCGCCCGGTAACGCGCCTGACTTGACCACACCTTTCGCGGCCGTCTTTACCGCCGCCTTCGCCGCCGCTTTGGCCATGTCCCGCTACCCCGTTTTCGTATCTTTAAATTTCTTTTGAGATTCCTTGACGCGCGGCCGAGCCTACACCGTTCGCTGGCGTTGCGATATCCGCGTGTAGCTCTATTTTTATGTTCTATATCAGTAAGTTAGCTGCAATCGTGCAAGCCTGCCGCGCACCCGTCACGGTCGCGTCACCAGAGGATGTGTTGCTCTCGACGCCAAGCCGCGGAAGGTGAAAACTCCCCCGGTCACCTCGAATGATTCCCAGTCGTCCATATTCCGAACGAAACTATCGGCTCCGAACAAGGCTATCGATTCTTCGGCCGCCATCATGCGCCGCCTAGAAAAGACGCGAGGTCACCGTGCTCGATCATCCGGCCCATAAATTGGCGAACCACCCTGCAGCAAGTCCCGAGCAAGCCGCCGCGCGGAACGTGATCGAACAGGCCGCCGCGGGACTTGCCGGCCGCCGCCGCGACATCCCGGCGGGATTCGTCGCGGAGCTTTACGGCCGCGTCGTGCCGGACGATGTCACGCGCTACGGCGCTGCCGATCTCGGCATGCTGGCCGAACGGGCCTTCGATTATCTCAAGATGCGGCCGAAGGGCGCGTCGCGCGTTCGCTGCGAAACCGTGCCGCTCGAACATTCCGGCGCGCGCCGGGCGGTGACCGTGATCGAGGTCATCAACGACGACATGCCGTTCCTGGTCGACTCGGTGATGGCCGAGATCGCGGAACGGCGCCTCGATGTATGGCTGGTCGCGCATCCGGTGTTCGGCGTGCAGCGCGAGGGCGAGACGCTGATTTCGGTTGGCGCGGCCGACGCGGCCAATGGGGCGAAGGGCGCGCGCGAAAGCTTCATTCACATTCATATCGAGTCGATTGACGCTGACGCTTGCGCCGCGCTCGCCGCCGGACTTGAGAACGTGCTGCACGAGGTGCGGCTCGCGGTCTCGGACTGGCGGCCGATGCTCGAGCGCGTCAACGCGATCGTTGCCGAACTGAAGACCAATCCGCCGCCGCTGCCGGTCGATGAGATCGCCGAAGCGGTCCAGTTCCTGCAATGGCTGCTGGCCGACAACTTCACGTTCCTCGGCGTGCGCGATTACAAGGTCGATGGCCAGGCGCTGGAGCCGCTGTTCGAGAGCGGGCTCGGCATCATGCGCTCGCGCGAGTTGCGGGTGCTGCGGCGCGGCTCCGAATTACTCGAATTCACACCGGAAATCATGGCGTTTCTACAGGAGCCGCGCCCGCTCATTATCGCCAAGGCCAATGTCCATGCCCGCGTACACCGGCGCGTCTATCTCGACTACGTCGGCGTCAAGAAATTCGATGCCGCGGGCAATCTCGTCGGCGAGCACCGCATTGTCGGGCTTTTTACATCCACGGCCTATACGCGCAGCGCGCATAGCATTCCGTATCTGCGGCGCAAGATCGCGGCCATCGAAGAGCGCGCCGGCTTCGACCCGAACAGTCATTCCGGCAAGTCGCTGGCCAATGTGCTGGAGCACTATCCGCGCGACGAGCTGTTTCAGGTCGACACCGACACGCTCTACGACTTCGCGCTGTCGATTTTGCAACTCGACGACCGGCCGCGCGTGCGCGTTCTGGCGCGCCGCGACCGTTTCGACCGTTTCGTATCGGTCATGGTCTACGTGCCGCGCGAGCGCTACGACAGCGCCATCCGCGTCAGGATCGGCGATTATCTGGCCAGCGTCTTCGTCGGCCGCGTGTCGGCGTTCTATCCGTTCTTTCCGGAAGGCCCGCTGGTGCGCGTGCATTTCATCGTCGGCCGCAGTGGCGGGGCGACGCCCGAGGTGGCGCGCGAAACGCTGGAGCAGGAAGTCGCCGACATCGTGCGGTCATGGACCGATGGACTTGGCGCCGCGCTGGCGCTGGTCAACGCGCCCGACAAGGCCCGCGACCTGCTCAACCGTTTCCGTGACGCGTTCGATGCCGGCTTTCAGGATGTCTATTCGCCGGTGATTGCTGCGGGCGACATTCGCGTCATCGAGGGCTTGAGCGAGGCGCGGCCGCTCGGCGTCGACTTCCATCACCGGCTGGAAGAAGAACAGCACGCCGTCGGCCTCAAGGTGTGGAGCCTGGCGCGGCCGCTGCCGTTGTCGGAACGCGTTCCGGTCCTGGAAAACATGGGTTTCCGGGTCGTCGATGAGCGGACTTATCACATCACGCCGCAGGATTCGCCGGGCGTCTGGTTCCACGACATGTTGCTGGAACGGACCGACGGCGGCGCCATCGATCTCGACGATGGCAAGGCGCGGCTCGAAGCCGCGTTCCTGATGGTGATGCGCGGCGGCGCCGAAAACGACGGCTACAACGCGCTCACCTTGCTTGGCGGCATGGCCTGGCGCGACGTTGCGCTGGTGCGCACGTTGTCGCGCTATCTCCGCCAGATTCGCGTGCCCTATTCGCAGGACTACATGTGGGCGACGCTGACCAAACATGCCGCCGTTGCGGTCGACATGGTCGAATTGTTTCATGCGCGCTTCGATCCGCGCGCCGAGGCGGCCGCGGTGCGGGATCAAAAGCAGAAAGAAATCGCCGAGCGGATCGAAGAAGAATTGCAGAAGGTCGATAGCCTCGACGAAGACCGCATCCTGCGCCATTTCCTCAACGCGGTGCAGTCGGCGATCCGCACCAATTACTACCAGACCGATAAGGACGGCCATGTTCGTCCGCTGATCGCGATCAAGTTCGAGAGCGGCAAGATCATGGACATGCCGCTGCCGCGGCCGCTGTACGAGATTTTCGTCTATTCGCCGCGGGTCGAGGGCGTGCATATGCGCTTTGGCAAGGTGGCGCGCGGCGGCATCCGCTGGTCCGACCGGCCGCAGGATTTCCGCA
>JBEPUC010000055.1:0-21021 GCA_041691675.1 Hyphomicrobiales bacterium | reverse complement strand
GAAAGCGGCTACCAGCTTTGCCAGGGCGGCTCGTTCAATCTGGCGCGCGGGCTGATGGAAAGCTTCATCGCCAATGGCGGCCACTTCCAGCCGCAGGTGAACATCGAGAAAATCGTCATCGAGAACGGCAAGGCCACTGGCATCGAACTCGCCGACGGCCGCACCGTGCGGGCGCGGCAGTTCGTCGCCTCGACGCTCGACGTGCATCAGACATTCGAGAACCTCGTCGGCCGCACGCAATTGCCGCAAGCCTTCCTCAACAAGCTCGACAATTTCCAATACACGGCCTGGAGCCTGTTCGGGCTGCACCACGCGTTGAACGAGAGCCCGCAGTTCACCGCCGCCAAGTTCGACCCGAACATCAACCGCACGCTGAAATGGTCGATGGGCGCGGAGACGATGGAAGACTTGTTCTCGGCTCATCAGGACGTCCAGGCCGGCCGGGTACCGAAAATCGTGCAGTTCGGCTCAGGCCCGCTGAGTGTGCTCGACCCCAGTCAGGCGCCGCCCGGCAAGCACACGACCTATTCCTGGCATGTGATGCCGCTCAACCCCGACATCGGCAGCCAAAGCTACGATAGCTGGAAAGAGGACTTCGCCGACAAGATCGAAGATGTATGGCGGCGCTACTGTCCGAACATGACGAAAGACAACATTCTCGGACGTTACATTTATACCGGCCGCGAATACGTGCAGGAGATGGTCAACATGCGCGGCGGCGACATCTTCATGGGCGCGTTCAACGCCGAGCAGGTCATGTACAATCACTTCGGCTATCGCTCGCCGATTCCGAATCTGTATAACGCCGGCTCGGCCGGCCACCCCGGCGGCGCAATCTCAGGCGGCTCCGGCTACATCACTGCCGGCATCATCGCCGAACAACTCGGGATCAAGCCATGGTGGACGCCGTGGAATGCGCGCGCGGCGCTTGAACAACACGTCAAGAAGGCAAAATCCGCATGAGCGATTCCGACCTGCAAAACATCGTCTTCCCATCATTGAAAGATCGCGTTGTCATCATCACCGGCGCGGGGCAAGGCATCGGCCGCGCATTCGCGAAAGCGTTCGGGCTCGCCGGTGCGCGCGTCGTCATTGCCGAGCGCAATGAAGAGAAAGCGGCCGCGGTGTCGGCGGAAATCATGTCGGCCGGCGGCCAAGCGCTGGCGGTGACGACTGATGTGGCCGACGAGGCGTCGATCAAGGAAATGGTCGAACTTGCGACCGATGAATATGGCCGCATCGACATCCTTATCAACAATGCCGGGATTTTCTCGACGCTGGAGATGCGCTCGTTTGATCAGATTCCGCTCTATGAATGGGAACAGGTACTGCGCGTCAATCTCACCGGGCCATTCCTGTGTGCGCGCGCCGTGTTGCCGGCGATGCGCAAAGCCAAATGGGGCCGCATCATCAACATCGCCTCGGGAGCCGTGCGGCTCGGCCGGCCGAACTATCTGCACTACATCGCGACAAAATCGGCGCTGATGGGTATGAGCCTGTCGATGGCGCGCGAACTCGGCCCGGACAATATTACTGTCAACGCCATCTTGCCGGGCGCTACCTTCACCGAGATCGAGCGCAAGACGGTGACGCCCGAGCAGAAACAACGCATCGTCGCGTCGCAGTGCATCCCGCGCCCGGAAACGCCGCAGGATCTCGTCGGCGCGGCCTTGTTTCTCGCGTCCGAGGCATCTTCCTTCGTCACCGGCCAAAGCATCAATCTGGATGGCGGCGTGACGGGCTCGTAGCCCCTGCTTTCGTCATTCCGGGGCGCCGCGAAGCGGCGAACCCGGAATCCATAGTCACAGGCCGGGGTTATGGATTCCGGGTTCGCGGCCAAGCGGCCGCGCCCGGAATGACAATTACGCGCTCTGCATCCGTCGCATCTCGCGGAAAGAGATCAGCCGCTTGGCGCTTTCGTCCCACAAGGTTAGGCGCACGCACTTGACGCTTTGCCACAAGGTCACGCGTCCGATCGCACCAAGCTCGGGGTTATCGCGCAGCACGCGCGGCAGCCGGTAATAGGGAATCCGGCTGCACAGGTGGTGCACATGGTGGACGCCGATATTGGCGGTGAACCAGGCCAGCACGCCCGGCAGCACGTAATAGGAACTGCCGTGCAGCGCGACCTCGTGAAGATTCCAGGTCCGGTTGTCTTCCCACACCGTGTGTTCGAACTGATGCTGAACGTAGAACAGCCAGACACCCATACTCGCGGCCAGCAGGATGATCGGCAGATGCACGAGCAGGAACGCACCGATACCGATCTGCCAGATCAACAAGCCGGCGATCAGACCGAGAACGACGTTCGTTGCCTGGGTGCTCAACCAGGGTCGCCAGCCGGCGCGCATGAAGCCAACCGGCAGCCGATGCTGAATGATGAACATGTAAGCCGGGCCGACTCCAAACATCACCAGCGGATGACGGTACAGCCGGTATTTAAAGCGACCGAAGGCCGAGAGCGCCAGATATTCGGTGACCGTCAGCGTGTCGATGTCGCCGATGCCGCGCCGTTCGAGGTTACCGGAGGTCGCGTGATGGACCGCATGGGCACGTCGCCAGAAATCGTATGGCGTGCAGGTCAGCACACCGAGCGCGCGGCCGATCCAGTCATTGGCGATTTTTTGGCGGAAAAACGAGCCGTGACCGCAATCGTGTTGAATCATGAATAGCCGCACCAGGAAACCGGCGGCCGGCACCGCCAGCAGCAAAGTAAGCCACCAGAAGCCGTAGCGATACGACAGCCACATCAGGACCCACAACGCGACAAGCGGCCCGAAGCTGATGCCGATTTCAACGAGGCCACGCCAATTGCTCGGCTCGCGATAACGTAGCAGCCGCTGCGTCCACGCGCGCGCGTCGGTTGTTCCGGCTGCATCGGCTGCGACGCCGTCCGGCGCTTTATCTTGCTGCAAGTTGGGCCCTTTGCGGCTAAATGTGCGCTACAAACCGGCCGGCCCGCTCCGGACCACCGTTCACGCAGGTTCGTAGGAATTCAGGGAAGTCAAAGCTTGATCTGTTGCCGAGGCTTTTTTATGTCGGCGCGCTGACATAAACGATCGGCAGCGCGATGCCAACTTTCATATAAGGAGTTTCCTCATGAAGCCGACTGTCGCTATTGTCGCGCAGGGCGCCATGGGTGCAGGCGTCGCCAAGCGTCTCACCGAGAACAAGGTGACAGTGCTGACGTCGCTCGCCGGCCGCAGCGAGGCAAGCGCCAAACGCGCGCGCGAGGCCGGCATGCAGGCTGTCGAAGACCGGCAACTGGCCGAAGCCGATTTCATCCTGTCGATCGTGCCGCCGGGCGAGGCATTGGCGCTGGCGAAACGTCTGGCGCCCGTGCTCGCTGCGGCAAACGAAAAGCCGGTCTACGTGGAATGCAACGCCATATCGCCGCCGACGGCGCAACTGGTCGCCGACGTCATCGCCCCGACCGGCTGCGCCTTCGTCGATGCCGGCATCATCGGCCCACCGCCGAAGCCGGGCACGACCAACACCAAGTTTTATGCGTCGGGGCCGCACGCCAAGAGCTTTGCCGCGCTGAACGATCACGGCCTCATCGTGCGCGTGCTCGATGGCCCATTGACTGCCGGCTCGGCATTGAAGATGTCGTATGCCGGCATCACCAAGGGCTTCACCGCTCTCGGCGCCAGTATGATGCTGGCGGCAACGCGCGGTGGGTCGGCCGAAGCATTGAGAGCCGAACTGGCCGAGAGCCAGCCGAATTTGCTGGCGTTCTTCAACCGGATGGTGCCGGACATGTATTCCAAGGCCTATCGCTGGATCGCCGAACTCGACGAGATTTCCAGCTTCGTCGGCAAGGACCTGCCCGAGAACGAGATGTTCGCCGCAGCCGCGCGGTTTTACGAGCGGATCGCCGAGGATGCCGAAGGCGACAATAAAGAAACCGCCGCGATGAACAAGTTTTTGGGGAAGTGACAGCGACGATGTCCGATCAGCCCGTCATTACCCAGCGCGAAGCCGGCTACCGCATTCTCACGCTCAACCGGCCGGAGAAGCTCAACGCCTTCAACACTGCAATGCACGAGGCGCTGCGCGTGGCAATCGACGACGCCGAAGCGGACGAGGACTGTCGTGCGCTGATGATCACTGGCGCCGGGCGCGGCTTCTGCGCCGGGCAGGACCTTTCCGACCGCGTACTCAAGCCCGGCGACAAGGCAGTGCTCCGCGAGTCGCTTGAAAATCGGTACAACCCGCTCATCCGGCGCCTGCGCGCCTTGCCGTTCCCGGTGGTCGCCGCGGTCAATGGCGTCGCCGCCGGGTCCGGCTGCAATATCGCGCTCGCCTGCGATATCGTCATTGCCGGAAAGTCGGCAAGCTTCATCCAGTCTTTCGCCCGTGTCGGGCTCATTCCCGATTCGGGCGGTACGTTTTTCCTGCCACGGCTGGTCGGCGATGCGCGCGCCCGCGGCCTCGCTCTGATCGCCCAGGAATTGAAAGGCGAAAAGGCCGCCGAATGGGGCCTGATCTGGCGTTGCGTTGCCGATGACGCGCTGATTTACGAGGCACGGCGCATTTGCGAGCATTTTGCCATCGCGCCAGCGCAAGGTCTGGCGCTGATCAAACGCGCGCTCGATGCTTCGGGCGGCAATGATCTCGACGCCCAGCTCGATCTCGAACGCGACTTGCAGCACGAGGCCAGCCTGCTGCCGGATTACACCGAGGGCGTGCGCGCCTTCATCGACAAGCGCAAACCTAACTTCAACGGCCGAAAGAAAAATCAATGAAAAACAAATCCATGCGCATCGGCATTGCCGGACTAGGCGCCGTCGGCCTCGACGTCGCCCGCCGCCTGATCGACGGCGTCGTTCCCGGCATGACCTTGACCGCGGTCGCCGTGCGCGATGCCGACAAGGCGCGGCGCGCGCTGCCGGAGATCGGCGATCTGATCGCGCTGCGTACGCTTGAGGCTTTGGCCGACGAATGCGACGTGGTGGTAGAGTGCCTGCCACCGGCGAGGTTTCGCGACATCGCGATCCCGGTGATCGACAAAGGCCGCATCTTGATGCCGCTATCGGCGGCGCAACTGCTGCACAATGGCGATCTGGTCGAACGCGCCAAGGCGACCGGCGCGCGCATCATCGTGCCGACCGGCGCGCTGATCGGCTTCGACGCCGTGCGCGCGGCGGCGGAAGGCATCGTCCATTCGGTCGACATGGTGACGCGCAAGCCGCCGGCCGGCCTCGAAGGCGCGCCCTATCTGGTCGAAAACAATATTTCGGTACAGGGCCTGACAGCCCCGTTGAAGGTTTTCGACGGCTCGGCGCGCGATGGCGCCAAAGGCTTTCCGGCCAACGTCAATGTCGCCGCCGCGCTCAGCCTTGCCGGCATCGGGCCGGACCGCACCCACCTGGAAATCTGGGCCGACCCGACCGTAACCCGCAACACCCACACCATCACCGTAGATGCCGACGCCATGCGCTTCACCATGACGATCGAGAACGTGCCGTCGGAAAACCCGCGCACCGGCAAAAGCGTGGCGCCCTCGACCATCGCCGCTTTGCGCGGTCTGGTGTCGGTGTTGAAGGTCGGCAGCTAGGCTGGTCTCGAGGCGGTCTCGGAACGCGTTGACGAAGGCAACCCGAGATCGTTAGCATACAAGCGATCTCGGAGAGCCTGTATGAAGCCCGCGCCCTTCGTCCACCATGTGCCGCGCACGCTCGACGAAGCGCTGGCAATGCTGTCGCTGGTGGCGGGCGAGGACGGTCGCATCCTCGCCGGGGGACAGAGCCTGGTGCCGATCATGGCATTCCGGCTGGCCAAGCCCGCGCATCTGGTCGACATCAACGCGGTCGAGGGCCTCGACAGAATCGTTGACGATGGCGTGACCCTGAGCATCGGCGCGCTGGTGCGGCACGCCGCGTTTCACAAAGCCGTCACCGGCAATCCGCTCGGCGCGCTGCTGACATTCGTCGCCCGCCACATCGCGCATTATCCGATCCGCATGCGCGGCACGTTCTGCGGCAGCCTCGCGCATGCCGACCCGGCGTCGGAATGGTGCCTGACCGCCGCCACGCTCGATGGCGTGATGGTCGCCCGGAGCACGCGGGGCAGCCGCGAGATTCCGGCCAAGGACTATTTCGACGGCATCATGTCGACCGTGCTCAAGGACGACGAGTTGCTGGCCGAGGTGCGGCTGCCGTTGCTGCCGGCCGATGTCAAATTCGGTTTCAACGAATTCAGCCGCCGTGCCGGCGATTTCGCCATGGCGTCGTCGCTGGTCACCTACCAGCTCGACGATGGCAAGATCGTTGACGCCCATGTCGGTGTTGGCGGCGCAGAACCATCGCCACGGAGAATTCCCGAAGCCGAAGCAGCAATCAACGGACAAGCTCCTAGCGATGCGGCTTTCCGCGCCGCGGCGCAGACGGCAAGCGACGCCGTCGATCCGCTCGAAGACCACCAGACCAACGCCGCCTATCGCCGCGATCTGGTGCGCGCGGTGGTGCGCCGCGCGTTGGAGAACTCCCAATCATGAATGTCCGCAGATACTCCGCTCGTCCCCGCGCAAGCGGGGACCCAGGAGCCCAGAATTTCAACCTTCAGTTTCGGTTCTGGATTCCCGCTTTCGCGGGAATGAGCGGAGTTTGGAGAGCGCCATGACCAATCCCGGCGCGCACACCAAAGGCGCCGGGCTGAAATGGGTCGGCCGCGCCATGCGCCGGCTCGAAGACCCGGCGCTGGTGCGCGGTTGCGGGCACTTCACCGCCGATCTGCCGGCTACGCATTGGGTGCGCTTCGTGCGCAGCCCGAATGCCGCCGGTGCAATCAAGAGTATTAAGGCTTCCGACGGCGCATTGGTTATCACCGCAGCCGACCTGACGGCTGTGAAGAAGATCACGCCGATGCTGCACAAGTTCAATTACAAGCCGGTCAGTCAACCGATCCTGGCCGAAGGCGTCGTCCGCTTTGTCGGCGAACCAGTCGCCGTCGTCGTTGCATCAAGCGAGGAAGAAGCCGAGGACATCGCCGACCTCGTCGAACTCGATATTCGCGAAACCGACGCCCTGATCGACGCCCGCGACGCCCCGGCCGAAGGCGCGCCGCAACTCCATGCGTCCGTGCCCGGCAATATCATTGTCAATGCCGAGGTCAAGACTCCGGGCTTTGACGATGCATGGAATAGCGCCGCCAGGATCGTGAAGATCGATGCGCGCTCGTGCCGGCAGAACGCAACCCCGATGGAAGCGCGCGCCGCGCATGCGTCCTACGATGCTGGCAGCGGCCGCGTTACGTTGACCGTCACAACACAGATGCCGCACGTCACGCGCACCGCGATTGCCGATGTGCTCGGAATTCCCGAATCCGACCTGCGCGTGATTGCGCCCGACGTCGGCGGCGCCTTCGGCCAGAAGATGTCGCTGTGCGGGGAATATGTCGTGCTGGTGTGGCTGGCGAGGAAGCTGAAAAGCTCGGTCGCCTGGACCGAAGACCGGCGCGAGAACTTGATCGCATCGTTCCACTCGCGCGACCAATACATCACGCTCGAAGGCGCGTTCGATGCCGATGCCAAGCTGATCGCGCTGCGCGCCGACGTACTCGCCAATACCGGCGCTTATTCCTGCTTTCCCAACACCGCCGGCATGGAGCCGCTGATGGCGATGGCCGAATTGCCGGGGCCTTATGACGTGCAGCAATATCAATGCCGCGCGCGCGCCGTTCTGACCAATACCTGCACCATGGCGGCCTATCGCGGCGTGTCGCGCCCGGCCATCACCTTCACGCTGGAACGGCTGATGGACAAGGCCGCCAAGGCCTTCGTCATCGACCCGATCGATATCCGCCGCCGCAACCTGATCGACACGTTTCCTTACAGATCGGCGACGGGGCTCGAATTCGACGAGGCGACCTACAAGGAAACGATGGAAACGGCGGTGGCGGCCATCGACGTGCCGGCCTTCCGTAAGCGGCAGCAGGCGGCGCGCAAGAACGGCCGCTATCTCGGTATCGGCTTCGCCACGTTCTCCGAGCGCACCGGCTACGGCAGTCCGGCCTTCGCCGCGCGCGGCATGGACATCACGCCCGGCTGGGAGACCGTGCATCTCACGGTCGATCCGTCAGGCTTTGTCGAGGCGCGCATCGGCGCATCGCCGCATGGACAAGGCTTACGCACCACGCTGGCGCAGATCATCGCCGATGAAATCGGCGTGCCGCCGCATATGATAAAAGTCGTTCATGGCGATACCGACACCGCTCCCTATGGCTGGGGCACGTTCGCCAGCCGCTCGCTGGTGATTTCCGGCGGCGCCACCCTGATCGCGGCGCGCAAGGTGCGGACGAAGCTCATCAAGATTGCGAGCTACATGCTCGAAGCGGCGGAAACGGACATTGTGCTGGAAGACGGCGTGGCGAAAGTCGCCGGCACCGACCGCTCGGTGACGATCGCGAAGATGGCGCGCGAGGTCCACACCCAGACGCACCGCTTCAAGGGCGAGATCGAGCCCGGCCTGAGCGAAAGCGGCACCTACGATCCGCCGGGTACGTTCTCCAACGCCTGCCATGTCGCCGAGGTCGAACTCGATCCCGAGACCGGCTTCGTACGAATCCTGCGCTATCTGGTTGCGGAGGATGCCGGCCGCATCGTCAATCCGATGATCGCCGACGGTCAGGTGCATGGCGGCGTCGCCCAAGGCGTCGGCAACGCGCTGCTCGAAGAAATAATCTATGACGAAGGCGGCGGCATCCTTACCGCCAATCTTGCCGACTACATGCCACCGACCGCCCATGAAATGCCGCACATCGAATTACACCACCTCGAGACGCCGAGCACACAATCGATTACCAAAGCGAAGGGTCTCGGCGAAGGCGGCGCCATTGGCGCACCGGCCGCCGTCCTGAACGCCATCAACGACGCGCTGACGCCGTTCGGCGTAGAGATCGATACGATACCGGCAACGCCGCAGCGG
Source organism: Hyphomicrobiales bacterium (assembly GCA_041691675.1). GTDB lineage: Bacteria > Pseudomonadota > Alphaproteobacteria > Rhizobiales > Xanthobacteraceae > Pseudolabrys. The sequence goes on along the minus strand of JBEPUC010000055.1, from coordinate 12,094 downwards.
ATACGGGCGACGATAAGAATGGCCACACACTCCGCTCATTCCCGCGAAAGCGGGAATCCAAGGGCGGCAACATGGGCCGTTTGAATTTGCGGCTTCTGGGTCCCCGCTTTCGCGGGGACGAGCGGGAAAGATACTGAGATGACCGAAAAATCCCCCCTCACTCTCACCATCAACGGCCATGCCCACGCAATCTCTGTCGAGCCGCGCCGCACGCTGGTCGATGCTATCCGCGAAGACTGCGGCCAGACCGGCACGCATATCGGCTGCGAGCATGGCATCTGCGGCGCCTGCACCGTCATCGTCGATGGCGAGCCGGTACGCTCGTGCTTGATGTTCGCCATGCAAGCCGAAGGCAAGACGATTCGCACGGTCGAGGGCCTGGCCGATGGCGAAACGCTGCACCCGATGCAGCAGGCCTTCATGGATCACCACGGCCTGCAATGCGGCTTCTGCACGCCCGGCTTTCTGATGCTCGCGGTCGGCGTGCTCGAACGCGAGCCGGATATTTCCGACGACGACCTGCTCGATGTGCTGTCATCGAACCTGTGCCGCTGCACCGGCTATCAGAACATCATCAAGGCCGTGCGCGCGGCGGCGGTGGAGATGCGGAAGTGACTTCTTTCCGCTCGTCCCCGCGAAAGCGGGGACCCAGGAGCAACAAGCACTGGATTCCCGCTTTCGCGGGAATGAGCGGAGTTTGGATCGATGCCGACCATGTCTGAACCAAAACAGAACTTTGTCGGCCGTTCCGTCGCGCGGCTTGAGGACCGGCCGCTGCTCATGGGCCAAGGTCGCTTCGCCGCCGATGTATCGTTCCCCGGCCAATGGTGCATGCGCGTGGTGCGCTCACCCGTCGCTCACGGCAAGCTCAAATCCATCGATGCCGCGCCGGCGCTCGCTTTGCCCGGCGTTCATGCCGTGTGGACGCGCGACGACGCCGCACACATCCCGCCAATTCCATTCCGGCTGACGGGGCTCGTGGAGCTTGAGCCTTATCGTCAATATATCCTGGCGCGCGACATGGTGCGTTACGTCGGCGAACCGGTCGCTCTGGTATTCGCCGATGATCCATACATCGCCGAGGATGCCGCCGAGCTGGTCGAACTCGACATCGAGCCGCTCGATCCGGTGATGCATGCAACCGATGCGCCCGGACCCTATGACTTGGAGCGCACGACTGAGCCAAGCATCATCCGTAAGGGCTATGGCGACGTCGATGCCGCTTTTGCCGACACCGCTACTGTCGTCTCAATCACGCTTTCCATTGGCCGCCATTCCGCCGTGCCGATGGAAACGCGCGGCGCCATCGCGTGCTACAATGAGGCCCGCGACAGGCTGGAAATGCATGGCGCCGCCAAGGTACCGTGGTGGAATCGCGACACCATGGCCAGGATGCTCGGCCGTACTCGCGAGAATTTTCATCTGCTCGAGGGCCACGTCGGCGGCGGCTTCGGCGTTCGCGGCGAAATCTATCCCGAGGACGTGCTGGTCTGCGCCGCGGCGCTGCACTTCAAGCGCGCCATCAAATGGGTCGAGGACCGGCGCGAGAACCTGATCGCCGCCAACCACTCGCGCCAGCAAACCCACAACATCCGCGCCGCTATCGATGCCGAGGGACATATCCTCGCCATCGACAACGAATTCTTCCACGACAACGGCGCCTACATGCGCACGCATGCCGCCACGGTGCCGGATCTTGCCGCCGCGATGCTGCCGGGGCCCTATCGCGTGCCGGCCTATCGCGCCATCGGCCATATCCGTCTCACCAACAAGACGCCCTGCGGCACCTACCGCGCACCCGGCCGTTACGAATCGACTTTCGTGCGCGAACGTCTACTCGACGCCATCGCCGCGCAAGTCGGCGTCGACCCAGTCGAAATTCGCCGCCGCAATCTGGTCGCCAAGGAAGCGATGCCTTACGATCTCAAGCTCGATACGCTGGGCACGCATATTGTCTATGATTCCGGCGACTACACACTGCTGCTCGACAAGGCGCTCGAACTGGTCGGCTGGCCCGCATTGCAAGCCGCGTTGAAGATGCGCCGGGCCGCCGGTGAAAAAGTCGGCGCCGGCATCGCCATGTTCGTCGAGAAAAGCGGGCTTGGGCCGTCCGACACCGTGCGCGTCGCAATCAAACCCGACGGCAAGGTCGAGGTCATCACCGGCGTCGCCTCCGTCGGTCAGGGCGTAGAGACCGCAATGGCGCAGATCTGCGCCGACGCGCTCGGCGTCGATTACAATGCGATCGACGTCGTCCACGGTCAGACTGACCGCATCGACACCGGCGCGGGCGCGTTCGCTTCGCGCGTGACAGTGATGTGCGGCGAGGCCACGCGGCTGGCGTCACGCAAGCTACGCGACAAGGCGCTCCGGCTCGCCGCCGAGTTGATGCAAACCGACGCCGGCAGGCTCGCTATCGTCAACGGCGAGATCGTGCGCAGCGACGGCGCGGGACCGTCGATGCCGCTCGCGGAACTGGCCCGGCAGCACAGCGGCGAATTAAGCGCCGAAGATACCTTCCTGTCCTCTCACATGGTCTACCCCTATGGCGTACATATCGCCGCCGTAAGGATCGATGCCGAGACCGGCGCTGTGACCGTCGAGCGTTATGCGATGGCCTATGACATCGGCAAGGCGGTCAATCCGAAACTGGTCGAGGCGCAGCTTGCCGGCGGGCTGGCGCAAGGCCTCGGCGGCGCGCTGCTGGAGGAGTTCGTCTATGATGACGCCGGCGAGCCACTGTCAGTGACCTTCGCCGATTATCTGATGCCGACCGCGCGCGAAATTCCGCCATCCGCCATCCTCATCACCGAGGACGCGCCAAGCCCACTCAATCCGATGGGCCTGAAGGGAGCCGGCGAAGGCGGCGCCAACCCTGTTGGTGCGGCCATAGCCTCTGCTATAGACGATGCGCTGCAACGCCCGGGCGCGATTGTCGAACTGCCGGTCACACCGCAGCGGCTGCGCGCGATTTGCCAAAAGGGCTAAACGAGGAAGCGACCATGATCGAACAGAGCGCGCCGAAGCTGAAGGCGCCGCGGGGCGCCGTCGACTGTCATATTCACGTTTACGACGCCAACTATCCGACGGCCAAGACCGCCAAGGTGTTGCCGCCGCCGGCTTCGGTCGAGGAATATCTTGCGGCGCGTAACGCGCTGGGCATCGACCGCACCATCGTCGTGCAGCCTTCGGCCTACGGCAAGGACAACTCTCTTACGCTCAAGACCATGGCCGCTATCGGCGACGGCGCGCGAGGCATTGCCGTAGTCGATGACACCGTGAGCGATGCCGAACTCGAACGGCTGACCAAGCTCGGCATCCGCGGTATCCGTTTTTTCATGCTCGCCGGCGCGCCGTTGCCGATCGACATTCTGGAGACCATGGCAGCGCGCGTTGCGCCGTTCGGCTGGACGGTGAACTTCCAGACCGATGGCCGCGAACTGGCGGACTACGAGGCGCGCCTAGGCAAATTGCCGACCACGGTGACCATCGACCATGTCGGCAAGTTTCTCGAACCCGTCGAGCCGGATCATCCGGGCTTTCGCGCGCTGCTGCGCCTGATCGACAACGGCAAGACCTGGTTCAAGCTGGCGGCGCCTTACGAGACGTCGAAGGTCGGCCCGCCTTACTACGACGATGTCGGCAAACTGGCGAAGATATTGGCCAAGCATGCGCCAGAGCGCGGCCTGTGGGCGAGCAACTGGCCGCACCCAATGGCGGGCGAAAAAACGCCGCAGAACGCCTGGATGCTCGACATGCTGCTCGACTGGGTGCCGGACGAGGCGACGCGCAAGAAGATTCTGGTCGATAATCCGGTGAAGCTTTACGGGTTTTGAAATCGCCTGTCGCGACACCGCACACTCGCTCATTCCCGCGCAAGCGGGAATCCAGTTCTTTCTTGAACACCGAAGCTTGCCGCCACTGGGTCCCCGCCTTCGCGGGGACGAGCGGAGTTTGTTGATCACGATAGCTTCCGCAGCAGCGCGACGACCGTTTCACGCTCTTCCGCCGTCAGCGGCGCCAGCGTTTCCGCGGTGATTTCGGCGGCGATGACGGTAGCGGCTATCGTGACCTCGCGACCGCGTTCGGTGAGCGCCACGGCGCGGCGGCGGCGATCTTTCGGGTCGGCCAGCGCCGTGACAAAACCGCGTATGCCAAGGCGGTCGACCACGCCCTTGATGGTGGCGGCATCGAGAAAGATCAGCCGGCCGAGATGATTTTGCGAACACGGCCCGACTTCATGCAGCTTGGCGAGCGCGGCGAACTGGGTTTGCGTGAGACCCTCGACCATGCACCGCATGAAAATCGAGGTGTGCCGCTGCATCGCCACCCGCATCAGGAAGCCGGCCTGCTCGTCGAGCACGTAATCCGTGGCGCCGGCTTGCGCGCCGTGCGGGACGACGATCTTTAGCTTGTTCCGAGACATTGCATTCCCATCTGAAATTTCCGCAATCACTATACCGTCAAATAAGCGCGCTGTATCTCCTGATTATCGGCGAGCTCAACCATTGCGCCATGCCATTTGATCTGGCCCTTCTCAAGCACGTAGACCCTGTCGGAGACCAATTGCGCGAAATGAACGTTCTGCTCCGACAGCAGAATCGACAAGCCTTCCTTTTTCAACGCGACGATGGTGCTGGCCATCTGCTCGACGAGCAACGGCGCGACGCCTTCCGACGGTTCGTCGAGCAACACCAGCAGCGGATTGCCCATCAGCGTGCGCGCGACGGTGAGCATCTGCTGTTCGCCGCCGCTCATGCGCCCGCCGGGCCGGTTCGGCATTTCGGCGAGGTTGGGAAATAGTGCGAACAGCTTTTCCGGCGTCCACAATGGCGCGGGCGCGCCATCCGGGAATCGGCGCGGCGGCTGGCGGCCGACGTCGAGATTTTCCAGAACCGTCAGATCAGTGAAGATACGCCGATCCTCCGGCGTGAACCCCAAGCCGCGCCGGGCGATTTCGTAGGGCCGCAGCCGCGAAATATCCTCGCCGTTGAAATGCACTGTGCCCTGACGCTGGCCGATCAGGCCCATCAACGCTTTCATGGTGGTCGTTTTACCGGCGCCGTTGCGGCCCATCAGCGCCACGACCTCGCCGCGCCCGATCTCAAAACTCATGTCGTAAAGAATGCGCGCCGCGCCGTACCAGGCGTTGAGCGATTCCACTTTGAGCATCGGTTCGCTCATGATGCGGCGCCCGCAAACGTCTTGCCGGTGCCGAAATATACTTCGCGTACTTGCGGGTTGTCGCGGATCGCCGCTGCGTTGCCGTCGGCGATCAATGCGCCGCGCGCCAGCACGATGATGCGGTCGGCGAAGGCAAAGACGACGTCCATCGAGTGCTCGGTGAACAGCACGGAAATGCCGCGCTCGACCACCAGTTTCTTGACCAGTTCGATCAGTGCGTAGCGCTCGCTCGCGCCCATCCCCGCGGTCGGCTCATCCATCAGCAACAGGCGCGGATCATTGGCGAGCGCGATTGCGAGTTCGACGCGCTTGACGTCGCCATAGGCGAGTTCGCGGCTCGGCCGATCGGCGGCGTCTGCCATGCCGACTTGCGCGAGCAGTTCCAACGCGCGAGCGCGATGCAGCAATGCCGCCGCACGCCACAGCCGGTACGTCTCGCGGGCGTGCGAGATCAGCGCCATCTGCACGTTCTCGGCGACCGTCATCGAACCGAAGGTCGCGGCAACCTGAAAGGTGCGGCCGACGCCGAGCCGCCAGATGTCGCGTGGCGCGAGCCCGGCGATATTCCGTCCGGCGCAAACGATCTCGCCGGTGTCCGGCGCGAGTTGGCCGTTGATCATGTTGAAGCAGGTCGATTTGCCGGCGCCGTTCGGCCCGATCATGGCGAGGAATTCGCCTGCGCCGACGTCGAAGCTGACGTCCGTGACTGCGCGCACACCGCCAAAGGATTTGCTGACCGCGCGCAGACTGAGGACGCTCGCGTTTCCGTTCATGCGCGGCCCCCCAGCTTTTGCGTCGCCCTGCGCCACGCCGCAGCGAACGCACCGACGACGCCTTGCGGGAACGCCAGCACCAGCAGCAGGATGATGCCGCCTAGCAGCGCGCGCCAGTATTCGGTCTGCCGCATCACCGTATCCTGCAAAGTGGCGAACAGCGATGCACCGACGATCGGACCGGTGAGCGTCTGCACGCCGCCGAGCAGAACCATGACCAGTCCGTCGATGGAGCGGTTGATGTGGATGGTCTCTGGCGAGATCGATCCCTTGGCGAAGGCGAACAACCCGCCGGCGACGCCGCAGACGCCGCCGGCTATGGCAAAGCCAAGCCAATGCACGCGCTTGACGTCGATGCCGATGGCTTCGGCACGCAAGACGGAGTCGCGCCCCGCCCGCATGGCGTAGCCGAACGGCGCAAACAGCAGGCGGCGCAGCAGCAAGACGGCAATCACAGCGAGAACCAGCGTCAGCAGATAATAGACCCACGATCTGTCGAAGGGCGGCGGCGGCCAGACGCCGATAACGCCGTTAGAACCGCCGGTGAAGCCCTCCCATTGAAACACCGCCGCCCAGACGATCTGCGCAAAAGCCAGCGTCAGCATTGCGAGATAAACGCCGGAGAGCCGCACCGCGAACCAGCCGAATAGCAGCGCGCCCAGAAGCGCAATCAGTGGTGCGGCGATCAGCGCCACACCCATCGGCAATGCGAGATACTTTACCACCAGCGCCGCGCCATAAGCACCGAGGCCAAAATAAGCGGCATGACCGAACGAATGCATGCCGCCCGGTCCCATGATGAAATGCAGAGAGGTAGCGAAGATGACGGCGATCAACACATCGATGCCGAGGATCAAGAGATAAGGCGAGTTCTGCGCCAGCAGCGGCAGGCACAACGTCAGCAGCAGCACAGCCGCGCCGAGCGCCTTGAGCATCGGTGTCGCCGGACGGATCGGCTCTTCCGGCTCGGCAATCGAGCGCACGGCGGCTTGTGCGCGCCCGAGAAGCCCGTAAGGCCGCGCGATCAGCACGACCGCCATCACCAGAAATTCGGCGACCAGCGTGAACTTCGAGAAATTGATGGCGACAAAACCGAAGTCGACAACGCCGATGCCGATACAAATCGCTTTGACCTCCGCGATGATGACCGCGGCGAGGTATGCGCCGGAGATCGAGCCCATGCCGCCGACCACGACGACGACGAAAGCGTCGCCCAAGGCGGTCAGATCCATCGCAAGGTTGGCCGGTTCGCGCGCGACCTGCAACGCGCCGCCCAGGCCGGCGAGCGCCGCGCCGAGCGCAAACACCGACGTGAACAGCACAGCCTGATTGACGCCGAGCGCGCCGACCATCTCGCGGTCCTGCGTCGCCGCGCGTACCAAACGGCCGAAGCGCGAGCGCGCCAGCGCGAAATGCAACGCAATCAATACCGCCGGGCCGACGAAAATCAGAAATAGATCGTAGCTCGGTAGCTTGCGGCCGAGAATTTCCACCGCGCCGCGCAGGCCCGGCGCGCGCGGTCCGAGAAGATCCTCCGCGCCCCACAGCCAGAGCGTGGTGTCATTGATGACCAGCACCAGCGCAAAGGTCGCGAGCAACTGGAATAATTCCGGGGCGCGATAGATGCGCCGCAACAGCACGATCTCGATAAGCGCGCCGATGACGCCGACGATCAAGGCGGCCGCGACAATGCCACCCCAGAAACCGAAAGCCCCGCCAACATGCGTCGCCAGCGAATAAGCGATGTAGGTCCCCAGCATATAGAGGGACCCGTGCGCGAGATTGACGATACGAGTGACGCCGAAGATCAGCGACAGACCGGCCGCGATCAGGAACAGACCGGAAGCCGAGGAAAGACCGTTAATGGCCTGAAATAAAAAGGCGTTGAGGGTCATGGCTTTTTCTTATCCCTCCCTGTCTTCGGGGAGGGATAAGAGAGACTCAATCCGCCGCCGGACGCAGCTTCTTGGTCGCCGCTTCGTTCGGCAGCACGGAAGCGCCATCGACATATTTGAAATCGACCATGGTGCCCTTGCCTTTTTCCAGGGCAAGCTTGCCGACGAAAGCACCCATCGTCGCCTGATGATCGACCGCGCGGTAGAAGAACGGGCCGAATGGGCCGCTGACGTAAAGACCCTTGAAGGCTTCGACCAGCTTTTCGGTATCGGTCGATTTGGCCTTGGCGAAGCCCGCCGCCAACGACTTGATGGTGGTGTAGCCGACGACCGAGCCGAGGCGCGGATAGTCATTGAACTTCTTCTGATACGCCGTGAGGAAGGCGACATATTCCGGCGTCTTTATCTTGTCCCAGGGGAATCCGGTGACGGTCCAGCCGACCGGCGCTTCCTCCTTGAGCGGATCGAGATATTCCGGCTCGCCCGACAACAGGCTGACGACCGTGCGGTCCTTGAACACGCCACGGGTGTTGCCCTCGCGCACGAATTTGGCGAGATCGCCGCCGAACAGCACGTTGAAGATGGCGTCCGGCTTGGCGTCGTCAATCGCCTGAGCCACCGCACCGGCATCAATCTTGCCGATCGGCGGCGCCTGCTCGGTGACGAACTCGACGTCCGGCTGCGCCTTCTTCATCATTTCCTTGAAGGTCGCCGCGGCCGACTGGCCGTATTCGTAATTCGGATAGACGATGGCCCACTTCTTGGCATTGGCGGCCTTGGCCGCCGGCATCAGCATTGCGGTCTGCATGTAGGTCGAGGCACGCAGACGGAAGGTATATCGGTTGCCATCCGACCAGGTAATCTTGTCGGTCAGCGGTTCGGAGGCGAGGAAGAACACCTTCTTCTGGCCAGCGAAGTTGGTGACGGCAAGGCCGATGTTCGACAGGAAGGTGCCGGCGAGCGCGGCAACGCCTTCGCGGGTTATCAACTCCTCGGCGACGCGCACGGCCTCACCCGGATTGGAGCCATCGTCGCGCGAAATGACTTCGAGCTTCTTGCCATTGACGCCGCCCTTGGCGTTGACCTCCTCGATCGCCAGCTCCATGCCCTTCTTATAGGGGTCGAGGAAGGCCGGCTGCGACTTGTAGCTATTGAGTTCGCCGATCTTGATGGTGTCCTGGGCAAAAGCCGGCGCTGTGAAACCGGCAGCGCAGCCGGCGGCCAGCACAAACGCGAGAGCAAACAACGGGCGCGTGGGTCTCATCTTAAACTCCCTGCGGGCGGCCGACCGTGCGAGGTAGAGCCGCGTGTTCAGATCAGATGTCTTTATCTCCTGGCCGAACTGCTTGCATTTGTACGCAAATAATCCGGCGGCTGTCTCCATCTTGTCAAGCAGAGCCTATGACATGAAACGCGTCACGACGGCGCATTTTGTTATACGCGTTGGACGAAAGGCCGCAGCTGAGAAATCCGGCACGCCCCCTGCTCCGTCTTAGGCCTTCGGGCGATCCCTGAAACGATCCATCAAAGCCTTGTCCTGACCTCCATCGACTTCGATCATGGTGCCGTTGACCATTTCCATCAGCGGCGACGCCAGCATCACGACAAGATTGGCGACTTCTTCGACCTCGGCGATGCGGCCCATCGGGATCGAGGCCGGCGCCAGTTTGTCGGCCTGCTCGCGCGGAATTTTCATATCGCGGGCCATGGCGTCGACCAGGCCGGCCCAGCGTTCGGTGCGCACCGGACCCGGATTGACGGCGACGAAGCTGATGTTGTCCCGGCCATATTGGCCGGCGAGCGACACCGTCAGATTCTGACCGGCGGCGTTGGCCGCGCCGGGGCAGATTTCCCAATAGGACGGTTTGACGCCGTCATTGCCGATCAAATTCACCACCCGGCCGCCGCCCTGCTTGACCATCAGCGGCAGCACGTAGCGCAGGCAGCGCACGTAGCCCATAAATTTGAGTTGCAGGCCCTTGTCCCAGTCGTCCTCGGTCAGATGTTCGATGACGCCGCCGGCGGCCGAGCCCGCGTTATTGACCATGATATCGACGCGGCCGAGCGCTTTGTGCGCAGCTTCGATGAAATTCTTCGCATCGGCGTCTTTGCGCAGATCGGCCGGAATCGCGACGATCTTGCGGCCGGTCGCCTTGGCGATTTCGGCAGCCGCGGCCTCAAGCGGCCCCTTGCGGCGCGCGCAGATGGCAACATCGACGCCTTCCTGGGCGAGCGCCAGCGCGATGCCCTTGCCGATGCCTTCCGAACCGCCGGTGACCAGCGCAGTCTTGCCTTTGAGTTTCAGGTCCATGGATCAAAGCTCCTTGCAAAAATTCTACAGAGCGCGGTGCGACATCCAGCGTCCCGCCTCGGCATTGGCGAAAAGGTCGTCAAGCGCAGCGTTGAACGCCGCCGGCTCCTCGCTGGTGATGGTGTGGCCGGAGCGCGGTATGACGCAAAGGCCCGCCGTCGGCACGATGTGCTTAAGAAAGACGCTCGAATCGAGACACCAGCCGTCTTCGTCGCCGACCAGCACCAATAGCGGCGGTTTGAATTTTTTGAGGTCCTCTTCCATGTCCCACAAAGTCGGCCGCTTGGCCTGAAGGTGCAGCATGGTGAGCGCGTGGCCCGTCGCCGAATGCTCGCTCAGCATGCTGACAAACTCGGCGTAGCCGCGCGGGTCTTTATGTTTGTGGGTCTGGCGTGTCGCGCCGTCGGCGTAACGCGGCGCCATCACTGCCATGCCTTCCTTGGCGAAAGCTTCGCCCGTCGCGCGCGAGGCGGCACGGCTTTCCTCGACGACCTTCGGATCGGGGCTGGAGCCGTAACCGCAGCCAGCGGCAGTGACGGAAATACAGCGATCCGGGTGATGAATGCCGACATGCAGCGCCGTCGCCGCGCCCATCGAATGGCCAACGACATGCGCCTTGTCGATCTTGAGCGCATCCAGCACCGCGATGACATCGTCACGGGCGATGTCCTGGCCGTATCTGGCGCCGTCTTCGGGCACATCGGACGGCGGATAGCCGCGCTGGCTATAGGTGATGCAGCGGTGCGAACGGGCGAAATACCGCATCTGCGGCTCGAACGTGCGGTAGTCGCCGGCATATTCATGCACGAAGATGATGGGGACGCCTTGGCCCACCTCTTCGTAATAAAGCCGGTTACCATCTCGCGCGGCGATAAGGGGCATCTGATGCTCCGATCGGCGAAGCTAATTATTTGCACACAAACAAATACGAAGTAAAGTCTCAAGATCGATCGCGGCGTCGACCCTGACGATCAGAGCAAGCCGTGCAGCGCCAGATGCGCGCCGAGCAACAACAGGCCGAGGAAGAAACATAGCCGGAAAGTCTTCGGCTTGACCCGGCCGCGCACCAGTTGTCCCAAGCCCATGCCGGCAAGCGAGACGGCGAGCGCGACCAGCGACGGAACGATCACCGACGTATTCATGGCGCCGGCATGCGACAAAGCGGCGGCAAGCGCGACGGTCGACACCGTGAACGACAGGCCAAGCGCCTGCACCAGCGCGTCGCGATCCAGGCGCAGCGCCTGGATATAAGGCACGCCGGGCAGCACAAAAATGCCGGTCGCCGTCGAGATCGCGCCATTGACGATGCCGACGACCGGACCGAACACGCTTTCCGCACGCGGTGGCACCGTGAATTCGATATTGACCAGCCCGAGCGCGGCGTAGAACACCAGCAGCACGCCGAGCCAGATCGTCGCCTCGCCGCTGCCGCTTTGCGGCAGCCACAGCGCGCCGATCACGGTGCCGATGCAAATGCCGGCGAGCACCAGCCACAATCGCTTCAGCAGCACGACGAGCCTGCCGCCGACCGCCATCTGCCAGACATTGGTGACGAGCGAGGGCACCACCAGAATCGCGGCCGCGTGCGCCGGCGTCATCATCAGCCCCAGCAGACCGATGGCCACCGTCGGCAAGCCCATGCCGATGACGCCCTTGACGAACCCGGCGAGCAGAAAGATGCCGGTAATCGCGATCAGCATTGGGATCGAATCCACGGCCCCCGCCTTTTCCATGCATTGAGCGCCAGACCATGCGGGACGGCTGCACATGCCGCAAGGCTTCCTTTATGATTTGCGAAGGCGGGAAGGCCCGTTGCGGCTCGAGTGGTGACGTCAACATTCTCGGCTGTCCTCCCCCCGAAAGCGGGGGCGCCATAGGGTTTTGTGTACAGCCCGGAGCCCCTTCAAATTTAAAAAACCCGGCATTATTTT
>JBEPUC010000054.1:0-21600 GCA_041691675.1 Hyphomicrobiales bacterium | reverse complement strand
GGACCACCTTCGATAGCCGTGCATCGTCAATTTGGACGCCCCGAAAGTCTTTCATCGCTTCCGGCGGACCGGCATTGCGCAGCAGACGCCCGGGAAGCAGGTGGTGTGTCGTCTGCATGATACATCTCCACTCGAATTCGCGAACAACATTGAAGAACTATTGCGGCCGGGTGCCAAATTCGCTGGGGACCGGACCTTCGGCGACGGATTTACGCCGCCCGATAGATCTGCGCCACCGCCCCTCCCGTTCCCCGCCGATCTCCCCTTGCATGTCTCCAATCCGTGCGCTAAATACTGAACCGTATGGTTCAGTATTCGCCAGCCGGCCTCGATGCATCGTTCGCCGCGCTCTCGGACGCCACCCGACGCGGCGTTCTGGAGCAACTCGGACGTGCAGACGCCTCGATCACGGAGCTTGCCGAGAATTTCCACATGACCCTCACGGGCATGAAGAAGCACGTCGGCGTCTTGGAGCAGGCCGGGCTCGTTTCCACGGAGAAGGTCGGCCGCGTGAGGACCTGCAAGCTGGGCCCCCGCCGACTGGAGGGAGAGGTGGCATGGATCGAGAGGTACCGTCAGCTCTGGGCCGCGCGCTTCGACGAGTTGGATGAGGTTATTGAGGAATTGAAACGGAAGGAAAAGATCGATGGACGCAAAAGGAGAGAGTGATCCCACCTCCGCGAAGAACCGCACGACGGTGGAACGGAAGTCCGAGCGTGAGCTCGTCGTCACGCGAACCTTCAACGGCCCGGCGCGCATCGTGTTCGAGGCGTGGACCAAGCCCGATCTGTTCAAACGGTGGTGGGTCCCGAAGTCGTCTGGCATGACCATGCTTTCCTGCGAGATGGATATTCGTACCGGAGGCACATACCGTTTGGTGTTCAGCCATCCTGCCTCAAAGCAGCCGATGACGTTCTTCGGCCGATACATCGAAGTGTCGCCGCACTCCCGCCTCGTCTGGACGAATGATGAGGGCGACGACGATGGGGCCGTTACAACGGTGAGCTTCGAAGAAAAAGGCGGCGAGACACTGGTCGTCCTGCACGATCTTTATCCCTCGAAGGAAGCTCTCGACGGTGCTATCGCGTCCGGGAGTACGGGTGGATTTGGCGAGCAGTTCGAGCAACTGGACGCGTTTCTCGTCACCGCGGGCTCGGGAGGGTCATGAAGTCGTCGATCTCGCGGCCTGCCGCCTGGCTCGTCGTGCGCGTGCGTGGCGCAAGCTGCCACCGAGCCCACGCTATTGCCGCCGTTTACCGCTCACTCCCACTCAATCGTTCCCGGCGGTTTGCTCGTCACGTCATACACGACGCGGTTGACGCCGTTGACCTCGTTGATGATGCGCGTCGCGACCGCGCCCAAGGACTTCATATCGAAGGGGTAGAAGTCGGCGGTCATGCCATCGACGGACGTTACCGCGCGCAAGCCAACGACAAAGTCATACGTCCGCCCGTCGCCCATGACGCCGACGGTCTTGACCGGCAGCAGCACGGCGAAGGCCTGCCAGATTTGATCGTACTGTCCGGTGCGGCGGATTTCCTCGATGTAGATTTCATCCGCCAGCCGCAGGATGTCGAGCTTCTCGCGGGTCACGCCGCCCGGACAGCGGATCGCCAGCCCCGGAACCGGAAAAGGATGCCGGCCGACGAAGCTCTCCGGTAAGCCGAGTTCGCGGCCGAGCGCCCTCTCTCGCCACCCCGCCAAGCGCCAACTCGACGTGCTCGACCGTCAGTTGGCCGCGAACGAATACATCGCCGGCAAAGACTATACGATCGCCGACATTGCGATCTTTCCCTGGTACGGCGGCCTGGTCAAAGGCTGGGTTTATGGCGACTCCGCGACGTTCCTGAGCGTGCATGAATACAAGAACGTGCAGCGCTGGGCCGACAGACTGCTCGAACGCCCGGCGGTCAAGCGCGGCCGCATGGTCAACCGCATCAGCGGCGATCCGGCGAACCAGTTGCATGAGCGCCATGACGCGAGCGACTTCGCGACGAAGACGCAGGATAAAATAGCGATGCCCGCTTAACGGGCGCCGCCGATCCGCCGCAGCCACGGCGCGGCGTGGAACAGGCTCATGAGCGCGTACATCGCGGTCATGCCGGTGAGCGACGTGCCGCTGTGCGCGGCCGAACAGAACACGTCGAATGCGCCGGCCCCATTGATGGCGCTGACCAGCGCCATCACGGCGAAGGTTGGCGCGGCAGCAAGAGCGAGCCATCCGGACGCGCGATGGCTTTCGGGTCGCTCGTCGAAGCGAGCCTCATCGGCGCAGGTGTTGCCCATGGCCGGACCTCAGGTCCGTGACGCGCAACACGACGCCTGGGCCGGCGCAGCCTTGGCGGGCGATGCCGTTTCGTAACGGTCGTGGTGGCGCACCCAATCCATCTTATAGTCGTTGTCGTCCCGCTCGGAGCGGCCCTTGGCCGTCAGATCGAGCATCCGGTAGGTCCCCATCATCACCTCGACGCCACGGCCATAAGTCGAATAGGTGTGAAAGACATCGCCCGCCTCATCCTTGTAAAAGGCGCTGACGCCGGGCCACTCTTCGCCGGTGAGCGACCACTTGCCGTAGTTATAGTCGATGCGGCCGGTGGCGACCTCTTCCGGCGCGAAGCTGACGCGGAAGTCGTAGTTGAAGTCGGTGCCGAAGGATGACACCCACTTGAATTGCCATCCCATGCGCCGGCGGAAACGCTCGATCTCGGCTAGGGAGGCGCGCGACACCGCGACGAAGCTGACGTCGCGATGCGCGAGGTGTGCGATCATGCCATCGGCGTGATCGGCCATAAATGAGCAACTCGGGCAGCCCTGTTCCCACCCCGGCGCGAACATGAAATGCTGGATCAGGAGCTGACTGCGGCCGTCGAACAGGTCGGCAAGCGTTTGCCGGCCGTTGACCCCATCGAAGCTATAGTTCTTGTCGATGCGGACCCAAGGCAGTTGCCGGCGCAACTGCGCGATCTGATCGCTGCGGCGCGTCAGATCCTTTTCGGCGGCGAGCAAATCGCGCCGCGCCTCCAGCCACTTGTCGCGAGAAACCGTCAAATGTGGCGTCATTTTAATTCTCCTTTCATGACCGGCCGCTTGCCGGGTTTTGATCGTTAAATAGATATATTGGCGCCAGTCGGCAGGCCGGGAGTGACAATCGTGTCGGGATTGCAATGGACTCGTTGATCACGGCCGCGGCGCGGGCGCTCTCGGCCGGCGATCCCCTTGATGCTTTGAACCTCATCGCCTTGCGCGACGACGCACCGGCATTGGCGCTTCGCGGCATTGCGATGGCGCAACTCGGCGACCTCGACCGCGCCAGGACGCTGCTGCGGCGCGCGGCGCGAGCCTTCGGATCGCGCGAGGCCGTGGCCCGGGCACGCTGTACCGTAGCCGAAGCCGAGATCGCGCTTGTCTCCCGCGATCTGACATGGCCGGTTCAGGCTTTGACGGCGGCGCAAGCGGTGCTTGAAAAGCACGGCGACCTGACGAACGCCGCGCATGCGCGCTACCTTGCGGTCCGCCGCCTGCTTCTGATCGGCCGCCTCGATGCCGCCGACCGTCTGCTAACCGGATTCGATCCGGCGCCGCTGCTGCCGGCGTCGCGGGCGGCTCTCGAACTGGTTGTTGCCGGGATTGCGATGAGGCGTCTGCACATCCAGGCTGCACAAGCGGCCTTGGCACGGGCCGCGCACGCCGCGCATCGCGCGCATATCCCTTCACTGACGAACGAAGTCGAAAGCGCGGCGCGCCTCCTGGACGCGCCGGCGGCGCGGCTTATGTCGCGCGGCGATGAACGTGTCCTTGGGCTCGCTGAAGTCGAATCCCTGCTGGCATCGAAATCGCTGGTGGTCGATGCCTGCCGGCGCGCGGTCTGCCACGCCGGCGAAACGATCGCGCTCGAAACACGTCCGGTGCTGTTTGCGCTAGCCCGCGCGCTCGCCGAAGCATGGCCCGCGGATGTGCCGCGGGCCGATCTGCTGCGGCGCGCCTTCCGCGCCAGATCGGCCGATGAGTCGCACCGCGCACGGCTGCGCGTCGAAATCAGTCGCCTGCGCAAGGCGCTGGCGACTGTCGCCCGCATCGACGCGACTAAAGACGGCTTTGTGCTCGCGCCGCGCCGCGCCCGCGATGTTGCCGTCCTCGCGCCGCCGACCGATGATGCGCACGCAACGGTGCTCGCCCTGCTCGCGGACGGCGAGGCCTGGTCGAGTTCGGCGCTGGCGCTCGCGCTCGGGACAAGTCAGCGCACGGTGCAGCGCGCCCTTGACGATCTGATCGCGGCCGAAAAAGTCCGGACCGTCGGCGACGGCCGCGCGCGGCGCTGGATGACCCCGCCGGTACCCGGTTTCCCGACAACCTTGTTACTCCCGGCTGCGATGTCCGGCGCTTAGGTTGCGCGCATCAACCCATCGGCAGAAAGGATCACGCGATGAAACGCACGGCAGCAACAATCGTCCGCGAATATGCGTTTGAGGATGTCAGCAATGTTCACGGCGTCAGCTACGACGGCGCCAACATCTGGATCGCAACCGGCGACACGTTGAATGCGATCGACCCCGGCAGCGGCAAGACCGTTCGCAAACTCGCAATTCCCGCGCAGGCCGGCACCGCCTTCGATGGCAGACATTTGTACCAGATCGCCGGAGATCGCATCCAGAATGTCGACCCGCAAACCGGCAAGGTTATCGCCAGCGTTCCAACACCGGACGGCGGCGCGTCCGGAATGGCCTGGGCGGAAGGCGCGCTGTGGGTCGGGCAATACCGCAACCGCAAGATCCACCAGGTCGATCCCGAAACCGGCAAGGTGCTGCGCACCATCGAGTCGAACCGGTTTGTCACCGGCGTCACCTGGGCCGGTGACGAACTCTGGCACGGGACATGGGAAGGCGACCAAAGCGAATTGCGCCATATCGATGCGAAAAGCGGCAAGATGCTGGAACAACTCGACATGCCGAAGGGCGTCGCCGTGTCGGGGCTGGAGTCAAACGGCAGCGACTCGTTTTATTGCGGTGGCGGCGACAGCGGCAAAGTCCGCGTCGTCAGACGGCCGGTGTGAACGGCTCCGATGCGGCGGACGACGGCTTCTTACCTTCGCCGCATCACTCCCACTCAATCGTGCCCGGTGGCTTGCTCGTCACGTCATACACGACGCGGTTGACGCCCTTGACCTCGTTGATGATGCGCGTCGCGACCGCGCCCAAGAACTTCATATCGAAGGGGTAGAAGTCGGCGGTCATACCATCGACCGACGTCACAGCGCGTAAACCGACGACAAAATCATACGTGCGTCCGTCGCCCATGACGCCGACGGTCTTGACCGGCAGCAGCACGGCGAAGGCCTGCCAGATTTGATCGTACTGACCGGTGCGGCGGATTTCCTCAATGTAGATTTCGTCCGCCAGCCGCAGGATGTCGAGCTTCTCGCGGGTCACGCCGCCGGGGCAGCGGATCGCCAGTCCCGGTCCCGGAAACGGATGACGGCCGACGAAACTCTCCGGCAGGCCCAGTTCGCGGCCGAGCGCCCTCACCTCGTCCTTGAACAGTTCGCGCAGCGGCTCGACCAGCTTCATCTTCATGCGCGCCGGCAGGCCGCCGACATTGTGATGCGACTTGATCGTTACCGACGGCCCGCCGGTGAATGAAACGCTCTCGATCACGTCCGGATAAAGCGTGCCCTGCGCCAGGAAATCAGCGCCGCCGATTTTCTTGGCTTCCTCGTCGAAAACGTCGATGAACAATTTGCCGATGATCTTGCGCTTGGTCTCAGGGTCGTCGACGCCTTCGAGCGCACCGACGAACGTATCCGACGCATCGACGTGGACCAGCGGGATGTTGTAGCTCTCGCGGAACATCGCCACGACCTTCGCCGCCTCGCCGAGCCGCATCAGACCGTGATCAACCAGCACGCAAGTGAGCTGTTCGCCGATCGCTTCATGAATAAGCACCGCCGCGACCGCCGAGTCGACGCCGCCGGACAATCCGCAAATGACTTTGCCGATGCCGACCTGCTCGCGGATCTTCTCGATGGCCTCGTCCTTGAAGGCGCGCATGGTCCAGTCGCCGCGAAGCCCCGCGATATTGCGCACGAAGTTGCGCAGCAATTGCGCGCCCTGCGGCGTGTGCATCACCTCAAGATGGAATTGCGTCGCGTAGAACTTGCGCGCGTCGTCGCCGATGATGGCGATGGGCGAATTCGGCGCCTTGCCGAGAACCCGGAAGCCGGGCGGCAGTTCGGTGACGCGGTCGCCGTGGCTCATCCACACCGGGTATTTGCCGCCCTTCTCCCACACGCCTTCGAAGATCGGACTTTCGGACACGACCTCGACTTCGGCGCGACCGAACTCGCGATGATGCCCGCCCTCGACTTTGCCGCCGAGTTGCTGGGCCATCGCCTGTTCGCCATAGCAGATGCCGAGCACCGGCACGCCGGCCTCGAAGATCGCCTTCGGCGCCAGCGGCGCATTTTCATCGAGTACCGAGGCCGGACCGCCGGACAGGATTACCGCCTTCGGCTTCATCGCCCGGAACGCGGCCTCGGCCTTCTGGTACGGCACGATCTCGCTGTAGACCTTCTCCTCGCGCACCCGGCGCGCGATGAGCTGGGTCACCTGCGAACCGAAATCCACGATCAGGACCTTGTCATGGTCGGGCAAATGCCCCGGATCGAGGGCAGTTGCGGGCGCATTCTGGGCTGGGTTCATGCCTTGAATTAAGCGAGTGCGTGGCGCACCGCAACAGGCGGGAAACGCCATCCACCCCTCTTTGCCCCGGTGGCGCGCTAGGGGAGCCGCCTAATTGCGCGGCTCGATCACGCGACCGACAAACGGAATCTGCGCGATCCAGGAGCCCAGTTGGAAGTGATCGCCGTCCTTTTGCTCGCTGACCGGGATCGGCGCCGGCGGCACTGGGTGATCGCCAGACGCTTGCGGCGGCTGCGCTGCGTTGGCGTCGGCAACGGCGGGTGGCGCTGCGGTTTCGGTATCGGCCGGCGGCGGTGTCACATTCCAGGTCGGCTGCAACAAAACCGGCGCGGCATTGTCTTTGCCCACGACCAAGGGTTCCGCCTGCGCCGGTTTTGCCTGCTCGGATTTGGCCAATTCATTGCCATGCTCGGCCTTGGCCGGTTCAGAACTGACTTGCGCCGGCTTGGCTTTCGCAGCCGTCACTTGCGCGGATTTGGCTTGCTCAAGGTTGGCCGCGGCCGGCGCCACCATGGCACTGGCAGCATCGGGATCGTGCGTCACCAGAGCCTGGCGAACCGCCGCGAGCCAGCGCGTGTCGGACACACCAGCCTCGCGTTGTGAAGGTTCAGGTGTAGCGACGGCGGTCTGCACCGGCGCAATCGCCGCCTCCGGCCGCTTTGCGACAGCGCGCGGCTCAGCTTTGGTTTTCGCTTCAGGTTTGGCTTCGGGCTTGGCTTCGGGCTTATTTTCGGGTTTCACGTCCGGCTTGGCGCTCGCCTCGATCTTCGGTGCGGCTTTGCGCTCGGTGTCGTGCCCTGCACCGCTTTTGCCTTCGGCGGCCGGCAAGGCCGCCCGCAATTGCGGCGCGGTGGCTGACGCAGTGGCGACTTGCGGCACCGCCAACAGCACCTTGAACGCCTTATGAGCGTCCGGATCGAAGCCTCCGCAACGCTCCTCGAAAGATTGGACGTCGCGCCGCACCAGCATGCGCCGGGTCGCGGCATCGACGTTTCTGTCGAGCATCGAGATGATGTTGCCGCGCAGGTTCAGACAGGTCGTCTCCGGCGAAAAATTAGCACGGTAAACCGAATAGGCAGAGCCCAAACCCACCGGAACCGCCAGTAGCGAACCGACAATCTGCACCGTCGATACGACACGGGTCAGCCCGGTGGCGCGCGTCGCGGCATGCATGCCGTGATGAGCGGTTTCATGTGTGCCGGATTGATGGGCGCTGTGGGCGCCGTCAAACGAAGGCTCGCGCCTGGACGACAAATTCACGTCAAAAACCCCGCCGAAACGAATGCCGCCTCTCACATTCCGAGGCGAAGTTGAAACCGGCTCGCCGTCGAAAACGCAATTACGCAGGAAGACCCACACACAGAATCTTCAGGCGGTTTTTCGGCCGGGAATGAGGCGCAATCGAGGAATTTGCGTAATCTATTCAGTTAATCCGCGCCTCAGGCGTCACGTTTGAGCACGCTGACAAAGAACCCGTCGGTTCCCGTGGCGCGCGGCGTCATCAGAATACCCTCCGCGGTCAGCCGCGCCGCCTTGGCGAACACGGCGGCACGGTCCCCCAGCGTCTTGACGGCTTCGGCAGGCGGCACGACGGCAAAGCCCTCGTGGCGGCCGAGAAAATCGCGCACTTGCGCGCCGTTTTCCTCGTCCAGCACTGAACAGGTGACGTAAGCAATGCGCCCGCCCGCCTTCAGCAGACCGACGGCGCGGTCGAGAATGCCGCGTTGTTCCGTAGCGCGCTGCTCCAGCGCACCGGGCCGCATCCGCCATTTGGCATCCGGATTGCGCCGCCACGAGCCGGTGCCCGTGCATGGCGCGTCGATCAACACCAGATCGCAGCGGCCGTCGAGGTCGTCGAGTTCCCCGCCGATGGATTTCGGTGTCCGCACCTGAACATTGCGGGCGCCCGAGCGCGCGAGGCGCTCGTGGATCGGAGCCAGCCGCCGCTTGTCGTCGTCGGTGGCAAAGACCTGACCCTTGTTCGCCATCATTGCCGCCAGCGCCAGGGTCTTGCCGCCCGCGCCGGCGCAGAGATCGACGACCTGCTCGCCGGGCTTGGCGCCCGAGAGCAACGCCGCCAGTTGCGATCCCTCGTCCTGAACTTCGATCATCCCTTTGAGGAACGCCGGCTCGGCATGGATCGCCGGGCTCTTGGCATCGGCGCCAAGCGCGATCCGCAGCGCCACCGGCGACCACCGTCCGTGCTCGGGTTTGAGATCGGACAGCATCGCGGCCGCCTTATCGCGCTCGGCCTTGAGCGTGTTGACGCGGAGATCGACCGGCGCGCGCGAGGCCAGCGCCGCGCCCTCCTCGGCGCGATCGTTGCCGAACACGCGCTCGAAATGCGGATCGAGCCAATCCGGATAATCGCCGGTCACATGCGGCGGCGCTCCCGCCATATCGTTGGCGTCGAGACGCTGACGCTCGTCGTCGCTCAATGCGGCCGGGCCGTAAGTCGAGCCGTCCGCCAGTCTGGCGATCGCGTCCGTCGCCATGCCGCGTTCGCGCTTGAGCATGCCGAGAAGAACGGCGCGTGGCGTGTCGGCGCCCATCAGCCAGACGCTCGACGCCTTGCGGCGCAAGGCGTCATAGACCAGCCCGGCAATGCCGGCGCGGTCGCCGGAGCCGGCAAAGCGGTGCGCAAGCCCCCAGGCCTTGAGCGCGTCGCCGGCCGGACGTCGATCCTTCTCCAGCGCCTCGAACACCTCGATGGCGGCGGCAAGCCTTGCGGATGGCGTCATGAAAGGCCCAACGATATGCGCACCATGAAGATGAGCCAGGCGATGGCCAGTACGAAAGCGCCGAGTCCGTAGATCCCGCCGCGCACCATGACCCGGTTGCTGGTGACGTGCACGTAAGCGTGCGCCAGACGCGCCAGCACGAAGATCCACGCCAGCGTCACGAACAGCACATCCGCGTGACGGGTCATGATCGAGAGGATCGTCAGGACATAGAACAGCACCGGCAACTGAAACTGGTTGTTGAAGTTGTTGGCGACCTGGGTCGGCTGCGTCGACCAGTTCGGCTGACCGAGCGCGATATCGGCCTCGCGCAGACCGTTCTTGAATTCGCTCCGGCGCAGCGGCGCGAGCCAGAACAGAAGCCCGAACGTCAGAACAACTTCGACGAACAGCGGCAGCAGGACGAATGCAATCGGCATCGGGAGTACCCCTCGGTGAAACGCGCCAAGCTCTACTAAGTCCTACTAAACCCGGCTCGGATAATTCGGACTTTCGCGCGTGATGGTCACGTCATGGACGTGGCTTTCGCGCAAACCCGCCCCGGTGATGCGCACGAACTGGGCCTTGTCGTGCAGCTCGACGAGATCCTTGGCGCCGACATAACCCATCGCGGCGCGCAGGCCCCCGGCGAGTTGATGCAGCACGGACGACACCGGGCCCTTGTAGCCGACCTGCCCCTCGATGCCTTCCGGCACCAGTTTGAGCGCGTCCTTGATGTCCTGCTGGAAATAGCGGTCGGCCGAGCCGCGCGCCATCGCCGTCACCGAGCCCATGCCGCGATAGCTCTTGTAGGAACGGCCCTGATACAGAAACACCTCGCCCGGTGTCTCGTCGGTGCCGGCGAGCAGCGAACCCACCATCGCCACATCCGCGCCGGCGGCCAGCGCCTTGGCGAGATCGCCCGAATATTTGATACCGCCGTCAGCGATCACCGGAATATTTCGCTTCTTGGCCGCATCGACGCAATCCATGATCGCGGTCAATTGCGGCACGCCGACGCCGGCGACGATGCGCGTCGTGCAGATCGAACCGGGACCGATGCCGACCTTGATGGCATCCGCGCCACTGTCGATCAGCGCCTGCGCGCCTTCGGACGTGGCCACATTGCCGGCGACGACCTGCACCGCATTGGACAGCCGCTTGATGCGGGTGACGGCGTCGAGCACGTATTGCGAATGGCCGTGGGCGGTATCGACCACGACCAGATCGACACCGGCCGCGATCAGCGCCTCGGTGCGCGCGAAGCCCTTGTCGCCCACCGTGGTAGCGGCGGCGACGCGCAGACGGCCCTGTTCGTCCTTGCAGGCGTTCGGATTGGCGACCGCCTTTTCAATATCCTTCACTGTAATGAGGCCGACGCAGCGATACTGATCGTCGACAACCAGAAGCTTCTCGATGCGGTGCTGATGCAGCAGCCGCTTCGCTTCGTCCTGGCTGACGCCCTCGCGCACGGTGATGAGCTTGTCCTTGGTCATCAACTCGGCGACGCGCTGGCGCGGGTCCTTGGCGAAGCGCACGTCGCGGTTGGTGAGAATGCCGACGAGCTTGCCCGGCGCGCTGGTGCTCGAGCGCTCGACCACCGGAATGCCGGAAATGCGGTTGTCCTTCATCAGATCGAGCGCCTCGGCGAGCGTCGCGGTCGGCTCGATGGTCACCGGATTGACGATCATTCCGGATTCGAACTTTTTGACTTGGCGCACCTGCGCGGCCTGATCGTCCGGTTCGAGGTTGCGGTGGATGACGCCGAGGCCGCCGGCCTGGGCCATCGCAATCGCCATGTGAGATTCGGTCACCGTATCCATGGCGGACGCCACGATCGGCATATTGAGTGCGATCGACTGCGTGATGCGGGAACGGATGTCGACGTCGTTGGGCATCACGTTCGAAAGACCCGGCCGGATCAGCACGTCGTCGAAGGTGAGCGCTTCGCGCGGATTTGCGTTATTTATCGCTGCCATGAGCCAACTCCGTCACACCCGAAAAAAGGAAACAAGGCCGGACGCCACAGGCTTAAAAGATGCCTTCCGCGAGGCTTGTCCTCGCGCCGGTCGTCTGGGCCCGCTTTTGGGTTGGCGTGGGTCGTTAGCACGGGAATCTCGGGATTCCTAGGTCTATCCTGGATGGCTGTTATGAACCCCACAGCCCGTTGAGTTAGCCTCAAGGGGCCTTCCTTTCGCCGCCGCTTTGCGGTTCAAGAGCCTAGCGGCGGCCGCAACCGTTAAATCCTGCCAGGTCGAAACTTCATGCGCGTGACCTTATCCAAAGGCCGGTGCCCGTTTTGGGGGGTCACGCGGTAAATGCGCCGTGACCGCATCGTCCCGCTGATCGTTGCGGTCGCCCTGTTCATGGAGAACATGGACTCGACGGTGATCGCGACCTCGCTGCCGGCGATCGCCAGAGACATCGGCACCAATCCGCTGGCGCTCAAGCTGGCGGTCACCTCATATTTGCTCTCGCTGGCAATCTTCATCCCGGCCTCCGGCTGGACCGCCGACCGCTTCGGCGCACGCACGGTCTTCCGCGCCGCCATCGGCGTCTTCGTGATCGGTTCGATTGCCTGTGCACTGTCCGGTTCGCTCACCGATTTCGTCTTCGCCCGCATATTGCAGGGCATGGGCGGCGCGATGATGACGCCGGTCGGGCGCATGATGCTGGTGCGCTCCATCAGCCGGCGCGAACTGGTCAATGCCATGGCCTGGGTGACGACGCCGGCGCTGATCGGCCCGGTTCTCGGCCCTCCAGTCGGCGGCTTCATCACGACATACGCAACCTGGCACTGGATTTTCATCATCAACGTGCCGATCGGCGTTCTCGGCATCATTCTCGCGACCCGCTACATCGAGGACGTGCGTGCTGAACATAGCGAGCGCTTCGACATTGCCGGCATGGTCTACGCCGGGCTCGGCATCGCCGGCGTCGCCTTCGGCCTGTCGGTGCTGGGCCTGAATTTCCTGCCGTGGCCGGTGGTGGCGGCGCTGATCGCGGGCGGCGCCATCTTCATCGCCGCCTATCTGGTCCACGCCCGCCGCACGCCGGTACCGGCGCTCGACCTGACCCTGTTCAAGCTGCCGACGTTCCGCGCCGGCGTCCTCGGCGGCTTCACCTTCCGGCTCGGCATCGGCGCGCTGCCTTTCCTGCTGCCGTTGATGCTACAGGTCGGCTTCGGCAAGACGCCGTTCGAATCCGGCCTCATCACCTTTGCTTCGGCCGCGGGCGCCATGGGCATGAAAGTGGCGGCCGCCACTCTGCTTCGGCGTTTCGGTTTCCGCACCATCCTGGTCGTCAACGCGGCGGTAAGCGCCTGCTTCCTCGCTGCCTGCGCGGCGTTCACGCCGCTGACACCGGCGGCGGTCATCTTCGCGGTGCTGTTGATCGGCGGCTTTTTCCGGTCGCTGCAATTCACCTGCATCAACACCATCGCCTACGCCGAGGTCGAACAGATCCGCGTCAGCCGCGCCACCGCCCTTATCAGCGTCGGCCAGCAACTGGCGATCTCGGCAGGCGTGGCGCTTGGCGCGCTGGCGGTCGATATCGCCGCCCGATTCCACGGCCATGTCGATGTGATGGCGAACGATTTCCCGCCAGCTTTTTTACTCGTCGCGGCGATCTCGGCGATGTCGGTGTTCATGTTCAGCCGCCTCTCCGCCGATTCCGGCGCCGAATTGGCGGGCCGGATGGCCGATCAAGCAACGCCCAAAGAAAACTCTCCATCCATCTGATTTGAATAAAATTTTATCTACTAACCACGTCGCGAGCTTTGGTTAATCAAACAGGACCCTTCTCATGGACAAACCATTGGAAGACTGACAATTTTCAGTCCAGTCTATGGTTAATGCGCAAGGTTACAGGAATGACGGGGCTCACAGCATCGCGAGGCGCTAAAGGCGGCATTGTCGCCGGCCTTGCGATCGGGTTCGGCTCGGTTGTCCTGCTCGCGTCCGCCCTGCCCGTCGAGCGGGCCGCAGCCCAGACCGGCTTCTTCAGCAGCCTCACCCGTGCCGAACCCTTGCGCTATCGGCGCCAGACGCAGTCCTCCGACCGGACGCCCGCGCAAAGCCGGAAGATTGCGGCGCCGGTCGATCCCGAGGATATGCCGATTGCCGCGCCGAAATCGAACGTGCCGCGTCCGCCCGGCTCAAGCGCGCGTGTTTGCGCCAATCAGGAAAAGGACGCGGCGGCCTATCGGATTGAAGCCTGCACGGCAATCATCGCGACAGGCAAGCTGAAGGGTGAGGCGCTTGGCGTCGCCTATGCGCTGCGTGGCCTCGCCCACCTCGATCGCGCCGACCTGCCGCATGCCATCGGCGATCTCAACAAGGCGATCGAACTCGCCCCGGATTTTTCGCCGGCCTTCCAGAACCGCGGCAACGCCTGGTATGCGCGCGGCAATTTCGGTCAGGCCTTGGCCGACTACGACAAGACGATCGCGCTCGATCCCCAGGCCGCCTCGCCTTACGTCAATCGCGCCGCCCTGCGCCGCGACCTCGGCTACAACGACGGCGCGATCGAGGATTACCAGAAGGCGATCGAGCTGCGGCCCAATCATGCGGCCGCGTACAGCGGACGCGGCCAACTGTATCTGCGCCAGAAAGACTACCCCAAGGCCGTCGCCGACCTCGATATCGCGATCCGCCTCGATCCGAATTTCGCCAATTACATGCTCCGTGCCCAGATCCGCGAGGCGTCGGGTGACCTCGACAAAGCCTTGCGCGACTATCAGCAGGCCTCGCAGTTGAGCCCCAAGGACGCGACCCCGCTCAATGCCGAAGCCGCGGTGTGGCGCCGCAAGGGCGATATGGACAAGTCCATCGCCGCGCTCGACCGCGCCATCCCGTTGCAGAAAAATCCGGCGATCAGCTACCGCATGCGCGCCGAAGCCTGGCGCGACAAAGACGATCGCAAAAGGGCTTATGCCGACGTTGGCCGCGCGCTTAAACTTGCGTGGTCGGTCAATGGGTTGAACGTTCGCGGTAATATGCGACTTCACGACGGCGACAGCGCCGGCGCACTGCGCGATGCCGAGTCGATGCTCAAGATCGAGGACGACAATACCGACGCCGTAACGCTGCGCGCGCTGGCCTATGTCGCCAAGAAGGATTATGCGCGCGCCCTGCCCGACCTCGACAAGGTGATCGCCGCCGACAGCGATAACGCAATGGCTCTGTCCACGCGCGGCAATATTTATGTCGCGCAGAACGAGCCGGGCCGCGCCCTCACCGACTACAGCCGCGCCATCAATTTGAAGGTTTCCGATCCGGCGATCTATCGGGCCCGCGCCGCCATCTACAAAAGCGAGGGCGAGACTGCCAAAGCCATCGGCGATCTCGACCAGGCCATCGGCATCGACCCGAAGCCGGCCGAGCCCTATTTCGACCGCGCCGGGTTGCGCAGGGCCAACGGCGACGCCAGCGGTGCGATTGCCGACCTTACCGAAGCTCTCAATCGCAAGCCGGATCATGTCGCGGCGTTGAAGCTGCGCGCCGAGATCGAACTGGCGGCCAAGAACTACGTCAAAGCCATCGACGACCTTAGCCGCCTCATCGCGTTGGAGCCGGGCAACGCCCAGACCCTTTACCTGCGCGGCCAGACCTACGAGCAGACGCGGCGGCGCGATCTCGCCAAAGCCGATTACACCACCGCGCTGTCGCACGACGGCACCATGACCGACACGCGGCAGGCGCTCGCCAGTCTGACCGCCGAAGACAACCGGCAAAAGGAAGCGGCCGTCGCGGCTGCCCGCGAGGCTAAAGCCCACAACGGCGGTCGCAAGGTCGTCCCCCGGACCGTCGCCGCCCGCCATGCGCCCGAACCGGAAGTCACCGCCTCGATCCCGCCTGCCGCCGAGCCGGCCGGCAGCAAAAACCGTGACCTGAATGGCGAAGTGAAACGTGAAGTAAAGCGTGAGCTAAATCGTGAAGTGAAGCGCGACACGCGCCGCGAAGTGCATCACGAAGTGCATCGCGAGACACCGCGCCAACGCGCCAAGCGGGAATTCGAGGAACGTGAGAACGCGCGCCACGAGCGCGTCAAACGCGATCGCGAACGGGCGCAACGCACCGTCCGCGCGCCGCAGCGCGAACTGACCCCATCCGAGAAGCGCCGTCTCTATTTTGAAGCGTTGGACCGCCGCAATCGCAGCCGCGCCGCCCGCTTCACCGACGTTTTCCCGGATCGGCGTTAGTCGTCGACCGCCGGCGCGTTGCCGCCGCGAAAGCCGGTCGCCAGCAGATAAAGCTCGGCCGAATCCGCGCGGCTCGCCAGCGGCTTGACGTGCTTGACCACGGCGAAATCCTTTTTAAGAGCCGCCAGCAACGTGCCCTCGGTGCCGCCCTGGATCACCTTGGCGAGAAACGTGCCGCCCGGGGCGAGCACTTCGCGGGCAAATTCGGTCGCGGCCTCGACCAGCGCCACGATCTTGATGTGATCGGTCTTGCGGTGACCGGTCGCGTTCGCCGCCATGTCGGACAGCACCACGTCGGCGAGACCGCCGAGCATTTCTTTCAACTTGTCCGGCGCGGCCGGATCGAGGAAATCGAGTTGCGTGAACTCCACTCCCGGCAGCGGATCGATGTCCAAGAGGTCGATGCCGATGACCCGACCCTGCGCCGGCGCGTGCACGCGCTTGGCCGCCACTTGGGCCCAGCCACCGGGTGCCGCGCCGAGATCGACCACGCGGCCGCCTTTTTTGAGAAACCGCGCCTTGTCGTCGATTTCCATCAGCTTGAACGCGGCGCGCGAGCGCATGCCCTCGCGCTTGGCGCGCGCGACATAAGGATCGTTGAGCTGGCGCTCCAGCCACAGCTTTGACGACAGCTTGCGGCCGCGCCCGCTCTTGACCCGCACCTTCAGTTCGCGCGAACCGCTGCTCTTGCTGCGCACCGTCATGATGCTGGCGCCTGACTGCCGCTGTCCCGCGCATCGTCGCCCCAGGCGCCGTCTTCGCGCATCATCTGCACCAGCATGCCTTCGCGCAGACCCCGGTCGGCGACCCGCAGGCGCTCGCACGGGAACGCGCGCCGGATCGCTTCGAGAATGGCGCAGCCCGCCAGCACCAGGTCGGCACGCTCGGCGCCGATGCACGGGCTCGCAACGCGCTCCTCGTAGCTCATGTCGAGCACGCGCTTAAGCACCGCGTCGATCTCGGACGCGGCGAGCCAGCAGCCGTCGATGCGGTTGCGATCGTAGCGTTTGAGATCGAGATGAATGCCGGCGACGGTGGTCACGGTGCCGGACGTACCGAGCATATGAACGCGTTGCAAGCCGCCGCCGCCGTGCTCGCGCGCAAAAGGCGCGATCATTCCGGTCACCTCTGCGACCATCGTCTCGTAGATCTCACGGGTCACGTTGATGCCGCCGTGGCGCTCGGCGAGCGTCACCACGCCATGCGGCAGGGACATCCAGCCTTTGATCCGCGGCAACGGCGGTCCGCGCCCGCATTTGGGCGAGCGGGCGAGCCGCACCAGTTCAGACGAGCCGCCGCCGATGTCGAACAGCACGACGCCCTCGGCCTCCGGATCGATCAGCGGCGTGCAACTGGTGGCGGCAAGTTCCGCCTCGGTCTCGCGGTCGATCACTTCCAGCGCCATCCCGAGACGCTTGACGACCATCTCGCGAAATTCGGGACCATTGGCGGCGGTGCGGCAGGCTTCCGTCGCGATCAGCCGGGCCCTGGTGACGCCGCGGTTTCGCATCTTGTTGCGGCAGATTTCGAGCGCATCCATCGAGCGCGCAATCGCCGCCTCGTTGAGCCGGCCGGAACCCGAAATGCCCTCGCCGAGCCGCACGATCCGGGAAAATGCGTCGACGACGCGGAAACCATCGCCCGCCGGCCGCGCGACCAGCAAACGGCAGTTATTGGTGCCAAGATCAAGCGCGGCATAGGTCGGCCCGCCGCGATCATGGCCGTTGCCGCCGTTACTCCCGTTCTCACGTCCAGGCGACCGCCGACCCCATCGGGGCTGCGTCTGCGGCGCCCGATCGATAGCGGGGTCGAGGCCTGGGGCATCCCCGGCCTCGCCGCTCATCATGTTAAAACCTCGCTGCCGGCGCCGCCTGCTCCATCCCGAAGCGTTCTGGCGAAAGCGAATCCGGCATGTTCCCTTGTCGCCAAAAGTGTAACAGCGCCCGTGCCCGGTGCAACCCTTGGTCCCGCAAGCTATTCTTGTGGAACCAGCTTGCCTGCTCTATCTGAAGCTGACCCCGCCACCGCCAGCCGGAAAACACCCGAAATGGATGACAGAACGACAGAAGCAGCTCTTTCGTTGACGAAATTCGGCATTGGGCAGCCGGTGACCCGCAAGGAAGACCCCACGCTGGTGCAGGGTCAGGGCCGCTACACCGATGACATCAATCTGCCGAAGCAGGCTTATGCGGTGATGGTGCGCTCCAGCGACGCCCACGGGATCATTCGCGGCATCGACACCGCGACGGCCAAGGGCATGCCCGGCGTGCTGGCGGTTTTGACCGGCAAGGATCTGGCCGCCTATGGCGGACTCAAATGCACGCTGCCGCTCAAGAGCCGCGACGGCTCGCCCATCAAGTACAAACCGCGGCCGGCGCTGGCGACCGACAAGGTGCGCTTCGTCGGCGACCCGGTTGCCTGCGTGGTCGCTGAAACCATTGCGCAAGCCAAGGATGCGGCCGAAGCCATCGCCCTCGACATCGAGCCGTTGCCCGCCGTGGTCTCGGCGCGCGACGCCGCCAAGCCGGGTGCCCCGCAGCTTTATGACGAAGTGCCGGGCAATATCGCCCTCGACTTTCAGCACGGCGACAGCGCCAAGGTCGCCGAGGCGATGAAGAATTCCGCGCACGTGGTGCGCCTGCCGCTAATCAACCAGCGGCTGGTGGTGGCGGCGATGGAGCCGCGTTCAGCAATCGGAGAATTTACCCCGGGCAGCGATCACTGGACGCTGCATTCGTGCAGCCAGGGCGTGTTCGGCCTGAAAAACATGCTGCGCGACATTCTCGGCACGACGCCGGACAAGGTGCGCGTGCTGACCGGCAATGTCGGCGGCTCGTTCGGCATGAAGGCGACCGCCTATCCGGAATATGTCTGCATCCTGCACGCGGCCAAGGTGCTCGGCCGTCCGGTGAAATGGACCGACGAACGCTCCGGCTCGTTCATGTCGGATCACCACGGCCGCGATTACGACATGACCGTCGAAGTCGGCTTCGACAAGGACGGCATCATCACGGCGCTGCGCCTGAGCGGCTACGGCAATCTCGGCGGCTATTGCGCCAATTTCGGTCCAATGCTGCCGACGCTCAACGTCACCAAGAACATCATCAGCATGTACCGCACGCCTCTCCTAGAAGTGGCGACGCAATGCGTGTTCACCAACACGACGCTCGTGTCGGCCTATCGCGGCGCCGGCCGCCCCGAAGGCGCGCTCTCCATCGAGCGCACCATGGACGTCGCCGCCGCCGAACTCGGCATCGACCGTTTCGAGTTGCGCCGCCGCAATTTCATCAAGCCGAAGGACATGCCGTTCGCGACGCCAGCCGGCACCACCTACGACTGCGGCGATTTCCCCGGTCTGTTCAAGGAAGCGCTCAATCAGGCCGATGCCAAGGGCTTCGCCAAGCGCAAACGCGAGAGCAAAAAGGCCGGCAAGCTGCGCGGCCTCGGCGTCGCCTGCTATGTCGAGACCACGGCGGCGATGACGCAGGAGCAAGGCGGCATCCGCTTCAACGATGATGGCACCGTTACGATCGTCACCGGCACGCTCGACTACGGCCAGGGCCACGCCTCGCCTTTCGCGCAGGTGCTGACCGAAAAGCTCGGCATTCCGTTCGAGCGCATCAAGCTGATGCAGGGCGACAGCGATCAACTGGTGCAAGGCGGCGGCACCGGCGGCTCGCGCTCGGTGACGATGAGCGGCACCGCGATCGTGCAGGCGTCCGACAAGGTGATCGACGCCGGCAAGAGACTGGCCGCCCATGTGCTGGAAGCTTCCGCCGAGGATATCGAATTCAAAGGCGGCAATTTCACCATCGCCGGCACCGATCGCGCCATCAACATCATGGCGCTTGCCGAGAAACTGCGCTCGGGGATTGCGCTGCCGGACGATATGCCGAAGACGCTCGACGTCACGCATGTCACCGACGCCGTGCCCGGCACCTATCCGAACGGTGTCCATGTTGTCGAAGTTGAGATCGAGCCGGACACCGGCCTCGCCCGCGTCGTCAAATACAACGCGGTCAACGATTTCGGCACCGTCATCAATCCGCTGATGGTCGAAGGCCAGGTGCAAGGCGGCATCGTTCAGGGCCTCGGTCAGGTCCTGCTCGAAGGCGCGGTTTACGATACCGAAGGTCAGTTGGTCACCGGCTCGTTCATGGACTACGCAATGCCGCGCGCCCACGATGCGCCGATGATCGCGGTCGCCAACCGGCCGGTGCCGACCAAGACCAATCCTCTCGGCTCCAAAGGTTGCGGCGAAGCGGGAACGTCCGGCGGACTGCCCGCCGTGGCCAATGCCGTGATGGACGCGCTATCCGAGTTCGGCATCCGGAATCTCGAGATGCCGATGACGGCATCGAGCATCTGGTCGGCGATCGAGAACGCGAAGGCGAATAACAAATCGGCCTGAGGGTAATCCGATACTTGTGCGGTCGCGGCGGACATGTACTCCGCGCTATTGCCTAATCGCGCGGCAATTTTTCCACACGCCGCAACGCAGGTTCATCGCCAAACCTGCGAAATTAAATTTTTGTTGGCGTGCGAATTTTTCTTCGCCGCGCGCGCATGAGCGGAATAGCCTAATGCAAGCAATTTCAATTGTTATCCGAAGCTTGCATGTCCAGTCAAAGTATCGATCGATATTCAGTCCGAAATTTAGATGAAAGGCGACCGCTGCCGCGCTGGCGCTATCGCCTCGCGTGCGCGCGAGTCGAAATCAAAAATCAGTGGGACCGTCGTCGCGACCCGAAGGCAGCGTTGTTCTTTGCGGAAATGGCGCAAGGCCGAACCCACCCCGAAGCGCATATTGACGCATTGCCGCAACAGCGCCTGATCTACGTTTGCGTTCCGAAATGCGCATCGACCACGATCAAGACGGCGTTAAGTGCCTTGCAGGGTCACGCTGCGCCTTCAAGGACAATTCATAAACGGCATCATTCGGGCCTGCGATCGCCGGCGCAAATCGGAGTTTCCGCTTTCTACCGTCTGGCTACCGCCCCCGACACGCTGCGCTTTTCGTTTGTGCGAAACCCTTACAGCCGGCTGGTCTCGACCTGGACCGACAAATTCAGAAACAAACCTCTGGTCAGCGGCAACTCATTCATCGATCTCTATCTTCGGCATCGCGCCGCGGTCAGCCGCGGCTTGCCGGCCGGTCGCGGCGAAACGCTGTCGTTTAAACAATTCGTGGCCTTCGCAACCGAGACGCTCGACGAATGTCTCGATCCTCATTTGCAACGGCAGACCGATCTGACCAACGTGCCTGGTTTGGCTCTGGATTTTATCGGCAAGGTCGAAACTTTCCGGCAGGATTTTTCGCGCGTCCTCGATCATGCCGGCGTGCTCGATACGACGCGGCAGGCGGTTGGGGCACGAAACAATGCCACCCATCACTCTCCGTGGCAGAGTTTCTACGGCGACGAGCTCGCCAATCGAGTTTACCGCGCCTATCGCGACGATTTCTCGAACTACGGCTATTCCCGGGTTTTGAACGGTGCGGCTTCGCCGACAAACGACGATATCGTTCGCGTCACCCGGGCTTGTCATGGCCGGGCATAGCCGTCCGAAGGACGTCCCGGAATGACGGCGAATGCGGTGCGTCCCTAAGCGTCATGCTCACCTGAGCGGGATCAACGGGACATAGGCGTTCTAAAAGAACGCCGTTCTTCGAACGGCTATGCCCGGTGATGACAAGTGAGTGATTTCGTCGCCACCACACACTCCGCTCATTCCCGCGGAAGCGGGAATCCAGTCTTGGCGGGTTGGTCTGCCTTGCCAGGCAGAATACTTGGCCTCTGGGTCCCCGCTTTCGCGGAGACGAGCGGAGTTATCGATCCAGCCTGAAAATAATCCTTGACAATCGTCCCTCACTAGGACTATATACACGCCATCCCATCCCAATCTACGAGGGGCGTTTGATCAGCGTCATCAGACGTTGGGGCGGGCAGCGGTGGCCGGTGGGGGTGTCGGAGATGCGACGCAA
>JBEPUC010000053.1:0-22296 GCA_041691675.1 Hyphomicrobiales bacterium | reverse complement strand
CGCCGTTCGACAAGATTTGCTACATCGGCTGCGGCGTCACCACCGGCATCGGCGCGGTCATCAACACCGCCAAGGTCTGGCCGGGCGCCAATGTCGCCGTGTTCGGCCTCGGCGGCATCGGCCTCAACGTGCTGCAAGCCGCGCGCATGGTCGGCGCCGACAAGATCATCGGCATCGACACCAATCCCGGCAAGCGCGCGATGGCCGAGAAATTCGGCATGACGCATTTCGTCAATCCGGATGAGGTCGGCCGCGACAAAGTCGTGCAGGCCATCGTCGATCTGACCGGCGGCGGCGCCGACTTTTCGTTCGAGTGCATCGGCAACGTCAACGTGATGCGTCAGGCGCTCGAATGCTGCCATCGCGGCTGGGGCGAGAGCATCGTCATCGGCGTCGCCGCGTCCGGTCAGGAAATCGCGACGCGGCCGTTCCAGTTCGTCACCGGCCGGGTCTGGAAGGGCACCGCGTTCGGCGGCGTGCGTGGCCGCACCGAAGTGCCGAAGATCGTCGACTGGTATATGGACGGCAAGATCAACATCGACGATCTCATCACCCACACCATGCCGCTCGACAAGATCAACGACGCCTTCGACCTGATGCACGAAGGCAAGTCGATCCGCAGCGTGGTACTGTATTGACGAACGCGGCGACCGACGTTCGTTTACAGGCATCAACCACCGCCGGTTAATTCGCATTCACCCTCGACATGCGAACGCATCTGTCGAGAGCGATTATGTCCGCGTTCGCGGTTCCATGACGGAACTGCGGCGAAGCTAAGGCGACCGCGCCTAAATTACAGCATTGACTCTTCTAAATTCGGACCGCTTTCTAAAGCAAAGGCAGACTCACGACGGGGGATACTTCCCATTCCGGCACTTTGAGATCCTGGAGGTTCGACACCATGCGGCAGCTTTTTCTGCCTGCCTGTGTGTGCTTGGCAGCTTGGTCAGGCACGACCAATTCCAATCCGCGCTTCACTCTGGATGAATTCACCGGCGGATTGTCGGCCGCCAGAAGCAACGGCATTCAACTCGCATCGCTTGGTCCGATCGGCATTACGGCCGACGAACAGATGGCATTGAAGCCGTCGATCGATCCGGACTTGCCGGATCAAAGTTCTTCGTCGCAGGAAACCTCGACGAAAGACTCTTCGACGCAAGAAACTCCGGTGCAAGAAATTTCTACGCAAGAAACTTCAACACAAGAAATTTCTACGCAAGACTCTTCGATTCGCAATTCTTCGACTCAAGTCGCGCCGGCCGAAAAGGTTTCCATAAAAGTCACGCCCGAGCCGAGCCTCGAGGAAATCGCGGCGCTCATTCCGGATGGCGCCATCGAGGCGCCGGTGCCGTCAGGCGTCGTCGTCAACAACGGCGAACCGGCCGGCATTCCGCTGCCGCCGATCGCAAAGCCGGTCATCGCGCGCTCGACGGAAGAAATATGCGGCACGCTCGCCGACGCCGCGCAGCGCAACGATCTGCCCGCGCCCTTCTTCATCCGGTTGTTGTTTCAGGAAAGTCGTTTCAAGCCCGGCGTGATCAGCGCCGCCGGCGCGCAAGGCATCGCGCAGTTCATGCCCGACACCGCCGCCAGCATGGGCGTCGATAACCCGTTCGATCCGCTGCAAGCGATTCCGGCGTCGGCGCGATTGCTGCGCGATCTGTTCCAGAGGTTCGGCAATCTCGGCCTTGCGGCCGCCGCCTATAACGCCGGCCCCAAGCGCATCCATGATTGGCTCGCTGGCCGAGGCAAAGGCGAAAAGCTGCCGCAGGAAACGCAAGGCTACGTGAAGACGATCACCGGCCGCGCGGTCGAAACCTGGACCGCGAGCAGCGCGCGTCATCCCGGTGAAAAGCTGCCGCAACGCGCGCCTTGTCAGGAGGCCGCCGGCCTTCTGGCCTGGAACGGTCCCGACAGCGTGCCGATGCCGTCGCCGTCGCCGCTGCGAGCCGCCGCGGCCAAGCCGAAGCCGGCCGATACGAAGATCGCCAAAGCGGACACAAAGGCCGATACGAAGGCCGAAGAGAAAGCGAAAGAGAAAGCGAAAGAGAAAGCCGAAGCTAAGGCTGAAGTTAAGGCGGAAGCCAAAGCTGAAACGAAGTCCGATCACAAGCGCGACGCCAAACACAAGACAGCGCAAGCCGACGCGACCCCCGCGCACAAGGAGACCGCGAAGGAGGCCGCCAAACCGGCGACGACGCGAGTCGTGATCGATATCAAGCCTGTGGCCAGCGGCAAATCCGGCGGCCACGTCAACACCACGATCATGGCCCCAGAGCTCGCGGCGCACCACCGGGCCGCCAAGCCCGAACGGGTGGCACAACGTTGAGCCAGGATTGGCTGATTTCCAGATTGGCTGATCCCCCGGTTTGGCCGGTTGCCGGAAATGTGATGGCGGGTCCTGTGGCCCGCCCTTTCATTGGCTTCCCCGGCCGATTGCCTTTGCGCTAGGTTTCTCCCGCAAGCGCCGCCAGAGCGCTCAACTCTTTCGGGGAGAGACAACACCATGAAGCCGTTTGGAATCGCGGCCGCATTCGCCTTTACCTTTATCTCAACTTGCGCATTTGCCGCCGACTATCCCGCGCCCCAGCAGGGCGAGTGGATCGCCAAAGATTTCAAGTTTCACACCGGCGAGGTGATGCCGGAACTGAAACTGCACTACACCACCGTCGGCGATCCGAAGGGCCAGCCGGTGCTTGTCCTGCACGGCACCGGAGGCTCGGCCAACAGCATGCTCGGCGCCGGATTTGCCGGCGCATTGTTCGGCCCCGGCCAACCGCTCGACGCGGCCAAATATTACATCATCATTCCCGACGCGATCGGCGCCGGCGGATCGTCGAAGCCGTCGGACGGGCTGCGCACCAAATTCCCGCACTATGATTACGCCGACATGGTCGAAGCGCAGCATAAGCTTCTGACCGAAGGTCTCGGCATCAAGCATCTGCGTCTGGTCATCGGCAATTCGATGGGCGGCATGCAGAGCTGGATGTGGGCGGAGAAATACCCGGACTACATGGATGCCGCGGCGCCGATGGCATCGCAGCCGACGGCAATGGCGAGCCGCAACTGGATGCTGCGCCGTATGATGCTCGAAACCATCAAGGCCGACCCGGAATACAAGAACGGCGATTACACCTCGCAGCCGCACCTCATGCACATCGCCAACGTGTTCTTCGGCATCGCCACCAATGGCGGTACGCTGCGTTATCAGGACATTGCGCCGGATAACGCCAAGGCGACCGCCTTTGTCGACAAGACGCTGGCCGCGCCGATGAAGGCCGACGCCAACGACTTCCTTTATCAGTGGGGCAGTTCGCAGGATTTCGATGCCGCGCCTGATCTGGAAAAGATTAAAGCGTCGGTCCTCGTCATCAACGCAGCCGACGACGAACGCAACCCGGTCGAAACCGGCGTGATGGAGCGCGAGATCAAGCGGGTCAAGAACGGCAAGATCTATCTGATCCCCGCCAGCAAGGACACGCGTGGCCACGGCACCACCGGAAGTCTCGCCAAACTCTACAGCGAACCGCTTGCCGACTTGCTCAAGACCGCGCCGAACAAAGCCATGTAATTTGTTCGGCGTAATTTGTTCTGTGTGATTTGCCGTGATCGCTGCGCGCGGGAAAAGCTATTCCGCCAAACGCGTCATGGCCGGGCTTGTCCCGGCCATGACGACAAACGAATCGTTTTTCACTCCTGCTCGATAATCCAGTTCTGCCGCAGGCCGTAACGCGACATGTCGGGCGGCGGCGCGGCCTCATCGTCGTCGTATTCATACCTGGCGTTCGGCCGGGGCAGGCGGCGCACCGCGCGCGTTGCGTCTTGCAGGTCTTCAACATACATGTCGCGATTGTCGCGGGCAGCCTGTATCGGTCGCCGCTCACCGGGCCGAGAATCCGGCCGGGCTTGCGGCGCCAGTTGCGGGTGCGGATTGATCGCTGCCTGCTGCGGCGCGGACACCGGACTGCTCGACTGTGGCGCGCCTTCGCAAATTTTTCGCGGCCCCTCGAAGGGCTGATAGGTGCAATCGGATTCCCGGAACGAGCGATAAGCCGCCGCGCAGGCGGCAACGTTGCAACTATTCGGGGCCGAGGCTTGAAGCGACGACCGCAACGTCGATGACGGTTGCGATGAAGATGTCGATGACGCCGGCTGCAAGGTTGCCGGCGCGGCCACCGCGACCGGTTTTGCCGTCGGCGGAGCATCGCCGCTCGGCGCGGTCCCATTGGTCTCGGTGCGCGCCGTCGCGACCGGCGCGGGAGCCGCGGCGGCGGCGGCAACGGCTTGCTTGGCTGGCGCTTCCTTCGGTGCGCCGGCATCTTTCACCGGCAAATCCTTGCCCGGCGCCGCCGGATAAATCGGCGTCAGCTCGTTATTCGGATCGCCGGTATTGGCTTTGCCGACAATCGGAATCTGCCGCACCGTGCCGGTTGCTGAGGCCTGTTGCTGCGCATTGGGCGTCTGGGGCGTCTGGGCATCGGCCTGCCGTGCGCCCTTGAGCGCGGCGGGCTCGGTTTGCGCCGCGGTGAGCTTCGAGCCCGGCTCGGGCCGGGTCATGAAATCGAGCCCGAGCGCCAGACAAGTGGCTGTCGACAGCAGAACGGCTACATAGACGAGGAACTTCATGGCACGATCCCACCTCTCCTGCCGCCGTGTTTTCCGGCTGGGGGTAACGCAGCCGACAAAGCGCCGTTCCGCAGTCCGATGCCTAAAGTTCCATTTATTTGGTGCAGATTCGGCGCGGGCCGTCGCTTGGCTGGTAAGTGCAGTCGGCGGCGCTGAATGAAATATAGGCGCGATCGCAGGCGGTCACGTTGCAGGCGGCTTGCGCACGGGCGTCCGGCGTCGCGCCGGGCTGCGGTGTGCGCTGCGCGGCCTTGCCCGGCGGCGTGCCGCGCGTACAAAGCCGGCGCGGACCGTCATTGGGCTGATAGGTGCAATCCGTCGCGTCGAAACTGCGATAGCGCGCGACGCAGGCCTCCAGGTCGCATTTCGGCTTGGCCTGCTCGGGCGCGGCGGCGGCCGTGGTCGCAACCGGGGTGACGACAGCGAGCGGCTCGGGAGCCGTTGGCACGGCGACCGCAGGCGTGGTCGCAGTCTGCGCGACTGGCTTGGCCACCGGTTCCACTGCTGTCGCCGCCGTGCGGGCGGGCGGAGTTGCCAGCGGGGGCACTTTGGCGGCGCGCAGTTCGTATTTGCTTGCCGGCATCGGCGACATCGGCGCCTGGAGCGAATCGAGCCCGAACAGGACGCTCCCCGCCGCGATCAGCAATACGAAGAAATAGACGACAAACGACATTTCAAGCCCGTTTTTTCAAGCCCGTTTCTTGGCGCACCGCTTCAATGACAGATGCCGATACCCGCATATAAGGCGGGGTTGTCTCCGGTGAAATACCGTCCGGCACCGCCTATGGCGATTAGATTAAATGGCGTGATTGCTGCCACAATTTGGCACAGGCGGCCTGTTTCGGACCTAAAGCGTTTTCGAGCGAAGTGGATACCGGTTCGCGTGAAGAAAACGCGTCAAAACAAAAAGCTAGAGCCCTGGCTTTGATTCCATCAAAGCCGGAAAGGCTCTAGCGATCCCAATTCATCGCCGTGACCCTCGGGTCCGGCTCGAACGCTGCGCGCGCGAACTCGATAATCCCCTCCGGCATTTCGCACATGGCCCTGGCCCCGTTGCTGCCGAGCAATATTCGCCACGTCTGACGATCGACAGGCTCGGGCCGCGCAAAGGCCGAACATTCAAGGATGGCGATATTCGATTTATGCCGCGGATCTCTCACCGACGAATATCTGATCAAATTGATTTCATTCTGACGCGCGAGGTCGGCGAGCTGCTGGCAATGCTCATATCGAGTCAAATCCATCCAGAGGTGAGCCCTCAAATCGAACGGCGCCAGAGTCAGATCGATGGCTCGCTCAGTCGCGTATTCGACTGCGAAGGCCGTGAACTCTCCCGCATTACTGGGCCACCTTGTGTCCGGCGATTCCGCGAAGAACAGCAATCGCCCGAAACAAAGCTCCGCTATCGCGGTGTCCACATTCTCCGAGGCATAAAAAACGCCCGGCGTCAGGCCCGCCCTGCGGAATCTCGATCCTCTCGGATAGGGCGCGCCGTATCGAAATGGCGTTGACAGCAGAAAATGAAGACTGGCGCATTCCGCCGGAACGGCCGGTTTTGTTGCGTCTATGAGCTCTTCGAGAACTCTCTGGTCGGCAACGGTGTCTGTGAGTTTGGCCGTCGAAACTTTGTGTTGAGCTTCGACAACTCGCCAGGTCCGTCCGTTGGCACGGCGCCGGTTAGATAATAGCTCTTCTGGCGTCGAGATATTGGATGACATCGGTGAGGCCCGACACGGATTGAATGAGTTGAAGAGGAGAGCTGTCAAATACGGTGTTCTTGTTCTTCAACCAATCGGTCGCCACCATATCGTCGCCCCCAACAATGGCATCGAGTGATCGATAAAGCCTCACAAACAGAATGGCCAACTCGAAAGCTTTTTCTCTGGGTTCAAGTTCGTATTCGCCCTTGCGCATCCGCGAGACTGTTGCCTCTGAAACCCCCAGTACTCTGGCCAGCACATTGCTTTTCACTTTCAGCCGGTCGGCGGCGCGAAGTGCGGCCTTGGTGATGACACTCGATTCTTTCGGGGCAGCTTCGGCGCGGGCATTGGGTCGCATGATCGTTCTCCCGTTTGCCATCGTAGAAATAGTAACGCATCTTAATTTTTTTAGAAAGGCATTTACATTTCTAAAGAAATATTTAGATATTTAAATTTCTAATGAAATATGAACCATTCAAGGAATATTTCGTTGATGCGGGATCAGTTTCGGCCGTTACCGGCACCTGACGATCCCGAAACAGGCATGCTAAGAGCCCACGCATTGCAGCAATAATCCCCGGTTCCCATGTCGCAGACGCCCGCCCTCACATCGTTCCGCCGCATCGTCGTCAAGGTCGGCTCCTCGCTGCTGGTCGACCATGCCGCCGGCGCGCTCAAGCGCGACTGGCTGGCCTCGCTCGCCGAGGACATCGCGATGCTGCACAAGGAAAAGCGCGACGTGCTGGTGGTGTCGTCGGGAGCCATCGCTCTGGCGCGCGCCACGCTCAAGCTGCCGCGCGGTGCGCTTCGGCTGGAGGAAGCGCAGGCCGCCGCCGCCGTCGGCCAGATCGCGCTCGCCCGTTCGTGGTCGGAGAGCCTGAACGCTCACGGCATCGCCGCCGGACAAGTGCTCTTGACGCTCCGCGACACTGAAGAACGCCGCCGCTATCTCAATGCCCGCGAGACCATCGACAAACTGCTGCAATGGCGCTCGGTGCCCGTCATCAACGAGAATGACACCGTGGCGACATCGGAAATCCGGTACGGCGATAACGACCGCCTGGCCGCGCGTGTCGCCACCATGACCAGTGCCGACCTCTTGATCCTGCTGTCCGACATCGATGGGCTTTACGACAAGCCGCCTTCCGCCGGGAACGATGCCAGACTGGTGCCGGTGGTGGCACGCATCACGCCGGAGATCGAAGCGATGGCCGGGGCATCCGGTTCGGAACTATCGCGCGGCGGCATGCTGACCAAGATCGAGGCCGGCAAGATCGCCACCACCGCGGGCACCCATATGGTGATCGCGTCGGGTCGCGTGATGAATCCGCTGCGCGCCATCATGAACGGCGGGCCATGCACCTGGTTTCTGACGCCGGCCAATCCCGTCACCGCGCGCAAGAAATGGATCGCCGGTTCCCTCGAGCCGCGTGGCGCCGTGCATATCGACGAAGGCGCGGTCAAAGCCCTGCGCATGGGCAAAAGCCTGCTGCCGGCCGGCGTCAAGAAGATCGAAGGCGCGTTCGGCCGCGGCGATGCCGTTGTGTTGCGCGGGCCCGATGGCGCCGAGATCGGCCGCGGACTTGTCGCCTACGACGCCGACGACGCCGACAGGATCAAGGGCCGCTCGTCAGCCGACGTTCTGGCGATCCTGGGCTTTACCGGACGCACCGAAATGATCCACCGCGACGATCTGGTCATGGCCGGCGGCTGACCGTCCTGGAACCGGAATCGATTCCGCGCGTTGTATGTATGAGAAGGCGATGATGATTCACCATCTTCATCTGGCTGACGTGGCGACAGACGCGGCAGCAACGCAGAACCTGAACGACGCAATTTGAGTGCGATAACTTGAGTTGAAGGCGATTAACAGATCGCCCATTAACCCCGGCCTCCTCAAGGCCGGGGTTTCTGCGTTAAGGCTTTGCTCATGCGCGCCGGGCGATATCTTCGCACGTCAGGCCACGTGGGCCCACACCCGCCGCGTGAACGCGGGCAGCGGAACTCTCATGATATTGCCTCCTCTGGCGCGGGGCCGCGGCCTCATCGCCGCGATCGCCCTCATCGGCGCCGGTTCCATTTGTTTT
This sequence comes from Hyphomicrobiales bacterium, assembly GCA_041691675.1. GTDB lineage: Bacteria > Pseudomonadota > Alphaproteobacteria > Rhizobiales > Xanthobacteraceae > Pseudolabrys. Next base: position 13,883 of record JBEPUC010000053.1, on the reverse strand, counting down.
TCATCGCCGCCGGCGCGCGCGCAAGCAGCGTCTGCATTTTATGTTCCGCCGTCGCCGTTGCCGCCGGCTGAACACGGCGCGGTCATTCGCACATTGCCGCTCGACGATGCCGCCGCGCTGCCGAGCGCCGCGCGCAATCTGGTCGTGCTGTATCATTCCAGAACCATCGACGGCCGCGACATCGTCGTGTCCGGCACCATCGCCATGCCAAAGGGAAAGGCGCCGGCCGGCGGCTGGCCGGTCACCACCTGGGGCCATGGCACAACCGGCATCGGACCACTCTGCGCGCCGTCGCGCGACACGCCGGACGGGCCTGAACATGGTTTTCTCGCGCTCAAGCAGACGATGATGGATGACTACATCAAGCGCGGTTACGTCGTCGTCGGCACCGACTACGAAGGGCTCGGCGGTCCGGGACTGCATCCGTTTCTGCAAGGCGTATCGGAAGGCCGCGGCATCATCGACATCGTGCGCGCCGCGCGTGCACTCGATGCCCAAATCGGTAGCCGTTACGTCGTCATCGGGCATTCACAGGGCGGCCAGGCCGAATTGTTCGCCGCCTCGCTCGGGCCGGCTTACGCGCCCGAGCTCAAGCTCATCGGCAATGCGGCGATGGCGCCGGCTTCGCATATTGCCGCGACCGTGCAGGCCATGACGCGAGACGATAAACCGTCTTACGCACTCGGCTACGCGATGTATGTGTTGCAGTCCTTCGCCTCCAATCATCCCGCCATCGATTTAAACAAAATCCTGACGCCGGAAGCGTTGGCGCATCTACCGCAGACACGCGTCGACTGCATCAGCAAGACGGTGAGCGAAGGTTATTGGGCAACCGCGATTCCGAAGGATCAATTCATCGCCGGCGCCGATCTCTCCGACGTCCTCAAGATCGCCGCCGAGAACGATCCCGGCACTTTGCGCATCGCCGCGCCGACCTTGGTGCTGCAAGGCACAGCCGACGATACCGTCATGCCGGCCTGGACCGACGCGGTGGTGCGGGCCTTGTGCAAGAACGGCAACGGCGTGAGCTATAAGGTCTATCCCGGCGCCACGCATGAAACCATCGTGACACGCGCTGCCGCTGACATCCGCGCCTTTGTCGATGCCCGCTTCGCGCGCAAGAAGCCCAAGAAGCCATCGAGCGACTGCGGGAATCTGGCGTCCGCCGCACCGCATTGATGAACACCGCGGCCTTTTGGCTCACGTGACGTTTTGGCAAATGGCGCGCGGCCTCGCGTGGCGGTTGAGTAGCCCGCATCAACGTTGCGGCCAGCCGGGTTTTACGCACCTTCCTGCACCCCGATCCCGGCAGGTCAGGCGACGACATGAGTCGAGGGCGCGATGCCCGAGATGACGACTTCCCAAGAGGCCTTCGGGCCTCTTTTTTTCGACCAAACGAGGATTTACGCCGGTCAGTGGCCGCGCGAGCGCGTGATGCGGTTGCGGCGGCCGGCCGGGGCCGATTTCTGCGGGATTTTCGGCAAAGCCGGCCGTTTCGGCAGTTTAAGTTTGGTGCCGTCGGGAAACTCGATAAAACGGCTGAAGGTCCCGCCGGCGCGGCCTTCGATCACGAACTTGGTCCCGACGGGAAATTTCTCCGGAAGACGATCCACGCGATACGCCATCACACCCTCCAATCGCGAGGTCCGAAATTCTCCGGGATCCATCGCTTTCGATTTAGCCACCCTGTGGGATCAATGTGTGGCTCCCTTGACAGGTTTCAGGCGCGGCGCGGTTATCCCCGTTATCCCCAGATATCCCAGCAGCTATCCCGATATGGCGGAGCAGCTAGGCGAAAACCCGGTTCCGGGGCCACCTCGCCGCGCCGGTCGCGCTGTGGTAGGAAAACCAGCCCTATCGGGCATTTCACGGGTTCTTTGCGACCGGATTTTTGCGACCATGACTGCGCCATTAACATGACCGCGCCACTAAAGAGCGTTGAGGGCACCAGCGATCTGGCGGCGGTGATGACAGATGTCGGCCGCCGCGCCCGCGCCGCCGCGCGCTTGCTGGCGCTGGCCCCGACCGCCCAGAAGAACCGCGCGCTGGACGCCATGGCGGCGGCGATCCGCGCCGGCAAGCCCGCCATTCTCGCGGCCAATGTCGAAGATATCGCCGAGGCACGTAACGGCGGCATGACCGGCGCCTTCCTCGACCGGCTCAGGCTCGACGACGCCAAGGTCGAGGCCATCGCCCAGGGCATCGAGGTGGTGCGCGATCTCAAGGACAGCGTCGGCGCCGTCACCGAAAGCTGGACCCGCCCGAACGGCATGATTATCGAGCGCGTGCGCGTGCCGCTCGGCGTCATCGGCATCATTTACGAGAGCCGGCCGAACGTCACCGCCGATGCCGGCGCGCTGTGCCTCAAGTCCGGCAACGCCGCGATCCTGCGCGGCGGCTCGGACTCGACCTATTCCAGCCGCGCCATCCACGCCGCGCTGGTCCAGGGCCTGCGCGCGGCCGATCTGCCGGAAGCCGCGATCCAGCTCGTCGGCACCCCCGACCGCGCCGCCGTCGGCCACATGCTCACCGGACTCGACGGCACCATCGACGTCATCGTGCCGCGCGGCGGCAAGGGTCTGGTCGCGCGCGTGCAGGCCGAAACCAGGGTACCGGTATTTGCCCACCTCGACGGCGTCTGCCATGTCTATGTCGACAGGGAGGCCTCGCTCGACATGGCCAAGAAGATCGTGCTCAACGCCAAGATGCGGCGCACCGGCGTGTGCGGCGCCGCCGAAACCCTTCTGGTCGATCGCGCCGCCGTCTTCACCCATCTCAAGCCGCTGATCGACATGCTGATCGAAGCCGGCTGCGAAATCCGCGGCGACAAAGACGTGCAGGCGGCCGACGATCGCGTGAAGCCGGTCAGCGAAGAAGACTGGGGCACCGAATATCTCGATGCCATCATCGCTACCGGCGTCGTCAACGGCGTCGACGAAGCCATCGCCCATATCGAACGTTACGGTTCGCATCACACCGACGCCATCGTCACCGACGACGACGCGACCGCGGAGAAATTTCTGGCTCAGGTCGATTCCGCCATCGTGCTGCATAACGCCTCGACGCAATTCGCCGACGGCGGCGAGTTCGGCTTCGGCGCCGAGATCGGCATCGCCACCGGCCGCATGCACGCGCGCGGGCCGGTCGGCGTCGATCAGCTCACGACCTTCAAATACCGCATTCGCGGAAGCGGTCAGACTCGGCCGTGACCGCGCAAAGCCCTAAGCCTCAACAGCTCGCAAGCACCGAGCGCGTCCTGCCGCCGCATGCGCCCGGCATGCGCATCGGCCTGTTCGGCGGCACGTTCGATCCGCCGCATCAGGCGCATCTCGATGCCAGCATGCTGGTGATGAAACGTCTCAAGCTCGACCGCGTCTGGTGGCTGGTGACGCCCGGCAATCCGCTCAAGAACACCAGTCACCTCGCGCCGCTCAACGACCGTCTCGCCGATGCGCGCCGCCTCACCCATCATCCGCGCCTCGACGTCACCGGCCTCGAAGCCGTCATCAACACCCGCTACACCTACGACACCATTCTCTGGATTCTGACGCGCTGCCCGCGCGTGCAATTCGTCTGGATCATGGGTGCCGACAATCTTCGCCACTTTCACCGCTGGCAGAAGTGGCGCGGCATCGCCAGTCTCGTTCCGATGGTGGTGGTCGATCGTCCGGGTCCGAGTCTTTATGCGTCGGCCAGCCCGGCCGGTCAGGCGCTCGCCCCGTTTCGTATCCCCGAGAACGCCGCGTCGTCGCTGCCGGGACGCCGCGCGCCGGTCTGGACCTTTCTGCATGGGCTGAAATCCGGGCTGTCGTCGACCGCGTTGCGGGCGCTGCGCACCGCGCCCAAAGCGGTCGATGCCGTGCCGGCGCCGGAGGTTGAAAAAATCGCCAGCAAGGTTACGCCGCGCAAGGCTGGCCAGAAATCGGCGAAGTAGCTATCGTGGCCGCACGCCACCGAACAACCGGCAAAGAGGACACATCTCCCCTGGCAACATCGTCACGCACCCGGACGAAAAAAAGCGCGTCCAAAGCAGCCGCAAAACCTTCCGGCGCGCGCAAACCCGCCGTCAAAAAGACGATCAAAAAGGGCGGCACCGCTAAAAAAACGACGGCCAGGAAAACAGCCGCGAAGAAACCCGCGGCTGTCGAGCCGAGCGTCATCAAGGCGGCCAGGCCGAGGACCGCCAAACAGCTTGCCAGCGACAACGCCACGCTGCGGGTGATCCTGTCGAGCCTCGACGAGATGAAGGCCGAGGACACCGTCACCATTGATCTGTCGGACAAGCAGTCGATCGGCGAAATCATGGTGGTCGCCACCGGCCGCTCCAATGTCCATATCGCGTCGATCGCCGACCGCGTGGTCAAGGATCTGAAGAAACACAACTACACCGGCATCGCCGTCGAAGGCTTGCGCCAGGGCGACTGGGTGCTGATCGATGCCGGCAGCGTCATCGTGCATCTATTCCGCCCCGAAGTACGCACGTTCTACAACATTGAGAAGATGTGGAGCGCGTGAGTTTCATTTTCCGTCATGGCCGGGCTTGTCCCGGCCATCCACGCCTTACGTTTTGAAACGCAATTCCAGTTCGAAAGTAAGACGTGGATGCCCGGCACAAGGCCGGGCATGACGACGGAGAAATCATGCGCATGATCATCGCCGCCATCGGCAAGCTCAAAAGCGGCCCGGAGACCGAGCTCTCCGAACGCTATGCCAAGCGCGCGACGCAGACCGGCCGCGCGCTCGGGTTCAAGCCCGTCGAGATCATTGAGATAAAAGAGAGCCGCGCCGACGCCGCCGACAAAAGAATGCTGGAAGAGTCGATCGCGCTTGCCAATGTCATTCCGCCGGACGCGGTGGTGGTGCTGTTCGACGTCAAGGGCGAGAACCGCGACAGCGAACAACTGGCGGCGCAGTTGTCGGCCTGGCGCGCCGCGGGAAAACCGGCGGCGGTCTTCGTGATCGGCGGCGCCGATGGTTTGGCGGCGAACCTGCGCGACAAGGCGCAGCTTCGTCTGTCATTCGGCGCGGCGACCTGGCCGCACCAGCTTGTGCGCGTGATGCTGCTCGAACAACTCTACCGCGCCACGACGATCCTCACCGGCCATCCGTATCATCGGGCGTGATGCCGTCATTCCGGGGCGCGCTGAAAGCGCGAACCCGGAATGACGGGAAATAAGAAGCGCCCGCTTCTTATCCCTCCCCGTCTTCGGGGAGGGTGGCGAGCGATAGCGAGCCGGGTGGGGTCATTCCCCCACGGAACGCGCAACCTCACCCCCGGCGCTTCGCGCTCTTACCCTCCCCGAAGTCGGGAAGGGTAAGAGCGCCACGCAAACGTTACCGCGATTCCATCTTCATGCCCCACATTTGGTCTTAATCCTCAGCCAATTATGCCGCCCACAATGGTCTTGCCGCACCAAACCGCAGGCGTAACGTGACTGCGATGACGCATCGAATCAGTGGGCGCGATTCGCGCGCTGCCTTGATGGCGGCGTTCGGATTTGCTTTGCCGATTCTGACCGCCCCGCTCCTGTTTTCCGGCGCGGCGTTCGGTCAGGCGGCCGGAACCGCGCCGCCGCAGAGCAACAGGCCGGCCGACCGGTCGCAGGCATTCGACGGGCTCAAACAGCACGACGAGGAACTCAAGGGCGTTCGCGAAGAGCAGCGCCAGTCGGCCGAGGCCGAAGCCGCGCTCAAGCGCGAGATCGAGGAGATCGGCGCCGACCGCCGCAAGCTGGCGCAGGACATGATCGACACCGCCGCGCGCCTGCGCGGCGTCGAAGCCAAGGTCGAGGCCACGCAGGAACGGCTCCAGCCGCTCAACGACAAGGAAGACGCGATCCGCAAATCGATTGACGGCCGCCGCGCCGTCATCGGCGAAGTGCTGGCGGCGCTGCAACGCATGGGCCGCCGCCCGCCACCGGCGCTGATCGCCAGCCCTGAAGACGCTTTACAGTCGGTGCGCACCGCGATGGTGCTCGGCGCCGTGCTGCCGGAAATGCGCGGCAAGGTCGATGCCCTGTCCCATGACCTTGCCGAACTCCTCAATGTCCGCAAAAACATCACCGCCGAACGCGACCGCCTGCGCGGCGAGAAGACCGCGCTCGATGGCGAACGCCAGCGCATGGCGGCGCTGACCGAAGAGCGTCAAAAAAAGCAGGCGGCGCGCGAGCAGGAACTTGCCGCCGAGCGAGCCCATGCCGGTGAACTGGCCCAGAAGGTCGATAATCTCAAAGATTTGATCGGCAAGCTCGAGCAGAGCCTCGCCCCGAAAATCCGCGATGCCCGTGAGGCCGCGCGCAGCGATAACCGCCCCGCGCTGTCGGCTTATCGCGACCCCGGCCGGCTGGCGCCGGCTGTGGCCTTCGCATCGCTGCGGGCCCAGGTTCCGATCCCCGTTAATGGCGTCAAATTGAAGGATTTCGGCGCATCCGACGGAAACGGCGGCGTCGAAAAGGGCATCTCGATCGCCACCCGTGCCGCGGCACAAGTAACGGCCCCGGCCGATGGCTGGGTGGTGTATGCTGGGCCGTTCCGATCCTACGGGCAACTCTTGATCCTGAATGTCGGCGGCGGATATCATGTCTTGCTCGCCGGCATGGATCGGATATCAGTTGATCTGGGACAGTTCGTACTCGCCGGGGAACCGGTCGCAATCATGGGAAGTGGCTCCCGGATTGCCTCGATCCTCGCGACGGGTTCCAGCCAACCGGTGCTCTATATCGAATTTCGAAAAGACGGGACTCCCGTTGATCCAGGCCCATGGTGGGCGGCTGGCGAAGGCGAAAAGGTTCGCGGATGATGCGCAAGACCTCACTCATTCTTCTCGGCGCGGCGGCCGGCGCGGCGCTGACGCTGTTCATGGTGCAGCCGCGAGCGGTGTTTCTCGGCACCAGCGCCAAGGCGGCGGCGGCTGACACCTACCGCCAGCTCAATCTGTTCGGCGACGTGTTCGAGCGCGTGCGCGCCGACTACGTCGAAAAACCGGACGATCAGAAACTGATCGAAACCGCCATCAACGGCATGCTGACGTCGCTCGATCCGCATTCGAGCTACATGGACCCCAAGAGCTTCCGCGACATGCAGGTGCAGACCCGCGGCGAGTTCGGCGGTCTCGGCATCGAAGTGACGATGGAAGACGGTTTGATCAAGGTGGTCGCGCCGATCGACGACACGCCCGCCGCCAAGGCCGGCGTGCTCGCCAACGATCTCATCACCAAGCTCGATGACGACCAGGTTCAGGGCCTGACCTTGAACCAGGCGGTCGAGAAGATGCGCGGCGCGGTCAACACGAAGATTCGGTTGACCATCATGCGCAAGGGCGCCGACAAGCCGATCGAACTGACGCTGACCCGCGATGTCATTCGCGTGCGCGCGGTGCGCTCGAACGTCGAAGGCGATGACGTCGGCTACATCCGCATGACCCAGTTCAACGAGCAGACCACCGACGGCTTGAAGAAGGCGATCACCGACATCAAGGCGAAGATCTCCAACGACAAGCTCAAGGGCTATATCCTCGACCTGCGCAACAATCCGGGCGGCCTGCTCGATCAGGCCATCTCGGTGTCGGATGCATTCCTGGAAAAAGGCGAGATCGTCTCGACCCGCGGCCGCAACGCCGAGGAAACCCAGCGCTTCAATGCCCGCAGTGGCGATCTGACCGGCCACAAGCCGGTGATCGTGCTGATCAACGGCGGCTCGGCTTCGGCGTCGGAAATCGTCGCGGGCGCCTTGCAGGACCACAAGCGCGTGACCGTCGTCGGCACCCGCTCGTTCGGCAAGGGCTCGGTGCAGACCATCATCCCGCTCGGCTCCGGCAACGGCGCGCTGCGGCTGACCACGGCGCGCTACTACACGCCGTCCGGCCGCTCGATCCAGGCCAAGGGCATCACCCCGGATATCGAGGTGCTCCAGGACTTGCCGGACGACATCAAGGCCAAGACCGATACCTCGACCAAGGGCGAAGCCTCGCTGCGCGGCCATCTGACCGGCGATCCGGGCAAGGAGCAGACCGGCTCGCAGTCCTACATTCCGCCCGATCAGAAGAACGACAAGGCGCTGCATATGGCGGAAGACCTGCTGCGCGGCACCCAGGTCAACTCGGCCTTCCCGCCGGCGGCGAGCAAGGCCCCGGTTCCGAACTGAGCTTTGCGACAGTTGTTGCGGCGGCGGGGCGGCCTTCGGGCCGCCCCGTTTGTTTGCGGGCCTCTGTCTCCCATAACCCGGAGGCCGCGATGGGCGTGGTAGACTTGTCCGATGATTCGCAAGGGAATGGGCCGTGGAATCGGATGATCTGAACGCCCCCCTCGGCCAGACCAAAAAGAAAAGCCGGTTTCCCAAACTGCCGATCGGCGTGCCGCAGATTCTCGCCGGCCTGCTGGGTACGGTTGCGCTTGTGGTTGTCGGCTGGACTTTGTTCGTCAGCGATCCGCTCGGCGGCGAACCTGTGGCGGTGGTCGCGACCAAGCCGGCCGCCGCTGTGGCCGATGTCGTGGCTGGCGCCGCGAGCGGCGACGGCAAGGCCCATGCCCGTCATGACGGCGCAACCGCGCACGCCGCGGCAACCGAAAAGGCGCCGCCGCCGGGCTCGAAGATCGTCACCATCATCGACGGCTCCAGCGGCAAGCGCAAAGAGATCACGCTGCCCGGCAAGTCAGGCGATATGCCCGGCGATATGTCGGCCGCCAAATCCGGCGAGAAGCCCGGCGGGAAATCTGACGACAAGCCTGGCGACAAATCGCCCGGCGCTGCGCATGAAGCGCCGCCGGTCGATCCGAAACTGACGGAGAGCTCACGGCACGGCGCAATTCCGAAAGTCGGCGCTGACGGCACCAAGCCGTTTGTCGCCTATGCCCATCCGCGTGCGTTGACGACCGTCCAGAAGGGCGCACCGCGCATCGCCATCGTGATCGGCGGCATGGGCATCAGCGCATCCGGCACGGCGGAGGCGTTCTCCAAGCTTCCGCCGACCGCAACCTTCGCTCTGTCGCCTTACGCCGCCGACGTCAAGAAATTGGCCGAGCGCGCCCGCGACGAAGGTCACGAGTTGCTGCTGCAAACGCCGATGGAGCCGTTCGACTTTCCGGACAACGATCCCGGTCCGCAGACCTTGCTGACCTCGGTGACGCCGGAGCAGAACATCGATCGTCTGCAATGGCTGATGAGCCGGTTTCAGGGTTATGTCGGCATCGTCAGCTACATGGGCGCGCGTTTCACCGCGACCCAGCAGGCGCTGTCGCCGGTGTTACAGGAGACTGCGAAGCGCGGTCTGATTTTCGTCGATGGCGGCGGGTCGTCGCGCAGCATCGCCAGCCAGATCGCCGGCAGCCAGAACCTGCCCTTCGCCAAAGCCGATGTCGTTCTCGACGCGGTGCCGACCGCGGCCGAGATCGACCGCGCGCTCAATCGTCTCGAAATCATGGCGCGCGAATCCGGCGGCGCCGTCGGCATCGCCACCGCACAGTCGGCCACCGTCGCGCGCATCGCCGACTGGGCGCAGAAAGCCGAAGCGCGAGGCTTCGTGCTGGTGCCGATCAGCATGGTGGCGGTGAAGGCGAAGTCGAGTTGACAGGGCGAATTGCGTCAGCAATTTGCGTTGTCATCACCGGGCCGCGCCAAAGGCGCGAGACCCGGTGATCTCGATCGGGCATACTCCGCCGTGCTCACCTCAGCGGGACGGCCGGGACAAAAGGGCGTTTACGCCCGTCTTTGACGGGCTATGCCCGGCCATGACAAGGAATGCCATGCCCCCCTACGATTCCCTGCCCTATCGCCCCTGCGCCGGCATCACGGTGTTCAACCGCGCCGGTCTTGTGTTCGTCGGCAGGCGCGCCGGCGGCCCAGAGCACGTCGATGCGACGCATGTCTGGCAGATGCCGCAAGGCGGCATCGACGAAGGCGAAGATCCTTATGCCGGCGCGCTGCGTGAGCTTTACGAAGAGACCAGCATCAGGTCGGTCGAGAAGCTTGGCGAATTGCCCGACTGGATCGCCTACGACATTCCGCACGACATCGCCGGAGAAGCCTGGGGCGGAAAATATCGCGGCCAGAAGCAGAAGTGGTTTGCGCTGCGCTTCATGGGCGCCGACAGCGAAATCAATATTTCGGAACCGGGCGGCGGCCACCACAAGCCCGAATTCATCGACTGGCGCTGGGTCGAATTGAAATCGCTTCCCGACCTCGTGGTGCCGTTCAAGCGGCAGACTTACGAGACCGTGGCCGAGGCGTTTGAGAAATACGGGAAGGCCTGATCCACACTCCGCTCATTCCCGCGCGAGCGGGAATCCAGAGGCCACAGACAGACCTTAATGCATCGCCGTGCCGGTCAAATGCCGGTCGACTTCCTTGTAGTGATCGAGCCGCGTAATCAGTCTGTCGAGTTCGTTGCCGGGCTCGGTCTTGGCGATCCGCTTCTCCGTCTCGCCGATCTTGCCGGCAAGCATGGCGCGGTCGAACGCGGCAATGTCTTCGGCAACGTCAGCAAGGACGGTCAAGCCCGAGGCCGACACTTCGGCGAAACCGCCGAGCACGACGATCTTCTGCTCGCCGCTCGCGGTGAACACCGTGAGCAAGCCGGGACGCAACGTCGTCACCATCGGCGCATGGCCGGCGAGCACGCCGAAATCGCCCTCGGCGCCGGGAACGTCCACCTGCTCGACCTCGCCCGAGAACAACAGCTTTTCCGGCGAGACCAGTTCGAAGTGAAGTGTGGCCATGATGACTTACCTAACCGGCCTTAAGCCGCTTCCGCCGCGAGCTTTTTGCCCTTCTCGATGGCTTCGTCGATGTTGCCGACCATGTAGAACGCGGCTTCCGGCAGGTGATCGTACTTGCCTTCGACCAGGCCCTTGAAGCCCTTGATGGTGTCTTGCAGGTCGACGAGCTTGCCCGGCGCGCCGGTGAACACTTCGGCGACGAAGAATGGCTGCGACAGGAAGCGCTCGATCTTGCGGGCGCGCGACACCGCGAGCTTATCTTCTTCCGACAATTCATCCATGCCGAGAATGGCGATGATGTCCTGCAGCGCCTTGTAACGCTGCAACACCTGCTGAACCTGACGGGCGACCTGATAGTGCTCCTCGCCGACGATCAGCGGCGACAGCATGCGCGAGGTCGAGTCGAGCGGGTCCACCGCCGGATAGATGCCCTTGGCGGCGATGTCGCGCGACAGCACGGTGGTCGCATCCAAATGCGCGAACGAGGTCGCCGGCGCCGGGTCGGTCAAGTCGTCGGCCGGCACATAAATCGCCTGCACAGAAGTGATCGAACCCTTGGTCGTCGTGGTGATGCGTTCCTGCAAGGCGCCCATGTCGGTGGCGAGCGTCGGCTGATAACCCACCGCCGACGGAATGCGGCCGAGCAGCGCCGACACTTCCGAACCGGCTTGCGTGAAGCGGAAGATGTTGTCGACGAAGAACAACACGTCCTGGCCCTGGTCGCGGAAATACTCCGACAACGTCAGGCCGGTCAGACCGACGCGGGCGCGGGCGCCCGGCGGCTCGTTCATCTGGCCGAACACCAGCGCGCACTTGGAGCCTTCGCCGCCGCCCTTCTTGTTGACGCCGGACTCGATGAACTCGTGATAGAGGTCGTTGCCTTCACGGGTACGCTCGCCGACGCCGGCGAACACCGAATAACCGCCGTGGGCTTTCGCGACGTTGTTGATCAATTCCTGAATGAGCACGGTCTTGCCGACGCCGGCGCCGCCGAACAGGCCGATCTTGCCGCCCTTGGCATAAGGCGCGAGCAGATCGACGACCTTGATGCCGGTGACCAGAATCTGCGCTTCGGTCGACTGCTCGGTGTACAGCGGCGCTTCGGCGTGGATCGGACGCCTTTCTTCCGACTTGACCGGGCCGGCTTCGTCGATCGGCTCACCGATGACGTTGATGATGCGACCCAGGAGACCGGGGCCGACCGGCACCGCAATGGCGAGGCCGGTATCGGTGACCTGCTGGCCGCGCACCAGACCTTCGGTGATGTCCATGGCGATCGTGCGCACGGTCGATTCACCGAGATGCTGGGCGACTTCGAGCACCAGCCGGTTGTCGCCGTTCTTGGTTTCGAGCGCGTTCAAGATCGCCGGCAGATCGCCTTCGAACTGCACGTCGACGACGGCGCCGATGACCTGGGTGATCTTGCCGGTTGCGTTCTGCGGAGTGGCCATAATCGTCCTCGTTACATCTATTTTCGTATTAGAGCGCTTCGGCGCCGGAGATGATTTCGATCAGTTCTTTCGTGATCATCGCCTGACGCGTGCGGTTATAGGTGAGTGTCTGCTTGCGGATCATTTCGCCGGCGTTGCGGGTGGCGTTGTCCATCGCGCTCATGCGCGCGCCCTGCTCGGAAGCGGCATTTTCAAGAAGCGCGCGGAACACCTGGATCGACAGGTTGCGCGGCAACAATTCGTCGAGGATTTCGCCCTCTTCCGGCTCGTATTCGTAGCCGGCGGCGGCACCGGTTTCGGTCGTGGCAGCGGCATCGAACACCGGCGGGATCACCTGCAACGCCGTCGGGACCTGCGAAATCACCGATTTGAAACGCGAGAAGAACAGCGTGCAGATATCGAATTCGTTGTTGTCGAAGCGCGCGATGATCTTGTCCGCGACCATCTGCGCTTGCGCGAAGCCGATCTGCTTGACGCCACGCAGTTCGACCACCTCGATAATACGCTGGCTGAACTGGCGGCGAAGTTGGTCGGCGCCTTTGCGGCCGACGCATAAAATCTTGACGTCCTTGCCCTGCGCCAGCAGCGCGTTGATACGCTCGCGCGCCAGACGCACGATCGACGAATTGAACGCGCCGCAAAGGCCGCGCTCGGCGGTGCAGACGACCAGCAGGTGAACACGATCGGCGCCGGTGCCGGCCAGCAGGCGGGGCGCCGAGTCGCTACCGGCGACCGCCGAGGCAATGTTGCCGAGCACCGTGTCCATGCGTTCGGCGAACGGGCGCGCGGCTTCGGCCGCCACCTGCGCCCGGCGCAGCTTGGAGGCCGCGACCATCTGCATGGCCTTGGTGATTTTCTGCGTCGCCTTGGTCGAGGCGAGGCGAACGCGCATGTCCTTGAGGCTAGCCATCGGCTCTCTTCTCTAACTTGTTATCACCGGGCTTGTCCCGGTGATCCCGCTTAGGCGGGCATCGTGCGTCCCTTGTCGGGATGGCCGGAACTTCCTGCGAGAAGACGCGCTTCGCGCTTTCGCCCGGCCATTAGAACTTAAGTGAACGACTTCGCGTAGCCGTCGACCGCATCCTTGAGCTTGGCTTCGTCTTCCTTCGACAAGTCGCCACTGTTGCGGATCGAGTCGAGGAGATCGGCGTGCCTGGTGCGCAGCAGCGTCAGCAGACCGCTTTCGAAGGCGCGAACGCGCGACACTTCGAACTTGTCGAGGTAGCCGTTGACACCGGCATAGATGACGCCGACCTGCTCTTCCATCTTCAGCGGCGAGAACTGCGGCTGCTTCAGCAATTCGGTCAGGCGCGCGCCACGCGCCAGCATGCGCTGGGTGGTGGCGTCGAGGTCCGAACCAAATTGAGCGAAGGCGGCCATTTCGCGGTACTGGGCGAGTTCGCCCTTGATCTTGCCGGCGACCTTTTTCATCGCCTTGGTCTGCGCCGCCGAACCGACGCGCGACACCGACAGACCGACGTTCACCGCCGGACGAATGCCCTGATAGAACAGGTCGGTTTCGAGGAATATCTGGCCGTCAGTGATCGAAATCACGTTGGTCGGGATATAGGCCGACACGTCGTTGGCCTGCGTTTCGATGATCGGCAGCGCGGTCAGCGAACCGGCGCCCTTCGAGTCGTTCATCTTGGCGGCGCGTTCGAGCAGACGCGAGTGGAGATAGAACACGTCGCCGGGATAGGCTTCGCGGCCCGGCGGGCGG
>JBEPUC010000052.1:0-22815 GCA_041691675.1 Hyphomicrobiales bacterium | reverse complement strand
GCATGATGTCCGCGCTGAAACGGATGCGCGTGCGCAACCGCGGCACCATTGTCAATGTGGGCTCGGCGCTTGCCTACCGTTCGGTGCCGCTGCAATCGATTTATTGCGGGGCCAAGGCGGCGATCAGAGGCTTTACCGACAGCCTTCGTAGCGAAATCATCCACGACAAGCTCGATGTGCATCTGACAATCGTCGATCTGCCTGCGGTCAATACTCCGCAGTTCGACTGGGCGCTCAACAAGATGGGGCGCAAGGCCAAACCGGTCGCGCCGATCTTCGAACCCGAAGTACCCGCTCGCGCGATCTTTTTTGCCGCCACTCACAAGCGACGCGACGTCTGGGTGGGCTGGCCGACGGTCAAGGCGATCCTGGCCAACCGGATCGCGCCGGGGCTGATTGACCGCTACCTCGCCAAGGCCGGCTACTCCGGCCAGCTTGCCGATCAACCTACCGCGCCCAACGCCCCAGCCAATCTGTTCGAGCCCGTCGCCGGCGATTATGGGGCGCATGGCCGCTTCGACGACCGGTCGCGCGATCGAAGTTGGGAGATGTTTACGGATCGTCACAAGGCGGCGGTTGTCGCCATCGCGGTGATCGGATTGCTGTTGGTCGTGCATCGGGTTGCGAAACGTCTTGATATCTGAACCGAGGACCCGGCCAAGGCCATCGGAGAGAGCCGGAGGAATTTCGTCGTCGATGCCGACTGCCGGAGCTGGGATATTCCCAATCTGTGGGTGTGTGACGGATCGGTATTTCCGACCGTCGGCGGCGTGAACCCGTCATTGACGATTCAGGCGATCGCTATCCGTACCGCCGATCGGATCGGCAAGCTCGCGGCGTCCGGCGAGCTGTGAGACGCTACATCATCCTTGTTCGCAGGTTGAACAGGATGACCAGCGTTCCCGAGACCATCAGGATCACGAGCAGCGTCGAGAACAGGATGAGCTGAAGATTGTCGCGGGCCGATTTCTGAAGGCCTATGTGCAGGAAGAAACGGAAGTGAACCCCCATCTGGACAACCGCTAGCACGAGCACAATGGAAAGTGTCGTCGTCGAGACAAAGTTTGGCCAATGCACGATCGCGAAGGCTGCGGCGGTGAGCGCCAGCGCGACGACGTAGCCGATCCCATAGGAGAAGATCGCATCGCGTTTGCTGTCGTTCGGGGCGCTCATCGGATCAGTCCTTGGAGATAAACGACCGAGAAAATTGCTATCCACACGATATCGAGAAAATGCCAGAACAGGCTGAGCCGCAAGATGTTGATCTTGACGCGCGCATCAAGCCCAAATGTTATCACCTGAACCATCATCACGATTATCCAGATGCTTCCGAAGAAGACGTGAAGACCGTGCAGCGGCACCAGCGCGAAGAAGGACGAGAGGTATCCGCTGCGGCTCGGATAGGCGCCATCGGCGAACATCGCAGCAAAGTCGTGCAGTTCCATGCCGAGAAAGGCGAGCCCGAGAACCAGCGTCACAGCCATCCAGCCCAGTAAAGGCCTGCGCGATTGGTCATACTTCATCGCAACCGACGCCATGCCGAAGGTGAAGCTGCTGGTGAGCAGGATCAGCGTTTCGAGGAAGACGGGAAGAATTTTGTACTCGCTCGCCGGTGTCGGTCCGCCAACGGTGGCGAACAACATCACGCCGTAGGTCGCAAAGAGCAGCGCGAAGATCACCGCGTCACTCATCAGGAACAGCCAGAAACCGAATACCGGGCTCACTGCCTGCTGGTGCGTCGACTCGTCGGTACCGCCGAGATTGAGCCCCGCGTGTTTGACCTCGTTGGCGCTCATGCGGGTACCTCGGCAAGGCCCTCGTTGGCGGATGTCATTTCGAGTTCCCGCGGAATCGGCGTCGCTGCGGCCACTGCGCGCAACCAGCGCTGCTCGGTGCGCTCGACTTCGTCGGCCGGGACGATGCGGTGGACATCGCGGACAAAACTACGGGCAATCACGGTGGCGATGATCGCGATCACGCCGATGATCGCGAGCCACCACATGTGCCAGACGAGGCCGAATGCGGTAGCCGCGCCGACCACTCCGAGTACGGGACCGGTCATGCTGTTTTTGGGAAGCTCGATATCCTCATAGGATGCAGGCGGCGCATAGGAATCATTCTTGCGCTTGCGGTCGAAGAACCAGTCGCGACCATGAACTTGCGGAATGACCGCAAAGTTATACGCAGGCGGCGGAGAAGAGGTGGACCATTCGAGGCAACGCCCATCCCAGGGATCGCCTGCAAACACGCGGTTGGCATCGCGCTCACGAATGCTGACCCACAGTTGCACGAAGAGAGATGCCAGGGCGCAGAACAGCACCAGCGCGCCGACGCCGGCGATGTAGAGCCAGGGTCGGAAGGCGGGTTCGAACACCGCCTGCGTTCGTCGCGCCATGCCGGCCGCGCCAAGCAAATAGAGCGGCATGAAGGCCAGGTAGAAGCCCAGCACCCAGCAGCCAACGGAGATGCGACCCCATTTCTCATTGAGCCGGAAGCCGAACGCCTTGGGAAACCAGTAATGATAGGCCGCGAGCATCCCGTAGAGCACGCCAGGGATAATTACGTTATGAAAATGCGCGACCAGAAACACGGTATTGTGGACCAGATAGTCGAGCGGAGGAAAGGCAAGCAGAATGCCGGAAAAACCGCCCAAAACGAATGTCATCATGAAGGCGAGTGAATAGAGCATCGGCACGGTGAACCGGACCTCGCCCATAAACATCGTCCATATCCAGTCGTAGATCTTGACGCCGGTGGGTACGCCGATGGCCATCGTCGCAATCCCGAACACTGCGTTGACGTCGGCACTCTGGCCCATCGTGAAGAAGTGGTGGACCCACACGGTGAACGACAGAACTGCGATCGCCATCGTCGCGATGACGAGCGAGGTGTAGCCGTAGAGCTCCTTGGTGGAGAAATTGGAAACGACCTCCGAATAGACGCCGAAGGCTGGCAGGATCAGGATATAGACCTCCGGGTGTCCGAACAGCCAGAACAGGTTGGCGTAATTCATCATGTTGCCGCCGAGGTCATTCGTGAAAAAATGGAACCCCAGATAGCGGTCGAACGCGAGCAGCGCGGTCGCGACGGTCAGCGGTGGCATTGCGAAGATCATCAGGATGCTGGTGCATAACGCCGTCCACACGAACAGCGGCATCCGCATCAAATGCATCCCGGGGCAGCGCATCTTGTAGATCGTGGCTGCGAAATTGATCCCGGTCAGCGTCGATCCAATCGAGCCCAGCGTCACCGCCCAGATCCAGTAATCGGGTCCAACGTCAGGGCTGAAGGCGATCTCCGTATAAGGCGGATAGCCGCTCCAACCGCCGGTCGAAAATCTGCCGATGACGAGAGACACCATCATCAGCGCGGCAGCTCCGCCCGTAAGCCACAGGCTGATCGAATTAAGCAACGGGAAGGCGACGTCACGACTCCCGATTTGGAGCGGCATGACGTAATTGATGAGTCCGACGAGAAACGGCATCGCCATGAAGAAGATCATGATGGTGCCATGCGTGCTGAACAGTTGCGAGAAATGGTCGGGCGCGATGAAGCCGGGACTATCGATCGCTGCCGCCTGCTGCATCCGCATCAGCACCGCTTCGATCAGCGCGCGGCTGAGCATCACGAACGCGATGACGATGTACATGATGCCGATTTTCTTGTGATCGAGGCTGGTAAGCCATTCGGACCAGAGGTAGCGCCATTTGCCGAGCCTGGTGATCAGCAAGACAAAGAATACTGCACCGAGGATAGTGACCAAACCGGCGCCGGCGCCGATGATCTCGCTTGCGGTCGGGTTTTCCCAGGCGCGAACGAACGGCAGCGATTGCCAGTCGAAGCGGCCCAGCACCGCGGGCCAGATGCCGTCAGTCATGTTCGGGGCTTTCGAGACTCGGAGAGGATTTGCTGAAACAGAGGCTGCGGGACCGACGAGAAGAAAATCGGCTGCGGCGGCGATGATTTTTTGAAGAGCTCGGCATAGGCGGCCGCGTCGAGCGGATGAGCCGACGCGCGGACTTGAGCCACCCAACGGTCATAGTCGGCGGCCGGGAATGCGATTACGTTGAATTTCTGGTTCTGAAAGCCCGCTCCGTTGAACTGCGTGTTCTCGCCGCGATAGACGCCCGATCGGGATGCGGCGAGGTTGAGTTCGGTCGTCATCCCCGCCATGGCGTAGATCTGGCCGGCGAGTTGAGGGATCATCAATGACTGCATCACGGTGCCGCTGGTCAGGCTGATATGGACGGGCCGGTCGACCGGTATGACCATCTGATTGATGGCCGCGATGCGTTGGTCCGGATAGATGAACAGCCATTTCCAGTCGAGCCCGACCGCCTGAATCTCAAGCGCCGGCTGGTCGGAGACGATCGGCCGATAGGGGTCGAGCGTGTGGGTATAGTGCCACAGCAAGAATCCGAGGCCGATCACGATCCCTGTGGGTGGAATCCAGATAAGCCCTTCAAGAATCCAGGAAAAAGTCCATTTCGGTTTGTACGCGCTACTCTTGTTGGACAGTCGATAATGCCAGGCGACGAGCGGGGTGAGCAGCAGTACTGGTCCAGCGACGAAGATCAGCACGAAGCCGACGATCAGGTAGAGCTGCCACTGAGTCGCGGCGATCGGACCAGCGTGGTTCATCACGCCTAGCTCCAGCACGCCGCATCCGCTGAGCAGGAGTAGCGGCAGCAATGCGAAAAGGAGGGTCCAACCGCGCGATATCTTCATCGAGGCCGCTCCTTACGCGGCGAGGTCAACTAAAGCCTGCTGAATCGCCAAGCGCTTCATCTGCCGATCGTTCCGAATATAGACTAAAATCGTATCCCGGTCTTCGCGCCGAGACGCGGCAAACGAGTGCCGACAACGGGAACGAGCCCGCACAACAGGGGTTATCATGCGGGGAGCCCACGATGGCCATCGAGACAGTTCTGGATTTCCATGCGACGATCGGCGAAGCCGCGACCTGGGTCGCGGACGAGGGTGCGCTCTATTGGATCGACGTCAAGGCTCCAGCGCTGCACTGCTATCGTCCGGCCGACGAAGCGACACGGAGTTGGCCGATGACAAGCGATATCGGCGGTTTCGCACTGACCGGCGATGGCGGCGCGGTGGTGGCGCTCCGGCAAGGCGTATACCGTCTCTACCTCGACAGCGGCGCGCTGCACCTGCTGGCCCCGCCGCCGTTCGAACCAACGCTTTTTCGATTCAACGAAGGCGCCTGTGACGCCAACGGCCGGTTCTGGATCGGCGTGATGTTCGATCCGCTGAAAGGCTCCCCGTCCGCTCAGCCGGGAAAGCTCCACAGTTTCACGTTAGGAGAAGGGCTTCGCGACGAGCCGGATGCCGCCGAGTTGCACAACGGCATGGCCTGGAGCGAAGACGTCAAGACGTTTTTCCTGTCGCACAGTAATACCGGCGAGATCATCTCTTTCGATTACGACGCGAACGGTGGCGCTCTATCGAATCGCCGAATTTTCGCAACCGTGCCGCGCGACCTCGGTATCCCGGATGGCGCCGCCATCGACACGGAGGGCGGATATTGGTCGGCGCTACACGGCGGCGGCAAGTTGCGCCGTTTTCGCCCCGACGGCTCCATCGATCGCGACATCGATCTCCCAACAATGCCCGCCTTCGCAGGCGAGGATCTCGCCACGCTCTACTTCACCAGTGCTTCGGATCAAATGAGCGCAGAGGCAAAATTAAGGGAGCCACACGCAGGCGGGCTGTTTCGCCTCGACGTGGGGAGCCGCGGCATCGCGCGGCCCTTTCTGGTACGCTGATCATGAATTTGAAGGTCTGCTGCTGATCGGCGTTTAGGTTCTGCTCGCACTGGTATTTCTTCTCTATGGGATCGACTTGAACATGACCGACGACGGCCCTTGGTGGGAGCGCGCGGCGAAAGGGGTGCGTCACGCGCTCGGCGAGTTCTTAGCCGTGCCGATCGCCGTTGTGGTGGTCTTTCTGCTGCTGGCTGCCGGCATATATTTCATCGACGCGGCGTTCTGGTCGTCAAATCAGACGCCACCTCGTCAGTTGCGCTGGCTGAGCGATGTGTTCGGCGACAGTACCGCGCTCAGCAGCCTGTTGAGTACCATCGCCACCAGCCTCATCACCGTGACGTCCATCACCTTCTCGCTTCTATTGGTGGCGGTGCAGCAAGCGGCGTCCTCACTCGCCAACCAGGTGTTCGATCAGTTTTTGCGCCGGCGTGCCAACCAAATCTACTTCGGTTTCTTCGTTGGGTTGAGCTTATTCGCCTTGATCAATCTGGTGGTCGCCAGCCAGGCCCACCGGCCTATATTTGGCGGGCTCATTGCGGTGCTACTGACGGGCGTCGCTCTGTGCCTGATCGTCGTGCTTATTTATACCACGATCGATCAGATGCGGCCTGATACGATTATCGAGGCCATTCGCGTTCATGTGCTTAGCGCGCGCGAGAACCAGCTTTCTCTGCTGCGGGCGACGCGGCGGCGGACTGCTTCGCAGACGTTTCGCGTGTCGGGGCAGGTGGTTTCGGAACGCCAGGGATATGTGACCACGGTCGATGTGGACCGGATCGCCCGCGCTGTCGCAAATATCGAGAAGAGCCGGATGAGCTCCGGCGAGTCCGTCATCGAGGTCGATCTGTGTGTCGCGGTCGGAAGTCACGTGGCGTTCGGCGATCCCTTGGCCGATCTGAGATGCGATGGCGATCGCGCTGATATCGACGCCCTTTCAAAGGCGACTGTCGAAGCGATCACGTTGGAGAATGCCCGCGACTTCGAACGAGACCCCGCTTTCGGAATCGCGCAACTCGCCATCATCGGCTGGACATCTGTTTCCACAGCGCTGTCCAATCCCAATCCAGGTATTCTCGTCTGCCACGCGCTGCGCGACATTCTCGCCCGATGGCTGGAACAGGGTGAAGCGCCGGAAGACCGCTCCTCCCGGATCGTCTATGCGGATCGTGTCACCGATGCGGTGATCGCTACCTTGGAATCGCTGGCAGTGGTTGCGTCGGAGTCGATGCAACACCAGACGCTTGCCGAGATCATGCGAACCCTTGCGACGCTGCTCCCGAAGCTGCCGCCGGAAGGCGTGGACCAAGTCGCCGAAGTCATCCTGCGTTCGCTGTCGGCGCTTGGCGAACATGTCTTAACCCGCGAACTGGAGCGCGCGCTCGAGGTCGTGTCGCTAGCTATGGTCGCAGCCGGCCGCGATGCGGCGGCCGAGGCGGTGACGCGCGCTACGGACACCCTTCGCGGGAGCATCGGCGTCCTCAACGCGCGTTCGACGCGCGTGCCGGCCGCCTAAGCGCGGTAACGCGCTTCACGAGGAATGCATCTACCCCGCCTTATCCCGCCGCCTTCGCCATCTTATCCTGCGTCTTCGTCTCGAAATCGCTCGCGTCATGGCGCTCGTGCAACTGGTTCGCCGGATCGCCGCTGATGCGGTTGACCATGCGGCCGCGCTTGACCGCCGGGCGTTCGAGCAGTCTGTCGGCCCAGCGCTGCACGTTCTTGTATTCATGCACGCTCAGGAACGTCGCGGAGTCGCCATAAACCCAGCCTTTGACCAGGCCGCCGTACCAGGGAAAGATCGCAATGTCGGCGATCGTATAGTCTTTGCCGGCGATGTATTCGTTCGCGGCCAACTGACGGTCGAGCACATCGAGCTGACGCTTGGTCTCCATGGCGAAGCGGTCGATCGGATATTCCATCTTGGTCGGTGCGTAAGCATAGAAATGGCCGAAGCCGCCGCCGAGATAAGGCGCGCTACCCATCTGCCAGAACAGCCACGACAGACACTCGGCGCGCGCCGCCGGCTCGGTGGGCAGGAAGGCGCCGAATTTTTCCGCCAAATAAGTCAGGATCGCGCCGGACTCAAAAATCCGGATCGGCTTTTCGCCCTTCTTGGCGCCGCTGCGGTCCATCAGCGCCGGAATCTTGGAGTTGGGGTTCACCTCGACAAAGCCTGAACCGAACTGGTCGCCGTCGCCGATCCTGATCAACCAGGCGTCGTACTCCGCGCCGCTCTTCCCAAGCGCGAGCAACTCCTCGAGCATGATCGTAACTTTTTGCCCGTTCGGGGTGGCGAGAGAATAAAGCTGCAAGGGATGGCGCCCGATTGGCAATTTCTTCTCATGCGTTGCGCCCGCGATCGGCCGGTTGGTACTGGCGAACTTGCCGCCATTCGGCTTATCCCAGGTCCAGACCTTCGGCGGTGTGTAATCGGGCGTCTCGCTCATTGATTTCTCCTGTCAGCAGTTCAGTGCGGTATGATCTAGTCCGCCGGGATGCCGATAGTAAGATGGCCGCCGCGCATGCCCGCCATCTATTTGGCCAGGCACTCTTTCGCGCTAGATTGCGGTACGCAAGGAGCGATCCCAAGGACAACAAATGCCCATCACGATCTACGGCATAAAAAATTGCGACACCATGAAGAAGGCGCGCGCCTGGCTCGACAAGGCCGGCGTTGAATGCGCCTTCCATGATTACAAGAGCGCCGGCATCGACAAAGACAAGCTTGAGAAATGGGCCAGGAAAGTCGGCTGGGAAATCCTGCTCAACAAAGCCGGCACAACCTTCAAGAAATTGCCCGACAAGGACAAAGAGGGGCTGACCGAGGCCAAGGCGATCAAGCTCATGCTGGCGCAGCCGTCGATGATCAAGCGGCCGGTGCTGGAACTCGGCGGCGGCAAGATGCTGGTCGGCTTCAAGCCGGAGGCCTATACGGCGGCCCTTGGCTGACGCCCGTCGCCTGACCGTTGGCCTCTTGATCCAGCCGCCTTTCCCTGCCACATGCGGCGCATGGATATGCCGCTAACCGACACGGATTCGGGGCCGAAACTGCGCAATTCCTCGCCGCTTGCGGCCGAGGTCGAGCGCCGGCGCACCTTCGCGATCATTTCCCACCCCGACGCTGGCAAGACCACGCTGACCGAGAAGCTGCTGCTGTTCGGCGGTGCCATTAATCTGGCCGGCCAGGTCAAGGCCAAGCGCGACCGCCGTTCGACCCGCTCGGACTGGATGAGCATCGAGAAAGAGCGCGGCATCTCGGTGGTCACGTCGGTTATGACGTTCGACTACGAGTCCCGGGTGTTCAACCTGCTCGATACGCCGGGCCACGAGGATTTTTCGGAAGATACCTACCGCACGCTGACCGCCGTCGACTCGGCGGTGATGGTGATCGACGGCGCCAAGGGCATCGAGGCGCGCACCCGCAAGCTGTTCGAGGTTTGCCGCCTGCGCGACATTCCCATCGTGACCTTCATCAACAAGATGGATCGCGAGAGCCGCGACCCGTTCGAGATACTGGACGAGATCGAAAAGACGCTGGCGCTCGACACCACGCCGATGACCTGGCCGATCGGGCAGGGCCGCGATTTCGCCGGCACCTATGACGTAGCTCGCGGCGACATGCGGCTGATGACCGAGGACTCAAAGGACGCCCGCTCGCAGCCGCTCGACCTGCCGATGCTGGCCGCGAAGAATTCGATGCTCGACGCCGGCGCCATCGCCGAAGAACTGTCGATCGTCAAGGAAGCCTGCCGGCCGTTCGATTTCACCGCGTTCCGCGAGGGTCATCTGACGCCGGTTTATTTTGGTTCGGCGTTGAAGAATTTCGGCGTCAAGGACCTGCTCGACGCGCTGGCGGAGTTTGCGCCGTCGCCGCGGCCGCAACAGGCGAGTACACGCACGGTCGAGCCGGAAGAGAGCAACATGTCGGCCTTCGTCTTCAAGATCCAGGCCAACATGGACCCCAACCATCGCGACCGCATTGCCTTCGCGCGGATGGTGTCGGGCAAGCTGCGCCGTGGCATGCGCGCCAAACTGGTGCGCACCGGCAAGCCGATGACGCTGTCGGCGCCGCAGTTCTTTTTCGCGCAGGACCGCTCGGTGGCCGACGAGGCCTATGCCGGTGATGTCGTCGGCATTCCTAATCACGGCACCTTGCGCATCGGCGACACGCTCACCGAAGGTGAGGACATCAAATTCCTCGGCGTGCCGATGTTCGCGCCGGAAATTCTGCGGCGCGTGAAGCTTGGCGATCCGATGAAGGCCAAGAAGCTGAAAGAAGCTTTGCAGCAGATGGCGGAAGAGGGCGTGGTGCAGGCGTTCCGCCCGCTCGATGGCGCGCCGGCGATGGTGGGTGTCGTCGGTCCGTTGCAGCTTGACGTGCTCAAGGTGCGGCTCAACGACGAATATGGCCTGGAGATCGGCTTCGAGACGCCGGAATTCCAGCTTGCGCGCTGGATTTCCTGTGACGACGACAAGAAGCTCAACGAATTCGTACAGGCGAATTATTCAAGCGTGGCCGAGGACCTCGACGGCGACAAGGTGTTCATGGCGCGCAACGAGTTCATTCTCGGTTATACCGGCGAGCGCGCACCCGGCATTGTCTTCAATGACATCAAAGATGTGAAGAACAAGCCCGATTAGACGCCATGCTGGCCGGCTTGCAATGGCCGGCATCATCGCATTTACTGCGCTCCTTCGTTGCCACGAATCCCGCCGGACGACATCATCATGGGCCTCATCATCCTCGTTGTCGGACTGGCGATATTCCTGAGCGCGCACCTGTTCGTGACGCGGCGCAGTGCGCGCGCCGGGCTCATCGCGCGCTTCGGCACCGCCGGCTATCGCATTCTTTTCTCCGTTGTGTCCATCGTCGGCCTGGCGTTGATCGTCTGGGGTTTCGGCCATTATCGCGCCGACGGCTATATCGACATCTGGTCGCCGCCGCCTTTCATGCATCATGTCACGGCGCTGTTGATGCTGTTTGCGGTCATCTTTCTGACCGCGGCTTTCGTGCCGAGCCACATCAAGGCGCGACTCAAGCATCCGATGCTGGCCGCCGTGAAAACCTGGGCGCTGGCGCATTTGTTGTCGAACGGCGATCTCGGCTCGATCCTGCTGTTCGGATCGTTCCTGGTCTGGGGCGTGCTCGCGCGCATCGCCGCCAAACGGCGCGGCGATACAGGCGCCACGGTGGCGCCGTCGGGCTGGACCAACGACCTGCTGGTGGTCGCGATCGGCCTTGTGGTCTATCTCGCGCTCGGCTTTGCCTTTCACCCGATCTTCATCGGTGTGCCGGTTTTCGGTCGTTAACAGCAGGGGCGTCAACGTGTCAGTACAAAGCGATGTCAAGCGTTTCACCGCGCCGGATATCCGCGCTCGCAAGGGCGGCGATCCGATCGTCTCGCTCACCTCGTATCACGCCCATACCGCGCGGCTGGTCGATAAATATTGCGATGTCATCCTCGTCGGCGATTCACTGGGCATGGTGATGCACGGTCTCGAGACCACCGTCCCGGTGACGCTCGAGATGATGATCCTGCAAGGTCTCGCGGTCATGCGCGGTTCGCAGCGCGCGCTGGTGGTGGTCGACATGCCTTTCGGCTCTTACGAGGCGTCGAAGGAACAGGCCTTCATGAACGCGGCGCGGGTGATGAAGGAGACCGGCTGCGGCGCCGTCAAAATGGAGGGCGGCAGCCGGATGGCCGAGACCATCCGCTTCCTCGTCGAGCGCGGCGTCCCGGTGATGGCGCATGTCGGCCTCACGCCGCAATCGATCAACACCATCGGCTCGTTCCGCGCGCAGGGGCGCGATGAGGAGGATTGGGCCCCGATCGAGCAGGATGCGTTGGCCGTCGCCAATGCCGGTGCGTTCTCCGTGGTGATCGAGGCAGTGGCCGAACCTCTGGCTCGCAAAATCACCGAAGCGATTGCGATTCCGACCATCGGCATCGGCGCCAGCGCTGCCTGCGACGGCCAAATCCTGGTCATGGAGGATATGCTTGGCCTGACGCCGCGGGTGCCGAAATTCGTCAAGCGCTATGGCGATCTGGGACCCGGGATCGAGAAGGCGGTCGCTGACTACGCCGCGGAGGTCCGCTCAAGGGCGTTCCCGGCCGCGGCGCATGTCTATCCGATGCGGAAGAAAAGCCCGTAACCGGCCATTGGCGCCGGCACGCAAAACCGGGTTTCCCTGCGCCGCCCGATAGGCTAAACCCCTGAAATCCTAGGACCTTGCCGGTGCGAGCCTTTGCCTCGCCGCCTCATCGGACTAGGTTACGCCGCAATTCGCCCCAATAGATGGTTTTGGGCCGCTTGAGGCGTCGTTTTGACGGATAATGGCGGCCGGGAGCGATTGTGTCTGATATTTTTAGTGAAGTTGACGAAGAAGTCCGGCGCGAGCGGCTCCAGAAGCTGTGGGATCGCTACAGCCTTCTTATCATCGCGGTCGCGGTTCTTATTGTGGCCGCTATCGGTGGCTGGCGCGGCTATGAATATTACATGGGACAAAAGGCCGCTGCCGCCGGGGCCGATTTCGAGGCGGCCGTCACGCTGAGCGAAGCGGGCAAGCACGCCGAAGCCGCGGCGGCCTTCACCAAAGTCGTCAACGAAGCGCCTCCCGGTTACGCGGTGCTGGCGCGCTTCCGCGCCGCCACTGAACTTGCGGCGACCAAATCGGATGATGCGGTGAAAGCGTATGATGCACTCGCTGCGGATGGTGGGCTGGGTGCGACTTGGCGAGAACTGGCGGGACTGCGCGCCGGCCTGTTGCTGGTCGATACCGCGCCCTTCGCGGAGTTGAAGAAGCGTCTCGATCCGCTGACCGAGCCGACCGGGATTTACCGCCACACCGCGCGCGAACTCCTGGCGCTGTCGGCCTGGCGTGTCCGCGATGTCGCATCGACCCGGCGCTACATCGACATGATCGGCAGCGACGGCGAGACGCCGCCGAGCACGCGCACGCGCATCGATGTTCTTTCGGCGCTGATCGCCGATCAGGATAAAGGCGCCGGCAAAGACGACAAGTCTAACGGCAAAGAAAACGGCAAGAGCTAGAGGTCGGTGTCCATGCGTCGCATTTCCCGCATCGTCTCGTTGGCCGTGTTCGTCGCGGTCTTGCCGGTGCTTGCCGGTTGTGCCGATTTCGATCCCGACAAGCTGGATATTTTCGGTCTCACCGACAAGAAGAAGCTGCCCGGCGAGCGCAAGCCGCTGTTTCCGGAGGGTGTCCCCGGCGTGACGCAGGGCATTCCGCCGGAATATGTCAAAGGCAGTCAGGCTGCGGCCGATACGACGCTCGCGCCGCTGCCGGCCGAACCTGCCGACGAGGCCCAGAAGCGCGCTGTCACTGAACAAAAGGTGGAAGAAAAGCCAAAGCCGAAACGCGCCGCTAAACGGACACGCGCCCCCAAAGCCAGTCCGAAGGTCGCATCTAAGCCAAAACCGGTTGCCGCGCCGGCGCAGGACCAGCAGCCACCGCAGCAGCCGGCGCAACAGCAGCAGGCGTCGCCGTGGCCTTCGGCGCAGCCGGCGCAAGGCTTGAACGGCACCGCACCGTGGCCGGCCGCTCCACCGACGGGGACATTTTCGCGTCAATAGTTTTCGTCGTTCCCAAACGGCCCAAAAGCGCGTTCACGCGTCTTTGACGCCTTATGGGCCGCGCCCGGCATCCGGACACGCCATTTTGGATTCCGGCTTGTGCGCTATTTGCGAGCGCGCCGGAATAACGGCGTTACGCGGCAGGAATTGAGCTAGATAGAACTTATGACGTTCACCATTGCCATTGTCGGTCGCCCCAACGTCGGCAAGTCCACGCTGTTCAACCGCCTTGTCGGGCGGCGCGTTGCACTGGTCGACGACCGGCCGGGCGTGACGCGCGATCGCCGCGAAGGCGAGGCTCGCCTCGGCGATCTCGATTTCACCGTCATCGATACCGCCGGGCTCGAAGAATCCGGACCCGAGACATTGTCGGGCCGCATGCGCGCGCAGACCGAAACCGCGATTGCGCAAGCCGACGCGATCTTTTTCATGATCGATGCGCGCAGCGGTCCGATCCCGGACGACAGCTTCTTTGCCGAGTTGGTACGGCGGTCCGGC
Source organism: Hyphomicrobiales bacterium (assembly GCA_041691675.1). Classification (GTDB taxonomy): domain Bacteria; phylum Pseudomonadota; class Alphaproteobacteria; order Rhizobiales; family Xanthobacteraceae; genus Pseudolabrys. Next base: position 8,941 of record JBEPUC010000052.1, on the reverse strand, counting down.
AAGCCCACGGTGCTGATCGCCAACAAGATGGAAGGCACGGCGGGCGAGGCCGGCCGTTACGACGCCTATGCATTGGGCCTCGGCGAACCGGTGGCGCTGTCGGCCGAGCATAACGAAGGCCTGCCAGACCTCTATGATGCGCTGCGTGCGGCATTGCCGAAGGAGACCGCCGAAGCTTCGGCGCAGGCGGCGGATAAAGACGGACCGCAGCCGATCCGCGTCGCCATTGTCGGGCGGCCGAATGCCGGCAAATCGACGCTCATCAACCGGCTGATCGGCGAGGATCGGCTGCTGACCTCATCGGAAGCCGGCACCACGCGCGACGCCATCGCCGTCGATCTCGACTGGCACGGCCAGAAATATCGCATCCACGATACGGCCGGCATTCGCCGCCGCGGCCGTGTCGATGAGAAGCTCGAAAAGCTGTCGGTCAGCGACGCGCTCAACGCCATTCGGTTTGCCGAGGTGGTCGTCGTGCTGCTCGATGTCGAGAATGCATTCGAGGAGCAGGACCAGCGCATCGCCGACCTTTGCGAGCAGGAAGGCCGCGCTATCGTCATCGGCGTCAACAAGTGGGATCTGAAGGAGCGTACCGCCGGCGCCATCTCCAAGCTGCGCGAACAGGCCGACGAAAAGCTGACGCAGATGAAGGGCGTGCCGCTGGTCGCGGTATCGGCGATGACCGGCGAGGGGCTCGACCGGCTGATGCAGGCTATCGTCGATGCGTTTGAAACCTGGAACAAGCGCATTGCGACCAGCGCGCTTAATCGCTGGTTCGAGCATGCGATCGAATCCCATCCGCCGCCGGCGGTGTCGGGGCGCAGACTGCGGCTCAATTACATGACGCAGGCCAAGACGAGACCGCCGAGCTTCGTGGTGTTCTGCACCCGTGCCGACGCGGTTCCGGAGGCCTACAAGCGTTATCTCATCAACTCGCTGCGCGAGACATTCGAGATGCCCGGCACGCCGATCCGCCTGACGTTGCGCGAGAAGGACAACCCCTTCAAAGGCCGGGCGAAGCGGAAGCATTGATTTATCGACGCTTCGGTCTCGTTTGCTTCGGCAAAGTGGCGGCAATCGTGACCGCGCCCAAGATGCTTACGATGGCCGCCGCAATGAGGCTGAGCTTATAGCCGGACGCCAGAGATCCGATGCCCGCCGCGAGAGCGACGCCGGCGAGTTGGGCGACGCGGCTCGCCGTATTGTTCAGGCCGGAGGCGAGACCTTCGTCATTTTCAGATACGCTCGACAGAACCGATGCCGTGAGTGGGGCGACCAGCAGGGCAAAGCCGACACCGAGGCCGATCATCGGCGCGATCACGCCCCAGGTCAGCGACGCCTCCTGGCTGAAGGCGAGCCAGATGTATGAGAGGGCGACGCCGACCGGCCCGATGATGAGCATCGTGCGCGCTCCGATAGAGTCGGCGAGTGCCCCGAACGGCCGCGACAGCAGACCGAGGCCCAGCGTGAACGGCAGGAACATCGCGCCCGCGGCGGCGGGCGACAGATCGCGGCGATCGATCAGATCGAATGGCACCAGGAAGAACATCAGCGAGAGGCCCCAATAGATGAGCAACGTCGCGACGTTCAACCCGACAAAGGGGAGATTGCGCGCCAGGCGCGGCGGCGTCATCGGATAGGCGGTCGTGCGCTCCCAAAAGGCGAAAGCGATGAAGCCGATGAACGCGATCAGTATGGCCAAGACGACCTGTATCGCCGGCGTATCGTTCGCCGGTCCGCCGATCTCACCGAGGCCCCAGGCCAGCGCGCCGAGCGCCACGGCGATCAATATCGCGCCAGCAAAGTCGAAGCCGCGCGGTTCGCGCGCATCTGGCGGCGCGAACATGTACAGGAGTGCGACGGCGGCGACCGCGAGCGGCGGGTTGATCCAGAACACCGCCTCCCATCCGAAGGTTTCGGTCAGCCAGCCGCCGAGGATCGGGCCTCCGGCCGTCGTCAGGGCCGAGGCAGCCGCCCAGACGCCGACGGCGCGATTACGTTCTTCTTTGGGATAGGTAGCGCCGATCAGCGCAAGACTTGACGGCGTCAATAGCGCCGCGCCGATGCCTTGCACAACGCGCGCGGCAATCAGCCAGGCGATGGACGGCGCGAGCGCGCAGGCAATCGATGATGCGGCGAAGACAAGACAACCGATCGCCAGAATGCGCGACTTGCCATAGGCATCCGCCAGTGCGCCGCCGGACAGCGTCAACGATGCGAGCGCCAGGATATAGCCGTTGAGCACCCATTGCACGGAGGCGAGATCGGCGCCGACCGAGGCGCGCAAGTTCGGCAGCGCCACCGTCAGCGCGGAGCCGTCGACAAAGGCCATCGATGAGGCGAGCACGCAGGCCGTGAGGACGAGGCCGCGCCGGGTTGGCGCGATCTCACCTCCGGGAGCGCGCGCGAAAGGCTCGGCGTCGATGACGCCGCGGCAACTCGGTTCGATGAATGGCTGCGCCATGGCTTGCTCACACCCACGCAGACAACGCGCCACGCGTGAAACTGGACAGCCGCAATTGTCAGAACCCGACAGCCTAGGCCGGCGGCCTGAATTCCAGAAACTTGCCTGCGCGGAAATCGTACACCTTGCCGCTCTCGATACAGTCGGCCGTGCATAACGGCACGATCGTCGCGGCGACATCTTCCGGCGGCGGCAGCGTCTGCGGATCGACGCCCGGCCAGCCGCTGGCGTACATCTTGGTGCGGGTCGGGCCGGGATTGAAGGCGTTGACCTTCACGGCCGTGATCGCGGTCTCGGCGGCGTAAGTCTGCACCAGCGAATTGAGCGCTGCCTTGGTCGCACCGTAGATGCCGGTATAGGCGCGGGCCATCCAGCCCAGGCCCGACGTGATGAACACAGCGCGGCCCGCGGGCGCTGCCCGCAGCAGCGGGTCCATGGTGCGGATGAGCTGCCAGTTGGCTTTGACGTTGATCGCGAAAAGATCGTCGTAGTCTTTGGGCTCGACATGGCCGAGCGGCGACAGCGGCCCGAGAATGCCGGCATTGCCGACCATGACGTCGAGCCGGCCGTAGCGTTCGTGCAACGCCAGCGCCAGCCGGGCGATGCCGTCCATGTCCTTGATGTCGAGCGGCACAAGCGTGGCCGAGCCGCCGGCACCTTTGATCCGGTCGTCGAGTTCTTCCAGGCCGCCGGTGGTGCGGGCGACGGCGACCAAGTGCGCGCCGGCTTGCGCCAGTTGCAATGCCAGGGCCGCGCCGATGCCACGCGACGCGCCAGTGACGAGGGCGACTTTGTCGGTGAGGAGTTTGGGATTTTCGGCCATGGTCTGTCCCGTCGTAGTCTGTTTCGTCATGGCCGGGCATAGCCCGTCGAAGACGGGCGTAAACGCCCTCTTGTCCCGGCCATCCGCGTCTTTTGTGCGTTGCGGAGCCTTTAGAAGACGGGACTGCCCGGCACAAGGCGGGCATTGCCCATTCTGGCGGAATTCAGCGCGCCCTAGATCGCCTCGGCCAGCAGCGACAATTGCCGGGGGCTGGCATCCTGACCAGCAAGGTCGGTCAGCGTCGTCGGATAATCACCGGTGAAGCAGTGATCGGTGAAGGCCGGCTTGTCGGCGTCGCGGCCGGGCAGGCCCATGGCGCGATAGATGCCATCGACCGAAAGAAAGGCCAACGAGTCCGCGCCGATGAATTTGCGCATGCCTTCGAGATCGTGGGTGGCGGCGAGCAGGTTGCCGCTGTCGGGCGTGTCGATGCCGTAATAGTCCGGATGCTTGATCGGCGGCGAGGCGATACGGAAATGCACCTCGCTGGCGCCGGCGTCGCGCATCATCTGCACGATCTTGCGCGAAGTGGTGCCGCGCACGATGGAATCGTCGACCAGGATGATGCGCTTACCGGCGACCACGGCGCGGTTGGCGGCATGCTTCATGCGCACGCCCTGATCGCGGATCGCCTGCGTCGGCTGGATGAAGGTGCGGCCGACATAGTGATTGCGGATGATGCCGAGTTCGTAGGGAATGCCGGATTCCTGCGAATAGCCGATCGCCGCCGGCACGCCGCTGTCCGGCACCGGCACGATGACATCGGCGGCCGTCGGGGTTTCGCGCGCCAGCTCGGCGCCCATGCTCTTGCGGATATTGTAAACGTGACGGCCGCCGACGATGGAGTCGGGTCGGGCGAAATAGATGTATTCGAAGACGCAAGGCCGCGCCGCTATTGGCGGGAACGGCTTGTGCGACTGCATGCCGTCTTCGTCGAAAACCACGACTTCGCCATTCTCGACGTCGCGCACATATTGCGCGCCGATCATGTCGAGGGCGCAGGTTTCCGAGGCGAGGATCGGGCAGCCGTCGAGCTTGCCGATGACCAGCGGCCGGATGCCGAGCGGATCGCGGGCGCCGACGAGTTTCTTGTTGGTGAGGCCGACGAAGGCATAGGCGCCTTCGAGCTGGCGCAAGCCTTCGATGAAGCGATCGACGAAACGGTTGCGGCGGGCGCGCGCCACAAGATGCAGGATCACCTCGGTGTCGGTGGTCGACTGCATCATCGCACCTTCGCGCACCAGGAATTTGCGCAGCGCCAGTCCGTTGGTCAGGTTGCCGTTGTGACCGATCGCGAAGCCGCCGCCTTCGAGTTCGGCGAACAACGGCTGCACGTTGCGCAGGATGGTTTCACCGGTGGTCGAGTAGCGGACATGACCGACAGCCGCGTTTCCGGGCAGGCGGTCGATGACATCGCGCCGCGAAAAATTATCGCCGACGAGGCCGAGGCGGCGTTCCGAATGGAACCGCTTGCCGTCGAAGGTGACAATGCCGGCGGCTTCCTGGCCGCGATGCTGGAGCGCATGCAGACCGAGCGCGGTGATCGCCGCGGCGTCGGGATGGCCGAAGATGCCGAACACGCCGCATTCCTCGCGGAGCCGGTCGGCATAAAGGTCGAAGTCCGGAAAGTTGGTCTCGTCGATCGCCGGCTGCTGCGCCAAATCCTGCGTCGGGTTTTGCGAGACTTGCTGCATGGTCACCGGGTTCCCAAAACTTGTGACAGCTTGGTAGGCGTGGCGTCTGTCGCTTGCATCTGGGGCGTTTTCAAGTCCGAGCGCTGATCCGGCCCGCCGTCGGGAGTGTCCTGATCTTCAGGCTTCGGCTTCTTCAGTCTTTTTAAGATGGTGCTTTCAGGGTCATCCGGCAACATCGACATCAGCCATTGTCCCGTACTTTGCAGGACGACTTTCGATTTAGCGCCGCGCACCCACTCCGGTTGGCTGCGATCGGGAACCAGCCATGCAAAAAACAGGAAGGCGACGACGACGATGATGAGGCCGCGCCCGAGGCCGAACAGGAAACCGAGCGTGCGGTCGAGCGCGCCGACCCGGCTGTCGAGAATCATGTCCGAGATGCGCACCGTGATGATCGACACGATCAGCAGCGTGATGAGGAAGATCGCGCCGACGGTGACCGCGGTCGCGACCGTGGTGCTGGAGAAATAGCCTTGCGCGATCGGCAGCGCCTTGCCGAAGGAATAGAGCGTGACCAGCGCGGCAATGCCCCAGGCGCCGATCGAGAGGATCTCGCGCATGAAGCCGCGGATCATGGCGAGCAGGCCGGAGATCAGCATGACGACGAGAAGGAGAATGTCGAGCAGGGTTATCGGCATGCCTGGCTCAAACGCTCCATGGAGGCGAGGTGCGGCCGCACGGCTTTAGCCGGCGCGACGAATCCGAGGGCTTTCCGGCGGCTCTCGAGCAGAGCAGCAATATCGACCTTAAGTACTTAATTTTAAGCTCGTTTCTGCTGTCGGACCCGACTGCAAAATGGCCGCCAGGGCCCTTTACGCGCCCCGTATATAGCGGGGCATCGCCGCGCCGTCACCCGTCTTATCCACGGGTTTTGCCATCTGCGGTCTGCCGCTCGGCGGGTCCGGCGGTTTGTCCCGCATTCGAGCGCGGCTTGCCCAGCGCGGCGATATCGGCGACCAGACTGGCCAGGCTGCCGACATAGCTTGCCGCACAGCCGGCGGGGGCTTCGGTGCGGGCGGCTTCCGGCACCACCGCGCGGGTAAAGCCGAGCTTGGCGGCTTCCTTGAGCCGGCTCGGCGTATGTGACACCGGCCGGATCGCGCCGGACAGCGATACCTCGCCAAAATAGACGGCGTCCGCCGGCAGCGGCGCATTGGCCAGCGACGACACCAGCGCGGCGGCTGCGGCAAGGTCGGCCGCCGGTTCGTTGATGCGCATGCCGCCGGCGACGTTGAGGTAAACGTCGTAGCCGCCAAGCTTGACGCCGCAATGTGCCTCCAGCACCGCCAGCACCATCGCGAGGCGGCTGGTGTCCCAGCCGACGACGGCACGGCGCGGCGTGCCGAGCGAAGTCGGCGCGACCAATGCCTGAATTTCGACGAGCAGCGGCCGCGTGCCTTCCATGCCGGCGAAGACGGCGGTGCCCGGCGAACCGAGATCGCGCTCCGACAAGAACAGTTCGGACGGATTGGCGACTTCGCGCAGGCCGGTGCCGGTCATCTCGAACACGCCGATCTCGTCGGTTGGCCCGAAGCGGTTTTTCACCGCGCGCAGGATGCGAAACTGGTGCGAGCCTTCGCCCTCGAACGACAGCACGGCATCGACCATATGTTCGACCACGCGCGGTCCCGCGATCTGGCCGTCTTTAGTGACGTGGCCAACCAGAATGATGGCGGCGCCGGAACGTTTGGCAAAACGGATCAGCATCTGCGCCGCGCCGCGCACTTGGGATACGGTGCCGGGCGCGCTTTCGACGGTGTCGGTCCACATCGTCTGGATCGAGTCGATGACGATGAGGCGCGGGATCTTGCCTTCGGTCAGCGTGGCGATGATGTCCTCGACCGCGGTTTCCGACGCCAGTTCGACGGCGGCATCAGTGAGGCCGAGACGCTCGGCGCGCAACCGCACCTGCGCCACCGCTTCCTCGCCGGATATGTAGACCGCGCGATGGCCAGCACGGGCGAGCGCGGCGGTGGCCTGAATCAGCAATGTCGATTTGCCGATGCCGGGATCGCCGGCCATCAGCAGCACCGAGCCGCGCACGAAGCCGCCGCCGGTGACGCGGTCGAGTTCGGCGACGCCGGAGGGCAGGCGCGGCGCGTCATGGGCTTCGCCGGTCAGCGGTTCAAGCGCGAACAGCCGGCCTTTGGTGGCCTTGCGGCCGGGGCCGGGCACGCGGTCGGCGCCTTCCTCGACCATTGTATTCCATTCGCCGCAGGCCTCGCACTTGCCCTGCCAGCGGGTCGCCGCCGCGCCGCAGTTCTGACAGATGAACGAGAGGCCGCGCCGGGACATGAGAATCGCCTCGTAATGGGTCGTCAGGACGCTAGAGCGTCAGAAAGAACATTACAAGAACATTTGTTGAAAAGTACCTAACACTGTCATTCCGGCGCGCTCGCGGAGCGAGCGAACCCGGAATCCATATTCCAGTGCTGCGGCGTATGGATTCCGGGGGCACGGCCTTTAGGGCCGCGCCGCGGAATGACCTTATTCCGCCCGGTACACCCGGTGATACCGCGACCCGAGCCCGGTCAGCAGTTCATAGCCGATGGTGCCGGCCGCGCCGGCGACTTCGTCGAGCGGCAGTTCGTCACCGATCAGCGTCATCCAGTCGCCGCGTTTGACGTCCGGCGCATCGGTAACGTCGATCGCCGTGAGGTCCATCGATACGCGGCCGGCCAGCTTGCAGCGCTTGCCGGCGACGATCGCAGTGCCGCCGGGTGTCTCATCGGTCGAGCCGGACGAACGCAGAAAACCGTCGGCATAGCCGACGCCAATGATCGCGATTCTGCTTGCCCGCCGCGCCGTCCAGGTGCCGCTATAGCCGACGGTTTCGCCGCGCGGCACGCTACGCAGTTGCGAAATGCGGGCCTTGAGTTCGACCACCGGCCGCATCGGATTGGAATGTCCGGGCGTCGGATTGACGCCGTAAAGCGCCACGCCCGGCCGCACCACATCGCAATGCGCTTTGTCGCTAAGGAAAATGCCGGACGAATTCGACAGCGATGACGGGATACCGCGATAGAGCATGCGGACTTCGCGAAACAGCGCCATCTGCCGTTCGTTGAGCGGATGCGCGGGCTCATCGGCGCAAGCGAAGTGACTCATCAGCAGCCGGATGCCGTGATTTTCGGCGCGGATGCGCGGCGCCAGCGCGGCCGCATCGTTCGCCGAAATGCCGAGCCGGTTCATGCCGGTGTCGACATGGAGCGCCGCGCCGCCGTGCCAGTTCTGGGCGGCGCAGAAGGCGTCCCATTCGGCCAGTTCGAGCATGCTGCCGATCACCGGGCGGGCCTTGATGTCAGCATAAGCCGCGGGCGAGCCCGGGATCAGTCCATTAAGCACATAGACCGCCGCGTCGGGGGCGATGTCGCGTACGCGCCGGGCTTCGCCCAGATCGGCGACGAAGAAGGTCTTGCAGCCGGCACGCGACAATGCGGTGGCGACCGGCTCGATGCCGCAGCCGTAAGCATTCGCCTTGATGACGGCGGCGCATTCGGCCGGCATGGCGCGGCGGCCGAGCGCGCGCCAGTTCGCCACCAGCGCGCCAAGGTCGATGGTGAGAACCGCGCCGGCTTCGTTGGCCGGGGGCCCGGAAGTGGTGGCGCGTTTCGTCGCATCTGGCGCGCCGTCCGCCGTGTTCTGGCCGGAACCGGCGATGAAATCGATTTTGCCCATGGTCAAAAGGTTAGCGGGGAAGGGCGCGCGCGTCCATGCGGCACTGCCGCCCTCTACACCGCCGCGGCTTCGAGCGGCTGACGGCCGCGGATGAAGTCCGAAGCCTTGTCGGCGATCATCAAGGTCGACGCATTGAGGTTGGCCGAAATCATGCGCGGCATGATCGATGCGTCGATAACGCGCAAAGCCTCGAGGCCGTGCACGCGCAACCGGTCATCGACCACCGCGTTTCGGTCGGTCGCAGGTCCCATGCGGCAGGTGCAGCCGGGATGGAACGTGGTC
>JBEPUC010000051.1:0-27316 GCA_041691675.1 Hyphomicrobiales bacterium | reverse complement strand
GCTTGGCGTTGATCAGGTCCTGCGGCATGACGGTGTCGATATCGACCGACGACATACGCTCCTTGATCGCGCGCTCCATGCGCAACAGGCCGATGCGGTACTGGTTCTCCATCAACTCGCCGACCGAGCGAACGCGGCGATTGCCGAGATTGTCGATGTCGTCGATTTCGCCCTTGCCATCGCGCAGATCGACCAGCGTCTTGATGACCGCCAGGATGTCGTCCTTGCGCAGTACGCGCATGGTATCCGGCGCGTCAAGTTCGAGACGCATGTTCATCTTGACGCGGCCGACGGCCGAGAGATCATAACGCTCCGAATCGAAGAACAGCGAACGGAACATCGCCTCGGCGGTGTCCACGGTCGGCGGTTCGCCCGGGCGCATGACGCGATAGATGTCGAACAGCGCATCCTCACGCGTCATGTTCTTGTCGACGGTCAGCGTATTGCGGATATAGGCGCCGACATTGACATGATCGATGTCGAGCAGCGGCAATTCCTTGTAGCCGGCCTCGATCAGAACCTTGAGGTTCTTCTCGTCGATCTCGGAGCCGGCTTCGAGGTAGATCTCGCCGGTCTTCACATTGACGAGGTCTTCCGCGACGTAGTGACCGATCAACTCCTCGTCGGTCATGCGCAGATGTTTGAGGCCCTTTTCGGCCAACTGACGGGCCTGACGAACCGACAGCTTCTTGCCGGCTTCGACCACAACCTTGCCGGTGTCGGCGTCAACGAGATCGTTGACCGCCTTGTAGCCCTTCAGGCGATTGGCATCGAACGGCACGCGCCAGCCATCCTTGGCGCGCTTGTAATTGATGTGCTTGTAGAAGGTGCGCAGGATTTCCTCGCCGTCGAGGCCAAGCGCATACATCAGCGACGTTACCGGAATCTTGCGGCGGCGGTCGATACGGGCATAGACGATGTCCTTGGCGTCGAATTCGATGTCGAGCCAGGAACCGCGATACGGAATGATACGGGCGGCAAACAGAAGCTTGCCGGACGAATGCGTCTTGCCCTTGTCGTGATCGAAGAACACGCCGGGCGAACGGTGCATCTGCGAGACGATGACGCGCTCGGTGCCGTTGACGACGAAGGTGCCGTTCATGGTCATGAGCGGAATGTCGCCCATGTAGACATCCTGCTCCTTGATGTCCTTGACCGAACGCGCGCCCGTCTCTTCGTCGATATCGAACACGATCAGGCGCAGCGTCACCTTCAACGGCGCGGCAAAGGTCATGCCGCGCTGGCGGCACTCGTCGACGTCATATTTCGGCGGCTCGAATTCGTATTTGACGAACTCCAGCATCGACGAATTGGAAAAATCGGAAATGGGGAATACCGAGCGGAACACCGCCTGCAATCCCTCGTCGGGACGACCGCCGTCCGGCTCTTTGACCATCAGGAATTGGTCATAGGATGCCTTCTGAACCTCGATGAGGTTCGGCATCTCCGCCACTTCCCTGATTGACCCGAAAAATTTTCTAACGCGCTTGCGACCGGTAAACGTCTGCGCCATCTGTTGTTTTCTCTCGATTTCGGTTTTCGAGGTAAGCTTTCGGGCGCCTCTCCGAACAGCCGCATTCCATCGCGACCATCAGGACAGGCGTCGGGGCTTCCCGTTTCTATTTGATTCGGGGCACGCGCCCGAACCGCCATACGCTTCACACATCACGCTGCCGCGACCGGACCTGAAACCATCCCACGGCCGCCTCGGTGACCGCCAACACGGTCCCCGGTCTCCCTTCGAATGACATCCCCGGGGGCATAAGCCCCGGGAATATCAGGATTTTCCAAGATCCCCGGGGCATATGCGCCGACACGGGGTCCTGCGTAGATAGGTATTGCCTACTTAAGCTCAACCTTGGCGCCGGCCTTCTCGAGCTGGGCCTTGACCTTGTCGGCTTCTTCCTTGTTGACGCCTTCCTTGACCGGCTTCGGCGCGCCTTCGACCAGGTCCTTGGCTTCCTTGAGGCCGAGGCCGGTGATTGCGCGCACTTCCTTGATCACTTCGATCTTCTTCTCGCCGGCGGAGGCGAGGACCACGGTGAACTCGGTCTTCTCTTCGGCGGCGGCGGCGCCGGCGGCGGCGGGACCGGCAACCGCGACGGCGGCGGCGGCGGAAACACCCCACTTCTCTTCCAGCAACTTCGCCAGATCCGCCGCTTCCAGGACGGTCAGCTTCGACAATTCGTCGACGATCTTCTGCAGGTCAGCCATTTTTCAGTTCCTATTTTGGTTCGAACCAGTCGGGTTTGTTTACAATGAGCCGTCAGGCCGCTTCGCTCTTGGCAGCGTAAGCCTGGATGACGCGCGCGACCTTGGCCGCGGGAGCGTTGGTGAGCTGCGCGATCTTGGTCGCCGGCGCCACGAGGAGGCCGAGGATCTTCGCACGCAATTCATCCAGAGACGGCAGCGCGGCAAGCGCTTTGACGCCGTTCTGATCCAGAGCTGTTTTGCCCATCGAACCGCCGAGAATGACGAACTTCTCGTTCGCCTTGGCAAATTCGACGGCCACCTTCGGCGCCGCTATCGGATCGCTTGAGTAAGCGAGCACGGTCGGTCCCTTCAGCAGGGCCGAGATAGAGACAGCGTCGGTGTCCTTGAGAGCGATTTGGGCGAGACGGTTTTTTGCCACCTTCACCTGAGCGCCGGCCTGCTTCATCTGCTGACGCAGAATCTGCATTTGGGCGACGGTGAGGCCTGCATAGTGAGCCACCACGACGACATTTGCGGATTTGAAGACCCCGCTCAGTTCGGTGATGGACTCTGCTTTTGCCGCTCGATCCACTGCAAGCTCTTTCCGGTTTTGACGGCTTGCCCGCGTGATGCGGGAGCCGCCGGGTTACACCCAGCCATCCTGCAATGAGGTCGCAAGAGCAAACCCAAGGCAGGACAACCACGAGAAGCCTGCCCCCCGAAACATGACCTACGGTCATGAACGGGTATCCGAGGTTCGAACCGACTTGGCCAAGCCTTGCGGCATGGCAAATTCGGGTCTGATCCCCGTCTATGCTGGCCCCGCTGTATTCGCCCTCCGCCACTGCGGTGGGCCGGGATTAAGCGTCAGCCCTTGAGGAGCATCGGCGCCGGCAGTCTTGGACAGGTCGACCGTTTCCTTTGCTCCTTGCGAAGCGCGGAAACCGGTCTTGCGCGACCTACGCCATTGGAAATCGGCCTCTTTTCCCTTTCAGATGTCCCGTTGGGATGTCCAAAAAGGATTGAGCTCCTATCACCGGATGTTTGTAAAGACGCGCAAAGGCGTGCCGACAAAAGGGCCGGCACGCCCGATGGACGGTATCTAGCCAATCCCGACGCGTTTGCCAAGTGGCAATTCCGTGGCGCTGACCGCCCTCGCCTTCGGACCAGGACGGAGCCAAGAAAAAAGGCCCGATCCGTGGGGACCGGGCCTAATCTCTCAATGGCAGCGCTTCGCTTTAAGCCTTCGGCGCAAACAGTGTCGATGCATCCACCTTCACGCCAGGGCCCATGGTCGAGGAGACCGCAACCCGGTTGATGTAGTGCCCCTTCGCACCGGCTGGTTTCGCCTTCTGCACCGCATCGGCGAACGCCATGATGTTCTCGACCAGCTTTTCTTCCGAAAACGAGGCCTTGCCGACGCCGGCCTGCACGATGCCGGCCTTCTCGACGCGGAACTCGACGGAGCCGCCCTTGGACTGCTTCACCGCATTGGCGATGTCCATGGTCACGGTGCCGACCTTCGGGTTCGGCATCATGCCGCGGGGGCCGAGCACCTTACCGAGACGGCCGACCAGCGGCATCATGTCCGGGGTGGCGATGCAGCGATCGAAGTCGATCTTGCCGCCGTTGACGATCTCGACGAGATCCTCCGCGCCGACCACATCGGCGCCAGCGGCTTTCGCCTCCTCCGCCTTGGCGCCGCGCGCGAACACGCCGACACGCACGGTACGACCCGAGCCGTTCGGCAGGTTGCACACGCCGCGCACCATCTGGTCGGCATGCTTGGGATCGACGCCGAGATTCATCGCGATCTCGATGGTCTCGTCGAATTTCGACTTGGCCCGTTCCTTCACCATCTTGACGGCTTCCACGATGGTATAGGCCTTGGCCGGATCGACGCCCTTGCGGGATTCGATGGTACGTTTTCCTGCTGCCATGACCGTTACTCCGCCACCGTGAGGCCCATGGAGCGGGCCGAACCTGCGATCATCTTGGTTGCCGCCTCGATGCTGTCGCAGTTCAAATCCTTCATCTTCTCCTTGGCGATTTCATTGATCTGCGCCTTGGTCACCAAGCCAGCAACATCGCGGCCCGGCGTCTTGGAGCCGCTCTCGAGCTTGGCCGCCTTCTTGAGGAAGAACGAGACCGGCGGCGTCTTGAGTTCAAACGTAAACGAGCGATCCTGATAGGTCGTGATGACCACCGGGATCGGCGTGTTCTTTTCCATCTTCTGGGTCTGGGCGTTGAACGCCTTGCAGAACTCCATGATGTTCAGGCCGCGCTGACCCAGCGCCGGCCCGATCGGCGGCGACGGGTTGGCAGCGCCAGCCGGCACTTGCAGTTTGAGGAATCCAGTTACTTTTTTAGCCATCGTTCTACTCCTGCATAGGGCCGGCTATGCCGGCCCGTTAGTTACAGTCCGTGGTGCGGATCTTGACGGTTGGCAAAACCGCCTCACCTCCCACGTCTTCGATCTACCCGGGCGATTGCCCGCGTAGTTACACGGTCAAAGCTTCTCCACCTGACCGAATTCCAGTTCCACAGGCGTGGCGCGGCCGAAAATCGACACCGCGACTTTGACGCGCGAACGCGCTTCGTCGACTTCCTCGACCACCCCGTTGAACGAGGCAAACGGACCGTCCGACACCCGCACCTGTTCGCCGACCTCGAACGAGACGGAGGGCTTGGGCCGCTCGATACCTTCCTGCACCTGATGCAGAATGCGGTTGGCTTCCGCCTCGGTGATCGGCATCGGCTTGTTGTCCGATCCGAGAAAGCCGGTGACCTTCGGCGTGTTCTTGATCAGATGATAGACCTCGTCGGTCAGGCTCATCTTGACCAGCACATAGCCGGGGAAAAACTTGCGTTCCGAGTTCACCTTGCGGCCGCGCCGCACCTCGGTGACGGTTTCCACCGGCACCAGAATTTCGTCGAAGTGATCCTCGAGCCCGCGCTGCTTGGCTTGCTCGCGGATCGATTCCTGAACCTTCTTCTCGAAGTTCGAGTAGGCGTGGACGATGTACCAGCGCTTCGGCCGGGTCGTCGTGGAGGTGGCAATATCGCTCATTGCTCGTTTGGCTTTCAGCTAGCTTTCAGGTCCCGAGGCCGAGAACAAAAGTTACGGCGATCCGGATTACTTGGTCCGCGACCAGAAAGAAGATCGAGGCAATCGTCACCATGATGAACACCATCACGGTCGTGATCATGGTCTCCTTGCGCGAAGGCCAGGTAACCTTGCGCGTTTCCTCACGCACTTCCTGAAGAAATTTGAACGGGGACGTTGCCATTAAGTTCGCTTCCTAAACCGAAATCCGCTTCGACCCGTCTTACCTAGTTACGCTCTGCCGCTTTTACCCGTTTCCGCTCGCCGCCCGACATCCCAAGCGCCTGGATAGGGTCCTGCCGGCGGCCGACCTAGCCGGCGGTCTGCCTGGCAGGAGTGGCAGGACTCGAACCTGCAACCCCCGGTTTTGGAGACCGGTGCTCTACCAATTGAGCTACACTCCTCCGGAAGCGGATGCGGCGGACCATAAGGGTCCGCCGCGCCGATGTCATGCATTATAGAGCCGGCGTTTGCAAGCGCGGAAGCAGAGGTTTCGACCAGATCCGGCCCGGCTTGCGGGTCCGTGGCTCGACCGGCGCGCGCCGCACCCTGAATAGCCGCCTCGCCTCCCCGTCCCGATAAATTCGGCGGTAACTACAGCGCGCCGCCGCGATTCGGGGGAGCTTTGTCCGTTTTCAAGGCCGATTTCGGTCCATGCCGTCACGTCGGACAAGTCGGACCAGGTTTATCCGATGGCGCAAAAGCCCTGTTAACCCCACCCGGCGTCGCCTGTGCGCATCCGGCAGGTGACGTGACGGACGTCGTGTCCTTACCACTGGAGCGGCTTAGGGTCCGCGCATGCTACTCCTGATCTTTACGACATGCGTTTTCGCGCTGGCGATCCTGGTCGTCTGCTGGGTCACACCGTAAGGAGAGGCCCGGTATCGGCCCAACCGCAACCATCTGCATCGACGGAGAAATTGGAGCGGGTGAAGGGAATCGAACCCTCGTATTCAGCTTGGAAGGCTGCTGCTCTACCATTGAGCTACACCCGCATCTCGCGGAAACCATTGAGATTTCCAAACGGCCGCTTTTTCCTATTCGCTCTTTTATTCTCTGAGACCGCAGCAGGGGTCGTTAGACCAAACATTTACGTACATTTCAATCACGCCCTGGTCTGTCGCGCTGTCAGCCAGACTAGAGCCTTTCCGGCTTGATGGAATCAAAGCCGGGCTCTAGCTTTTTGTTTTGACGCGTTTTCTTCACGCGAACCGGTATCCACTTCGCTCGAAAACGCTTTAAACGCCAACAGCACCCCCTCGATCCACATCGCGGACGCTTCGCAGAACCGTTCAGACAGCATTCATGTGAGCAACCCTACACAGGGATCGGGGGCAAAAAGGAAATGCAAATGAAAACGATCACACTCGGGCTCGCCACGGCAGCTCTTCTCGGTTTGGCTGCGCTTTCGGCGCCCGCGTCTGCTTTTCCTGCGCCGCAGCTCGCCGTTTCGTCGCACACGAACGTCGTCGACGTGGCGTTTCGCCACCATCGCAAGGTCTGCACTTTGCGCACTGTCGTGAAACGTTCGCACGGCCACCGCATCGTGCGCAAGGTCCGCACCTGCCGCTAAAACGGCACTGAATTAGAAAAAGCCCCACAAGTTGTGGGGCTTTTTTTATGGCGCGCACGATCCATTCCGCGAGGTTCTTATGATCTCATCGCAAGCGTTGCTTGCGACTGACCCGCCTCTAACAGGCCGCTGAAAAAGTCTTTTCCGTCATTCCGGGGCGCGCGGAACGCGCGAACCCGAAAATCCAGCCACGTCGAATTTCCTCGTATTTTTGGATTCCTGATCGCTACTTCGTGGCGTCCGCAATGACAACGACAGAGTCGTTCCACAGCCTGCTAACGCAATGGCATAACCCTGTAAGCGCAAAGCAGGATGGTGGGAGAGGTAGGACTCGAACCTACGAAGGCGTAGCCAGCGGATTTACAGTCCGCCCCCTTTGCCACTCGGGACACTCTCCCCCAAAGCCGCCTACGGTATTGATCGGAAAAGAAAAACGCCTTTTCCGTCCGGACGGCCGGGAATGGCAGGGTTTATGGGCAGGGCTCCCGCCGAAGTCAATGGAAAGACGCCGAGAATTCATCGACAGGCTGTTCGATCCCTGCCGGATCGGTTAAGGCACTGAACTCGCGTGAAATCCGCGCCGAACCCCTTTCAACCGCACGGCAGAGTCCCATGGCAACACGTCCCTCCGGCGGCCGATTCCCCGCCGGCGCAAAACCCGGCGCCACCCGCGAACAGGTCGAGCGCCGCGAACGCTTCGAGCGCGCCCGACGCGACAGCCTGCGCTCGACCGACATCGACGGCCCGGTCATCATGTACGGCTGGCACACCGTCACCGCGGCCTTGCGGAACCCGGCGCGGCATATCCGCAAACTGCTAACGACGGAAAACGCCGCCCGCCGGCTTGCCGACGAAGGCATCAAATCATCGATCGCGCCCGAATTGGTGCGGCCCTCCGCCATAGCCGAGCGATTGCTGCCGGACGCCGTGCATCAGGGCCTTTACCTCGAAGCCGATCCGCTGCCCTCGCCCACGGTCGAGAGTCTGCCCGCCAAAGGCGTGGTGCTGGTGCTCGACCAGATCACCGATCCGCACAATGTCGGCGCCATCTTCCGTTCGGCCGCGGCCTTTGCCGCCACCGCCATCGTCACGACGCAGCGCCATTCGCCGGACGCAACCGGCGCGCTGGCGAAGGCTGCGTCCGGCGCGCTCGAACATGTGCCGCTGGTCAGCGTGCAAAATCTCGCCCGCGGGCTCAGTGCGCTCAAGACGAGCGGCTTTCTCGTCGTTGGCCTCGATTCCGACGGCGAAGCCGACATGAGTGAGTTGCCGTTGCGCGCGCCGCTGGCGCTTGTGCTCGGCGCCGAAGGCAAGGGTTTGCGCCAACTCACCAAGGAAACCTGCGATCACGTCGCGCGCATCGATCTTAAAGGTACGATCACCAGCCTCAACGTCTCGAACGCGGCGGCGCTGTCGCTCTATATCGCCAGCCGGAAGATTTAAGCGGCGGCACAAAAACGAACGGCGGGCCCCCGCCCGCCGCCCGCGTCCCGCTAACCTTGAATGTCTATTCGGCGCTGGCGT
The DNA here is from genome assembly GCA_041691675.1 of Hyphomicrobiales bacterium. Lineage (GTDB taxonomy): Bacteria > Pseudomonadota > Alphaproteobacteria > Rhizobiales > Xanthobacteraceae > Pseudolabrys. Next base: position 18,920 of record JBEPUC010000051.1, on the reverse strand, counting down.
TGGCCTTGCCGCCGCTGCCTTTGCGGAACAGCCTGATGTTCATGCGGTCCGGACCGAGAATGGTGATCTCGGCATCGGCCTCTATCACACGCTTCCCGTCGCTCTTCTTGCCTGACCTGTCGGCGGATTTGCGCGGCCTCGCGCCACGATCGTTGTTATGGGCCGGCTTGCTGTCGTCAACCACGGTATAGCGCTCGACGACACGCGGCGGATCGTCGACATAGCGCTTGTGTTCGACGACCACCGGTTTGTCGCGCACGACCCTGGTCGTAGGCATGACCCAGTGCCTGCGTTTGGCGCCATCCCGCAATTCCTCGATCAAGGCCGGGTCGACATTGGCGCGCGCGATCTTGGTTTCGGGCACATAGGTTTCACGCACATGCGTTTCAGGCACATGAATGATGCGCGCACCGGCCTCGCGCCTGCCGCGACGGCCGTAGGCCGCTTCGCGTTTTTCGTTCGGACGCCGGTTGACGTAAGCATTCGGCGCGACCTCGACGGCATAAGGCTGGCGCGTGTCGACCGCATAAGGATAAAGCGGCGCCGGCTGCTGAGATACCGAACTGTACCATTGCGCTTGCGCGGCGCCGGCGGGCAAGAGCACAACCGCGGCCAACGATGCGACAAGAGCGGAAACGATGGCGGGGCTTGAATCACGGGTCATTACGGTCACTTTGCAATCATTGTCCGAGGGGGACTGAACGGAGGTGCACTGGCGGCGGCGGATACAGGGCATTGGTCGACCACTGACGATAGAAGGTCTCGGCTGGTTTCGGCGCCAGGCGCACGGCCGACAGGCGCTCGTAACGGCCGACCTTCGGCCGCTTGCCGGTGAACGGATAATAATGACGGCCACCCCACGGCCTGGCCCAATAGTCGCGCACACTGACGCCGGGCTCGTCGTCGTAAATCAACACTTGCGGCGCGCGCACCGCGATGGCGGAATACCCCGCGACGTAAGCCGTGCGGCCAATCGCCAAATCGGCGGCATCCGCTTCGCCGAAGCCGGCGATGACGACAAGGACCGTGACGATGGCAAACAGTGCATGCATCTCGAGCACCTCCGAGGCCTCATGTCGCGAATGACTGATTGGATTTTATACGAACGCTTTACGTTGCCGCGTTCTATCGTTCGGTAACATTAATCTCGGCCGCGTCGTTTTCGCCATCGAATCGACATGGGCAGCGACCACATCGATGGCGTTCGGAGACGACGCTCCGCGGTTAATGTTAATGACGACGTCCGCTCAACACTCGACGCAAAACCAATGACCGGAGATTTCCGCCAGCGTTACGATGAAGTGGAAGCGCTCCGCGAAGCGCTGATTGCGCGATTGCGCGCGCTCGGAGAAGCCGGGCAAAATCATCCCGGATACAAGCGTGCGCTTACGCTGCTCAATGAGACTTTTCGCAAATCCAAATTGACGCAGCGCCTCGCGGTTCTGCATGCTGCGGCTTGGCTGATCGATCTCCTCGAGCGGCTCACCGTCGCGTTCTAGCGGCTTGGCGTTGCCCGTCGGCCAGAGAGATCTGGTGCCGGATGAGAGGATTGAACTCCCGACCTTCGGTTTACAAAACCGCTGCTCTACCGCTGAGCTAATCCGGCAATTGTCGGGTTTCTAAGGGGTTCGCGCGGAAATTGCCATGGCAATCGGGCCTGTCCCCTGCAGGTGCCAGGCCGTTACCCGCCTAAAAATAACTTAAAACTCGCGATCCGAGGGCCACACGAGACCTTGTTCGCCGGTTGCGGATTGTGCCAAACTAGTGGCGTTACTCGCAATACCTCGGAGATCTAGCATGCCTCAGGGCACCGTAAAGTGGTTCAATCCGACGAAGGGCTATGGCTTCATCCAGCCCCAAGAAGGCGGGAAGGATGTGTTCGTCCACATCTCGGCGGTCGAACGCGCCGGACTTAGCACACTGAACGAAGGGCAGACCGTTCAATTCGAACTCGTCGAGAACCGCGGCAAAACGTCCGCGGAGAACCTCAAGGTTAAGTAACCTCGTCGCCCGAGGCTGCTTTCGACCGTTTTGACGCTAATCGTTAGCCGCCGAGCTCTGGCTCGGCGGTCTTGGCGCGTTTTCGCTACGGACATTGAAGCTCGCGTCCGTGCCGGCATCCGCGGCAACGTCATCGTGAGATGTTATCGCTCGAGCTTTTCCAGTTCGGGGAATGCTTCAAGCGTCGCGTCCTTGCAGAGCGCCTGCACTTCGGCCTTCTCGTCGAAGAAGCGGTCGAGCTTGCCGGATACATAGGTCGCCGCGCCGTCTTTCGGTGCGGCATAAGCGCCGCTGTCCTTGCGCTCCCGATAGCGGACGCAGACGACAAATCGCTCACCCTCCCCGACCGGCTTGCGCTGCGGCTGCGACACTTGCGCGGCGCGCACATGTCCGGGATCGTTCAGATATGTGCGCAGGAAAGCCAGCAGATCGGCCTTGTAGGTCTGCGGATAGACGTTCTGCGCCTCCCAGCGGGCTTTGAGTTCCTCCTTGCTGGGTCCGACATCCGTCGCACAGCCAGCCAGCGACACGACAAACAACGCGCCCACCGCGAGCCGTCCCACCAGCGCCAATACTCGCATCAACTGCCTCCGCCCGACTTTGTATTGCCCCGCGCGGATCATAGCGGCTGACGGCGCGCAGGCCAAAGGCCGCGCCCGGCCCCTGTGCAATAATCGATCATGGCGCGGTGTTACACTTGAACATCGCTTGAACGTCGCGCGACTGGATCGTCCCGCCACGAAGTTTGCGAGATTTGCGCACCATGACCGCCCTCACCCGCCGCTCTTTCATTCGACACACCGCCATCGTCGCGGGCACCGCCGCCGGCTGTGCCGCGTTGGCGCGGCCGGCCGCCGCCGCCGCGCCGCTCGCGCAGGCCCAGGGTCCCGGCGTCTACCGCTACAAGCTCGGCACGCTCGAACTCACCGCGCTTTACGACGGCACGTGGTATTTTCCGATTGACGACAAATTCGTGCGCAATGCCGCGGGCGTAGAGGTCGAACACGCGCTGGCACAGGCCTTCCTGCCGCCGCATGTGCTGCCAATCAGCATAACCGCGCTCCTCGTGAATACCGGATCGAAACTGATCCTGATCGACACCGGCAGCGCGGGGCAGATCACCGATACCGCCGGCTTCATGAACGCCAACCTGTCGATAGCCGGAATCAGGCCGGAACAGATCGACACCATCCTGATTTCGCATTTCCATCCCGACCATATCGACGGCATCAGGACCAAGGACGGCGGCAAGGTTTTCCCGAACGCCGAAATCCTCGTGCCCGAGCCGGAATGGACCTATTGGATGGATGACGGCAACATGAGCCGCGCCACCGGTTCAGTGCATCGCTACTTTCTCAATGCGCGGCGCATCTTCAAGGATATCGCGAACGGGGTGCGGCGTTTCACGCCCGGCGCCGAGGTCGCACCCGGCATCGCGTCGCTGCCAGCCTATGGTCACACCCCCGGCCACACCGCCTACGCCATCCATTCCGGCAACCGGTCGATGCTTGCCATGAGCGACACCGTGCGCAACCCGTATCTGTTCCTGCGTCATCCCGACTGGCAACCGATCTTCGACATGGACGGCCCGCTCGCGGTCAAGACACGCCGCCGCATGCTCGACCGCGCCGAGGCCGACCGCATGCCAGTCGAGGCGTATCATTTCCCCTTCCCCGCCTGTGGCCACATCTCCAAAGCCGGCGCCGGCTATGAGCTGACACCGGCGATGTGGTCGCCTTTGCCGACGTCGCCATGAAGACGGCCGGCGTTTCCGCGCCGGCCGCTTTGCCGTTGCGTTCGATGCGCGATCAGTACGTCGCGCCTGCTTTCACCATGAAAGTGCGTCCGGCCAGCGGATAGGCATTGTAGCGGCCGAAGGTCGCCGAGCTTGCCACCGCATAATCGAAATACTGCACGTCGAACAGATTCTGCACCGAGACCGACCAGAACAGGTGCTTCCATTCGCCGCCGAGGCGAAGATCGACGGTCGTGTGCGCCGGTATCAGTGGCTGGAAATTGGCCTGGTCATTATCCATGCGGCGGTCGCCGACATAGTTCACCACCGCATCGAACACCGCGAGTTTGTGGTAGATATTCCAAGACAGACCGACATTTCCGGTCCAGCGCGACACCAGCGGCACGTCATTACCGGCATACACGCCCTCGCGGAACGTCGCGTGCGTATACGTCACCCCGCCCTTGAGCCGCAGGTCGTCCGACACATGCCAGACGGCGGCGTTCTCAACGCCGACGCGCCGCGTCGGATCGAGATTGATGTTGGCGCCGATCGGCGGAAACGGGATGAACAGGATCTCGTTGTCCAGCGTCATCTGATAGATGCTCGATTGCCATTCCACCGGCCCGGCACGTCCGCGCAAGCCGCCCTCAATATCGAACGAAGTCTGGGTCTTCAGGTTGAAGTCCACCGGAAAGGCGCTGACGCCGATGCGCTCGTCGACATTCGGCGTGCGGAAGCTGCGCCCAATCCGGCCGAACGCCGCCAGCATCGGCGAAAAGCGATGCTCGAAACCGAGATGGAGCGCGTGGTTGGTCTCGGTACTGTCGAGAGGCGTTGCCTGTGCATCGAAGGCGCCCGGCGCGGTCGGGTCGTAGACGTCGCGCGCCGATAGCTTGGTCTGCTGCAAACGCGCGCCGAACGAGACGTCGGTCGAGGGCGTGATGGCGAGCGACTGCTGCCAATAGGCCGCGGTCGATTGCTGCGTCAGGTCGTAAACATGATACGGCGGATCATTCAACGCCTGGCTACGCGTCGCATTGAGGCTTGAGCGATAATAATCGAAGCCGGTGGTGATCTTGGTCGCCAGACCGAACAACTGGCCCTCGATGATCGCGCGCGGCGTCACCGCGGCGGTGTCGAGCGTGCGAATGTCCGAAGTGTCGAACCCGAACAGCGACGAAAACACGGTCTGATCCTTGCGGCGCAAATTGCCATCCAAGATCAATTCAATGCCCGGCGCGATCGTGCGCGATACGCCCAGCGTCAGGGCCGCACCGGTCTTCTCCGAAAAGGCGTTCGGCGTGGTCGCGCCGCGCCGGTCGGTGGCAAGCTGATTGATGCCTGCGTTCTGATCGACCAGTCGCGCACCGGGCAGACCAAGATGCTGGTCGTCGCCGGTGATGTTGATCCAGGCACTGCCGTCGCTTCCCGTGTAGCGCAGATCGCCGACGCCGTTGCGCTGGCGCACATAGTCGTTGACGCGGTAGCCGTCGGAATTTACGGCGTTGCCGGCAACCGAAACGGCGAACGGGCCGTGCGACGCGGCGGCCGACGCATTGACTTCGCGCTGGTTGAACGAACCGAAGCCGGCCTCGACACGCGCCGCCGGCGGCTTATCGACGCCGGTTTTGGTGACGATGTTGATCACGCCGCCAACGGCGCCGTCGCCGTAAAGAACCGCGCCGCTGTTGCCGCGGGTGATTTCGATACGCTCGATGCTGTCGCGCGGAATGGTGTTGAAATCGATGCCGGACTGATCGATATCGGTCAGCCGCCGGCCATTGAGCAGCACCAGCGTGTTGGATGCCGCGGTCGCGCCAAAGCCGCGCAGATCGACGGTGGTGCCGGCGCCGTTCTTCCCGCTGCTGGTGCTAAACGTCTGAACGCCCGCTTCGCGCGCCAGCAAATCTTGAATCGTCGCGCCGGGCGAGCGCGCAATGTCCTCGGCAGTGATGACATTGGTGGACGCGCCGGTGATGCCGGCGCCGGTACGGCTCGCCCAGACATCGAGGACCGGCAATTGCACGCTGTCTTGAGCGGAAGCAGAGCCCGGCAATGCGGCCAACCCGCCAACAGCGAGCAAGACGCCGCGAAGATTATTTTGTAACCCCATAACACAACGTTCCTTCGTTCGCGCTCAAGCTCTTTGGCTTTGAGCGCCTCGGGTGAGACCAAACCCGATGCGAAGGACACGGCAACGCGACACACGACGCTTGACGCCCGCGAGCAACGTTCGACCGTATCGATGTCGTGGGAAAAGTTTTCCACGCCCAATCGCACCGGCATCGACGTCACCGCTGCGAAAGCGCGCTCCGTATGGACCTCCCGTCCACCGGTTGGGTGACCGCGCTGGCAGGTCTCCTGGCTCGCGGGTCGTCGCTCAGTTGCGTCCGGCCTTCCCAGGTGTCCCGAAGGAATCCCAGTGGCCATATGAACGCGGGCTCGCCGCTTACAGTTGCGGGGGCAGCCACAGATCAACGGAAATACGCGTCGCGAATTTCCGAAATACCGTGTTCCCTCTTTCGTCCTCGGGCGCCCCCGAGGAACCAGCACGGTTAAAATCTTCTATGGAACGCGCAGACGAGTCAAGCGCCGCCCTTTGATCGTGGCGACGCTTGCCCGTGACATACAGTTTATGACGGCGGCTTATGACAGCGGCGGCGATCAGCCGGCGGTATTCAGCTTGTCCTGCTTGATCCGCTTCAAGGAGTTGAGCGGTTTGCCGTGCTTGGCGCGCTGCGTCACTCTCTTGGCGACATGCTTGTTGAGCTTCTTGACGTGCTTCACATGAGCAAAGTGGCGGTGCGCCTTGTTGACGTGAACCTTGCTGATGCGGGCCTTGTGGACGGAAGCCTTGTGCAAATGCGCCTTGTGGGTCTGCACCTTGGCCGGCGCCGCGACGCGGGCATCGCCGGATACGTAACCTTGGGCCAGCACAGGGCCGGCAATCAGGCTGATCGCGATCGCGGCGGCGCTGAGTGTCTTGATCATGGTCTTTGAGTCCTCTTGATCCCTCTCGGGCGGGCTGCCGGAAGCCCGGTTGTTCTTCGGCTGGCTGGCATGTCGCCAACCGTTGCCGCCGACTATGACGGCGCCGCACTGAACCGGCTCTGAGAGCGGCTGTTATTCGCCGTTCAAAAAACAGTTCGGCCCGGTGTCGGAAACCGGGCAGGAATATGGCGCCGTTAATCTTCGGCATGACGGGAATAGACCCCGATCACGGAATGTTTTTCTCTCAACGGACGGATTTCATCGTAGATTCCCATTCCGAGCCGGAAGCCATCAGACGAGGTCCACCCATGAGTTCCTCAATGACCCTGACCCGCGCCCTTCGCCACCTTTGCGTTCTCGCCACTGCCGCCCTTCTGGTCACGGCCGTCGGCATGAAACCGCTTTACGCCATCGGCACCGACAACCCGCCGCCGGCCGACGACGGCAAGAAGAAGAAAAAGGAAAAACGCAGCGCCATCGAGCAGCAGGAACAGCAGCTCGCACAAGCCAAGGAACAAGCAAAATTCCTGCGCGACTACCGCGCCGCGCGTGAGCTGATCCTCGCCGGTCGATACAAGGACGGCATCGCGGCCATGCATGCCCTCGGCCACGACGAGCACCCCGACGTTGCCAACTACATCGGCTATGCCAACCGCAAGATGGGCAATTACGAGCAGTCGAAGATTTGGTATGAGGCCGCGCTGAAAGCCGACCCGAACCATACCCGCACTTGGTCCTATTACGGCATGTGGCAGATGGAGCAAGGCAACCGCCTCAAGGCGCTCGACGACCTGCAAAAGGTCAACCTGCTTTGCGGCAATACATCCTGCGTCGAATATCGCGAACTCAAGGCCGTCATCGACGGCACCGCGAGCTACTGAACGCCCCGCGGAACGCGAAATCGATCGTGCCCGGCCTCGCGCCGGGCACGATGCTTTTTGGGTGTCATTTTCAGCCGGTAAAATGTCGTGCGCGCCCGCGCCTTCATTGCCTCGACAATTCGAGGCCAAGCCGGTAGACGAGCAAGCGTGCCACGCGCGGCGCGCCCCGTTGACGAGCTTGCTCATGAATTCACCGGCCCCTTCGTTCAAGAGCATTGCCTTCGTGGCGAGCCAGACGCCGGAGGCGAGTGCCGCCTACGCACAGCTCGAGGCGCGTTATGGCAACTGCGAGCCAAAAGACGCCGACGTCATCGTCGCACTCGGCGGCGACGGACTGATGCTGCAAACGCTGCATAATTTCATGAAGTCCGGCAAGCCGATCTACGGCATGCATCGCGGCACCATCGGCTTTCTGATGAATGAATTCGTTGTCGATGGACTGGTGGAGCGGCTGGCGGCCGCGCACACGACCGTTATCCATCCGCTGGTGATGCAAGCGACCGACACGCAAGGCCGCGTGCACGAAGCCCGCGCCATCAACGAGGTCTCTCTGTTCCGCCAGAGCGCACAGGCCGCGCACTTGCGCGTTTTGATCGACGGCCAGGAACGGCTCACCGAACTCATCGCCGACGGTGTGCTGGTGGCGACGCCGGCCGGATCCACCGCCTATAATCTGTCGGCGCAAGGCGCCATCATTCCAATCAACGCGCCGCTGCTCGCCTTGACCCCGATCAGCCCGTTCCGGCCGCGACGCTGGCGCGGCGCGCTGCTGCCCGACAAGGCCAAGGTCACCATTGAGGTGCTGGAGGCCGGCAAGCGTCCGGTCGCCGCGGTTGCCGATCACGACGAGGTGCGCTCGGTGCGCAGCGTCAACGTCTCGATGGATCACGGCATCTCGCTCAACATGCTGTTCGATCCTGGCCACAATCTCGACGAACGGATTCTGCGCGAACAATTCGGGTTTTAAAGATGCCGCGGACCTTCGACTTCACCGTCAACGGCAAACCGGTCACCGTCGCACGCGACAACGACGATACGCCGCTGCTCGACGTCTTGCGCAACGATCTCGGCCTGATGGGTACGCGTTTCGGCTGCGGGCTTGAGCAGTGCGGCTGCTGCATGGTGTTGATCGACGGCGAGCCGGAGAAATGTTGCACCAAGCCGGTTGCGACCGTCGCGGGCAAAGACATCGTCACCGTAGAAGGCCTCGGCTCGCCAGAGCACCCGCATCCGTTGCAGCGAGCTTTCCTCGACGAACAGGCCGGGCAATGCGGCTATTGCCTCTCCGGCATTCTGATTTCGGCCAAGGCGCTGCTCGAGAAAAATCCCAAGCCGAGCCGCGGCGAAATCGCGCTGGCGCTTGACGGCAACATCTGCCGCTGCGGCTCGCATAACCGGATATCGCGTGCGGTTGAAAAAGCCGCCGCCGTGATGCGGGGAACGGGCGCATGATCCCGAAAAGTGGCAACCGGTTTTCGGATAAGATTATGCGCATGGGAAAAGCGCCGTGAACGCCCTGCCCGGTCCGCTCAACGATAACCTTCGGCTCGATCTGTGGGTGTCATTTCCCGCAACCGGCAAGGTCGTGATTAATACCGGCCGCGTCGAATTGGGCCAGGGCGTGCTGACCGCGATGGCGCAGATCGCTGCGGACGAACTCGACGTTGCGATGACGCGGATCGAGGTTCGCTCGGGCGCGACCGATGGCATGCCGAATGAGGGTTATACGGCCGGCAGCCAGTCGATGCAGGCCGGTGGGTTGGCGATGGGACAGGCCTGCGCCGACGTGCGGGCACTGTTTGTCGAGCAGGCGGCGAAGACTCTCGCGTGCGGCGCCAACGAATTGATCATTCGCGACGGCGCATTCCTGCGCAACGGTGCGCCGACCGGGCACGACTACTGGACGCTGCGCAATGCTGTCGATCTTGCGACGAATGCCAGCGGCACCGCGAAGCGCAAAGCCGCTTTCACCCATATCGGCATCAGCAGCGCCCGCCTTGACCTGCCGGGCAAGATATTCGGCGATGCCGTGTTCATCCACGATTTGCGTCTGCCGGCGATGCGGCACGGCCGCGTGGTGCGTCAGCCGCACCAGGGCGCGACCATCGACAATATCGACGAAGCCGCGATCCGCCGCGCCGCCAAGGGCGAGATTTCTTTCGTGCGCAGCGGCGATTTTCTCGCCATCGTCGGCGATGACGAAACCGCCGTCGAGGCCGCCGGCGCAGCCGCAGTCAATCACGTGACATGGCAGCACGTCGAAACGCCAACCGCCTTGCAACAGGAAGCCAACTGGCTGCTGCAACGCCCCGTGATCGATCGCCTGCTCGGCACGCCGGAACCGTCGGACGCCCAGGGCAAGCAGCGCTTCGAGGCGACCTATTCTCGCGGCTATCTGGCGCATGCGTCGATCTCGCCATCCTGCGGGCTGGCGCAATTCGATAATGGCCACCTCAAGGTGTGGACACATTGCCAGGGCGTATTCCCATTACGCGCCGCGCTGGCGCGCATGTTGAAGCTGGACGCGTCCGCCATCACCGTGCATCACGTCCAGGGCTCTGGCTGTTACGGCCATAACGGTGCCGACGACGCCGCCGCCGACGCCGCCGCCATCGCCATGCAGATGCCCGGACGGCCGGTCAGAATCCGCTGGCGTCGCGAGGAAGAATTCATCCACGAGCCTAAAGCGCCGGCGATGGTCGTCAAAGTCCGCGCACTGATCGATGCCGACGGCAAGCCCTCGGACTGGACTCAGGAAATCTGGAGCGGCAATCACAACGGCCGTCCGGGCGGCGGCAATGCCTTGCTCGCGGGTTACGCATTGCCCGGTCAGGAGCCGTTTCCGCAGGCCAACGAGGTGCCGGAAGCCGCCGGAGGCGGCGCGACCCGCAATGCCGACCCGCTCTACGCCATCGCCGACAAGCGCATCATCCACCACATGGTCACCGAGACGCCGGTTCGGGTGTCGTCGCTGCGCGGGCTCGGCGCGATGCCGAACGTGTTCGCGCTTGAATGCGCCATCGACGAGTTAGCCGAACGCGCCGGCGTCGATCCGGTCGCCTACCGCCTTTCCATCATGACGGAGCCCCGCGCTTGCGCCGTCATCGAGAAAGTCGCGGCGATGGCAAACTGGCAGGCCGATGCGCCGGCCGGCACCGGCCGCGGACGCGGTATCGGCTTTGCGCGCTACAAAAACCGCGCCGCCTATTCCGCCGTCGTCGTCGATCTGGAGGTCGATGAGGAAATCAGGCTGCACCGTGTCTGGTGCGCGACCGACGGCGGTCTCATCGTCAATCCCGATGGCGCCATCAATCAACTCGAAGGCGGCATTATTCAATCGGCAAGCTGGGTGCTCAAGGAACAGGTGAGCCTCGACGACCGCGCGGTTGCCGGCGTCGCCTCGTTCGATTGGGAGACCTATCCGGTGCTGAAATTCTCGGAAGTCCCCGAGATCGACGTGGCACTCATCAACGCGACGAACAACGACCCGCCGCTCGGCGTCGGCGAAGCCACCGCCGGTCCTGCCGCCGCCGCCATCGGCAACGCGGTGTCGCACGCGCTCGGCATTCGCATCCGCGACTTGCCGCTGACGCGCGAGCGCATCATGGCCGCGCTGTTGAGCGATTAGCTTTCAGGGCCGTCGACGGCTTTCGTGTAGGCTTCCTCGAACCACCGGATGCGCTCTTCAAGCGCGCCGAGGATTGGCGGCCGTCTCATCTGCGCGATGACCGATTGCTGGTGCGCGCACGTCACATTGTCCTCGGTCAGCACCCGGTTCGTGTAATAGCGCACCATCACCTTGCGAATGGGATCGGTGAACGGCCGCAGCCACCGCTCGTACCACGCATGCGGCGCGGGAAACGGCGCCGGATAAACCCAGGCCCGCATCGTCGAGCAGTCGTGGGCGACCGGCACATATTGCAGGATCAGGATGTACCAGTACGCCGCGTCGGCGTGAAAATGCGAGATTGCGAGATTCGGGAACAGGTGAAAAATGCGGTAGTTGACCGAATGCCAGGTGCCATCCCGACACGCCTGCGCCATCTTCTCGACCGCGTCGGGCGCGTTGGTCGTGAAGTAAGCGCTATGCGCTCCTATTCTGAAATAACCGATGTTTTCGCGCACCAGATAACCGATCTTGCCCAAGGTCGAGGGATGAACGGCGGCGAGATGATACTCCTCGACGCTGGCGTGATAGCAGAGCCGCCAGTTGGCCTTGACCTCGCGCACGATGCGTTGAGGCGGTTCCTTGGCCCGTGACATTGCGGTAACGATCGGAAAACTTTCACCGAGAAACGCTTCCAGCGTTTGCGTCGCTTCGGCCGCCGGAAATCGGCCGAAGATGAGATCGCCGCAGGTCGCGATTTCCAGCGGCGCGATCCGCGCGTCGAGGTCGCGTGGGATCTTGCCGAACATTTCCTCGCTTTTGGGGATGCCGAGCGCGCGGCCCTCTTTGTCGTAGCGCCAGTGGTGAAAGGCGCACACCACCGGGCCATTGCCGCGCTCGACCGTGCGCAGCGGATGGCCGCGATGGGCGCAGACGTTTTCAAAACCTTTAAGCTCGTCGCCAAATCTCTGGACGAAGACCGACCGTGTCGCGAGGCTGGCCCGGAACCAGTCGCCGTCTTTGGCGACATCGCGCACGAGGCCGAGAAATGTCCAGACGTGGGCAAGCCGCGCCTGCTCGCGCTCGAACGCGTTCTGGTCGATCGCCGCCTGCTGCCAACCCGGACCGAACACCCTGTCGCCCTTGCTATAGATAGCTTGCTAGATTCGCCGCAGTGGATTGGTCAACGCCAGAAAAAAACCACACGTGGTGAACCCCGCCATCAGCAGAAATGCCGCGCGAAACGCCTCGGCGATATCGTCCTGGATGGCGGCTTTCTGCACCGCGGTGAGATTAAGGCCGACGTTCTGGGCGTGTTCGACCATGCCGGCGAAAACGCTCGCCGCGTCGGGATTTCTGATCGCCAGCACGGCGAACAACAGCGTCGCCACCAGCGCCGTGCCGAAGGCCGCGCCGATCGAGCGCGAGAATTGCACCGAGGCCGCCGCCTCCCCGAGCCGCAACTGCCCCGCCGCATGCTGAACGCTGACCTGCACGACGCCCATCACCGTGCCCATGAACAATCCGTTACTCAGCAGCAGGAAGGCGAGCCCCGTGCTGTCGAGCGTGCCAGCCCAGAAAGCCAATACGAGGAAATTGCCGGTGCACAGCGTCAAGCCGACAATCGGAAATATGGTGGTCAGGCCCGTGGTATTGACGAGTCGCCCGGTCACCAGCGAGCCGATGCCGATGCCGATCGTCAGCGGCACCAGCAATAGGCCGGTGGTCGAAGGCGTAAATCCACGCACCACTTCGAGATAGACCGGCAGAAACGTAATCAGCGACACCAGCGCCGCGCCATGGCAGGCGGCGAGCGCGTCGGAATGCCAGATTGCCGGCTGGCGCAGCAGCGCCAGCGGAATGAGCGGCGACGCCGCGCGGTTCTCCTGCCGCACCAGCAGCACCAGCGCGATCAGCCCGACCGCAAGCAACGCGCCGCCGAGCGGCAGGCTCGACAGTTCGACATGCTGTACCTGTTCAAGCGCCAGCAGCGTGGTCGCGACAAATATCGTGAACAGCACCGCGCCGCCCGGGTCGGCTTTCCATGGCAACCGCTCGGTCGCCGGCGGCGGCAGCCGCGTCGTCAGGTACATGGCGCCTAGCCCGATCGGCAAGTTGACCAGAAAGATCGACTGCCAGCCGAAATGCTGGGTCAGAAATCCGCCCGCTACCGGGCCGAACGTGTTGGCGCAGACCGCGATGGCGGCAAGATAGCCCTGATAACGCGCCCGCTCGCGCGGCGGGATGGTTTCGCCGACCAGCGCCTGCGACAATGTCATGAGCCCGCCGCCGCCGAGACCTTGCAGCACGCGCGCCAGAGCCAGCAGTTCGATGGTCGGCGCCGCCGCGCACAACACCGAAGCCACCATGAACACGGTGAGCGCGCCGAACATGATGCGCTTGCGGCCGAAGGCATCGCCGAGCCTGCCGTAAATTGGCGCCGCGATGGTCGCCGCGATCAGATAGGAGACGACGATCCAGGAAGCGCGCTCGACGTTCCCCGTCGCCGCCGCGATGGCCGGCAGCGCGGTGGCGACAATGGTCTGATCGACCACCGCCAGAAACATCGGCAGCATGATGGATGGGAATATCGTGAGGAATGCCGAAGGTTTGGCCCCGGCGGCGACCGGGGAGCTTTTGAGAGGGTCGGTCTCGTTCGGCAAAGACGGTTTCCTGACTGGGCGTGGCCGGTATCCCGGACGCCGCTTTCCGTATCATGCAGGCCCACAACGGGGCCTTATCAGTGCGCCATCAGGACCGGCACGGTCGCATTGGCAAGAATATGACGGGTCGCCCCGCCGAAGATCATCTGCCGCAGACGGCTCTGGGTATAGGCGCACTTGACCACGAGATCGCAGCCGAGAGAGGCCGCCTGTTCAAGCGTTATCTCGCCGATCGCTTCGCCCGACGTGCGCTCGCTTCTCTTCAGCGTCAGCGCCTCGGCTTTGACGCCGTTGCGGCGCAGGTGCAGCGCGGCATCTTCGCCCGAAGGCCCGGTGCTCGAGCCCCCCTCCACCATCAGCACGGTCACCTTGTCGGCGCGCTGGAGCAGCGGCAGCGCGAAGGTATTGGTATGGGCCTGTTCGGTGCTGCGATTCCACGCCACCATCACATTGCGGCCGATGGCCTGCGGCGTTTTCTTCGGCACGATCAGCACCGGACGACCGGCATCGAACAGCGCCGATTCGAGCGGCGGCATTCGCGGATTTTCCGGGGCTGGACCGGGCCGGCCGAGAACGATCAGGTCGAACACTCGGCCGTAACTGCCGATAAAGGCGTCCTCCGCGGCATCGGCGCGCGGCCAGCCGCACGAGAACACCGCCGGCGTCTCGCCCCCGCTTCGCGGCACCTTGTTGGCCGCCATGAAGGCCTCGAACTCGGCCTTGGCCTGGTTCGCGGTGTCGGCTTCAAACGCGCCGGAAATCGCAAGGCTTGAGACCGGTTCGACCGTGACGTAGGTCCCCGGCGACGGGCGAACCGCAAAGCCCTCCATGTAGCTGTCGAAGATTTGCGCCATCAGGCGCGCGCCTTCGAGCACCGCCGGCATGGCGTCGTGATCCTCGGTGGGAATCAGAATGGTTTTCATGGCTGTCCCCGGTTTTATCGCCAACGCCCGATGTGGGCGCTCCCTTGTCCGGCTGGCTCTTTCTCAGAATCCAGCCGCCTCCTGAGTCCTTCAATCAGATTCTTGCGAACAGGATCGAGCTTAAATGTCATAGCGGCAATGACCAGCCTTTATTCCCGCGCGTATGATTTTACATGCTTTTTTCGTGATACTCGAGCCGCCGTCCGGCCCGAAACTCTCCGTTAACGCTACCCCGGTAGCGTACAACCCTTATGAGGTATCGGGCAGCGGCGCCCGGGCCCCGGGGTAGCATGGTTCGTATCGACTTCAATCGGCTGCGTTTTCTCGTCATCGACGACAACGCACACATGCGGCGGATTCTGCGCACGCTTTTGCATGGCTTCGGCGCACGCGAAGTCTATGAAGCGGAAGACGGCGCGACGGGGCTTGAGGCCTTCACCCACTACATTCCCGACATCATCATCACCGACTGGACGATGCCGATCTTCGATGGGCTCGAACTGACGCAGATGATTCGCCAGCCCGGCGCCAACGCCAATCCTTATGTCGCGATCATCATGCTGACCGGGCACTCGGAGAAAAAACGCGTTACCGCCGCGCGCGATGCCGGCATCACCGAGTTTCTCGCCAAGCCGATATCGGCCAAGGGCCTTTACGAACGCATCGTCAATGTCGTCGCCAACCCGCGGCCGTTCATCAAGACCAAGACCTATTTCGGTCCCGACCGCCGTCGCAATGCCAATGGCAGCTATGCCGGCGCCGAAAGGCGCAAGGGCGGCAAGGCCGAGACAATCCGCCAAGCCGCGCTCCTCGAAAAAGTTCGCGCTCCAGGCTGACAAGGGCAGTCTCAATTCATGGCTCAGCACAAAAACACCGCGGCGATCGTCACCTACGGCGATCACGAGGTCATCAAGCCGGAAAACAAGCTGCGCAAAGCGGTGTCCGACAGACCGCTTGAGCCCGGTGAGGAAGACCCGGTCGCGCGCGCGGAACAGGCGCTGGCGGCAATGTCCAACGAATTCGAGGCGATGATGGAGTCGGAATGCGAACGCCTCGACACCGCGCGTAAGCAGGTTCTCTCTGTCGGGTTCACGCCTGCCACCAAGGAAGCACTGTTTCTCGCGGCCCACGATATCAAGGGCGAAGCCGCGACGTTCGGCTTTCCCGCGGTCGCGGCGGCGGCCGACAGCCTGTGCCGGCTCGTGGAATATACGCCGGACCCGACCCGCATTCCGGCCAAGCTGGTCGATCAGCATGTCGATGCCGTGCGCGCGATTTACCGAGAATACTCGCGGTCGGACGCCGAAGAGTTGGCGACAATGCTGACCACCCGCCTGCGCGACGTCACCGACGATTTCCTGATCCATGAGAACCGCGGCCGGCCGGACATTCTCGAACAGCTCGCCGGCAGCCCGCCGCTCGCACCGGAATAACGCCACTCTCTATCGCCGTGATTGCTGGATGCCCGCCTTCGCGGGCATGACAGGTTCAGCTACGCCACCAGCCTCGCCTGCTCGATCGGCGTCACCCGCACGACCGGCGCACCGTCATCATTGGCGACCAGATCGTCGCAGAACATGCGCGCTTCCTCACGCGCAGCCTCGACCGCAAAGCGCCGCAGCAGCGCCAGCAGCGAAGCCATCGCTTCACTACGCTCGGCCGTGCAAACGCCGAGCACGCGCTCGACCATGCGGCGCTTGAGCCGCGACACCCCACCGGGCTCTCCGACCAGAATGCCGTCGCGCAGCGCCGCGATCGCTTCGCGGAAAGCCGGATAGGCCGCATCGGGTAATCCGGCCTTGGCGTAAAGGGCACGGAAGCCGGAGATATGTTTGTCGTGGATGTAACCGGTAACACGATCAAGCGGCATGCCGGACAACTCAACCAGCGCCTCCTCGAACAGCACCATATTGCCGGAAAGGAGCGCGCGCAGAATTATGCCGGCGGTCAGTTGTCCGGTCTGGCGCAAGTGATGCATCAGTTCGCCGACCTCATCGTATGGCGTCTCGGCGGCGAGCGCGAGCGTCGCTTTTTCGCAAGCCTCGCGCGCCGCGTATTCGGCATGTTCCGAACCGAGCCAGTGCCGCGCCGTGACAAAGCCGGCCAGCGTTTGCGACAGCTTGGCAAGCAACGCCTGGCGCGTCGCCATCGGCAGATCGGCGCGGCTCACAAGGTTTTCGCGGATCGCCGACAGATGGCCGAAGCGTTCGACAATGCGGTCGATCGAGAACGGCGCAATATCGGCCTGTGGATTTTCCAGAAGCGCGAGACAAATTTGCGCGGGCCCCACTTCGGCGATCGCCGCGGCAAGCGGACGCGACAGCAGCGCGCGACCGGCAATCGCGAACTGCGCATCGAGAGGACCGGTCGCGAACAGGTCGACCAGATCCTCGTCGCTCAACAGCGGCGAACGTTCGAGCAGCGGCAGCGCCACATCCGGTTGGTCGGCGGCAAGCGCGTGGACGACGACTGGCGGCGCCTTCTGCGACGACGCAAAAACATCCGCCATGGCGCGCCGCACCAGCGGCGACGGATCATCGAGCAGCATGATCATCGCGCCTTCGGCGGCGGAAAGATCGGCAGCGGAGAGATCGGAATGGAGATAGGCGCGCGCCAGCGCGGACGTGGCTTCGGCCCGATCGCAGGCGGGCGCATGGCGGACCCATTGCAGGAACTGACGAACAATCATGACACGACCAGACGCTACAAACACTCGCCGTCAATAGCGACGAATGCCGAAAAGCCTAATCGACGGGGCTTAATAAAGGGTTCACCATAGATATTCCGCGAACGTTAACGACGTTTTTGGCGGATGACGGAGCGGCGTCCGTCTCAGCCGGCGCCGAGAAACAGGCCACGCGCGCTGGTGGCGCCGTCGGTAAACAGGTCGAGCAGACTCGTCGGCGCGGGCGCCCCCGCCTGCATATCCGCCGCAACGCGTTTTGCATGATCCTGGTGAGAACCAGTATCGGGCGTGCCCGTGCCCGCAGCCGGCGTCCACAGTGTCGCGACCGTCGGGCTCACCGGCCTGCCGGCGCGATCCGTGAACATCGCCTGGAATAGCGGCTTGGTGTCGGCCTGTCGCGGCAACCCGCCATGCGCTTCGGCAAGAACCTGGGCGACGCCGGCGGTGTCCGGCGCGGTTATCGGCAACGCCGCAACGGCGGCCGACGTGTTGTCGAAACGGCCGGTCAGCCGCGCATAAACCTCACCGACGCTGCGGGCATCGCCGGACCGATCGTAGAAAATGTTGCGATTAGCCGTAGCCGCCGAAGGAAACATTGCTGCCGCATTGGCGTTCGGCCGCGATCCGGTGGCGTTGATCAGTTTGCTGGCGCCCTCAACGCCGAGAAAATGCGCGACGTAAAGTTCGCCTTCGGTCGGTCGCCGCCCGATCGAGCCGGTCATCTGGAATGCATTGTTGCGCGCAAGCGCTCCGGCCATCATCGAACTGGCGGTCGGATCGCCGCGCAGCTTCATGATCGCCGCGCGCGCAGTGGGGTCCTCGACTTCGTAACGGCCGCTGGCGGTCTTGGAGATCGCGTCGGCGTATTGCCCATAGCCGAGGGCAGCGCCGTCCTGCTTCATCGTGCCGAGCCAGGTCTGGTCGATGAACTGGTAGAGGCCCTTGGCCGAGGACGTCGAGGCCTGCGCCGACGGATCGAGGCTCGACTCGATCTTGGCCGTGGTCAGCAAATACTGGAAACTGACGCCGGTCGACTGCGCCGCCTGCCGGATAGCGGCGGTGACCGGCGATGCCTGACTACTGGCGACGGTATCCACGGCCATCGGGTTGCTTTCGGATTGCCTCGGCTGCTATGGCCGGGGGTGCAATGGCCCAATTGGACATGCACGTACCGGTACGAGCATGGGTAATTATGGTTAACGAAGCGTGAATAGCGGACATATCGTCCTGTTTTGAGACAATCCGGAGATAGGTGATGGCGGAAACATTCGAGCGGCATAAGCGCGGCGGCCTGTATTTCGAGGATTTCGAGGTCGGCAAGCTCTACGAGCACCGCTACACCCGCACCGTGACGCAGATGGACAACATGTTGTTCTCCAACATGACGCTCAACCCGCAGCCGCTGCATATCGACCGCCATTTCTGCGAAA
>JBEPUC010000050.1:0-28123 GCA_041691675.1 Hyphomicrobiales bacterium | reverse complement strand
GCATCTGGATGTCGAGATAGCCCTTGTGCGCGGTGCCCTTGATGGTGCCGTCGAGGTCGAGTTCGTCCGGTGCGCCGGTGCGCGCGAATTTGCGCAAGCGCCGTAGCGCCACCTTGATGTTGCGCGTGCCGAGTTCGACGTCGTCGTCGAGGTCCTTGAACTCGCGCTTGTCCCAGACCTTGACCGCGCGCCGGTGCGTGCTCTCGCCGCCGATGCGGATGCCTTCCGGATTGTAACCGCTGTTGCCAAACGGCGACGTACCGCCGGTGCCGATCCATTTCGAGCCGCCCTGATGGCGGCCCTTCTGTTCTTCGAGACGCTTCTTCAGCGTCTCCAGCAATTTGTCGAGGCCACCGAGCGCCTCGATCTGTTTCTTCTCTTCTTCCGTCAGAAACTTGTCGGTCAGTTTCTTGAGCCACTCGACCGGAATGTCGGCCGCCATCCCGCTCTCGTCTAAAGACTCGAGCCCCTTGAACGTCTGGCCGAAGACGCGGTCGAACTTGTCGAGGTTGCGCTCGTCCTTCACCAGCGTGGCGCGCGCCAGATAATAGAAATCCTCAACGCGACGCGAAGCGAGATCGGCCTGCATTGCCTCCATCAACGTGAGGTACTCGCGCAAGCTCACCGGCACGCCGGCGGCTTTCAGATCGTTGAAAAAGGCGACGAACATGCCGTTTTTGGCCTCGAGCACGCGGTTCTCGCCTTATGCTGCACCGCGGAACGGGCGGTCACAAGCGCAAATTGCCCTAGCCAGCAATTCGGCGACCCGGTATCAAAGAGGCAATAATAAAAGACGCCGTCGGAGGATTGATCGTGCCGAGTACCGACCGCGCCCTTCGGGCGTTGGCTGCGCTTTTTTCTGTCGCCATTCTTCTCGTCCCGGCCATGTGGAACCGGTTTCCGCTCCTGCAATGGGATACCGGCGGCTATCTCGCGCGCTGGTACGAAGGCACGCTGGTCATCAGCCGCGCCGCGCCCTACGGCCTGATGCTGACCGTCACGAGCGCGCTGGCGTTCTGGCCGCTGCTCATCGTGCAGGCCGCCCTCACGGTGTGGATTTTCGCGCTGATCCTGCGCACGCACGGCTTCGGCCAAAATCTCGGCGACCGCCCGCTGCTGCTCGTCGGCATCGTCACGACGCTATCGGTCTTCACCACTTTGCCGTGGCTGACCTCGATTCTGTTAACCGACATCTTCTGCGGCCTCGGCGTGCTGGCGCTGTACATGCTTCTGATGCGGAGCGAATTGCTGACGCGGTGCGAGCGCATCGCGCTCATTGCCCTGATCGCGGTTGCCGCCTCGACTCACAACGCCACCATGGCCGTGCTGATGGCGTTGGTCGCCGCCGCTGCGCTCATCCATTGCATCGATCGCGCCCGCCTGCCACGCGCAGCGGTGCTGCAGGGCATCGCCGCACTGGCGCTCGGCGCGGTCATGGTGCTCGGCGGCAATTACATCGTCGCCAAGCGCGTCGCCTGGACGCCGGGCGGCTTCGCGCTGTCGTTCGGCCACATGCTTCAGGACGGCATCATCAACAAATACCTCGACGCCCACTGCCCGCAGGCGCATCTCAAACTATGCACGGTCAAGGACCAATTGCCCCGCGATGCCGACGTCTGGTTCTGGGGCAGCAAGGTGTTCGACGGCCTCGGCCGCTTCGCCGGTCTTGACAAGGAAATGGAAGTCGTCGCACTCGGCGCTTTGCGGGAATATCCCGGCCTGCAAGCCGAAGCCGCGCTCGCCGCCACCTGGCATCAACTCATCGACGTGCGCACCGGCGAAGGCGTCCTCGGCTGGCTCTTTCACACCCAGGGCATCATCAAACGCTACACGCCGGACATTGCGCCCGCGATGAACGCGGCGCGCCAGCAGACCACCGGCATATCCTTCGCCGCGATCAACGAGTTGCATTATCCGCTGGCGCTGATCGCTATGGCGTTGCTGCCGGTCTTCGTACTGCTCGCCTGGCGGCGCAAAATTCCCGCGGACCTCGGTGAGTTGGCGACGGTCTGCATCCTGGCGCTTGCCGCCAACGCCTTCGTTTGCGGCGCTCTGTCCAACCCGCATGACCGCTACGGTGCGCGGATGGTCTGGCTCGCGGCTTTCGCGACCGGCCTTGCAGTCGTGCGGCTCTATGAGCGTTACGTCGCGGCGCTGCCGCAACCGGAAGCCCGCGACATTTTGCCAGCCTGATCCTCAGCGAACCAAACCGCATCGGCGGCGTTCACCTTCCGGCGCTTCTTGCTTCGCATCGCAGGGCAAGGCGTCCTGCGATGGGGCTTGGTTAAATGGCTGACACATTGGTCGCTCGCGGCGCGCGGGCGATTTCTCAGGAAACCCTCCCTCGCTCATCCTCGCGCGGTCTTGCAATCTGGACCGTGGCCGCCGCCGCCATGATGGTGGCGCTGCTGGCGCCAGCCCTCTGGAACGGCTTTCCGTTGATTTTCCCCGATACCGGCGGCTATTTCGGCGCGCCGATCCGGCATGCGCTGGAGAACGGCCGGTCGGCATTCTACGGCGCCTTCCTCGACATCGGCATTCCCTTGTCGTTCTGGCCGTGCATTGTCGTTCAGGCGGCGATGACGGTCTGGCTCTTCCTCGTCACGTTACGGGTCAATGGTCTCGGCGAACGGCCGTGGCTGGCGACAGCCATCGTCGTCTTCCTGAGCATCGCGACCAGCCTGCCGTGGTTTGCCGCTCAGTTGATGCCGGACATTCTGTTCCCGGCCGCCGTGCTGGCGCTTTACATGTTGGCTTTCACGCCCGACCGGCTGGGCAAAGTGGAATCTTACGGCCTTGCCGCAGTCATCGCCTGCGCGGTCCCAAGCCACATGGCCGCCGCCGGCCTCTGCGCCGCCATCGTCGTTACCCTCTGGCTCATGACTTTCGTTCCGCGCCTGCCGCTGCCGAAGCCGCGGCTGACTTTCGCCGCCGGCGCGGTGGCCGTCGGCATTGTGCTGTGCCCGGTTTCCAATCTGGCCTTGACCGGAAGTTTCAGCTTCACGCCGGGCGGTCCCCAGTTCCTGTTCGGCCGCTTGATCGAGGACGGCATCGTCGCCCGTTATCTCGACGACCAGTGCCCTGATCCGTCGATCAAGCTCTGCGCCTACAAGGACGAACTGCCGGACCAGGCCGACGACTGGCTGTGGGGTAACTCGCCGCTGTACAAACTCGGCGGCTGGACGGGCCACGAGGCCGAGGAAAAGCGCATCATCCGCGAAACGCTGATGCTCTACCCGCTCGATCATCTGGCCACCGCCATCGCCGCAACGCTGAATCAGTTCGCTTCCTTCGAATCCGAAATCAGCACGGACGACAACCAGCCTACCTTCAATTCGTTTGAAGAGATCGTTCCGCAACTGCTGCCATCGCTGATGGCGGCGCGCCAGCAAACCGGTGGGCTCGATGTCGCGCCGCTCAATAACCTGCATGTGCCGGTGGCGGGCTTCGCCATCGCGGCGATCATTCTCGCTCTGCTGTTGCGGCGGCGGCTCGCCATTACGCCGGAAGCCGCCGCGCTATGCCTTACTATTCTGATCGCTCTCGCCGCCAATGCCGCGATCTGCGGAATCTTCTCGCATCCGGTCGACCGCTATCAGAGCCGGCTGGTGCTGCTGGCGCCTTTCGCCGTCGCGTTGCTGGTGGCGCGCCGTGCGGTTCGTCCGCGCCCCCTGTAAAGGGCTAAACGTCGCGTGCTATTAAGCTTGGGCGATCATCGCCAACAAGATTTGCGCCAGTGAAAAGCCGGAGTCTTCTCCATGCCCCAGGTCATGCCCGATTCCGCCGTCATGCAGCAGCTTTGCCCGACCGGGAAACTTCGTGTGGCCATTGCCATCGCGCCATCGCCGTCGGCGCAATTCGCGATCAAGGATGGCGACACCTATAAAGGCGTCGCCGTCATTCTCGGCCGCGCACTCGCGGCCAAGCTCGGCGTCGATGCCGAGATCGTGCCGCACAATACCTCCGGCGAAGTCCAGAACGCCGCCGCCAACAATACGTGGGACGTCGCGTTCATGCCGGTCGATCCCGACCGGCGCAAATTCGTCGACTTCGGCAATGCCTATCACTTGCTGCAAAGCACGTTTCTGGTCGCGTCCGGCTCGGCCCTTGCATCGGTGAAGGATGCGGACGCCGCCGGCATCGGCGTCGGCGGCATCACCAACACCGCAAGCTTTCGCGCCGCGACCAAAGCGACGCCGAAGGCGACCCACATCGAATTTGCCGGTATCGATCCCGCGGCGCGCGCTCTGCGCGAAGGTCGCGTTCAGGCCTTCGCGGCGTCGCGCGAGTCGCTCGTTGCGCTTGCCACAACGCTGCCGGGCTCGCGCGTGCTCGACGATGCCTTCATGAGTTCTACCACGTCGATATGCGTGCCCAAGGACAAGCCGGCGGCACTTGCCTACGTCACCGAATTTATCGAAGCAGCCAAAGCGTCGGGTTTGGTGCGCCGCGCCTTCGACGAGATGGGCCTCACCACGTCCGTCGTCGCACCGGCGGGAAGCTAACGCTGCGCTTCTGCCGTGCGCACGTGCTCCGGCCTGATCCCCATGCCGACCAAGCGAGCCGGAATACGCCGCAATACCGGAAACCAATCGAACAGTTTCAATGGCCAGGGCGGCGTCAGCCTCTCGCCGCTCGCGGTCAGGCCGCTGAGCAAAAGCCCGTGAATTCTCACCTGAATCCACTGGATGACGCGCATCGGCAGGCTTCGCCGCGCCTGCACCTGCGCCAGCAGCGCGTCGGTGATGCGATGCTGCCGTAACGGCTCCGCCAGAATATTGGCGGCCGCCACCGCATCCTGCACCGCCAGATTGACGCCGACGCCGCCGACCGGCGACATCGCATGCGCGGCGTCGCCGATGCACAACAGGCCCGGCCGGTGCCACTGCTTGAGGCGATCAACCGCGACGGTCAAGAGTTTGATCTTGTCCCAGCCGTCCAATTCACCGATGCGGTCGCGCAAGAACGGCGACATCGCCACGACGCTGTCACGGAATGCGTCGAGCCCCTTTGCCTTGATGGCGTCGATGCCGCCCTTCGCGATCACATAGGCGCATTGCCAGTAGGTGCCGCGATTGAGCATCACCATCATGCGGCCGGCTTCCATGTGACCGAACGTCTCCGCCGTGTCGCCGTCGTTGCGTGTGACGCGAAACCACAGCACGTCGATCGGCGCGCCGAGATCGGTGACCGCAAGGCCGGCGCGTTCACGCAGCGTCGAATGACGGCCGTCGCAGCCGACCGTGAGATCGGCGCGGATGTCGAGCATGCCGTCCGGCGTCTTCGCGCGCACGCCGGCGACGCGGCCGCCCTCCTCGATCAGATCGACAGCCTCTGTGGACATCCGCAAATCGAAACTCGCAAACCGCTTGCCGTGATCGGCGAGGAAGTCGAGGAAGTCCCATTGCGGCATCAGCGCGATATATTTGCAAATCGTCGGCAGATGCGAGAAATCAGCCAGCGTGATGCTGGTGCTGCCGATCTGCCCGCTCAATTGATGCACTTCGTCATGCGGCAGTTTCAGGAACGCATCGAGCAGCCCGAGTTCGTGCATCAATTCGAGCGTCGAGGGGTGAATCGTGTCGCCGCGAAAATCGCGCAGGAAGTCGGCGTGTTTTTCCAGCACCGTCACCGCGACGCCGGCGCGCGCCAGCAGATAGCCCAGCATCATGCCGGCCGGCCCGCCCCCGGCGATGCAACAGGTGGTTTGGATTCGAGACGAGACCATGATGCCCCTCCCCCCGCTCGTCCCCGTGAAAGCGGCGACCCAGTTCTTCGACTCTGGATTCCCGCTTCGCGGAAATGAGCGGAACATCAAATACACGCTGACGCGAGAAGCTACGCCTGCTTCTCCGGTGTCGTCACCACGAGACCGTCGAGATCGTCGGTCACTTTGATCTGGCACGACAGCCGCGAATTGGGCCGCACATCGTAGCCGAAATCAAGCATGTCCTCTTCCATCGGCGTCGGCTCGCCGACCTTGGCGCGCCAGTCCTCGGCGATATAGACGTGGCAGGTCGCGCAGGCGCAGGCGCCGCCGCATTCAGCCTCGATGCCGGGAATATTATTGCGGATCGCCGCTTCCATCACGGTCGAACCGATGTCGGCCTCGACCGCGCGCGACGCGCCCGATGAATCGATGTAGGTAATCTTCGGCATAAGCAAAACGATCGGGAAAACGGTGGCGGGAAAGCGCGAACGCCGGAACTGGCGAAAGCGCGGCTTCCTATAACGTCATTTGCCGGGCCGCGCCAGCCGCGCGTGACCGTGCCGCCGTTAGCCTTCGCGCAGCAATTCGGCGATCAGCGCGCGCGCTTCGTCCACCGCCTGGGCCAGCCGATCGAGGGCGGGACCGACGCCATCCGGCGCGGCAGCCGCGCATTCAGTGGCCTCGGCCGCCCGCGCCACCGGCCCGGCGCCGATGCCGGCGGCCGAGCCTTTCAGGGTATGCGCCAGCGCGCTGACGGCAAATCCGTCCGCCAGCCCGTCGGCCTTGCGCATGCGCTCGATCAGCAGCGCGGCCTGGCGGTCGAACAGTTGCAGCACCTCGTGCGCGAGGCCGCGGTCGCCGAATGTCATGCGGGTGAGATGATCGCGGTCGATCGCCGGTTCAGGCATTTCCATCGTCTCCGCGCGTCGCGTCGATAATGCCTTCATCGAAACCTCCCCCGTGCCTGGCTCTGTTTCGTTGTGGCTCGGCCGAAGCCGGCCGCGCGGAACTCCGCTACAATCCCGGCGGTTCGCGCCCATCGCGCCATGATGCGCCGGTTTGGTTAAGGCCGCCGTAACCGTGGCCTCGGGTTTGCGCGTCGCCGAGGCGGCCCGGCCGGACTTCCGCCGCGCACCAGCCATAACGTCCGGTGCCGGCCAGCCCCTTGAACAATCAGCCGGAAGACCGGCGGGCGGCCCGGCAGATTGGGCGCGACGGCCAGCGTTAACTTTGTTAACGATGATTAAAACATCCTTACCGATCCCGGTTTCCTTCGCATTGCCAACACGATAGGATGAAATCCTGGCGTTTTGATGGGGTCCGCCGCGGGCTCCGGACGGAATAAGCGTTCGCAGCGCGCCCGCTTCCTTTGGCGGGCCGCGCCAATACTTTAGTCTTGCGTAACGACGAGGCGACGACCGAAATGGCGAATAATCCGCAGCACAATACGAACGCAACGGACGAAGCTCTCAGCGCGATCGAGGAAGCCCTGAACCTGCGCGACCCGGACGTCCGCTCCGATGCGCACGCGGAACCGGAATCCTCGCCCGCTACCGATTTCGAGCGTGACGCCGGCAAGTCGCCCGAGACCGCCGATCTGTTTCATGAGCCCGAACAGCCCGCCTCGTGGTCCCGCAGTGACAATGCGCCGCGCCTGCCGGCCAATGACGACCGCGCCAACATGGGGCAGATCCTCCAGACCCTGCGCCGCCGCCGCGCCCGCGCGCCGTATGCCGTTGCGACCGTTGCGACCGTTGCATGGGTCGCGGGCGGCGCTGCGCTCGCATTTCTTTCGACCGGCGAATTGCAGACGCTGCTGGCGACGCCGCGTGTCGGCATTGCCGTCATTGTGGGGATTGCCGCCGCGCTCATCGTTCCGGTGATCTTCTTTTACGTCATCGCCCATATGTTCAGCCGCTCGCAGGACATGCGTCTGGTTGCGGAATCGATGGCTGAAGTGGCGATGCGCCTGGCGCAGCCCGAGGCCGCCGCGCGCGAGCAGGTCGTCTCGGTTGGCCAGGCGATCCGCCGCGAAGTCGCCGCCATGGGCGACGGCGTCGAGCGCGCGCTGGCGCGCGCCGCCGAACTCGAGGCCCTCGTCCACAACGAAGTCTCCGCGCTCGAACGCGCTTATAACGACAACGAAGTCCGCATCCGCGATCTGTTGAGCGAACTGACCAACCAGCGTGAAACGCTGGTCAGCCAGTCAGAACAGGTGCGCAAGGCGATCGGCGCGGTCCATCTCGACCTGTCGCACGACATCACCTCGGTGGGCGATCTGGTCTCGGAGAAGGTCAGCGAAGTGGCGCAGCGCGTCACCCGCTCGCTCACCGAAAAAGGCGAGCACATCACGCTGGCGCTCGGCCACGCCGGCGACTCGATGATCGATGCCCTCAGCGAACGCGGATCGAGCCTGCTCGAACGCCTGGAATCGACGAGCGACAAGACGACCACCGCCATTGCCTCGGCCAGCGATCGCCTCTCTGCCAGCCTCTCGTTCAAGTCCGAGCACGTCCACGACGAATTCGCGGACATGGCGGCGCGCCTGCAACAGATGATGACGACCCGGCTCGACACCGTGGCGCAGGGCTTCGCGCAACGGGCCGCCGGCACCATCGACAGCATGGCAAACCGCTCGCAGCAGTTCACCGATGCGCTGGCCGAAACCGCCGATCGCGTTTCGGAAACCATCACGGCGCGCGCCGGCGATGTCAATTCGACGCTGCGCGCGACCGGCGATTCACTGGTGCTCGATCTGTCGCTGCGCGGCGGCGAAGTGGTCGCCAAGATGGAGCAGACCGGCACCCATATCAACGACACCTTGATCGAGCGCAGCAACTCGGTCTCCGACATCTTCAACGACAATGCCGGGAAACTCGTGGCGGCGCTCAACAACCGCGGCGATGCGGTCAAGGAAATGCTGGCGGCGCGCCTGCTCGCCTTCGAGGACATGTTCAGCAAGGGCGGCACCGAACTCACCGAGAAGATCGCGCGCGACTCGACCACGCTCGGCAACCTCGTCACCCGCCACATCACCGAATTCGATCACACCGTGAAGACCTATGGCGGCGAACTGGTCGAGCGCCTGGGCCAGCGCACGCAGGACGTTTCCGACGCCATGCGTACCTATCTCGACACTTTCGACACGCGCGTCAGTGGCCGCACCGACGAACTCTCGGCGACGCTCGACGGCCGGCTGGTGAGATTCGAGGAACTGCTCAACAGCCGCGTCGCCGGTCTTGCCGGCACGCTGACCGGTGGCGGCAACGACATGGTCGCCGCGCTCGACAAGCGCATCGCCGACGTCACCGGCACGATCAATATCCGTGGCACCGAAGTCGTCGACGCCATCAACGCCAAGATTGGCGAACTGGACAAGACGCTCGGTACGCGCACCATCGAAGTCGCCGACACCCTCGACAGCCGCATCGGCCGCTTCGAGGAACTGCTGGTCGGCCGCGCCGTCAGCGTCACCGATCAGATCGAAAGCCGCACCAAGGCCGCCGCCGACACGCTCAACGCGCGCATGGAGCAGTTGAGCGAAGCGATCAAGAGCAACGCCTCGGACGCCGAGCGCTCGCTCGGCGCGCTGACGCTGTCGACCACCAGTTCAATCCGTTCCAGCGCCAGCGAAATCGAAAAATCGCTCGGCGGTCTCACGCAGACCACCACCGACTCGATCCGCTCCTCCGCCGCCGAGGCCGAGCGCACGCTCACCGGCGTCAGCGACGAAATCGCCAAGAGCTTCGTCTCCCGCGCCGAGGAAATCGCCCTCTCGGTCAGCCAGCGCACCACCGAAATGGCCGCGATGCTGTCCGACAAGAGCGGCGGCGTGCTCCATGCCATCTCCGAAAGCGGCGAACGCTTCGCCAACGACATCACCACCGCCACCGATCGCGCCCTCGTCGCGATCGAGGCCAAGGGCGTGGTGTTCGGCAAGACGGTGATGGACAACGGCGCCGAGATCACCCGCATGATCAACACGGCCGGCGAATCCGCCGCGACGTCGATCAACCGCACATTCAACGACTTGCAGGAAACCGCGACCAAGGCCATCGCGAAGTCGAAGGAGACCGCGACCGCCACCGTCACCGACATGATGGAGACGCACAATATCCTGAACTCGGACACCACCGCTCTGTTCGAGCGGCTGCGTGAAGCCAACATCATGTTGCAGGAAGTCCTGTCCGGCTCGCACGAAAACATGAGCGCGCTTGAGAACACGCTGATGCTGCGCGTCTCGGAATTCGTCACCGCCATGAACGAAGTCACCGGCTCCACCGTCGATGCCACCGACCGGGTCGAGACCACGATCGCCAATTTCCGCGAGAGCACGACCCATGTGGTCACCGATCTCGGCCAGTTGGCCAATCATTTCGAGGCGCATGGCCGCGAACTCGCCAAGGCCGCCGAATTGATCGACCACTCCAACCAGCGCACCGAGGACACTGTCAACGAACGCCGCGCCCAACTCGATTCGCTGGTCGCTACGCTCGACATCCGCACCGAGGATATCGAGCAGCGGCTCAAGCGTTTCTCCGGCCTCTTGGACGAGTCGCTCGAAGCCGCCTCGACCCGCGCCCGCGAAGTCGCGCGCCTCGTTTCGGAATCGAGCGCCGACGGCAATCGCGCGATCACCGAACAATACGAACGCGTCCGCGAAAGTGCCGGCGATGTCGCGCGCGTCATCTCCGAAAGCACCGCGGAAAGCAGCCGAGTCATTGACGAGCAGCATGCGCGGATGCGCGAGAATGCCGGCGAAATCGCCCGCACCATCTCGGAAGGCACCGATACGAGCACCCGTGTCATCGAGGAACAGTACGCGCGGTTGCGTGAACATACCGAAGCGCAGCGCGAGCAGACCGTGGAAACGATGCGCGAGATCTATACCCAGACCACCTCTGAATCCGATCAGTTGTTCCGCGATGCCAACGAGCGCTTCGCCGATGCCGCGCAGAGCATGCGCGCGATCTACGAGCAATCCGCCGGCGACACGCAATCGCTGTTCCGCGACGCAGCCGAGCGCTTCACCGAGACCGTGCGGGATATGAAGCAGATGGCGGCCGAGATGCAGCGCGAACTGGAAGCGACGCGCAATGAGTTGCGCCGCGGCGTATTCGAGTTGCCGCAGGAAACCGCCGAAAGCGCCTCGCAGATGCGTCGCGTCATCGTCGATCAGATCGAGGCGCTTGCCGAATTGAACCGCATCGTCGCCCGCCACGGCCGCAACCTCGACGCGGTCGAACCGGTGCGCCGTTCGCGCGAAGAGCCGCTGGCGGTCATCGGCGGCCGCGCCGAACTGTCGTCGCGCGTCGAAGCGCCGCCGCCGCGCGTGTTGCCGCCGCGTCCGGAAGTGTCCAATTTCGCGCCGCCGCGCCGCACCGCCGAGCCTTCGCCCACGGCGACGAAAAGCGCGCCGC
Organism: Hyphomicrobiales bacterium; assembly: GCA_041691675.1. Taxonomy (GTDB): domain Bacteria; phylum Pseudomonadota; class Alphaproteobacteria; order Rhizobiales; family Xanthobacteraceae; genus Pseudolabrys. The sequence goes on along the minus strand of JBEPUC010000050.1, from coordinate 16,993 downwards.
CATCGTCGCCGAACAACAATAACCGCGGCTGGCTGTCCGACCTCTTGACCCGCGCCTCCCGCGAGGAAGCCGAGCCGGCCCGCGAATTTACCCGGGAGCCCGCCCCGCCTGCCCGCGACACCCGCGACGTGGGACGGGACATGGGACGCGACATCAACCGTGACATGGACCGTGGCGGCGACGACCGCAGCCCGCGTCACTCGATCGAATCGCTCGACTCGCTGTCGGTCGATATCGCCCGCATGATCGATCACGAGGCCGCCGCCGATCTGTGGGACCGCTACAAGCGCGGCGAACGCAATGTGTTCACGCGCCGGCTCTACACCTTGCAGGGCCAGCAGGCGTTCGACGAAATTCGCAAGAAGTATCGCTCGGACCGCGAGTTCAAACTAACCGTCGATCGCTACATCAGCGAGTTCGAACGTCTGCTTGAAGAAGTGTCGCGCGATGATCGCGGCCAGATGGTGGCGCGCACGTATCTGACGTCGGAAACCGGCAAGGTCTACACCATGCTGGCGCACGCGGCCGGCCGTTTCGACAACGCGTAGCGAATATCGAGGCGCTCCACCCGGGCTACTTGCTAAACACACCGCTCATTCCCGCGAAGGCGGGAATCCAGTGCTTGCTTCTTTCACTTGAAGTCGCTGGATTCCCGCCTTCGCGGGAATGAGCGGAGCAAGGCTCACCGTCTCAAACCAGCCTTGACGCCCACAGCACCAGTTCGTGCTCAACCTTGCCGAAGGCTTCGTTGAGCGCGGCGACGGCGGGCGCGCCCTCATTGGCGGTCGCGGGAACGGAAACGCGAAACACCCGCGCCGCGATGATGCGGCCGGTACGCTCGCGCACGATCTTGGCGGCGATCTCGATCACCGCGCTGCTATCGGCGACCGAAACCTCGAAAGCGCGCACCTCGGTCACCAGCGCAAAATCGGTCGCGATCTTGTCGGCCGGGCGGCCGACCGCGCGCAGGCGATTGGCGTTCTCGAAGGACTGCAACAGGCGCGCTTGCATCAGCTTGGGCAGCCGGTCCTGCCATTGCGCGTCGCCCATCTGCGCGGCCTGGGTCGGAGTCGGCCGCACCACGATCTTCTCGCTGTCATAGCCGGCGAGCGCGACCGGCTCGGCGATCACAAGCTGGCCGCGTGCAACGCCGTTGCGCCGGCCGAAATCATGGGCGGCCTTGAGGTCGTAAGCGGTCGGCGGCGTCTTGGTGATCAGGCCGCCGAGGCCGCCCGCACAGCCGGAAAGTCCCAGCGCCAGAAAAAAGGTAAGCGCCGTCGCAGGCGCGGAACGATACGCACGCCTCCACAACCGCACTGGGGACTGTATTTGGGAAGGACGCCCCGAAAGACGCAAAGCGAAGAACCCCCGATATTGGTCAATCGTAAACAATGGAACTCAGGGCTGTTGCAGCTATGCCGCAACAACCCCGCCGGAGCCACAGACATATAGGATGATTCACCGTGGAATGGCCAAAATACCTGCGGAAAACCCCGATAGCCCCGCCACTGTGGCTGCGATGCATCGAATAGACGCCCCAGCCACCGCAATGGTTCCGCGCCGGCATGTCGCGGAAGCCTTGCCTTATCGGCCCTTATACTCAGGCAATCCGCCACCACCGCTGCCGCCGAAAATGAGCCTGCTCGGATTGCGGTCGAGGTTGTTGACCGCCCGATCGATGCTGCCGAGCGTGCGGCGGGCGTCGGAGGCCACGCCGTCAAGCTGGCGCCCGCCTTTTGCGGTCAGGCCGTTGAGACCGGCGGTGATTGCTGCGGTTCGCTTGTCGAGATTGTCGGCCAGCGTCTTGATCGAGCGCGCCGCATCGTTGATCTCGCCGCTCTTGCCGTCGGGGCCGCCGGTCAGGTTTTCGAGCCCGGCCGAGATGCGGTCGATGCGGTCGGCGTTGCGGCCGAGCGCGCCGGTGAACTGCTCGATGCTGGCAAGCGTCTTGTTGATGTTATCCGAATTGCCCTCAAGCGTCGCGCTGAACTTGTCGAGATTGGCCAAGGTCGCACTGAGGTGATCGGAATTGCCCGCCAGAGCGGCGGTGAACTTGTTGAGATTTTCCAGTGTCTCGTGAAACGCCTGCTGATTTTCGGAAACGAAGTCCTGCAATTTTTGCAGCGCGTTGCGCGCGGCGGTGGTCACGTCCTGGGTCGCGCCAGGCGGCGCCACGAGTAATGGCGCCTCGTCCTTCGCGGTCTTGGCGCCGACGATCGGCGGCGTCGCCGGATCGCCGCCCTTGAACGACAGCGAGGCAATGCCGGTCAGCCCCTGGAATTCGAGACCGATCTCGGTGTCCTTGCGGATCGTGACGCCCTTGTCGATCGACATGCTGGCGACGACCTGCTTCGGCCGCTGCGGATCGAGCTTGAGGCCGGTCACTTCGCCCACTTTAATGCCGTTGAACAATACCGTCGCGCCGGTGCGCAGGCCGGACACCGAACCGTCGAACACGACGCGGTAGAACAGGCGCTCGCCAGTGCCACCGATATTCTGGAACCAATAGACGAACCCGAATACGCCGGCGACCACCGCCAGCGTGAACACACCGATCAAAAAATAATTCGCGCGCGTTTCCATCAACCGGCTCCGGAAAGGTTCGGCTTTGCCAACGACTTTTCGAGCGCCCGCGCCCGCTTGCCGTGAAAATAAGAGTTCATCCAAGGGTGCTTGGACGCCAGCATGGCTTCCATGCCGCCCGTGGCAATCACCTTGCCCTCGAACAGCACGGCGATGCGGTCGCAGACCGTATGCAGGCTGTCGAGGTCGTGCGTTACCATGAAAACGGTCAGACCCAAAGTACGTTGCAGCGTCGCGATCAGGGTGTCGAAATCGCCGGCACCGATCGGGTCGAGGCCGGAGGTCGGCTCATCGAGGAACACGATCTCCGGATCGAGCGCGAGCGCGCGCGCCAGCGCCACGCGCTTGATCATGCCACCGGAAAGTTCCGACGGGAACCTGTTGCGAACCGTGGCATCAAGCCCGACCATTTCCAATTTGGCGACCGCCAGTTCGTCGAGCAGGCGCTGCGACAGATTGAGATATTCACGCACCGGGAACTGCAAGTTTTCCATCACTGTCAGCGATGAAAACAGCGCGCCCTGCTGGAACAGAATGCCCCAGCGCCGCTCCACCGCCTGCCGCTCCTTGTCGCTCGCCTCGTCCATATCGACGCCGAACACGTTGATCGAACCGGCACGCTTGTGAATGAGCCCGATAATCGTGCGCATCAGAACCGATTTGCCGGCGCCCGAGCCGCCGACGAAACCGAGAATCTCGCCGCGATAAACGTCGAGATCGGCGCCTTTGAGCACCAGATGATCGTCGAAGCCGACTTCGACGCCACGCGCCGCGATGACGACTTCTCTTTGGCCCCTCGTTGCCTGGCCATTTGTTGCCTGGCCATTTGTTGCCTGGCCGTTCATGGCCTGGCCGTTCGTCGTCTGACCATTTGTTGTCGATGCGGGTGCGAGCGCCATTTTCCTACATCCCGATCGAGGCGAAGAAGATCGCGAAAATACCGTCCATCACGATCACGAGAAAAATAGACTCCACGACCGAAGCGGTGGTCTGGCGGCCGAGCGATTCCGCCGAGCCCTTGACGGCGAGACCCTCGACGCACGCAACCGCGCCGATCACCAGCGCCATGAACGGCGCCTTGATCATGCCGACCTCGAACGTGTTGAGCGCGATGGCTTCCTTCAGGCGCGACAGGAAGATTTCGGGATCGATGCCGCCATAGAGCCAGCACACCAGGCCGCCGCCGTAGAGTGCGGCCATCGAGCCGAGGAAGGTCAGGATCGGCACGCCGATGATCAGCGCCAGAATGCGCGGCAGGATCAGGACTTCGATCGGATCGAAGCCCATGGTCTGGAGCGCATCGATCTCCTCGCGCATCTTCATCGAGCCGAGTTCGGCGGTGTAGGCCGAGCCTGAGCGGCCGGCCACCATGATGCAGACGATCAGCACGCCGAGTTCGCGCAACACCAGGATGCCGACCATGTCGACCACGAAGACGTCGGCACCGAATTTGCGGAAATGAAACAGGCCCTGCTGCGCAATGATGCAGCCGATCAGGAACGTAATCAGCAGAACGATCGGCACCGCGCGCCAGGCGACATTGTCGAGTTGATGCACCAGCGCGGTCATGCGAAACGAGCGCGGCCGTGCCGCCACCCGCAGAAATGCCACCACCAGTGCGCCCAGCACGTTGACGATGGATGCAAACGAACGGCCGACCGAGACGATGTTCTCGCCGATCGAGATCAGCGCATCGCTCACGGTCGCGCTGCCGGGACGCGATGACAATTCTTCCAGCTTGACCGCGTGCAGTTCGTCGATCAGCGCGCGGTAATCGTCCTTGAGCCCGGTGACCTCGGTCTTGCAGCCGCGCGCCGAGAAAGTGCGCACCAGCCGTTCCAGCAGCCACGCGCCGAAGGTGTCGAGTTGCACCACCTGGCCCATGTCGATGGCGACATTCCTGACCGCCGGGTAGCGTCCGGCGACGGTCGCGATCCGGGATTCAAGATCATGGGCATCGACGGCCAGCCAAGCGCCTTCGCCGGCGAGACTGAGCCGGTCGCCCTCCACCGCTTCCCGCAAGAATTTGTCGTCGTGCGCTTTGCCGCTCACCCTGCCGCTCGCTTTGCCTGTTTGGCCGTGCCTGTCCAAAATCGCATAAAATAACGGCCATTGCCTGCTCGGCTGCACCGGTCTTGACCCGTGCATGTAAACCTGTCGAGGCTCGCGCCGCAGGCCGGCGGCCAGGATATCCCCAGCCCCGTCACCCATAAGCACAATAAAGGCGCCCACAAGGTCATATCAATTTGCCAGCCCCCCTCGCCCTCACTTTGACCGTCGCCGCCGAACGCTGGCCCATCGCCGGTTCCTTCACCATCAGCCGGGGCGCCAAGACCGAGGCTGCGGTCGTTGTCGCCGCCCTTAGTGACGGCGTCGCGACCGGGCGCGGCGAATGCGTGCCCTACGCCCGCTACGGTGAAAGCGTCGAGACCGTCATTGCCTCGATCGAGGCGATGCGCCCCGCTCTGGCGCGGGGGCTCACCCGTGAGGCGCTGCAAACGGCGATGAAGCCGGGCGCGGCGCGCAACGCGCTGGATTGCGCGTTCTGGGACCTCGCCGCCAAACAGGCGGGACGGCCCGCTTATGAACTCGCCGGACTTGCCGCGCCGCGGCCGCTGACGACCGCCTTCACAATCTCGCTCGGTACGCCGATGGCGATGGCCGAAGCCGCCGCCAAGGCGGCATCGCGTCCGCTGTTGAAGGTCAAGCTCGGCGGCGATGAGGACAATGGCGGCGATCCGGCCCGCATCAAGGCGGTGCGCACGGCTGCCCCGAACGCGACATTGATCGTCGATGCCAATGAAGGCTGGCGCGACGACCACCTCGCCCGCAATCTGGAGGCCTGCGCGCACGCCGGCGTGGTGCTGGTCGAACAGCCGCTGCCGGAAGGCCGCGACGGCGCGCTGGCCCGGATGACGCGGCCGATCCCGGTCTGCGCCGACGAAAGCGCGCACGATTGCGCATCGCTTGCGGCGCTTGCCGGCAAATACGATGCCGTCAACATCAAGCTCGATAAAGCCGGCGGCCTCACCGAAGCGCTGGCGATGGCCGATGCCGCCACGCGGCAGGGCCTCGTCATCTTCGCCGGCTGCATGGTGGCGACCTCGCTGTCGATGGCGCCGGCGATGCTGCTGGCGCAGAGCGCGCGCTTCGTCGATCTCGACGGTCCGCTGCTGCTGGCGCGCGATCGTGATGCGGGTTTGCGCTACGACGGCAGCCGGGTCGATCCGCCGGAGCCCCAGCTCTGGGGCTGACGCCTGGCCGTGTCCGGACAAAGTTCCAACCGCCTGAATTCGTTCAATTTTTAACTAAATTGTTGGGGTAAAACTGTCTGGAATGGTTAATGAAAGCTTTCCGTTTCGTACAATTTCGCGTTACTATCTGGCCAATGATCCTGCCGGAAACCGGCGGGCGCAGCGAGGGGGTCGGGGGTATGCGGATTCGGGGTCTGTTACTCTGCCTGGCATCGATTGCATCCATGGCGTCGATGACGCCCGCTTCCGCCACCATGCGCATCGCCGAAGATCGCGGCGGCCAGATCGGTCATTACCTGCAAGCCTTCGCCACGCTGCGCTCGTCCGGCGAGAACGTCGTCATCGACGGCAACTGCCTGTCGGCCTGCACGCTGATCCTCGGCCTTGTCCCGCGCGCGCGCATATGCGCCACGTCACGCGCGCGTTTCGGTTTTCACGCGGCCTGGATGCCGGACATCGATGGACGTCCGGTGACCAGCCCGATGGGCACGCAGGCGCTGTGGAATATTTATCCGACGCCGGTGCGGCGCTGGATCAGGCGTCACGGCGGACTGTCGCGCACGATGATCTACATGCAGGGCCACGACATGCACGGCATCGTCTCGACCTGTGGTGAGAAAACGCGCGAGGCACGCACGCATACGCGCACCCGCTCAGTGCGTCACGACAACCCGCGCCGCGCGGTGCGCTACAGCAGCGCAAACGCCGCCAACGACCGCCACTAGCGCCATCGCCGCGTAAGCCTCCGGCCCAAAGGCGGCATAAAGCACGCCCGATAGTCCCATCGCCGCTGCCATCGCCGCGCCGATGGCCAGCGCCAGATAGCCTTGCGCCCGCGCCGCCTGCCCGAGCGGCGCATGCCGCGCGACGTAAGTCAGCGCGCCGAGATGGGTCGCGCCGAAACTCAGCGCATGCAAAGTTTGCAGCACCGGCAACAGCGCCGCCGTCGGATTGAAGGCCATCGCCGTCCAGCGCAGCGCGCCGCCGGCCGCGCCGATCATCAGCATCATGCTCGGCGAGAAAAAAGCCGGCAGCCGCGCCGACAGCGCGAACAGAATGACCTCGGCGATCACGCCGATGGCCCACAGCGCCGCGATCGCGCTGCCGTCGAGCCCGGCGCCGCGCCATTCGACCGCCGAGAAACCGTAGAACACGGCATGGCTCGCCTGGATCAAACTCGCCGCCGCCATGACGGCGATAAAGCCCTTGTCGCGCAACAACCTTTTGGTTGGCGCGGCGCTGGGGGCCGCGTTCGGCGCCCCGGTCGAGAGCGGCGCCAGTCGCAACGCCGCGAGGGCGGCGGTGATGCTCGCCGCGACGATGAGCCAGATCAACTGCCGCGCCGGCAAAGCGTCGGCGGCAAAGCCGGCGGCGAAGGCGCCGACGATGAAAGCAAGCGAGCCCCACAGCCGCACCGGCCCGTAGGCGCGGCCGCGCGCGCTCAAGCCGCGCAGCGCATAGGTCTCGGTCAGCGGCATCACCGGCGTCGTCGCCAGCGATGCCAGCGCGAAGACGATCAGGATCGACAGCGCGCTATCGCAGACGCCGACCAGCACAAAGCCGGCAACGCTGAACAGGCTGGTCAAAACAATCGCCGCGCGCACCGCATCGTTGCGGTCGGCGGCGCGCGTGACCACCGGCAGCGCAAAGGCCCGCGCGACAATCGGCGCGGCCAGCACCAGCCCGATCATGCCCGGATCGAGGCCCTTGGCCTTGAGCCAGACCGGGAAAAACGGCAATTGGACGCCCGACATCACGAAAAGCGCGGCGTAGAGCGCCGCCAGCCGCGAGGCAAAGCCCTTTTCGCGCGTCGACGGCGCAACGGCGATGGAATCGGACAGGAAAGACGGCATATCGCGACGTCCCGTTACACCGCGGGGAATAGACGGCTGGCCGAATCAAGCCGCTTGATTGATAAACCGACGAGCAAGAAATGCACATGGTGCCGGCAAAGATGATGCAAGCAAGGATGGCCCAAGCCGTAGCGAATGAGACGTCGGTCGCGTCGCACAGCCTCCCGCAAGGGCAGGCGGTCGATGAGCGCGACTATCAGTCGTTCTGCGATACGCTCGGGTCGAGCGCACGTGGGCGTGCTTTCCTGCACGAATACGCCCGTCGCAACCGGCATGCCGACACGACGGAAGTGCTCGCCGCGCTCGACCGGCTGGAGCAAACCGCGCGCAAGCAGGCAGCCTCCCCCGAGGCCGAGCGCATTCGTCAGGACCTGCGCGCGCTGCTCGACACCATCCGATCGGCCCGGCCGCAGATCGATTCGTCGCCCGGCGCGATCAGAGCGGCAACGCTGTCGGCGCTGATCGAGTTTGTCCAGGCCCGCATCGAGGGACTGCTGGCCCCCGGCCCGCTCGCGGCGCTGACCGAAGTGCCGCAGCCCGAGCAACCGGAACTGCCGATCCCGCGGCCGGACACGGCGGCGCCGCGCAGCATCGCGCTGGTGCAGCGCGTGATCGAAACGAAATCCGAACAGAAATCCGCGGAGCCGCCGCAAGTCAGCGAATTCATTCCGATGATTGATTTCGTCGACGGTCTGCCAAAGGTCCAGGAAAGGGCCGGGGGCATGACACCGGCGGCGCAAACGACAGAAACCGCCGCGCCGGAAATGACGCTCGATATTCCGCTTGTCGCCCGGATTGCCGAAGCGGACGTGACCGCTCGCGCGCCTGCGGAAGATGTTGCGCAAGATTCGGCGCAAGACGTCGTGCAAGCAGCCGATGACGTGACCGCACAAACATCTGCGGAAGCGGTTGCCGGCAGCAGCGCCGAAACGCTTTCGGACGCAGAGCCGCACACGACGGCGGCGACAATCTCGGCAGTTGGAGCGACCGAATATTATCGGTCGGTTGCGCCGGAGTTGGCCCCGCCGTCCCTTACAACCGATAGAGCAAACCGACCTGCAGCCGATGCTCCCGCCACAACGGCGACGCCAGCCATGAATCCCCTGGCCGCTATCATGGCCCTGAGCGAAGACGAGCGCATCGCGCTGTTTACGTGAAATCGGCTTGTTCTAACCGCCGATCAACTTCGCGAACATCTCGGCATCGACATTGCCGCCCGACAGAATCGCGACCGCGACCTTGCCTTTAACGTCCAGTTTGCCGGCGAGCAGCGCGGCGAGGCCGATGGCGCCGCCGGGTTCGACCACCAGCTTTAATTCCTCGAAAGCATAGCGCACCGCGAGGCCGACCTCGGCATCGCTTGCGGTAAGGCCCTGTCCGATCAGCTTTTGATTGATCGGGAAGGTCCACTCGCCGGGCGTGTTGCTCATCAGCGCGTCGCAGATCGAACCGCTGAGACGCTCATTGGCTTCGCGATGCCCGCTCTCGAACGAGCGCCGCGTGTCGTCGAAGCCGTCCGGCTCTGCGGTAAACATCTTCGCCGACGGCACGCGCGATTTGACACCGAGCGAAATGCCGGCGGCCAGCCCGCCACCGGACGCGCCGACCACCACGATTTCCGGCTTGAGGCCCAACGCTTCGAGATCCTCGACGATTTCGAAGCCGATGGTGCCCTGCCCGGCGATGATCAGCGGATCGTCGTAAGGCGGCACCAAAGTCGCACCGCGCTCTTTGACAAGACGTTCGGCGATCGCCGCGCGGTCTTGCGTGTCGCGGTCGTATAACACCACTTCGGCACCGAGCGCCTTGGTGCGGTTGCGTTTGGCCTGCGGCGCGTCGGCCGGCATCACGATCGTCGCCGGCATTCCCATCAGCTTCGCTGCCGCCGCCACGCCCTGCGCGTGATTGCCCGACGAATAGGCGACGACGCCGGCCGCACGTTTGTCGGGTGCGATCGACGACACTTTGTTGTAGGCGCCACGGAATTTGAACGATCCGGTGCGTTGCAGGATTTCAAGCTTGAGAAACACCCGCGCGCCAAGGCGCTCGTCAAGCACCGGCGAATTGTAGAGCGGCGTGCGCACCGCGATGCCCTTGAGCCGCTTGGCGGCGGCTTCGATGTCGGCGGCGGTCGGCAGTAGGTTCTTGTCGATGATGCCCATGATGCAAGCGTAACGCCGCAAGCCTGTCCGGAGCAAGGGCGCCCGCATCCCGCCTGCGTCTTCACGCCGCCGTCTTCGCCGCCACTCCCGTGCCGGCGCAGACATGCGTCACGAACGCCCGTGCGCTCGCTTGCCATGTCCGCGCCTGCGCAAAATTACGGCAAGCAACGCGGTCGCGTTCCAGCGCACCAAGGCAGGCGCGCCGCAAATCGTCGTCGAGGCAGCCGACCGGCGCATCCCCCTGCCCTTCGCCCAGCACGTCGCGCGGCGCCGGGGCGGGAAATGCCGCCACCGGCACGCCACTGGCCAAAGCTTCCAGCAGCACCAGCCCGAAGGTGTCGGTGCGGCTCGGAAACACAAAGACATCGGCGCAGGCATAGGCATCGGCCAGTTGGCCGCCCTGCATCGCGCCGGCAAAAACCGCACCGGGATATTTCTTCGACAAAGCCGCGCGCGCCGGGCCGTCACCGACGACGACCTTGGTGCCGGGCAGATCGAGTTTCAAAAATTCATGCAGGTTCTTTTCGACCGCGACGCGGCCGACGGCGAGAAAAATCGGACGCGGCAGATCGAACACCGCCGCGTCGCGTCGCCGTGGATGGAACAGTTCCGAATCGACGCCGCGCGACCACAGCGCGACGTTGGGGAAACCACGCGCTTTCAATTCCTGCTGCAAGGTCGGCGTCGCCGCCAGCACCGTCGCACTGGGTTGATGGAAGCGCCGCAGCCAGCGCCATGTCAGCGCGCGGGTCCAGCGGTCCGGCAGCGGCAGCCGTTCGGCGAGATAGTCGGGAAAGCGTGTGTGAAAACTGGTGGTGAACGGCACGCCGCGCTTGAGACAAATCGCGCGCATGGCGCAGCCGATCGGACCTTCGGTGGCGATATGAATGGCGTCGGGCTTTTCCGTGTCGAGCCGGCGTTCGATCGCGCGGCGCGGCCACAATGCCAGTCTGATCTCGGGATAATTTGGCATCGGCAAGGTGCGAAATTCGGCCGGCCCGAGAAACTCGAGCGTGACGCCGAAGGCGGCCGCTTCGTTCCTGATCTGGCCCAGCGTGCGCACCACGCCGTTGACCTGAGGATGCCAGGCGTCGGTCGCGACCAGGATTTTCATCGGCACTCCTCTATCCTCATGGTGAGGAGCGCCGCGTCAGCGGCGCGTCTCGAACCACGAGGCCCCTCCTTCGAGACGCCGCGCTGGCGCGCGGCTCCTCAGGATGAGGGTGTTGCGTCACGCCGCCTGCGCCTGTTCGAGTGCTGCCGGCTCGTCGACACCCTCGCCGCTGCGCGTCCAGGTGACGATCTCGAACGTACCGTCCTCGTTCTCACCGACCGCGGTGCAACTCTCGACCCAGTCGCCGCAATTGATGTAGCGCAGGCCGTATTCGTCGTGCAGCGCGGCGGTGTGGATGTGGCCGCAGATCACGCCACCGGCATTGTGATGTTTGGCTTCGGTCGAAAGCGCTTTCTCGAAAGCGCCGATGTAATTGACGGCGTTCTTGACCTTGAGCTTCATCCATTTCGACAGCGACCAATACGGCGCACCGAACACGCGCCGCAGCGCGTTGAAACACGGTTGGCCTGGATCGCGAAGTCGTAGGCTTTATCGCCGAGCAGCGCGAGCCAGCGCGCCTGCGACACCACGAGATCGAAGATGTCGCCGTGGACGACGAGGTAACGCCGGCCGTCGGCACCCTCATGAATGATATGCTCCACGACCTCGATGCCGCCGAAATGCGTGCCATAATAGCCGCGCAGGAATTCGTCGTGATTGCCGGGAATGTAGATCAGCCGCGCGCCCTTGCGCGCCTGCCGCAACAGCTTCTGCACGACGTCGTTGTGCGCCTGCGGCCAGTACCAGCTTGAGCGCAATGCCCAGCCATCGACGATGTCGCCGACGAGATAGAGCGTGTCGGCTTCGTGGTAGCGCAGGAAGTCGAGCAGTTTATCGGCCTGACAGCCGCGCGTTCCCAGATGCACGTCGGAGATGAAAAGCGCGCGAAATCGCCGCGGGACTGGGGACGTCACGGCGATCTCCAATTCACGTCAAGTATCATATCGGTCCCCCCTAGCAGAATGCGATGACGGATATGTGACACTCACGCCGCCACGCTTTCGACCCCCGCGCGCTGGAAACGCACCAGCGTATAGACGCCGAACGGTTTGACCTTGCGCCGCTCGATCACCTCGGCGCCGCCATGCGTGGCTGCCCAGTCGGCCAGGCGCTGGAACGGAAATTCCGGCCGCAAGCCGAGCTTGCGTGCCTTTTGCGCCAGCAGGCGCTCAAGCGCCGCGGCAAGACCACGCTCGGAATAAAGATGACTGACGAGAATGATCTGGCCGCCCGGCCGCACCACGCGCGCGCATTCGCTCAACACGCTTTCCGGATTGTCGACCAGCGTGATGACGAACTGCCCGACCACGCAGTCGAACGTGGCGTCCGGATAATCGAGCCAACAGGCATCCATCACCCGCAATTCCTTGACGTAAGGATAGCGCCCGCTTTTGAGCCGTTCGCGGGCCCGTGCAATCATCGGTTCGGAAATATCGATGCCGGTGATTTCGGTGTCGGTGTCGTAATCGTCGAAAGACAGGCCGGTGCCGACGCCGATTTCAAGAATACGGCCGCCGACCTCGCGCGCTGCCTTGGGCGGCGGCGCGGCGGCCGTTGAGAAACACCGGTCCGCACAACACGTCGTAGACCGGCGCCCAGCGGGCATAGGCCTTTTCCATCACTTCCTTGGCGGGATCGCGCTGCATGGACCCTCCGAATCAATCGCTCGATTTCGACTGCGGAGGTATCAAGTGACTGCGACAGTCAGGCGACGCCGGCACGCTTTCCCTTCATATGCGGGAAGATCGAACACGCCTTGACGCCAACGCGCCCGCCCCTGACAGTCGGCGGCAACATTTACAACGTCTATGAGGAAGCCATGGATCTCGGAATTGCCGGCCGCAAGGCTATCGTTTGCGCCTCCAGCCGCGGCCTCGGCAGAGCCTGCGCCCGCGCGCTGGCCGAAGCCGGCTGCGAGGTCGTCATCAACGGCCGCGACGCCAAATCGCTGGCCGCCGTTGCGGCGGAACTCGCCACCATCACCGGCGGCAAGATCATCCCCGTCGCCGCCGACGTCGCCACGCCCGAGGGCCAGAAGGCGCTACTCGCCGCCTGTCCGCAGCCCGACATTCTGGTGAACAACAATGGCGGCCCGCCGCCGCGCGATTTCCGCGAATTGTCGCGGCAGGAGATCATCGACGGCGTCGTCGCCAACATGGTCGTGGCGATCGAACTGACGCAGAAGGTCATCGACCCGATGATTCAGCGCAAGTTCGGCCGCATCGTCAACATCACGTCCGGCTCGGTAAAGATGCCGCTCGCCGGGCTCGATCTGTCTTCGGGCGCGCGCGCCGGCCTCACTGCTTTCTTTGCCGGCGTCGCGCGCTCGGTCGCCGACAAGAACGTCACCATCAACGGCATTCTGCCGGGCGCCTTCGACACCGATCGCCTGCGCGGCATGCTGTCGAAAACGTCGGAGAAAACCGGCAAGAGCGTCGCCCAGGTCGCCGCCGACCGCATGAGCACCATTCCGGCGCGACGCTTCGGCGAGCCGGCCGAGTTCGGCGCGGCCTGCGCGTTTCTGTGCTCGGCGCAGGCCGGCTACATCACCGGCCAAAATCTCCTCATCGACGGCGGCGTGTTTCCCGGCGCGTTCTGATTCACGCGCGCACACGGCGCTATCATCGCCTCTTCATCCAAAAAGGCCGGCGTCACCGCCGGCCTTTCGTTGATGCAAGATGCGCGCTTGAAAAGACCACAGTCTATTTGTGATAGACCTGCTTGACCGGCACGACCGGATCGTCCCAGCGATATTTGATGCCGACCGAGACGATGTCGACATGGGAATCGACCGAGCCTGAATAGACCACCGCGGTGGACGACGGGTTGCCGGTGCCGGGTCCGAGGTTCACCGTCGTATCGCGCACGAACAGGTGCGAATAGGCGGCATCGAGCGTCAGCTTGTTCGTCACCTTGTAGCTCAAACCGGCCGACAGCCAGAACCGATCATTGTCCGGCAGGCGCGGCGTGCGCACCTGATCGACGATCGGGCTCTTCTCGTAGGCGACGCCGGCGCGCAACGTCATCGCCGGGCTCCATTCGTATTCGGCGCCGAGCGAATAGAACCAGCCGTCCTTGTATTCGAACGGAATGGTGACATTGCCGCCGCCGACGCCGGCCAGAATTTGCGCCGGCTGCCCGTTGGAGGTTTGCGTAATCTGCGACGTGCCGATGCGGCTCCAGTTCGTCCATTCGACAGTGGCCAGGGCGGTCCACTGCTCCGTCAGGCGCTGGCGCAAACCGACGCTGACGCTGTCCGGAAGATTGAGCGTGGTTTCAACTCCGCCCGGGGTGGAAAACGGCGCGCCAAATGCTGGACCGCCAGGCAGCGACAATGAGCCGTCGGCTTTCTGGTCGATCGCCGAACGATAGCCGATACCGATTGTGGTCGTATCGGTCGGCGTCAGGGTGACGCCTGCGGTGAAGCCGTAGCCATAGCCGTTGAGCTGGATGTTGGCCGTGTTGGTCAGTCCGGGCGGGACGCCGAACCCGTTCACCGGAAGGCCGCTGACGAAGCTGGCCGTCGCGTACTGAATCTGGACGCCGGCGCCGATGCTGATCCAGTTGTTCAGCTTGAAAGCGATCGACGGGGTGAAGTTGTAGGTATGCAGGAACGTGTTTTCCGCATAATTGCGCCCAGCCCAGCGGTCGGGAAAGCTCACCGAGAGGCCGAACGGCGCGTTGACGGACAGACCGAGCCACAGCTTCGGATTGATTTGCCACGACACGTAGCCGGACGGCACCAAAGCATCGTCGCCGGAATCACCGGCATTGCCGAAGGCAGCGAAGGTGCTGTTCGCGTTGGCAGTGTGGGCAGAGTAAGGAATGACACCCGTGAGCACCTGCTCGAACTGGATGCCGTTAAACTGCGTCATCGTCGCCGGATTCCAGAACATCGACGACAGCGACCCGCCCGCGGCAACGCCGGCGTAAGAAGAACCCTGGCCATAGGCGCTCTGTTCGCGCAGCGCGAAGCCACCGGCATTCGCCGTCCCCGTCGCCACCACCAGCACCGCGGCGCTCGCGCAACCGAGCAATACCGACCTGACGCGCGCCCCGATAAACATTCCCCGTGCCCCTTATGAGATGTCGTTGGACGCAATCGTGCCGGGTCTGCAAACGGCTTGCAATGTGCCGGTGCGCCGGGATCACACTTCCCGGTGCGGTATCATGACAATTATTGGACTTGTGACTTTCCCGCCACGGCGGCCGCGCTGCCATCAAGCCGCGAAGGAAACCCCGATCCGGGTCGCCTTGCGCCAGATCACCCGGCACGGCTTGCGCAGATGATCGCTGTCGATCGCCAGTGTGAATTCGTCCGGAATGCCGATCAGGCTGGCGACTTCGAGGCAGGCGCCGGCGAGCGAGAGGTTACGCACCCGACAATCGATGCCGCCGGCGCGGTTGAAGGCGATGGTCCCGGCCTTGAAGGTGCGTTGGCGATGAATCTTGCGTCTTTCCTCGACACGAACGTCGGCGTTCGTCTCGTCGCTCACGTGGTGATTCGTCTCATTGCTCATGGAGACCTCCCTGTGCTCAGCCGCCGCGTTTGCCCCCATCGCGCCACCGGCCGTCACGCCACGCGTTTTACGCCGCACGCTTTAGCCGATGGTAAAACCTGTTGGTTAACCGACGATAATTTATTGCCCCCGCTGATAGCGCCGGCGCGCCCGATACGCCACGGAGGCGACAAAAAGGCCCGCAATTTATTCACTGTTTACTGACGGAAGTTGCCGCCGGGATTTATGGTGGCGGCGCGCGCGGCGCAGTCCGTTGCCTGCGTCCATCGCGACCTGAAAGGCTGGCGCCGTCCATGACCTGGCTGACCGACCATTGCTGGATCCTGGGACTCGCCGGCCAGAACTGGATGCTGATCGCCGGCGGTGGCCTGCTGATTTACGGCGTCGGCGTGCTCTATGCCGAACGCCGCAGGATGCGCCGCTCACTGGTGCGTCCGGTCGCCGACCGGCAGCATTGAGTCCGCGAAACGCGCCGCCGGCCGGCCTCGCTTGTGGCGAAGGCGCGCAGGGCCTATAGTTTACGGGACCTGCCGTTCACTTAAATCGCAGGCATCCATAATCGGCTGAACACGAGCCGGATTGGCTTTGCGACTGTCGCCCGGGACCGAAAATCGGGACCGAAATAAGCGCGCGAAGCGTCGCGACCCGCTCGGGCGGACCTTGATGTCCGCGGAAAGACGATTTCATGAATATCTTCATCTTCAAGTCGGAAAGCAATCGCGACCTGCGCGCGTTTTCCGGCGATAAAGGCGGCCTCAATCTGCCGGCCCAGTTCCGTCCCTGGCACGCCGTCGGCGTGGTCAAGCCGGACACCGCGCCGCCGAACAACCTGAGCCGCGACGTGATCGAGAAGTCGATCGCCGATACCGGCTTCCAGTTGTACAAGCTCAAGGCTGAAAAGTAGGCTGGCTGAAAAGCAGGCCGGCCGAAAAATAGGCTGGCCGAGAACCAGCCCGTCCCGCATCGCCGATGGCGGCTGTTGCGCCCCCTTATCGCCTCGCACGCGGGCGCCGGCGCTTGGCTCCATGCGATTTTGGCCTCCCCTTTACCTTGCCCCCTCCGCCATCGCATATTCCGCCTGATTTGCCGCAACCCGACAACAAACATCCTTTCCAGGGAGACACTGTTATGAAGCTCGTCCGCTACGGCGCCGCCGGCCGCGAAAAGCCTGGCATCATCGGAGAGGACGGCAAGATTCGCGACCTGTCCCGCGTCGTCAAAGACATCGACGGCGCCATGCTCGCCGCCGGCGGGCTCGCCAAGATCAAGAAGCTCAATCTCAAGCGCATGAAGCCGGTCTCCGGCAAGCCGCGGCTCGGCCCCTGCGTCGGCAATGTCGGCAACTTCATCGCCATCGGCCTCAACTACTCCGACCACGCCGCCGAAGCCGGCATGCCGGTGCCGAAGGAGCCGGTGATCTTCAACAAGGCGCCGAGCTGCATCGTCGGTGCCAACGACGACACCATGATGCCGAAGGATTCCACCAAGCTCGACTGGGAAGTCGAGA